>NZ_JCALDL010000007.1:0-221935 GCF_059812855.1 Mycobacterium sp. NGS35
GCGCAGGCATGGCAAAACAAAAACAACAAACAAAAACCACCAAACACACTATTGAGTTCTCAAACAACACACCCGTTCAACAGGCAACCCTGCCACTGTACTCAGTTTCGCAGAGCTGGTCAAACCGCTGGCTGAACGCGCGACGGTCTGCCGGTCACCGAGTCTACCGCTGCTCACCCGTCCGAGCACAGTCGGCCGGCCATCGACTCGTGTCTGTTACGAGACCCGCTCGATCTCGGCACCGAGGCTCTTGAGGTTCTCGACGAACAGCGGATACCCGCGGTCGATGTGGAAGACGTCGTGAACCTCGGTGTCTCCGTCGGCCACCAGGCCGGCCAGCACCAACCCGGCGCCGGCCCGGATGTCCGATGCCCAGACCGGCGCACTGGACAGTTGCGGGATGCCGCGCACGACAGCGTGGTGGCCGTCCGTGCGCGCGTCGGCGCCGAGCCGGATCATCTCTTCCACGAACCGGAAGCGCGCCTCGAAGACGTTCTCGGTGATCATCGACGTGCCGTCCGCGATCGCCGCCAAGCCGATGGCCAGCGGCTGCAGATCGGTGGGGAACCCGGGGAACGGCAGTGTCGCCACGTTGATGGCCTTCGGCCGCTCATACTGCACCACGCGAAATCCGTTGTCATGCTGGGTCACTGTGGCTCCGGCCGCATGCAGCTTGTGCAACACCAGTTGAAGATGTGCGGGATCGACACCGGTAACCGAGATGTCGCCGCGTGTCATCGCCGCCGCGATCCCCCAGGTGGCCGCCACGATCCGGTCACCGATCACGCGGTGCTCGGTGGGATAGAGACGGTCGACACCGGTGATCGTCAACGTCGACGTGCCCGCGCCTTCGATGTCGGCGCCCATCTGGCTGAGCATCGTGCAGAGGTCGACGACGTCCGGCTCACGGGCCGCGTTGTGGATCGTCGTCACGCCTTCGGCGAGCACCGCCGCCATCAAGATGTTTTCGGTGGCACCGACGGACGGGAACTCGAGCTGGATCTCGGCCCCGTGCAGGTGTTCTGCCGAGGCCACCACACAGCCGTGTTCGATGTTGCAATTGGCCCCGAGTTGCCGTAATCCGGCTTGGTGCATGTCAAGTGGCCGAGAGCCGATCGCATCGCCGCCCGGCAGCGCGACTCGCGCTTTCTTGCATCGTCCGACCAGTGGTCCCAGCACGCACACCGAGGCGCGAAATTGGCGGACCGCAGCGAAATCGGCGTCGTACTTGAGTTCGTCGGGAGACGTCACACGAACCACGGAGCCGTCGAGCTCCACGGTCGCGCCCAAGCCCCGCAGCACCTCTGCCATCAAGGGAACATCGAGAATGTCGGGGCAGTTGGTGATCGTGCTGGTGCCTTCGGCCAAAAGAGCTGCAGCCATCAGCTTGAGCACGCTGTTTTTGGCGCCGGTGACGGCCACTTCCCCCGATAACCGGTTGCCGCCGGTCACCACAAAGCGCTCGCTCACGCGGGTTAGTGTAGACAGCGCGCCAGCCGAGTGGACGCAAGGAGCGCACACATCTGGCGTCCGTCTGGCGGGTACGGTTTGGCCATGGCAGTTCACCTGACTCGGATCTATACGCGAACCGGTGACGACGGCACCACCGGCTTGAGCGACTTTTCGCGGGTGAGCAAGAACGACCCGCGGCTGGTGGCTTACGCGGACTGCGACGAAGCGAACGCGGCGATCGGAGCAGCGATTGCGTTGGGTTCGCCGGATGAGCAACTCGCGCAGGTGTTGCGCCAGATACAAAACGACCTGTTCGACGCGGGGGCGGACTTGTCGACGCCCGTGGAAGAGAACCCGAAATACCCACCCCTGCGGATCACCGAGGCGTACATTCAACGGCTCGAAAGCTGGTGCGACCACTACAACGAGTCGCTTCCGGCGCTCAATTCGTTCATCCTTCCGGGCGGCTCGGCACTGTCAGCCCTCCTGCATGTGGCACGCACGGTCACGCGGCGCGCTGAGCGATCGGCTTGGGCTGCGCTACAACAACATTCCGACACCATGAGCGTCCTGCCGGCGAAATACCTCAACCGGCTCTCCGATCTCCTGTTCATCCTGTCCCGGATCGCCAACCCCGACGGGGATGTGCTGTGGCAGCCGGGCGGTCAAGAGCCGCAATAGATTACACGGACCGCCGTTGTGCGCGGGGCGAAGGCCTCGACTCGAGCCACGACAGGAACGCGGTGAGAGCGCCCCGATCGAGCGCCACTTCGTAACCGCGCCGCCGATCCTGGGCGGTATCGCGCAACTCCAACACCGCGGTCTCGGCGGTCATGATGTCGAATTCGTCATCGCGGGGGGCCCGACGCGACACGATCTCGATGCCACGGCGGCTGAGCCGGCGGTCCGGCCACAACCGCAGACTGGACAACCTGTAGAAGCCCGCCTCGCCGCCGCGGTATCGAATGACACCGTGTCGCCAGCCGTGGCCGCCGACAGCGGGAATGTCGCGCAGAATCGCGGCGGTCCCGCCCTGGCGAAGTTTCCACAGCCGGTACGTCAGCGCGAGAACGGCAAGCAGCAACATGGCAACGAGCGCGACCATGATTGCCATCGACGCGCTCACCGGCGGCGGCTCCTAGTCGATTTCGCCGAGCGCCCGCAGTCTCGCGCGCCCACGCGCGGCGACACTGGGATCGTCGGAGTCTGCGTCGCTTCGGGCTTGGTCGGCATTGATCTCCGAGTCGAACTCCGCCGACTCGGCCAGGATGATGACGCCGTCGTCCGTCACGGACATGAAGCCACCGTCGACCGCGATGCGGAGGTCGTCTTCGCCGTCGCGCTCCACGCGCACCATCGCGTCATCGACGAGCTGCGCCACCAACGGGATGTGCCGCGGCATGATTCCGATCTCGCCGGTCGTGGTCCGGGTGAACACGAAAGTGCCCTTGCCCGACCAGATCTCGCGCTCCACCGCGACGATACTGACATCCATGTCGGCCATGTCAGCGCCTACTCGTCATTCTTGTCGCCGTCGCCCTCGTCGCCGGAATCGTCCTTGCCGGAATCGCTTCCGTCCTCGCCCTTGCCGGACTTGGTCGGCGCACCGTCGTCCTTGGACTCGTCGAGCTTGACGCCCAGGCTCTCCGCCTTCTGCTCGAGGTCCTCGAGGCCACCGATGAGGAAGAACGCCTGCTCGGGCAGGTGGTCGAATTCGCCCTTGGTCAGCCGGTCGAACGCATCGATGGTCTCCTTGAGAGGAACCGTCGAACCTGGTTTGCCGGTGAATTGCTCGGCGGCCATCATGTTCTGCGACAGGAACCGCTCGATCCGACGTGCCCGGTTCACCAGCTGCTTGTCTTCCTCGGACAGCTCGTCGATACCGAGAATCGCGATGATGTCCTGAAGGTCCTTGTAGCGCTGCAGGATTCGGATCACTTCCTGCGCCACGGCATAGTGCTCGTCACCGACGATGTTCGCGTCGAGAATCGTCGAGCTGGACGCAAGCGGATCGACCGCGGGGAAAATGCCCTTCGAGAACACATCCCGGCTGAGCTCCGTGGTGGCGTCGAGGTGGGCGAACGTCGTGGCGGGCGCGGGGTCGGTGTAGTCGTCGGCCGGCACGTACACCGCCTGCATCGAGGTGATCGAGCGGCCACGCGTCGAGGTGATCCGCTCCTGCAGCTCACCCATCTCGTCGGCCAGTGTCGGCTGGTAACCGACCGCTGACGGCATACGACCCAGCAGCGTCGAGACCTCCGAACCGGCCTGCGTGAACCGGAAGATGTTGTCGATGAACAACAACACGTCCTGTTCCTGCTCGTCGCGGAAGTACTCGGCCATAGTCAGTGCCGACAACGCCACGCGCATACGAGTGCCGGGCGGTTCGTCCATCTGCCCGAACACCAGCGCGGTGTCCTTGAGCACATTGGCTTCACCGAGTTCGACCCACAGGTCGTTGCCCTCGCGCGTGCGCTCGCCCACGCCGGCGAACACCGATGTGCCACCGAAATTCCGCGCGATGCGGTTGATCATCTCCTGGATCAGCACCGTCTTACCGACGCCGGCGCCGCCGAACAAAGCGATCTTGCCGCCGCGGACATAGGGCGTGAGCAGGTCGATGACTTTCAGGCCCGTTTCGAGCATCTCGGTACGGGGCTCGAGTTCATCGAACTTCGGCGGCTTGCGGTGGATCGGCCAGCGGTCCAGGTCCTTGCCGTACTCCGTGTCGTCGAGGCAGTCGCCCAGGGCGTTCCAGACGTGCCCCTTGGTGCCGTCGCCCACCGGCACCGCGATCGATGCGCCGGTGTTGATCACTTCCACCCCTCGGACGAGGCCGTCGGTGGGCTGCAGGGAAATGCAGCGGACCAGGTTGTCGCCGAGGTGCTGTTCCACCTCCAGCGTCAGCTTCTTCGCCAAATCCTCGAAGGTGATCTCGGCGTGCAGCGCGTTGAACAACTCCGGCACGGCGCCGCGCGGAAACTCGACGTCCACCACCGGCCCGGCTACCCGCACCACCCGGCCGTTGGTGTCCTTCTTGTCCTTCTTTTCTGTGTCGCGCTCTGCGGTTGCAGTCATGGGTTCTCCGCTTTCCTAATGGGTCCTATTGCGCGGCATCCGCCAAAGCGTTTGCGCCGCCTACGATTTCACTGATTTCCTGGGTGATCTGTGCTTGCCGCTCGCGGTTGGCCTGCAACGTCAGGTCCCTGATGAGGTCGTCGGCATTGTCGCTGGCCGACTTCATCGCACGCCGCCGCGACGCCGACTCCGAGGCCGCCGACTCGAGGAGGGCCGCGAAAATGCGGGTGGTGACGTAGCGCGGCAACAGTGCGTCGAACAACGTCTCGGCGTCAGGCTCGAACGAGAACAGTGTCCGCGGTCCCGACTCTTCCTCCGTGTACTCCACGACCATCGGGGCGATGCGGTAAGCGACCGCCTCCTGCGACATCATGGTCTTGAATTCGGTGAACACGAGGTGCAATTCGTCGACACCGAGAACGTTGTCGGGTCCCGGTTCGTCGCCCTCGTCGTCTGCGCCGGCGTTGAACGCGTCAACCAACGTCGACGCGATTTCCTTGGCGTTCTCGTAATCCGGCTTCTCCGAGAAACCGGTCCACGACTCCTTGATGTCCCAGTTGCGGAAGCTGTAGTAGCTCAATGCCTTCCGGCCGACTACATAGAGAACCGGAGTCTTGCCCTCCTCTCGGAGAAGCGCGAACAACTCCTCTGACCGCCGGAAGACGTTGGCGTTGTACGCGCCGCACAGACCGCGGTCCGAGGACACCACCAACACGCCTGCGCGCCGCGGATTCTCCCGCTCGACCAGCAGAGGATGATCCAATGCCGATTCGTCGGCGAGGTTCGTCAGCATGGTGGTGATCTCGGCGTTGTACGGCCGGGCCGCCTCGACGCGCGCCTGCGCTTTGGCGATGCGCGACGTCGCGATCATCTCCTGAGCCTTGGTGATCTTCTTGATCGACCCGGCCGAGCGGATCCGGCCGCGAAGTTCGCGAAGTGTGGCAGCCATCTACCTAGCTCTTCTTCTGCGGCGGAGCCGGCTTGCGCACCTTCACCGATTCCTTTTGTTCCTCGGACTCGTCCATCGCTTCGACGTGTTCGTCGGGCACGATCGAACTGCCATCCGACGTCGAGAAGCCCTTCTTGAATTGATTGACGGCTTCTTCGAGCTTCTTGCTGATGTCGTCGGACATCGCCTTCGATTCGCGAATCTCCTTGAGAATCCCGTCCTGATCGCCGCGCAGGTGGTCGAGGAACTCGGTTTCGAAGCGCCCGACGTCGGCCACCGGCACCGAGTCCAAATGTCCTTGTGTCCCAAGGAAGATCGCGACCACTTGCTCTTCCACTGGCATCGGATGATGCTGCGGCTGCTTGAGCAGTTCGACCAGTCGCTCACCGCGGTCGAGCTGCTTTTTGGTGTTCTCGTCCAGGTCAGACGCGAACGCCGCGAAGGACTCCAGCTCGCGGTACTGCGACAGATCCAGCCGTAGCGAGCCGGCGACATCCTTCATCGCCTTGATCTGCGCGGCACCACCGACGCGCGACACCGAGACGCCGACGTTGATCGCCGGGCGCACACCCTGATTGAACAGGTCGCTCTCCAGGAAGCACTGGCCGTCGGTGATCGAGATGACGTTGGTGGGGATGTAGGCCGAGATGTCGTTGGCCTTGGTCTCGATGATCGGCAGGCCCGTCAGCGACCCGCCACCCATCTCGTCGGAGAGCTTCGCGCACCGTTCCAGCAGCCGGGAGTGCAGGTAGAACACGTCGCCGGGATAAGCTTCGCGCCCCGGCGGACGGCGCAACAGCAGCGAGATCGCGCGATAGGCCTCGGCCTGCTTCGACAGGTCGTCGAACACGATCAGCACATGCTTGCCCTGGTACATCCAGTGCTGGCCGATCGCCGAACCGGTGTACGGCGCAAGCCATTTGAAGCCCGCCGACTCGGATGCCGGCGCCGCGACGATGGTCGTGTAGTCCATCGCGCCGCCCTCTTCGAGCGCATTGTGGACGCTGGCGATCGTGGTGCCCTTCTGGCCGATCGCGACGTATACGCAACGGACCTGCTGCTTCTCGTCACCGGTCTCCCAGTTCTGACGCTGGTTGAGGATGGTGTCGACGCAGATCGCGGTCTTACCGGTCTTGCGGTCGCCGATGATCAGCTGGCGCTGGCCGCGGCCGATCGGGGTCATCGAGTCGATGGCCTTGATGCCCGTCTGCAGCGGCTCCTTGACGCTCTGGCGCTGCACGACCGACGGAGCCTGCAGCTCCAAGGCCCGGCGCTCGTCGGACTCGATGTCGCCGCGCCCGTCGATCGGCTGGCCGAGCGGGTTGATCACCCGGCCCAGGAAGCCGTCGCCGACCGGGACCGACAGCACCTCACCGGTGCGCTTGACCTGCTGACCCTCTTGGATCTTCTCGAAGTCGCCGAGGATGACCGCGCCGATCTCATGCTCGTCGAGGTTCAACGCAACCCCGAGGACGCCGCCTTCGAACTCGAGCAGCTCCTGCGTCATCACCGACGGCAGACCCTCGACGTGCGCGATGCCGTCGCCGGCGTCGATGACCGTGCCGACCTCCTCGCGCGCCGTTTCCGCGGTGAAGCTGGAGACGTACTCCTCGATTGCACCCTGGATGTCGTCGGGCGAAATCGTCAACTCTGCCATCAGGTTCTCCTCTTCGCGCAAGCGCTCGTGGTGGCTTGTCGTCTTTGTGTACGTATGTCTGTTGCTGTCATTCGAATTCAGTCCGGCAGTCGATTGCGGGCTGCGGCGAGCCGCGACGACAACGTCCCGTCGATCACCTCGTTGCCGATGGACACCGCCAGACCCCCGAGCAGCTGCGGATCGACCTCCAGCTGCACGGAGACGGGATGCCCGTAGATACGGCTGAGCACCTGTGTCAGGCGCTCGCGCTGGGCGTCGCTGAGTTCGGCCGCGGCCTTGATATGCGCCACGACTTCGCCATGTCGGGCAACCGCCATCTGCGCCAGCGCGGCAACGGCTTCGTCGGCGCGGCCTCCGCGCAGCAGGTCCACCGTCTGTTCCAACAGGGCCGCGGTGGTGGGGTTCACGTCACGGCCACGGCCGAGCACGTCTTTGAGCAGCCCGACTCGCCCGTCGGCTGGGCGGGTGTAATCGCTGAGCAGGGTCTCCAATTGCGGCTCGGCGTCGAGAATGCGGCCGAACCAGAAGAGTTGCTCTTCGACCTCGTCGGCGTGACCGCCGCGCTCGGCGCTGACCAAAAGCGCCAACCGTGCGACGTGCTCGACTCCGTCCACCAGATTCGCATCCGACGACCAGCGTCCGGAGACTGCCGCGCCGAGGATCTGCAGCGCGGCGTCATCGACTTTGCCTCGCAGCACCGACTCGAGCAGCCGCACTTTGGGTTCGGGATCACTCGACGGGTCGGCCAGATGCCTGGTCAGGATCGCCTCGCGGTTCAAAAGTTTTGTCACCGCAGCCAAATCGCCGGCCAAGTCTGCCAATTGCGACTCGTCCAAGTCGCCGGTCACCTCGTCGAAACGCTCGAGCAAGGAGTTGAGCGCTTCACGGCTGCCGGAGCGCAGCTTGGCCGTCGCGGGGTCGTCGATGCTGATGCTCGACGGCGCCATCGCGTCCAGCTCGTCCAGGAACCGGTCGACGGTGGCCGACCTGGCGTCCGCATCGGAGACATGCTCGCGCACGAGTTCGTCGGCCCTCGCCACGGCCTCGGCGCCGAGATCTTGGCGCAACTGCCGGATGAACTGAGCCCGGAGCAGCTGAACGTGTTGCTGGCCTTGCACTTTGACGCGCTCCACCTCGGCGTCGGCTTGTGCGCGCAGCTGTTCGGCGATGCTCTTCGCGTCCGCGCGGGCGTCTTCGATCACCCGCTTGGCTTCTTCTTCGGCCTCCTGTAAAGCCCTGTCGTGCGCCTGCTTGGCTTCCTGGAGGCGCTTTTCGGCTGCGGCACTGTCTTCCAGTTGCTTGCGCACTGCCTCCTGGCGGTCGGTCATGAGCCGGCGCACCGGTGGAATGACGTAGCGCCACAACAAAAATGCGATGACGGCGAAGCCGATCAGCTGCCCGATGAAGGTCGACATGTCTACCGCCTGGCCTTCGCGGATGCTTCGGTACCGACGTCGACCCCGAGTACGCGGCTGGCCAACGTCGCCGCGAGACTTTCCATCGAGGATCGAAGATCGGCAGAGATTGCGTCGGCCTGCGCCTTGAGTTCCTCGCTGGCCTTCTGCAGCGCCGATGCCGACTCTTCGGAGACGCGCGCCTTCATGTCTTCGAGGATCCTGCGGCCTTCTGCACGTGCCTCATCGCGGATTCCCGACGCCTCCCGGCGGGCCTCCGCCATGGCGGCCCGGTAGTCGTCGTCGGCGGCGGCGAACTGCTTGTCCGCTTCGCGGTTGTCCCGCATGGTTCGGGTGACCATCTCATCGCGTTCGTGCAGCACCCGCATGATGGGCGGGACGACGAATGTGCCGATGACGCCGAGCACGATCAAGAAGATGATCAGCACGACGAAAAACGTGCCGTTCGGTACGAGGAAGTTCTGCTGACCGCCTTCCTCAGCCGCAAGCAACGTCATGGTCCCCTCGCGCATTTCGGGGGACTACTTGACCGGGGTGGCGAACACGAACAAGGCCATGAACGCCAGGTTGATGAAGTAGGCCGCCTCGACCAGACCCACCGTGATGAAGAACGGTGTGAAAAGCCGGCCCTGCGCCTCTGGTTGCCGCGCGATGCCGGAGATCAGTGCGTTACCGGCGACGCCGTCACCGATACCGGCGCCGATTGCGCCGCCGGCCATGATCAACCCACCGCCGATGAGAGCGCCGGCGGCGACTGTGGGATCTAGAGCAGCCATTCATATCCTCCTAATTAGCTGGTGGCGCTTCCACCAGGATTTGCGGACAAGTTCGGGCGCCTAGTCATGGTGCTCGTCCTCGAGTTCCATGGATTGGCTGAAGTACAGGATGGTCAGCAGCGCGAAGATGAACGCCTGAATAGCGCCGACGAACAAGTCGAAACTCTTCCAGATCGCGTTCGGCGCCCACATGATGTAGGGCGGGAACAAGGCGATCAGCGCGACCAGGATGCCGCCCGCGAAGATGTTGCCAAAAAGTCGCAGGGACAACGAGATTGGCTTGGCGAGCTCCTCGACGAGGTTGATCGGAGCCAGGAAGACGACGTGCCCCTTGAGCAGCCGGGCCGGGTGTCCGAGGATGCCGCGCCGCCAGATTCCGGCGGCGTGGTAACAGATGAACACGAACAGCGCCAAAGCCAACACGAAGTTGATGTCCGAGGCGGGTGGAGCGAGTAGTTCGTGCGGCTTGCCGTCCTTGGAGTACTGAACCGGCAGCACCGAGAGCCAGTTCGCGATCAGGATGAAGACGAACAGCGTCACTGCGAGCGGCAGCACGAACGGTGCGATGCGCAGACCGATCGTGGTCTCGATCTGGTTGCGCATCTGAACGGTGATGGCTTCGAAGAACAGCTGAACCCCGTTCGGCACGCCGGACGACGTGACCTTGGCACGCAGGTAGAACGCCAAACCAAGCACAATGACCGCAGCCACTGCGGTGGCCAAGATGGTGTCGGTGTTGACGGTCAGGCCGAACCACTTGGCGGTCTCGTGGTGACCGACTTCGATCGACCCCTCGGCGAGGATGGCCTCGGTCATGACGTCGTGTCCCTCCCTTCACCTGCGGCTTGCGAGCCCTCTTTACGAAGTGCCTTCATGACCGGCAACGCCGTCGTCAAAACCAGCAGCACCTGGAACAGGGCGAGCCCGAACACCACACCCAAGCCGGCGGGCCGGAAGACGAACGCGATGACCAGACCGATGACCGTGATGACCAGAAGACGGGTGGCGGAATTGAGCGCCATCTTGCGCTTGAGCGGATGAGCTTCGGCGGTGACGGACTCCACCGACCGCTGCACCAGCACAGCGTTGAGCAAACCCAGAGCCAGACCGATCCCGAGGAACACTCCGAACGACGCGTGATCCAGCGACGCGGCCGCGGCCACCGCCACGGCGGTCAGCGCAAGGCAGATCAACAGCAGCCGGAGCGGGCGGAACGCAACGGAGGGAAACACCAACGGCGCGTTCTGCGCTGGCGTCGTCACTTGCTACCTCAATCCCGCGTGTCTGACAGATGCCTGGACGATTCCCAGTGGACCCGCCGAGCGTATCGGAGGGCGACGGGCGCGCTGGAATCACCCAAGGGGCTTCTCCCTATGTCGGTCGTTCTCGGGTCATCGAAGTCCGCTCCGACGGCCCGGGGGGCCGGCAACCCGCGGTGGTACTTCCGGGTTCTACCAGCACCGTACCACATGGTAGGAAGCCCAAAACCGGCCCCTACTACTCGTCGTCGTACAGCTCGTCGCCGCGCCGCAGAAGCGGTATCACCGTCACTACGATCGCAACGACGATGGCCGCCAACATGACTCCGCCGGTGTAGCGCGGGTCGAAGAAAATCGTGCTCGCGGCGCCGAACGCGACGATCCCCACCCACAGGTAGATCAGTAGCACGACCCGCCGGTGCGAGTGGCCGATCTGCAGCAGACGATGGTGCAAGTGCATCTTGTCGGGGCTGAACGCGCTGCGGCCGGCGCGGGTGCGGCGCACGATCGCCAGCAGCAGGTCGAGCATCGGCACGAACATCACCGCGACCACGAGCAGAAACGGCGACAGCAGAACGAACACGTCGCGGGCCCCGTAGGCGTTCTGTGAGATGGGGCCCGCGGCCGTGGTGGACGCAGCGGCCAGCATCAGCCCGATCAGCATCGACCCGGAGTCACCCATAAAGATGCGCGCCCGGTGAAAGTTGTGCGGCAAGAACCCCAGGCATGCGCCGGCGAGCACCACGGAAATCACCGCGGGCGGGTAGAACAACACGTCGCCGCCGTGGTCGCGCAGCAATCCCACAGAGAAGACGCAGATGGCCAATGCCGTGATGAGCCCGAGGCCGGCAGCCAATCCGTCGAGCCCGTCGACGAAGTTCATCGCGTTGACGATGGCGACCGTGAGCGCCAGCGTCAGCAGGATCGACGACACCTGGTCCAGCACGATCGTGCCGACTCCCCCGAGCGGGATGTAGAGCACGCTCCATGCCACGCCCATCGTGACAAGCACACTGGCAGCGGTGATCTGGCCGGCGAACTTGGTCAGCGCGTCCAGTCCCCACCGGTCGTCGATCAGCCCGATGCCCATGATGATCCCGCCGGCCACGAGGACGGCGGGCATCCCCGAGGAGTACACGAACCCGCGGGTGAGCGCAGGCAGCTGGGAAGCCAGCAGCACGGCGGCCAGCACGCCGATGTACATGGCCAGCCCGCCCATGCGTGGCGTCGGCTGGACGTGGACGTCACGTTCCCGCGGGTAGGCAACGGCACCTAGCCGGGTAGCGAGCATGCGGACGCCGTCGGTGCAGAAATACGTGATGATCGCTGCGGTCAGTCCGACAAGAGCCAGCTCCCGCAACGGAACACCCGCGCCTCGCTCGGCGAGGGCGAGCACGGTGCCGGCTGCCGTGATCACCGGAAAACCGTACTGCACCAAGCTGAGACCGATCCGCTAGCGCGCCACCCGACTCACCTCTGAAGGGTCGCGGCGTCGATGCCCAGAACGTCGGCGATCTCGTCCGCTCGCACCGGCCCCTCGCGCAGGATGCGCGGAGTCGGTCCGGTGAGGTCGACGATCGTCGACGCCGCCTGCTGCACCGCGGGGCCCGCGTCCAGGTACACCTCGATCGAATCGCCGAGTTGCGACCGCGCTTCCTCAGCGGTGACCGCCGGTGGCCGGCCGGAGATGTTCGCGCTCGACACCGCCATCGGGCCGACGTCGCGCAGCAGCTCGATCGCGACGGGGTGTAGCGGCATGCGAACCATCACGGTGCCACGGGCTTCGCCGAGATCCCAGTGCAGGGACGGCGCCTGTTGCACGACGATGCTCAGCGCGCCCGGCCAGAACGCGCGGATCAGCTCCCGCGCCGCGTCGGGTACAGCGAACGCCAACCCGTCGATGGTCTGCCAGGAACCAACCAGCACCGGCACGGGCATGTCGCGGCCGCGGCCCTTCGCCGCCAACAACGCAGCGACCGCGGCGGGGTCGAACGCATCGGCGCCGACGCCGTACACCGTGTCGGTGGGCAGCACCACCAGGCGACCGCTCTTGACCGCGTTGGCGGCGGCGGCGAGACCGTCGGCGCGCTGCGTCTCGTCGGCGCAATCGAACGTCTGACTCATGACGCGGCCTTCCTGCGTGCGGTGACAAACCGCGGTCTCCCGCCGAAGTCCCGACGAGGCGTCACCTCGTCGAACATATTGGTGCCCTCCAGCATTGCGACGACGGCCGTCGACGCGGCGTCGTCGTGCTCGACCGCGAACGGCGCGCCTTCGCGCAACCATCGCCCGGCCAGCACCACAATGGCCTCGATGATCGACAGCCCGTCGGGTCCACCGAACAGCGCCTGCGGCGGATCATGTTCGGCCACTTCGGGTTCCAGCGCAACGCCGTCGGGCAGATACGGTGGGTTCGCGACGAGCAGATCGACGCGGCCGTCGAGATCGTCGAAGAGCAGCGGATCCCGCACGTCGCCGCGACGCAGTTCGACGGACGTCCCCCTCGTGTTGCGGCGCGCGTAGCCCAAGGCGTCGACCGAGATGTCGACGCCGATCACCCGGGCGGACGGACTGTGACGGGCGAGCGCTGCGGCAAGCGCCCCGGAGCCGGTGCACACGTCGACGATCACGGGGCTTGCATCCGAAAATTGTTGCGCCATCGCCCATTCCAAAAGCGCTTCGGTTTCGGGTCGCGGGATGAACACGCCCGGACCGACCGTCAGTGTCAGCGGTCCGAACGACGCCGTTCCGGTGATGTGCTGCAACGGAATTCGCTTGGCGCGAGCAGTGACGGCTTGCCGGTAGCACTCGAAGAACCCGTCGGCGACGGTGTCGAGCAGTGGCAACCGGCCGCGAGTGGTGCGCGCGACGTGCGCCGCAAGTTCCTCGGCCTCGACGCGCGCGGAGGCCACTCCAGCCTCGGTGAGCCTGCGTGTGGCCTCGTCGATCGCCTGTCGCAGTCGCGCCATCATGCCTGCTGCAAGCGGGACTGCTTGTCGGCGGCGGCAAGTGCGTCGAACAGTGCGTCGAGGTCGCCGTCGAGAACCTGGTCGAGGTTGTGCGCCTTGTACCCGATGCGGTGATCGGTGATCCGGTTCTCCGGGAAGTTGTAGGTGCGGATCCGCTCGCTTCGATCCACCGTGCGGATCTGGCTGGCCCGGTCGGCGGAGGCGTCGGCCAGGGCCTGCTCCTCGGCCAGCGCCTGCAGCCGGGCGGCCAGCACCTGCAGCGCGCGGGTCTTGTTCTGCAACTGGGAGCGCTCGTTTTGGCAGGTGACGACGATGCCGGTGGGCAAGTGGGTGATCCGCACGGCCGAGTCGGTCGTATTGACGCCCTGGCCGCCTTTGCCCGAGGACCGGTAGACGTCGATGCGCAGGTCTGACTCGTCGATCTGCACCTGACCGACTTCCTCGGGCTCCGGGTAGACCAGCACCCCGGCGGCGGAGGTGTGCACGCGGCCCTGGGATTCGGTGACTGGCACCCGTTGCACACGGTGCACGCCGCCCTCGAACTTCAGCCGCGACCAGACTCCGTCGGGTGAATCACCCTTGCTGGAGATGGCCAGCGTCGCGTCCTTGTAGCCGCCGAGGTCGGACGTCGTCTGGTCGAGGACCGTCACGGTCCAGCCGTGGCGCTCGGCGTAGCGGATGTACATGCGGGCGAGGTCTGCGGCGAACAGAGCGGACTCTTCACCGCCCTCACCGGATTTGACCTCGAGCAGAATGTCGTCGGGGTCGTGCGGATCGCGCGGGGCCAGCATGTCGGTCAGCTGGGTGTCGAGTTCGTCGACCTGCGCTTGCAGTTGCACCACCTCGTCGGCGAACGACTCGTCGTCGGCGGCCAGCTCGCGCGCAGCTTCGAGGTCGCCGCGCGCAACGGTCAGCTTGCGGTACGTCGCAACGATCGGCGCCAACTGCGCGAACCGGCGTCCGGCCTTGCGGGCCGCACCGGGGTCGGCGTGCAGTTCAGGGTCGGACAGGCGACGCTCGAGTTCGGCATGCTCGGCCAGCAACGCGTCGATCGCGGGCGCGCCGGTGTCAGCGCTGGTGTGCGCCACCTGTGTCACCTCCCGGACCGGTTCTGAACTTCTCCCGAACGCGAGCCGACGCCCGTTCCGCGCTCAGGGGCGACAGATCGGGCGTCGGACGAACAGCTATTTGTCGGCGTCGGCCGATTGCGCGGAGGCGTTCTTGCGCTTGCCGTAACGCTTCTCGAACCGCGCCACGCGGCCGCCGCTGTCGAGGATCTTCTGCTTGCCGGTGTAGAACGGGTGGCACTGAGAGCAGACCTCGACGACGATCTGTCCGCTCTTCTTGGTGCTGCGCGTGGTGAACGTGTTGCCGCAGCCACAGTGCACAGTGGTCTCGACGTAGTCAGGGTGAATACCCGATTTCATGGTGTCCTCTTCAATCGTGGACCCGGGTCGCCTGGTCAGACGTGAGTTGTCAGACGTGAACCGGAACCGAGGTGTCGACGGTCGATTATGCCAGCTCAACCGCCACTCACGCGAAACGCCTGGGTGCCAGGCGCTATTCCGGCGTCGACGATTCCTGCGGTAACGGCCGGATGGCCTCGGCCGATGAATGCGTTAGGGGGTCGTGGGTCTGTCTCACGGCAATGGCGCGGTGAGGCGCCCGTCTCTTCGGCACAGCGGCCGATTGTCGGCGCGGCCGTCGAAGAGTTTGACAACAAAGGTGCCAGCTTCGGACCGGTCGGGGCGATTCGAAGTTCGCCGGTCGCAATAGGAGTGATAGATGAGGGTGAAGAAGGTTTTGGCAGCGGTGACTTTGACCAGCGCGCTGTCTGCCGGTGCTCTCGGCGCGGGGGCCGCGGTGGCGGCTGCCTCACCGGTGATGCCGGCCAAGCCGGGTCAATGTGGTCACGACGACGACTGCTGGCCCGGGCCGGGTCGCAACCGCGGTGAGAACTGGAATTGGGACAAGGGCAACAGAGACTGGACGGTCGGCAGCGCCGATTGGTGGCGGGGCCGTCCCGGCAAATGGTGGCGTGACGACGATCTGCCGCCGTGGGGATTCTGGGGGCCACCGCCACCTGCGCAATGGTCCGGCCCGCCGCCGTGGGTGGATCCGCACCCGATCAACTACTGGGGCTACACCGCCACCCCGGTGTGGGATGACGGCTTCCACGGCTGGGGAATCTGGCTCTTCGGAGTATGGATCCCGATCGTGGGCATCCAGGGCTACTAGCCAGCAGAGGAAACGGCCGTCTTGCGTCACCGCAAGGCGGCCGTTTTCCGTCGTCTCCGTTAGGAGGCGAATTCTTCGTTGACCGGCCCAGGCGCGTTCTTGGACACCTGCATCAGGAACTCGTAGTTGTTCTTGGTCTTCCGCAGCTGCGAGATCAGCAGGTCGATGGCTTGGTGCGAGTCCAAACCCGACAGCACCCGGCGTAGCTTGTGCACGATCGCGAACTCGTCCGGGGACAGCAGCAACTCGTCTTTGCGGGTGCCGGACGGGTGCACGTCGACGGCCGGGAACACCCGGCGCTCGGCGATCTTGCGGTCGAGCTTGAGCTCGGCGTTGCCGGTGCCCTTGAACTCTTCGAAGATCACGGTGTCGCCCGTCGAGCCGGTCTCCACCATCGCGGTCGCGATGATCGTCAGCGAGCCACCCTCTTCGATGTTTCGGGCCGCGCCGAGGAACCGCTTCGGCGGATACAGCGCGGTCGAGTCGACGCCGCCGGACAGGATCCGGCCGGACGCGGGCGACGCATTGTTGTACGCACGGCCCAATCGGGTGATCGAGTCGAGCAGCACGATCACGTCTTTGCCCTGCTCGACGAGGCGCTTCGCGCGCTCGATAGCCAGCTCGGCGACCGATGTGTGATCGGACGGCGGACGGTCGAACGTCGAGGCGATGACCTCGCCCTTCACCGAGCGTTGCATGTCGGTGACTTCCTCGGGCCGCTCGTCGACCAGCACCACCATCAGGTGGCATTCGGGGTTGTTGCGCGTGATCGCGTTCGCGATGTCCTGCAGCACCGTGGTCTTGCCGGCCTTGGGCGGCGACACGATCAGCGCACGCTGGCCCTTGCCGATCGGCATGATCAGGTCGATGACCCGGGTGGTCAGCCGGTCTTGGGTGGTCTCAAGGCGCAGCCGCTGGTTCGGATACAGCGGGGTCAGCTTGCCGAACTCGGGGCGCTTCCTGGCGTCCTCGACCGGGCCGCCGTTGACAGTATCGATGCGCACCAGCGGATTGAACTTTTGCCGCTGGTTGGGCTGCTCGCCGTCTTTGGGAAGACGCACTGCGCCGGTGATGTGATCGCCTCGGCGCAGACCGTTCTTGCGGACCATGTTCATCGAGACGTACACGTCGTTGGGGCCGGCGAGGTACCCGGAAGTGCGGACGAACGCGTAGTTGTCGAGCACGTCGAGGATGCCGGCGACCGGCTGGACGACGTCGTCGTCGCGCAATTCGGTTTCGCCGCCGCCGCCTTCGGCACCGCGTTCGCGCCGCCTGCGGTCCCGGAACCGACGGCCGCGACGGCCCTGTCGGCCTTCGCCGTCGTCGTCGCCGCGGGCTTGGTCGCCGCGGCCCTGGTCGCCTTGCGCTTGATCGCTGCGGCCCTGGTCGCCTTGCGCTTGGTCGCCGCGTTGGCGAGTGTCGGGCTTGGTATCGCCGGCGGTCTTGGCAGCACCGTCGGCCTCAGCCTGATCGGCCTGATCGGACTTGGCCGCGTCACCGGTGGCAGGTGTCCCGGTCTCCTCGCTGCCGCTCTGGGCGCCGTCGGCGGTCTTGGCGGGCGCCTTCTCGACTGACTTGTCGACGGCGTTATCTGCCGCCTGCCCCGCGGCAGCCTCGGTGGCCGAGGCATCGCCGTTGCGGCCCTTGCTGATTGACTCTCCGCGGTGCTCGCGGATGGCGGCGATCAACTCGCTCTTACGCATGCCCGAGGTGCCCTTGACGCCGACCTCGTTGGCCAGTGCGCGCAATTCCGGCAGCACCATCGTGGCCAGTCCACCGTCAGTCTTGACGTCACGCGTCGGCGCTTCGGCGGGCGCGGAGTTCGAGATTTCGGCTGTCACGGTGGTGGGCAACTCTGGGTGTTCGGCGCCACTGTCAGCCGCTATGAGGTCCGTATCGGTCACGGATGTCCTTTCTTTCCCTCGCAGTTTCGCCATACGAGGGGTTCGTTGCACTCAGCGATCCGCTGGGTGCTTATGTCCCACCGCTGTAGTTGCAACGGTGATCGCATCGGTTCGCAGCTGTCGGGCGAACCGTCATTCCCCGAGAAGAATTGGTGGTCGTCCTACTGTCGGCGCAGGTAGAAGCTGCGATTGCTGGACGGCACCGAGGATAACCCGCTTCCGGGGCGGAAGCAAGAAACGCCACTAGGCGTCGGCCACTGTGTTTGTCATCGCGGCAGGCGAGGTGCCACGACGTCTGAAGTCCATCGCACCCCCTCCCCGACCGACATCTCACGGACAGTGAAGTCGTTGGCCAAACCGAACTCGAGGGCTTCGGCGGGCAACTCAGACCGCGTAGTCAGCGCGATAACCGCTGGTCCAGCTCCTGAGAGCGCCGCCGCAACACCGCAACGCCGCAGCACTCGCAGGTATTCCCACGACCTCGGCATCGCGGAGGCGCGGTGCGGTTGGTGCAGCACGTCATCGGTCGCGGTGAACAGTAGATCCGGTCGTTCGGTCAACGCGACAACCAACAGCGCGACCCGGCTGGCGTTGAAGCGGGCGTCCTCGTGGCTGACGTGGCCTGGAAGCAGCACCCGGGTTGCGGCGGTAAGCGACCGCTCCTCGGGAATCGCGGTGAAGATGCGGATATCGGGGTGCAGCCGCAACGGCACGGCCGAGTATTTGTCGGTATCGCCGTCGTTTTCCGTCCACGACACCACTGCGCCGCCCAGTACGGCAGCTGAGGCGTTGTCGGGATGCCCTTCGGCCTCCGAAGCGAGCTGGATCAGCTGGCCGCTGCTCATCGATGGCCAACCCGCTTGTGCGACAAGACCATTCGCAACCGCGAGCCCGCCGACCACCGCGGCCGCCGAGGACCCGAGCCCACGCGAATGCGGAATGTCGTTGCGGCAGCGCACCACAAGTCCGGCAGCCGTGACGCCGGCGGCCGCGAGCCCGCGCTCCACGGCGCGCACCACCAGGTGCTCACGCGTCAGCGGAACGTGTCCGGCTCCTTCGCCCTCCACCTCGACCTGAAGCCCGGATTCCCGTGTCGTGACGACGATTTCGTCGTACATATTGAGCGCCAGACCGAGACTGTCGAATCCCGGGCCGAGATTCGCAGAGGACGCCGCAACCACGGCACTGGCCGTCAATCCGGCCGGAAGAGCGGATGTCACGGTGGCGACTCCATCTAGACCAAGCCCAGCTTTTCGACGACCGCAGTGGGGTCGACCGGAATCGGCGATACCGGCGGGATGCCTTTCAGGGCGGTGTCGGGATCCTTGAGGCCGTTGCCGGTCACTGTGCACACCACCGTGGACCCTTTACGGACCCAGCCGTCTTCCACCGACTTGAGCAGGCCCGCGATGCTGGCCGCCGATGCCGGTTCGACGAACACGCCCTCGCTGGATGCGACGAGGTGGTACGCGGCCAGGATCTCGTCGTCCGTGGCCGCCAGAAACCGGCCACCGGACTGCTGCTGGGCTTCGACCGCGGGTCCCCACGATGCCGGGGAGCCGATCCGGATCGCGGTCGCGATCGTCTCGGGATTCTTGACGGGTTCGCCGTGCACCAGCGGTGCCGCACCGGCGGCTTGCGTGCCCAGCATCCGGGGCAGCCTGTCGCTGCGTCCGTCGCGGTGGTACTCGGTGTAGCCGCGCCAGTACGCGGTGATGTTGCCCGCATTGCCCACCGGTAGGGAATGCACGTCAGGCGCGGTGCCCAGCACGTCGACGATCTCGAACGCGGCGGTCTTCTGCCCTTCGATGCGGACCGGATTCACGGAGTTCACCAGCGCGACCGTCGGGAAGTCGGCGGTGGTCTTGCGAGCCAGTTCGAGGCAGTCGTCGAAGTTTCCGTCGACCTGGATGATCTTGGCGCCATGCATGACTGCCTGGGCGAGCTTGCCCATCGCGATCTTGCCCTGGGGAATCAGCACCGCGCAGGTGATACCACCGCGTGCTGCGTACGCCGCCGCGGACGCCGAGGTGTTGCCCGTCGACGCGCACAGCACCGCCTGCTGACCCCGCGCGAGGGCGTCGGTGACCGCCATGGTCATGCCGCGGTCCTTGAACGAGCCCGTGGGGTTGGCGCCCTCTACCTTGAGATGCACTGTGCAGCCGGTCATTTCGGACAATCTCGGCGCGAACACCAGCGGAGTGCCACCCTCGAGCAGGGTGACTGCCGTCCAGTCGGCGGCCACCGGCAGGCGGTCACGATACGCGCCGATCACCCCCGGCCAGGGCTGATGCACCGTTGATTCCGTCGCGGTCATTCGCTGTTTCCCTCCAACCGCAGCACGCTCGCGACATTCTGCACCACGTCCAGCCCGGCCAGCGCGGTGACGGTGTCCGACAGCGCGGCATCGGTGGCTTCGTGGGTGACGACCACCAGCCGCGCGCCGACTCTCTGACCTTCTTGGCTGACCACGCCCTCCTGGCGGACCTCGGCGATGCTCACCTCGTGCTTCGCGAATTCGGCTGCCACGGCGGCCAATACACCGGGTCGGTCGGCCACGTTCATGCTGACGTAGTAGCGGGTGACGATCATGCCCATCGGCGCGATGGCCAGCTTGGCGTACTTCGACTCACGCGGGCCGCGACCGCCCTGCACGCGGTTGCGAGCCGCCATCACCACGTCGCCCATGACTGCCGACGCCGTGGGCGTGCCGCCGGCACCTTGGCCGTAGAACATCACGCGTCCAGCAGCTTCCGCTTCCACGACCACCGCGTTGAATGCGCCGTTCACTGCCGCGAGAGGATGGCTCAGCGGCACCAGGGCTGGGTATACCCGGGCCGAAACCCGTTGCTGCCCATGGTCTCCGGTGATCCGCTCACATATCGACAGCAGTTTGATGGTGCGGCCCAGGGCGCGCGCCGAGGTGAAGTCGGCGGGAGTGACTTTGGTGATGCCCTCCCGGTAGACGTCGTCGGCCGAGACGCGGGTGTGGAAGGCGATGGACGCCAAAATCGCAGCCTTCGCGGCGGCGTCATAGCCTTCGACGTCGGCGGTGGGATCGGCCTCGGCGTAGCCCAACGCACTCGCGTCGGCAAGCGCGGTTGTGTAATCGGCTCCGGTGGAGTCCATTTCGGACAGGATGTAATTCGTGGTGCCGTTGACGATGCCGGCCACTCGCAGCACGGAATCACCGGCCAGCGACTGCGTCAGCGGGCGGATCACCGGGATGGCGCCCGCGACGGCGGCTTCGAAGTACAGGTCGACATGTGCTCGCTCGGCGGCCTGCGCCAGTTCGCCGGTCGACTGCGCCAGTAGCGCTTTGTTGGCAGTGACCACGGACTTGCCGCGTTCCAACGCGCCGAGAATGGCTTTGTGCGCAGGATCGACCGGTCCCATCAGTTCGACGACGATGTCGACGTCGTCGCGCGACACCAACTCGTCGATGTCGCTGGTGAGCAACTCCACCGGAACGCCCCGGTCAGGGGCGACCCGGCGGACGCCGACGCCGCGAAGCTCCAGTGGGGCACCGATGCGGGCGGCCAGATCGGCGGCGCTGTCGTTGATGATTCGCACCACCTGGCTGCCCACATTGCCCAACCCGAGCACGGCTACGCCTACGGGCTTTTCGTCGCCTGTCATCCGGTGGTCACCTCCAAACTCAGTAGATCGTCGACCGTCTCCCGGCGCAGGATCAGGCGGGCTCGCCGATCGCGCACGGCCACGACAGCCGGTCGGCAGATCATGTTGTAACGGCTGGACATGGAATAGCAGTACGCGCCCGTCGCCGCGACCCCCAGCAGATCGCCCGGTTGCACGTCGTCATTGACCCACGTGTCGCGGACGACGATATCGCCGCTCTCGCAATGCTTTCCGACGATGCGCGCGAGGACCGCGGGTCGATCGCTGGTGCGGGACACCAACCGCACGTCGTACTCGGCACCGTACAGCGCGGTGCGGATGTTGTCGCTCATTCCGCCGTCGACGCTGACGTAGCGCCGGTTTGCGTGCGGTGTGACCGCAACGTCTTTGACCGTTCCGACTTCGTACAGCGTGATGGTGCCGGGCCCGGCGATCGCGCGGCCGGGTTCGACGATCAGCCGCGGTTCAGGAAGCCCCGCGGCCGCTGACTCGTGGCGCACGATGCCGGACAGCTTGGCGGCGAGATCCTCGACGGGTGGCGGGTCGTCGTGCGGAAGATAGGAAATGCCAAGGCCGCCACCGAGATCGATCGCGGAGATCTGCGATGTCTTGGCCACTCCGAATTCGGCGACGACGTCACGCAACAGTCCGATCACGCGGTGTGCCGCCAGCTCGAAGCCGGCGACGTCGAATATCTGCGAGCCGATGTGACTGTGCAGGCCAACCAGCCGCAGATGGTCGGCCGCGAAGACATGGCGAATGGCCGCCATCGCTTCGCCGCCGGCAAGCGACAGCCCGAACTTTTGGTCCTCGTGCGCGGTGGAGATGAATTCGTGGGTGTGGGCCTCGACCCCGACCGTGACGCGGACCAGTACATCCTGAACGGTGCCTTGCTCACCGGCGATCGCGTTCAGCCGATCGATCTCGGCGATGGAATCCACCACGACGTGACCGATGCCCGCCCGTACGGCGGCGCTCAGCTCGCCGACTGATTTGTTGTTGCCGTGGAACGCGATTCGCGATGGCGGAAAGCCGGCCTGCAGGGCGACGGCGAGCTCGCCGCCGGAGCACACGTCCAGACAGAGCCCTTCGTCGGCGATCCAGCGCGCAATCTCGGTGCAGAGGAACGCTTTTGCGGCGTAGTGGACGTTCTCCCCGCCACCGAACGCGGCGACCATCGCGCGACAACGGCCGCGGAAGTCGTCCTCGTCGATCACGAACAACGGGGTGCCGAACTCGCGGGCGAGATCGGTGACGGGCACGCCGGCCACCCGAACCACCCCGTCGTCGCCGCGAAAGACGTTGCGCGGCCAGACGTTCGGCGCGAGTGCCAGCAGCTCCTCGGCGGTCTGCGGCTTCGGCGGGGCGGCCGCAGGGTGCACTTCCTCCGCGTGGCGAGGTCCGGCCGGATGGGCGATCACATGCGCTCCGGAGCGGTGACACCGAGAATGTCGAGGCCGTTGGCGATGACTTGGCGCGTGGCCTGGCACAGCGCCAGCCGGGCGGCGTGCAGTTCGGTGGGCGGCTCGTCGCCCTGGGGCAGAACTCGGCAAGTGTCGTAGAAGCGGTGGTAGTCGCCGGCCAGATCCTCCAGGTAACGGCTGATGCGATGCGGTTCGCGTTGTGCAGCAGCCGTTTTGAGGACGCGCGGGAATTCGCCGAGGCTGCGGATCAGCGTGCCTTCGCGGTCGTGCGCGAGCAGGTGAAGGTGACCGGTGTCGGCTTGCAGGCCGAGTTCGGCGGCGTTTCGCGCCAGTGCCGAGAGCCGGGCGTGCGCGTATTGCACGTAGTAGACCGGGTTTTCGTTCGAGGCGCTCGACCATAGAGCCAGGTCGATGTCGATGGGCGTGTCCACGGAGCTGCGGATCAGCGAGTAGCGGGCGGCGTCCACGCCGATGGCTTCGACCAGGTCGTCGAGCGTGATGACGGTGCCGGCGCGCTTGCTCATGCGCACCGGCTGCCCGTCGCGGACCAGGTTCACCATTTGGCCGATCAGCACTTCGACGGTGTCCGGGTCGTCGCCCAGCGCGGCGGCTGCTGCTTTGAGCCGCGCGATGTAGCCGTGGTGATCCGCACCGAGCATGTAGATGCAGAGGTCGAAGCCGCGTTGCCGCTTGTCGAGGTAGTAGGCGAGGTCGGCGGCGATGTAGGCCGGCTGGCCGTCGCTCTTGATCACGACTCGGTCTTTGTCGTCACCGAATTCGGTGGTGCGCAACCAGATTGCGCCGTCTTTCTCGTAGATGTTGCCCGTCTCGCGCAGCCTCTTGATGGCTTGCTCGACGCGACCGCTGGTGTGCATCGACTCTTCGTGCGTGTAGACGTCGAAGTCGGTGCCGAAGTCGTGCAGGGACTGCTTGATGTGGCTGAACATCAGGTCGACGCCGATGGACCGGAACGTCTCGTGCTGCTGATCGTCGGGCAGGCTCAGCGCGTCGGGCGCTTTCTCGAGCACTTGGGCGGCGATCTCTTGGATGTAGCTGCCGGCATAGCCGTCTTCGGGGGTCGGCTGGCCTTTCGCCGCGGCGATCAGCGAGCGGGTGAATCGGTCGATCTGTGCGCCGTGGTCGTTGAAGTAGTACTCGCGAGTGACGTCGGCACCCTGGCTGGAGAGCAGCCGGCCGAGCGCGTCGCCGACCGCGGCCCAGCGGGTGCCGCCGATGTGGATCGGTCCGGTGGGGTTCGCGGAGACGAACTCGAGGTTGATCTTGCGGCCGTCGAGTGTCGTGGCGTGCCCGTAGTTTGGGCCGGCCTGGATGATGTTGCTGACGATCGCGCCCTGGGCCGACGCGGCGATGCGCAGGTTGACGAAGCCGGGCCCAGCCACCTCGGCGGAGGCGATGCCGTCGACGTTGCCGAGCTGCTGCGCCAGCCACCCGGCGAGTTCGCGCGGGTTGACTCCGACCTTCTTGCCGAGCTGAAGCGCCAGGTTGGTGGCGTAGTCACCGTGCTCGGGGTTGCGCGGCCGCTCGACTGTGACCGTGGCGGGCAGCGCGGCCGTATCGAGGCCATGCTGGTCCAGCACCGCTGCGGCGGTGGTCCTGAGCAGCGCGGCCAGGTCGGCGGGGGTCACGAGGGTCCATCCTATGGGCTGGGCGTTTACAGCCCGAATCCATTCCGATGGGTTTGCGACGGCCGCGATGCGCTAGTCTGGGCGAGCCCAACGGCGCAGCGTCTCGGCGAAGTCGTGGCGATGCGCCCCCGTAGCTCAGGGGATAGAGCGTCTGCCTCCGGAGCAGAAGGCCGCAGGTTCGAATCCTGCCGGGGGCACCCTTTCTGACCTGCGGCGATGTCGCTAAGAGGCGGGCAGCAAAATCTCCACCGCAGCTGCGACTGAAGTAGCCTGTGTGGCCGACGAGGTCCTTAGGGACTTGCAAGTCACAGCTCTGTCTCCGCTCCCCGGGGGACGGACATGCCCGCCTAGTAGCGACAACACCGCGAGGGCTTCGAGTTTCGCGAATGGTTACCGCGATCTAGCAGTAGTAGTAGAAGTAGCTGCCGTCACTGTAGGTCTCCCAGCACACGCTCTGCGGCGGGTGCACAGGTGCGGCGTTCGCTGCCTGGGCGATGCTCAGCGCAGCAAGCCCCAGGCCGGAGGCCAGCAGGGCGGCACCGGCGGTGGTATGGACGATGGCGCGGATCTGGCTGATCATGTGTGTCACTCCTTGGGTCGGTTGTCGTGCTGACACACAAAGAATCGAGCGCGGCTCTTGGCGGATTCTTGGTGAAGGTTCAACGCTTTAAGTCGGCTGCGGACCACACAATTTGCCGCGGTCGAATCCCGTACGGCGTTGTTACGCTGTCCGGGATGCGTCTTGCGGTCGTGCGAACAGCCACTGTCGTACTCGTCGGCGCACTGCTGTGCTGGGTCGCTGGCCAACTGAACGGCCCCCGCGCGTCGGCCGTTTCGAATCTCGCCGGAATGGCGGTGTTCCTCGATCCCGGTCACAGCGGTGCCAACGACTCGTCGATAACCAGACAAGTTCCCAACGGCCGTGGGGGAACCAAGGACTGCCAGACCACCGGCACGTCGACCAACGACGGCTATCCGGAACACAGCTTCACCTGGGATGTGGCGTCCCGGGTCCGCGATTCCCTGGATCGTCTGGGCGTGCGCACTCAGCTGTCCCGCGCCGACGACGACTCCTCCGGTCCGTGTGTCGACCAGCGCGCTGCGGCCGCCAATGCCATGCGCCCGGACGCCATCGTCAGCATCCATGCCGACGGCGGACCGCCGTCGGGCCGAGGGTTCCACGTCAACTACTCGAGTCCTCCGCTCAACGCCGCGCAGGCGGGTCCGGCGATGCCGCTGGCCATAGCCATGCGCGACGCACTGTCCTTCGACGGACTGACCCCGTCGACGTACCTCGGCTCCAACGGCC
This sequence comes from Mycobacterium sp. NGS35, assembly GCF_059812855.1. Taxonomy (NCBI): domain Bacteria; kingdom Bacillati; phylum Actinomycetota; class Actinomycetes; order Mycobacteriales; family Mycobacteriaceae; genus Mycobacterium; species Mycobacterium sp. NGS35. The sequence goes on from NZ_JCALDL010000007.1 coordinate 25,716, forward strand.
TGTACGGCCGTGCCGATCTCGCCGGTTTGAATCTGGCCGACTATCCGGCCGTCTTGGTGGAGTTGGGCAACATGAGAAACAGCGATGAGGCCGCACTGATGGAGTCCGCAGACGGACGCGCCAAGTACGCCGCTGCGGTGACACGGGGTGTGGTCGCCTACCTGACAAGCAAAACGCCTACTGCCTGACGTAGTGGCGGAGGCCATGCCGCGCAGTGTTCCGTAACGCCGAGTTCTGTTGCCGCACAGTCTGTTACCTGGCCGACGATTTCGCGCGACCGGCGCAACCTCCACCCAGCCGTCGGCATCGTGCTTCGCCGTGGGCCAGCGCGGGCTGACCATCCCCCTAATTACCGATGCACATCCGATGAGTGAGTGTTATTCCCGCCCCACGCCGATCGCCGTTGTTTTAGCGTTGAGCCCGCCTGGGCGTTGACGGGAGGTGTGCCCTGTGACGCAGCGTCGAACGGCCCTCGCCAGAGCCGTACTCAGTGCCGCCTGTGCGGTCCTGCTCGTCACCGGGTGCAGTGCCACCGTCGTGCACGGCCGGCCCTTGTCGATGCTCTGGGATCCGAACCGCGTCGGCGGCCTTCCCGCCACCAATGGACCCAGCGGCGCCCGTTCGAACGCCCCCCAGCCTTCCGGCACCGTGGAGAACACGGACGGCGGCCAAGTCGACCGCTTGGCGTTGCTGGCGCTCAACGACATCGAGGACTTCTGGCAGAAGAACTACTCGGAGTCACTGCGAGGCAGCTTCAGACCGGTGTCGACGATGCTGTCCTACGACGCGTCCGACCCCAGAAGCCCGTCGGCGTGCGGAGCGCCCACCTACAAGTTGGTCAACGGGTTCTACTGTGCGCCCGAAGACCTGATGGCATGGGACCGTGGCCGCCTGATGCCGTTGGCCACCAAGTACTTCGGCGTGATGTCGGTGAACGCGGTGCTGGCTCACGAATACGGGCACGCCGTGCAGCAGATGGCAAGAACCGTCAATCCCAGCACGCCCGGCCTCGTCGCCGAGCAACAGGCCGACTGCTTCTCCGGGGCCTACGTGCGCTGGGTCGCCGAAGGGAAGTCGCCCCGATTCACGCTGAGTACCACCGACGGACTCGACCATGTGCTGGCCGGGGCCATCGAACTGAGAGATCCGGTGATGACGGTCGAGGACTCGAACGCCGATCCGCACGGCTCGGCGATGGACCGCGTCAGCGCCTTTCAAGTCGGTTTCGACACCGGTGCCGCCGCGTGCGCCAAGATCGACATGGATGAAATCACGCAGCGGCGCGGTGATCTGCCGACATCCCTGGAGGTCGACCCGGCAGGCAATGTCCAGACCGGCGAGGTGCGCGTCGACACCGACACCCTTTCGACGCTGATGGAGGTTCTCGGCGAGGTGTTCCATCCCATTAATCCACCCACCCTGCATACCGATTCGCAACGCTGTTCTGACGCGAGAAAATCGGCGCCGGCGTCCTACTGCCCAGGCACCAACACCATCAACGTCGACATGCCGGCACTGCAAGACATGGGGGCGCCCGCCGACGAATCACAGTTGGTTTTGTTGCAAGGCGACAACACCGCGATTTCAGTCGTCACGTCGCGATACACGCTTGCGCTGCAACATGAGAAAGCGATGCCGCTCGACTCGCCGACGGCGGCGTTGCGAACCGCGTGCCTGACCGGTGTGGCGCAACGCAGGATGGCCGAACCGGTCGGCGTGCCCTCGGGAAAGACGCTGGTGCTGACTGCCGGCGACGTCGACGAAGCGATCTCCGGTCTGCTGACCAACGGTCTCGTCGCAAGCGACACCAACGGCAGTACCGTGCCGGCCGGGTTCACAAGGATTCTCGCCTACCGGTCCGGTCTCGTCGGCGACGAGAACCAGTGCTATCAGCGATTCCCATGACACAGGACGACGCGCGATGAGCAGACCTTCCGAGCCCGCGCGTCCGTGGTCCCGACGGCCCGACCCGCAGCGTCAGCCGCAGGGCGGACAGGCGGAGATCCCGTGGTGGCAGCAGGTACGCCACGACCGGCCGCCGGCACCGCAGTACTATCCGCAGCCGCCTTACGCCACGCCGCCCGCTGTCTCGACCGCCCCGCGCAAGAAATCCAACGGTGCGCTTGTTGCTGTCGGCGTCGTTGTCGGCGTGGTGCTGGCCGTAGCTGTTGTCGCTGCGGTCCTGTGGGCGCTGGGTGTGACGCATCGCAAAGAACTCGATGTCACATCAGCGGAGAACGGCGTCCGGCAAGTGCTCACCGACCCGACGAACGGTTACGGCCTCAGAGACGTCACCGGCGTCCGCTGCAACAACGGCGACAACCCTGCGGTCAAGAAAGGTGAAACCTTCTTCTGCGATGTGACGGTCGACGGTAGCAGGCACCGGGTGGCCGTGTTGTTCGTCGACGAAGACGGAACATATGAGGTCGACAGACCGCGATAATCGTTGCAGCACAAGTGTTTTCGTCTCGTACCTAGCGAAATATGTTCCCTCCGAACATTTCTCATGACATAGACTGCGGCCGAAGCGCAAATTGGCAAAAGAGCCAACGCTTCTCTTCGTGAACCAGGCTATATCGACTGCGTATTGTGAAGGGGTTCACAATTTTTGGCGGCTCAGAAACCGCTCTGTTAACGTCCCGCCGCGTGTTTGCTTTAGCAACGTTGATGACCCTGATTACCCAGGTATCGGGCACGCCGTACGTCTCCGGCGGCGATTCGCCCGCCGGTACGGACTGTTCCGGCCTGGCGTCGTGGGTGAGCAACGTGGCGACCGGCAGGCCCGCATTCGGCAACCGGTTCACCACGCAGAATGAAGAAAGCGCCCTGCTCGCCCGAGGTTTTCAACATGGAACGCAGCCCGGGGCACTGGTGATCGGCTGGAACAGCTACCACACCGCGGTGACGCTGCCTGATGGCACATCCGTGTCGTCCGGCGAGCGCGGCGGGGTGAGGCTCGGTGGCCCGGGCGCATACCAGCCGCAGTTCACCCACCACATGTATCTGCCGGCGGAAGCGCTGGCCCCAGTCGAGGACCAGGCACCCGCACAAGACGCGCCGCAGCCGGACATGGTGCAACTAGCCGCTGACGTGGTCACCTCGCCGGCCCCCGAAGGCGCGCCGGAAGAGGCACCGCCTGCTGACGCACCGCCCGCTGAGCCCCCGCCTGTTGAGCCTCCGGCCGCCGACGCCTGACGACGCGCGACTACTGGCTCTGCTGAACCCTCGTATTAGGGCTCGGGACGACGACTCTGCCGGGTCCGTACAGCGCGTTCGACAGGCATCCCGGGATGCCGCCGCACGCGGTGAGGAGCTGCTGCGTGGGTGCACCCCCGCTGGTGGGGGGCGGCGCCACCGGCGCCGGGCACATGTCCACCGGCACACCCTCGGCCAGAACCGACATGTTGATGCCGCCACAGTCGGCAAGTGTCTGGGAGGGGGCAGCCTGGATGCCGATCGGAATCGCAACGACCGCCCCGGCCGCCGCTGCATAGGCCAGCACTCGCATCGAACGCCGCATGGTCAATCCCGCCCCTCGTCGAGTTCCCGGAGACATTGTGCCCATAGTTGCGGCGAAGCGCGAGTGCTCAGCGCACCAGTCGCCGCAGCAGCGCCGAGGCCGCCACGATGCCCGCGACCGCTGCGACAAATAACACTGCCATGTCGAGCAGCCAATTCGACGGCGTGCCGATCAACAGGCTGCGCAACACGTTCACCTCGTAGCTCAACGGGTTCACCGCCGATAGCCACCGCAGCCAGTGCGGCATCACGTCCACCGGATACAGCGCATTCGAGGCGAAAAACAGCGGCATCGTGATCGCCTGGCCGATACCCATCAGCCGATCCCGGTTGCGCACCAGCCCGGCCAACGTCATCGACAAGCACGCGAAGAACCCCGAGCCCAGCACCACCACAGCCATTGCGGCGACGACCCGCAGCGGATTCGTGGTCAGGTGCACGCCCATCAGGTACGCCAGCAGCAGCACCCCGACCACTTGAGCCACCGACCGCACGCCCGCTGCGAACGCCTTGCCGGTGATCAACGCCGACGACGGCGCCGGCGTCACCATCAACTTGGCGAGGATGCCTGCGTCGCGGTCCCAGATGATTTGGATCCCGTAGAAGATCGAGATGAACAACGCCGACTGGGCGATGATGCCGGGCGCCAGAAACGCCAGATACGGCACTCCGCCGGTGTCGATGACGTGCAGGCGCGAGAACGTCTGCCCGAAGATCAGCAACCACAACGCGGGCTGCACCATGCGCGTGACCAGCTCGGCACGGTCGTGTGCCAGCTTCTGGAGCTCGACGAGTGAGAACGTGCCGATCCGGACGAACATCCCCTGCACCCGTCGCCAGCCTCGTGGTGCGCGGACGATCCCGGCCTCGGCTCGGGGTTCAACTGACACGGCGCGCAATCCTTCTGCTGGAACGGATGTCGCGCAGACCGGTCCGTGACGTCTCGTCGCCCAGATCGGAGCCCGCATAGTGGCGGAATACGTCTTCGAGGGTGGCGTTGCGTGACACGCTCGCCTTCAGCTGCTCCGGCGTGCCGACGGCCTGAAGCTTGCCGTGGTGCATCAGCGCAACGCGGTCACACAGTGCGTCCGCCTCTTCCATGTAGTGCGTGGTCAGCAGCACGGTCATGCCGAAATCGGCCTGCATGTCGGCGACATGTGTCCAAACACCGTCGCGGGCAATCGGATCCAGGCCGACGGTCGGTTCGTCCAGGATCAGCAGCGACGGCCGGTTCACCAGTGCCTGCGCCAGCTCGAGCCGCCGGACCATTCCGCCGGAATAGGTGGTGGCGACCTCGTCTGCGACGTCGAGCAGGTTCATCGCCTCGAGCGCCTGGTCCACGCGCTCGGCCCGCTGCCGTCGCGGCACGTCGTACAGCCTGGCGAACCACTCCACATTCTGCCGCCCGGTGAGGGCCGGCTCTATTGAAAGTTGTTGCGGCACATAGCCGATGTTGTAGCGGACGTCCATGGTCTGTCGGCGGCTGTCAAGGCCGAAGATGAATACCTGACCGGCTTGCGGCGGCGTGAGCGTGGTGAGGACACGCACCACCGTGGTCTTGCCGGCACCGTTGGGACCGAGAAGCCCCATGGTCTCCCCCGGCCTCACTTGCAACGTGAAGTCGTCGACTGCGGTGAAGTCGCCGTACCGGTGCGTCAGATTCCGGCAGTCGACGGCCAACTCGGCGGCACTCATGTCTGCTTCTCCTGCAGTCGTCGGGTGATCTCGGCCAGCACCGACAGCCCTCGCGTCAGCGCGGCAAGCTGGTCGTCGTCGAGGTCGTCGAGCACCTCGGCAAGTGCAGCCCGCCCCGCGGCCCGCGACGCGTCGGCGATGTGCTGCGCCGACTCGGTGAGCCGCAGCCGGGCCACGCGGCGGTCGCCGGCGTCGACCGTGCGGGTGATCAGCCCGTCGGAGGCCAGCTTGGACACCAATGTGGAGGCGGTGTTGGGCACCAATCCCAGCTCCGCGGCGGCTTCCCGGATCGAGATGTCCGGACGCCTGCCGACCAGCCGCAACAGCTCTGCCTGCGATTCCGTCAACCCGGTGGTGTCGAAGCCCCGTCCCGCGGACCGCCGCAGCTGCCGGCGGAAGCGTCCGACGACAGCGAACACGTCCGTGACGAGGTCGGTGGTGGTCCGCATGACATCCCACGGTACCTCTGTTACAGAGCTATTTCACCTGCGCGGCCACCTCGGCGGCATCGCGTAGCTGGCCGATGTCCTTGCTCGTCGGAATCAGGTGCACTTCGTCGGTGCCGATGTCAGCGAAGGCACGCAAGACTGCAAGTAATTCGTCTTGTCTTCCGGCGAACCCCGTGAACGGCGCCATCGCGTGGACGTGCTGGGCGGGGATCCAGTTCATGTAGCGGCGCAAGTGCCGGTGCACCTGCTCGCGCGCGCCCGGCCCGAGCGCAAACCAGAACGACGTCGTCAGTCGCGGCGGCGGTTTGCCTTCTGCGGCCCACGCCGTTCGAGCGACGTCGAACAACGAGCCCACCTTGCCGACGTCGAGGTCAAGCGTCGTGCCCGCCAGCCCATCTGCCCATTTCGCCGCGCTCCGAACGGTTTTCAGGCCCATAGTGCCCACCAGCAGTGGCGGCCCGCCGCGCTGGACCGGCGGTGGACCGACCGGACACACTGACTCGGTGAGCCGCTCGCCCGCCCACACACGCTTCATCACAAGCGCCCGTTGTGCCATGTCGCGCATCGTCTGGGTGGCGGGGTCGGCGCCGACCGCGCGGTAGTCCTCGTGGCGGCCGCCCACGCCTAACCCGACGGTCAGCCGGCCGCCGCTGAGCATGTCGCCGGTGGCCAGCGCCTTGGCGAGCATGACCGGATCGTGCAGCTGGGGCACGACGACCGTCGTCACCAACTGCACCCGGTCGGTCCACGCCGCGAGAGCTCCCAGCAACGTCAGCGTGTCGGGGTTGTCGAACGCGATGCGCTCACCAAAACACGCTGAGGCAAAAGGGCCTTCGTCGATCGCACGCGCCCACGCCCGCAGCGTCGCGTGGTCCAGATCCGGCTCCATCACCGGCATGGTCATGCCTATTTGCACGCCAGTTCTCCCATGATGGCCGCCACCGGCGCGGCCTTGGTCTTCTTGAATCCCGTTCCCGCCCAAACGTTGACGCCGTGCGGGTCACCGGCCCGCACAGCAGCCGCCCGCACCGGACTGGTCAGATAGTGGACGTGCGGATAGGCCAGCGGGGCCTGCGCGTCGTGCTCGTCGATGAAGCGGTTCCGCAGACCCCGGGCATACCTACCCGAAAACGCCTTTGTCACAGCCGTTTCCGTGAATTGTGCGTCCTGCAGCGCCGCGCGGTGCACCGGGCTGCTGCCGGCCTCATCGGACAGCAGGAACGCCGTGCCCAGTTGAGCGGCGACCGCACCCGCCCGCAGCACCGCGGCGACGTCGTCAGCGGTCATCAGTCCGCCAGCCGCCACCACCGGAACCGCCACGCGCGAGAGGACATCGGCGAGAAGCTCAGACAATGGCTGCGCGGCCGGGATGGCCGCAGGGTCATACGTGCCGCGGTGACCGCCCGCGGCCGGACCCTGCACGACGAGCGCATCGACACCGCGCGACACCGCACGTTCAGCCTCCGCCGCAGTGGTCACCGTCGCCGCGGTGGTGATACCGGCCCCGGCCAATCTGCGGATGTCCTCTGTGCTGGGCACGTCGAACGTGAACGACACGATCTCCGGCCGCACATCCAGCAGCATGTCCAGCTTCGGCGCCCACTTGTCGTCGTCGTAGCGCGCTTCACCCAGCTCTGCGCCGTAGCGCTCCGCCTCGCCGGCGAGCGCCTCGGCATACCGGTCGAGCTCAGCGCTATCAGCTGTATTGTCTTGCGGCACAAACACGTTCGCGCCCACCGGGCCGGTCGTCATTTTACGGGCGGCGGCGAGGCGGTCGGCGAAGTCGTCGACCGACAGGTATCCGCCGGCGACAAAACCGAGCCCGCCCGCGTCCGTGGCGGCGGCCGCCAATTGCGGTGTCGACGGGCCGCCCGCCATCGGCGCGGCGATCACCGGTACAGGCAGATCGGCGAACTGGAAAATACTCATCGCTACCTCGCAATCTGCCGCGAGTACAGCAGGCAGTCCTGCGGTCCGGGCGCTAGGTTCGGAAAGACGGTGTGGTCGGACACCCGGGCTTGCAGCACGAAGCCGCACTTCTCGAGTAGCCGGGCTGACCGCTCGTTGTCGACGTGGCAGGCCGCCGTCACCGACGCCACCTCCGGATCGCGCTGCATCTCAACCAGACCCAGCTCGATTGCTTCGGCCATCAGCCCCTGCCCCCACCACTGGGCGGCCAGGCAATAGCCCATTTCGACGGTGCGGCCCCGCAACCGCCGGTAGCCGAACTGACCTATCACCTGCCCCGACTCACGCAGCACAACCAGCCAGGTGTGGTCGTCGCCCTGGTTGAACAGCTGGGTGATCACCCGACGCGTCTCCTCCACATCACGGTGCGGCGACCATGACAGAAACTTCGTGACCGCCGGGTCGGAGGTGATCGCCGAGAACAACTCCTCCGCGTCTTCCGCCCTCGGTTCGCGCAAGAGAACGCGCGGGCCGGAAACGACGGGGGCCATGCTCCGATACTGTATTCGCGCCCTTTTGCCGGCCGCGACCGGCTGGTTGACTGGTCCTACTATGTCTATCGCGTTCAACCACACCATCGTCGCCGCACACGACAAGAACGTGTCGGCTCGGTTCTTCACCGAATTGTTCGGCTTGCCGGAGCCCAGGCCGTTCGGCCACTTCCTCGCGGTCCAGCTCGACCATGGCGCCACTTTGGACTACGCCGACACCGACGGGGACATTCGCCCGCAGCACTACGCATTTCTGGTCTCAGAAGACGACTTCGACGCCATCTACGGCCGCATCCGCGAGCGGGGCCTGGAGCACTGGGCCGATCCGCGGGGCGCCCGGCCTGGGCAGATCAACCACAACGACGGCGGCCGCGGCGTGTACTTCCGCGATCCAGCCGGTCATTTCCTCGAGATCATCACCAGGCCTTACGGTTCGGGCGCCTGACTACCGCTGACTAGAGTGTGACCTCGTTCAGTTTTCCGGTCGCGACGTCGAAGACGAACCCGCGCAGCGACTCGTGTTTGGTGACGAAGGGGCTGGCCTCGATGCGGCGGATGGACTGACGCACATCCTCTTCGAGGTCGCTGAACGCCTCTGCCGCCCATTCCGGTTTGATGCCGGTCTCGTCCTGGATCGACCGTTTGAAGTCGTCGTCGGTGAAAGTCAGCATGCCGCAATCGGTGTGGTGGATCAGGATGATCTCCGTGGTGCCGAGCAGTCGTTGGCTGATGGCCAGCGACCGGATCTCGTCGTCGGTGACCACGCCGCCGGCGTTACGGATCACGTGCGCCTCGCCCTCGTTGAGGCCGAGGATCCGATACACGTCCAGGCGGGCGTCCATGCACGCGACCACCGCGACGTGCTTGCTCGGCGGCAGGGGTAGCGGACCCTTGAAGTTCCTGGCGTACTCGGCGTTGTTGGCCAGATACTCGTCGGTCACGCTCATGGGGACCTCCAGGATGCGGCGGGCAACCGATGGCAGGCCGATGCTACCAACGGCGGAGCTTTCATCGGGCGGTCATGATCAGCCAGATTCTTGGTACAAACTGGCGCTTGCGAACCGCCGAATAGCCGATAAGCGGCGCGCCGGTGGGCTCATCTCCTACATTGGCCGCATGCGCGCGGGCGGCAGGGCGGGATGATCGGCTTCCTGACCCGTCGGCTGCTCAAGCACGTGGTGCTGCTTGTGTTCGCGTCGTTTCTGACGTTCAGCCTCACGTCGGTGACCTTCCATCCGCTCGACAGCCTTCTTCAGCGCAATCCGCGACCGCCGCAGTCGGTCATCGACGCGAAAGCGGCCGAACTGGATCTCGACAAGCCGATACCGGTGCGCTACGGCAAGTGGGTGTCGGGGGCGGTGCGCGGCGATTTCGGCACGACTGTCGGTGGTCAACCCGTCTCCGAAGAGCTGTGGCGGCGGATCGGAATCAGCCTGCGCCTCGTGGTGACAGGCATGGTGATCGGCACCGTCGTCGGCGTGGTCATCGGAGCGTGGGGCGCAATTCGCCAGTACCGGCTGAGCGATCGCGTGATCACCGCATTGTCGCTGCTGGTCCTCAGCGTCCCGACCTTCGTCATGGCAAATCTGCTGATTCTGGGGGCCCTCCGGATCAATTCGTTGTTCGGCGTGCAACTGTTCGAGTACACCGGAGAGCTTTCGGCGGGCGGGCATGGCGGCTGGTGGGCTGAGCTGGTCGACAGGTTGCAGCATCTGGTGCTGCCGACGCTGACGCTGGCACTGGTCTCGATGGCCGGCTACAGCAGATACCAGCGCAACGCGATGCTCGACGTGCTCGGCCAGGATTTCATCCGGACCGCCCGCGCCAAGGGGCTGACACGGCGGCGCGCGCTGTTCAAGCATGGGCTGCGCACGGCGCTGATACCGATGGCCACGCTGTTCGCGTTCAGCATCAGCGGTCTGGTCGGCGGCGCGGTGTTCGTCGAGAAGATCTTCGGCTGGCACGGCATCGGCGAGTGGGTGGTGCAGGGCATCTCGACCCAGGACACCAATATCGTGGTCGCGGTGACGCTGTTCGCCGCTGCGATGGTTCTGATGGCCGGGTTGCTCTCCGACGTCATCTACGCGCTGCTGGATCCGAGGGTGCGGGTGACATGACCCAGCCGCAGGTCGTCCAAAAAAGCGTGGAGTCAACCGAATTCGTGTCGCGGCGCGCACTGGTGCTGCGACGGTTCCTGCGCAACGAAGCCGCGGTGGTGGCGTTCATCCTGCTGGTGATGTTGTTCGTCGCCTGTTATGCGCTGCCGCCACTATTGCCGCACGGCTACACCGATCTGGACTACTCGGCGCTGCAAGAGCCGCCCTCGCCGGACCACCCCTTCGGCACCAACTCGCTGGGCCAGGACATCTTGGCGCAGACCTTGCGAGGCATGCAGAAGTCGATGCTGATCGGCGTCTGTGTAGCGGTCATCTCCGCGACGATCGCCGCGACTGTCGGCACGATCAGTGGGTTTTTCGGCGGCTGGCGCGACGCCGTGCTGATGTTCGTCGTCGACCTGCTGCTCGTGGTGCCGTCATTGATTCTGATCGCGATCGTCACGCCGCGCACCAAGCAATCCGGCACCGTCTTCTGGCTCATCCTGCTGCTGGCCGTCTTCAGCTGGATGATCAGCTCACGGATGGTACGCGGCCTGACCATGAGCCTGCGCCAGCGCGAATTCGTCGCTGCGGCAAGGTATATGGGTGTGCCGAACCGGCGCATCATCGTCCGCCACATCCTTCCGAATGTCGCGTCGATCCTGATCATCGACACCGCGCTCAACGTCGGGCTGATGATTCTGGCCGAAACCGGGCTCAGTTACCTGGGATTCGGCGTTCAGCCACCCGACGTGTCGCTGGGCACGCTGATCGCCGACGGCACCAGTTCCGCGACCACGTTCCCGTGGGTGTTCTTGTTCCCCGCAGGCGTGCTGGTGGTGATCCTGTTCTGCGCCATCCTCATCGGCGACGGACTGCGCGACGCGCTGGATCCCAGCAGCGGCACGCTGCGACGGCGACGGACGCCCGCGCGCCGGAGACCGCGCGCATGAGCCCGCTGCTGGAAATCGCCGACCTGCGCGTCAGCTTCCCCACCGACACCGACACGGTCGCGGCCGTCCGCGGCCTGAGCTATTCCGTCGGAGCCGGCGAAGTGGTGGCGATCGTCGGCGAATCAGGTTCCGGGAAGTCTGCTTCGGCCATGGCGGTCATCGGCTTGCTGCCCGAGTACGCAGAGGTGTCGGGCTCGGTGCGGCTGCGCGGCGACGAACTGCTCGGCATGCCCGACAAGAAGATCTCGCGCATTCGCGGCAAATCGATCGGCACGGTGTTCCAGGACCCCATGTCTGCGCTGACACCGGTCTACACCGTCGGCGATCAGGTCGCCGAGGCGATTCAGATCCACCAGCCGGGCGTCACCCGCCGCGCAGCCCGCGAGCGAGCGGTCGAGCTGCTCGACCTCGTCGGCATCCGCCAACCGCACCGGCGGATTCGGGCGTTTCCGCACGAGTTGTCAGGGGGCGAGCGGCAGCGCGTGGTGATTGCGATCGCGATCGCCAACGATCCCGATCTGTTGATCTGCGACGAGCCCACCACTGCGCTGGACGTGACTGTGCAGGCGCAGATTCTCGACGTACTCAAAACCGCGCGCGATGTGACCGGCGCCGGGGTGGTGATCATCACCCACGACCTCGGTGTGGTCGCCGAATTCGCCGACCGTGCGCTGGTGATGTACGCCGGCCGCGCGGTGGAGGTGGCCGACGTCGACACGCTCTACGGTGACCGGCGGATGCCGTACACCGCCGGGCTGCTCGGCTCGGTGCCGCGACTCGACGCGTCGCGCGGCGCGCGGCTGGTCCCGATTCCCGGCAGCCCGCCCTCCCTGGCGATGCCCGTGGCTGACGCTTGCCCCTTCGCGCCGCGCTGTCCGCTCGCGATCGACGAATGCCTTACCGCCGAGCCGGAACTCGTCACGGTGGGGCCCGCACATCGCGCTGCGTGCATCAGGACCGAACACGTCGCCGGCCGCAGCGCCGCCGAGATCTACGGGGTGCCCACCGCGCCGCCACCGCGCGTCGAGTCGGGCCACGAGACGGTGGTGGTGCGGGTACGCGATCTGGTGAGAACCTATCGGCTGACCAAGGGTGTGGTGTTTCGGCGCCAGGTCGGCGAGGTCAGGGCGGTCGACGGCGTCAGCTTCGAACTGCGCGAAGGCCGCACGCTGGGAATCGTCGGCGAGTCGGGTTCGGGCAAATCCACGACGCTGCACCAGATCCTCGAGCTGGCGCCACCGCAGGCCGGCTCCATCGAGGTGCTGGGCTCCGACGTCGCCACCCTGGACGCTCGAAGCCGACGCGCGCTGCGCAGCGACGTACAGGTGGTGTTCCAGGATCCGGTCGCGTCGCTGGATCCCCGGTTACCGGTGTCCGATGTGATCGCAGAGCCCTTGCTGGCCAACGGTTTTGACAAGAAGCGCGCCGACCAACGCGTGGGCGAGCTGCTGGACATCGTCGGGCTGCGCCGCGCCGACGCGCCGCGGTATCCGGCCGAGTTCTCCGGCGGCCAAAAGCAGCGCATCGGCATCGCGAGGGCACTGGCCCTGCAGCCGAAGGTCCTGGCCCTCGACGAACCGGTCTCAGCGCTGGACGTCTCGATCCAGGCCGGAATCATCAACCTCCTGCTGGATCTCCAAGAGCAGTTCGGTCTTTCATACCTGTTCGTGTCGCACGACTTGTCTGTGGTCAAGCATTTGGCCCACGACGTCGCGGTGATGTACAAGGGCACTGTCGTGGAGCAAGGCGACACCGACCGCGTGCTGAGCGATCCGCAACATGACTACACCAAGCGGCTTCTCAAGGCCGTACCGCAACCGCCGCCGGACGTCGCCGGTTCGTCCGATGCCGAGCCGCCGACGCAGCGCGGCGCGGACACGCCACCGCCACCGCCTCCCTCGGCGAGACCGCCGCAACAACCTCCGCCACCACCACCGCCCGAACAAGGCGTAGGCAAATCAGCGGTGAAAATCGTTGCGACACTGGCGGTGATCGTCGCGCTGGTGGTAATCGGGGTGCTGGCTACCAGGCTGGGTGGCGATCGCCACGGCACCACCGGAACCGGGGCCGCCGAGCTGGGCACCACCAACGACATCAACCAGCAGAACCCGACCAGCCTGATCGACGGCGGAACGCTGCGGCTGTCGCTGAGCGAGTTCCCTGTCAACTGGAACATCCTCCACATCGACGGCAACAGCGCCGACACCGCGTCGATGATGAAGGCGACGCTGCCGCGGGCGTTCATCATCAAGCCTGATGGCTCCACCACGCTCAACACCGACTACTTCACCAGCATCGAACTGACCAAAACCAATCCGCAGGTGGTTACCTATACGATCAACCCGAAAGCGGTGTGGTCGGACGGATCCCCACTCAACTGGGAAGACATCGCGGCACAGATCCATGCACTCAGCGGTAAGGACCCCGCGTTCGCGATCGCGAGCCCCAACGGAGCCGAACGTGTCGCGTCGGTCACCCGAGGGGTCGACGACCGGCAGGCTGTCATGACGTTCGCCAAGCCCTACGCGGATTGGAAGGGCATGTTCGCGGGCAACGGAATGCTGTTGCCGCGCAGCATGACCTCGACCCCGGAGACGTTCAACAAGGCGCAACTCGACGGCCCCGGCCCGTCCGCCGGACCGTTCGTCTTCACCACGGTGGACAGGTCGGCGCAGCGAATTGTGTTAACGCGCAATACCAAATGGTGGGGCCAGCGACCGCGGCTGAATTCGATCACCTACACCGTCCTGGACCCGGCGGCGATCATTCCCGCACTGCAGAACAACGCGATCGACGCGGCCGGACTGGCCTCGTTGGACGACCTGATGCGCGCGCGCAGTTCGCCGGGAATCTCGATTCGCCGCGCCCCGGGTGCCAGTTGGACACACTTCACGTTCAACGGGGCGCCGGGTTCGATCCTCGCCGACCGCAAGCTCCGGCTGGCGATCATGAAAGGCATTGACCGCCAAGCAATTGTCAACGTCAGCCAGCGGGGCCTGGTCAACAACCCCAAGCCGCTGAACAATCACATCTACGTCGCCGGGCAGGAGGGCTACCAGAACAACAGCAACGTGGTGGCCTTCAACCCCGATCAGGCACGCCGAGAACTCGACGATCTGGGCTGGAAACTCAACGGTCCCTTCCGTCAGAAAGACGGCCGCACGTTGTCGATTCGACTTGTTCTGTTCGACGCGCTCTCCGGTCGCCAGATCGCCCAAGTCGCTCAGAACAGCCTGGCGCAGATCGGGGTGAAGCTGGATATCGACGCCAAGGGCGGCGGTGGTTTCTTCTCGAAGTACATCAACACCGGCGACTTCGACATCGCGCTGTTCGGCTGGGTAGGCGACGCATTCCCCCTGGCGAGCCTGACGCAGATCTATGCGTCATACGGGGAGAGCAACTACGGCAAGATCGGCAGCCCGGAGATCGACGCGAAAATCGAAGAGACCCTGGCCGAACTGGATTCCGGTGCGGCGCGGCGGCTGGCCAACGAACTCGACGTGATGATCTGGGACATCGGCTTCAGCCTGCCGCTGATGCAGTCGCCGGGAAATGTCGCCGTGCGGAGCAGTCTCGCCAACTTCGGCCCGGCCGGCCTCGGCGACCTGAACTACACCGCAATCGGTTTCATGAAGTAACGGCAGCGCGGGGGACCAACCGCGGCAGTATGCGCTCGACGGCCGTCGCGACCGAGATCGCCGCCACCATCAGGCGTAGCGCGGGGCTTGTGGGCAGCTCATCCAGCGCGGCGGCACGGTCTGCCAATGACTGAACGTGATCGTGCATCACGGCTTGTGCGATCTGCAGGGCGGCTCGCTCCCGGCTGTCCAGCGCGCTGTGGCCGGCCGTCGGCAGCCTCACCAATACCGCGCCGGGAATCAGCGAGACGATCCGGTTGGCGATGGCAGGCGGCGTGATGAGGTCGCGGCCGCCCGACACCACGACGGTGGGCCAGGCGAACGCCGGCATCTCGGCCGCCAGGTCGTAGGGTTCGGCCTCGAAAGGGACCGGGTCGAACGCGAACTCGCGGTAGGCGGCCGCGGGATCCAGCGGCGAGCCGTCGGGCACGTCGCCGTAGTTGAGTTCGCGAAAACCGATGCGGTCCACCAGGTCTGGTTCGTTGCGGTAGGGCGCCTTGCGGCCGATCAGCAGCCGGGTCAGACGATCGATCAGCGTCCACACAGCGTAACGGCCCTGCAGCAGCAGGTCGAACTGGCGATTCAGCAGTGCCGGTCCGCCGAGCCCGTAGGCCGCCGCGACGAGTTGGCCGGCCGCCGGGGTGAGCACGCCGTCGGTCACCAGCTGGCGGACCTTCGGCGCCAAGCTGGCGGTCTCCGGCTCGGTGCCCTCCCACAGCACGCGGCGGATGGCGGCCCGCACCTCGTGGATGTCAGCCGCGGACAGCACCGGCGAGTCGAGGACCATGGCGTGTACCCGCTGCGGATGGCGTACGCCGACGCCGGCGGCGACATAGCTGCCGTACGAGGCGCCGTAGAGGATCGCCTTGTCGACGTGCGCGTCGTCGAGCACGGCGACGATGTCGTTGACGACCTGCTCGATGGTCAGCGCCTCCGGAGGAAGGTCGGCGCCGGCGTCGTCGTGGCGCGACATGCCCACGCCGCGGTGCTCGACCATGATCACGTCCAAGCCGGCCGTGGCCGCTCGGCGGCGGAAACCGCGGTAGAGGGCAATTGACGCCGCACCGGGCCCGCCCGGGATCACCACCAGGGGGTGAGCGGACTTGCGCCCGCTACGCACGTAGTACAGGTCGAACTCTTCGGCGGCGTCCGGCGTCACCGGTCGGCGCACCGAGCGCACGCCGGGCAATGACGCCAGCTTCCGGTGCGCGCGGCGACGCTTGGCGTTCATCGTCATCACCGGCCATTGTGCCGGTCCGGCGCGCGGGGCGTGCGCCCCGCAGCATCATGCCCGGGAGGTCGTACCCAACGCCGGCGCGATGACGTTGTTCCACGACTCGTGCATTTCCGACTCGAACAGGCCCCACGT
This sequence comes from Mycobacterium sp. NGS35, assembly GCF_059812855.1. NCBI lineage: Bacteria > Bacillati > Actinomycetota > Actinomycetes > Mycobacteriales > Mycobacteriaceae > Mycobacterium > Mycobacterium sp. NGS35. Next base: position 41,894 of record NZ_JCALDL010000007.1, read on the forward strand.
GTGCGCGCCTTCCGGCCGGACCACGAACGTGATTGGAACGCCGGCAGCCTTGGCGGCGTCGGCGAACTGCTGGGTGCAGTTCAGCGTGATGCTCTCGACGAGCTGGCCGCCGACGGGCGTGGGAAAGTCGGCAGGCAGCTTGTCGACCTCACCCACGGCGCCGGTGGACGCGGCGGCGTACACGGCCACGCCCTTGAGCTTGGTGACGTTCTTCGACGGGTCGTGCGCCACCCAGTCCGGTCCGCCCAGCGGACCCCACATGTTGGCGGCGTTGGCCCCGCTGGGCACCAGTGACAGCGCAATCTGTTGCGCCTGATTGGGATCCGACGTCGCCGGGCAGCCGCTGTAGGAGCCCGCCGCGCGGTACAGACCGGGCGCTTGGGTCGCTAGATCCAGTGCGGCGCCGCCGCTCATCGACAGGCCGCCAATTGCGTTGCGGCCGTTGGTTTTCAACTCCTGGTTGATCAGCGGCGGCAGTTCCTGGGTCAGGTAGGTCTGCCACTTGTTGCGTCCGAGGGCGGGATCGTCGGCAAGCCAATCGGTGTAGTAGCTGTACTGCCCGCCGATCGGCGAGACAACGTTGACATTCTGGTTGGCGAAGAAGCCCTGGATGTCGGTGAGCCCGAACCAGCCCTTGTTGTCCAGCCCGCCGTCAATTCCGTTCAGCAGATAGAAGACCGGCGCCGAGGCACCGGGAGCCTTGTACACGTCGTTGACGATGACCTTGTCCATCGACGGGGAATACACCGATATCTTGACCCAGCGATCGTTGACCGGCTCGATTCCGGTTATCCGTGCGCCTGCAGGATCGGCGAAAGCGACCGATTTTGGCAAAAGCGACAACATGAGCAACAGCACAGCAAGGACGCACGCACGATTCTTCAGTTGGGTCACCGGGTGATTATGGGGTGCCGTCCACAGCAAGGCAACAGCGACACCAGCGACTATGCGGTGAGCCGGATGTGGTGCGCGCCGCCGACGCTGTCATAGCGGTGCGGGCTGCACGTCAGCACGAGCACTTGAGCGTCGCTACCCACCGCGTCGAACACGGCGCCCATCTTGACCAGCCGGTCGGAGTCGGTGAAGCCGAGGGCGTCGTCGATGATGACCGGCACGCCGTCCTCCTTGGCCACCAACGCCGCCCCGGCGAGGCGCGCGACAATGCCCAATTGCTCCTTGGCACCGCCGGACAGCGATTCGTACGGCACAGTGCGGCCATCCAGCGTGCGGCTGCAGATCCGCAGCGAGCTGTCGACCTCCACATCGAAGGTGTCGCCGAACACCATTCGCCCGAGTCGCACCACCTCGGCTTTGAACGGCTCGACATAACGCAGACGCATGTCATCGCGGTGGCGCAGCATCACCGAGCGCAGCAGCTGCACGGCGCGTGCTCGACGGCCCACCCGCTGCCATTCGCTGTGCGCGTGCTCGCGTTCGGTTTCGGCAGCGTCCAGTCTGCCCTTTCGGCCTTCGCCACCCAGGATGCGCAGTTGCGTTGTCACGTCGCGCAATTCGCCGACGACGTCCTCATGACGCCGCAGCACCTCCTCGGCATGGGATCGGGCGTCGGTCAGTTCGCTTGCTGCATCGGCTTTTTGAGCAAACCGGGACTGTAGGTCGGCTACGCGCGCCGCGGCGTGTGCCGACGCATCGGCATCATCTCGTGCGCAGGCAGCCAACTGCTCGTCGCTGCTGGCGGCGCGTTGTTGGGCCAGTCGCGCTCGGGAAGCGTCCAGTTCAACGCGGGTGGTAGCCAGCTTCTCGCGCAGCACCGCCGCGCGAGTGGCCTTCTCGGCGAAGCTGGCGGCAGCCGCGGCGGCGAGGTCGCGGTCGCGTTGGCAGTTCGCAACGGCCTCGCGGTGAGCGGCGGTCGCGGCGTCCAGCGCCGCACGGGCTGCCGGCAGATCGATGCCCGCGGCGTCATCCGCGTAGTCGCGGCCGGCCAACACTGCGAGCCTGCAGCGCAGCTCGTCGAGGGAGTCATCACCGCAGAGCCCCGCCAGGGTAGCGGTCAGGCGGTCGCGTTCGCCGACCAGTTGGCGGCGCTGCTCGGCGAGCGCACGGGCGTCGTCTCGGTCGGCGACACCCGCCGCGGCGAGCAGACCGGCCAGGTGGTGGCGGGCGGCCTCGAGCATGGCCTGGGTATCCCCCGCGGGTGCACCGGGGATGATCCTGGCCCGCAGCACACCGGGCAGCTCGATGTCGGTGGGCGCGGTGGCGCTGACGGCGAATCCCTGGTCGGCCGCCAACTCGACCAGTTGCCCGTCGACCGTCACCACCAAATCAACGCAGGACGCGAGTTCTATTCTGGCCGAGGCATCTTCGGCACGGGTCGACGCTCGGTCCACCGCTGCTTCCGCGATGTCGATGTCGCGCAGGACGGCGTCGGTAACCGGGTTGGCCGCGATGGCGCGTTCGGCGGAATCGAGCTCGGCGCGAGCGGCGTCGATCTTGGCCAGCCGCGCTTGTAGCCGGCGGGCCTCGTCGCGATCCGACAACCTGTCGACGGTGGCCCGGGCGGCGTCGACGCGCGACTGCGCGGCATCGACTGCGGCGCTGGCCTCTTCGGCAGCGGTGGCCGCGACGTCACGAACTTCGGCTGCCACCGCCTCGTCGTCAACCGCCTGCGCTACCTGCGATTCCAGGTGCGCAATTGCGCTTTCGCGGTCGGAGACATCAGCGGCCAACCGCTGCCGTTCGCTCAGCGCCTCGGCCGACGCTTGCGCCTTTATTCGGGTGGCAGTGGAAAGCGCCTGCGCCTCTTTGAGTTCCGCTTCCAGCGCAGTGACCACCGCGGCAGCCGCCTGAGCCGCGTCGAGGCGCTTCTGAGCCGCCGTGTGCTGGGACGAGAGCTCCGCCAGTTGTTCCGAGAGTTCGGCGTGGCGGCGGACGCATTCGTCGACCTCCTCGACCGCCTGTCTGCAGCAAGCGACTTCGTCCTCCGCGGCTGCGAGACGGTTCTGGACCGCCGCCCACTCGCCCGTCGGGCGGCCGGTCGCCGTGAAATACCGCGCGTACTCGGCATCGATGCGATCGATCAGCACCGGCTCGCCGCCCGACAGCGCGTCCGACTGACCGGCCGCCACGTCGAGTGCGCGCGACAGCGCATCGCAGCCTGACAGGTCCACCGCGGCAGTGGAGGCCGCTTGTAAGACGCGTTGCGCTCGCCACAGCTCGGTGTCGACGGTCTCGGCCAGAATCGCGCAGACCCGTTCGTGCGCTTCGTCACCGGTGAGCTGTTCACGCTTGGGCGCCCACACGGTCAACACCGTCTCGCACCGCTTGTGGAAGCGCTTGCGATACACGAATCGGTATGGGCCGGTGCTGATTTCAGCTGTCACCTCGGCGCCGACGTCGGCATGGGTGGGCTTGACCTGCTTGACTTCCTTCTTGGTCGAGCGGTCCTTGGCGTCCAGCAGGAGATCGACGGCCTCGATCATCGACGACTTCCCGATCTCGTTGGCGCCGCTGACCACGATCACGCCGTTGTCGGGTAGCACGAGCTCGCGGTATGCGATGCCGCGGTAATTCTCCAAGACCAGCCGGTGCAGCTTCATGCCGGTTGTCCTGTCAGCCTGAGCAGCAGAGCCAGAGCCGCCTGCGCGTCGGCTGCCGCCTGCTCCGTCGAGCGCGCAGTTGTGACCAACTCCTCGACAGCCGCGGCGGCGAACCCGCCGATGCCCAGGTCGGTGAACTCGGCGTCTTCGGGCACAACCGCAATGTCGCTGTGCCGCTCCCAGATTCGTAGCGACGCGAACAGCCGAGCGTATTTGTCCAGGCACGCGTCCAGCGCTGCCCGTTCGGTGACGCTGAGCGTCCCGGTCAGCGCCAACCGCACCACCGTACGGTCTTTGTCGGTCAGCAGGTCCAGGTTGATGTCGAGGTCGGTGACGTCGCGGCTGCCGTCCACGGGGCGGCGAAGCGTGACGAATCGCCACTGCCCGACTCGGTGCGGCGTGACCGTCACTGGCCGTGCTGCGTCGTCTTCTTCGATGTCGACAACCAGCGCGTGCCCCGGATCGTGTTCGACGTCGTCGAAGTTGGTGACCTCCGGCGATCCGGAGTACCACACCCGTCCCGTCTCACCGACCTGCGTGCGAGAGTGCCTGTCCCCCAATGCCACATAGTGAACCACGCCCCCGGCCAGTGCCTGGTGCACGGTGTCCAGCGACATCGCGGACGGCGCCGGTGCCAGGACATCGACGCCGCCGTGCGCCACGACGATGCGGGTGACACCGTCGGCGGTCAGCCCTCGCAGCGCGTCGGCGACGAGATCGGTGGTGGGTGCCTTCGATCGCCACGGCGCCGCGACGATCTGCACCCCGGGCCGCACGTCGACAACCTGCCGGTCGAGCACGATGACGTTCGCGGGCCGCTCGGCCGCGAACAGTGTGCTGGTGTACACCGACGACGCATCCAGCGGGTCGTGATTGCCGGGCAGCAGGTAGACCGGAACCCCGATCGCGCGCATGGCCTCCAGCGACTGGCTGACCACCCGTGGGTCCAGTTGATTGTGTTCGAAAACGTCACCGGCCACCACGACGAACTCGGCCCCCGTCTCGGCAGCCAGCGGACCGAGCGCCCGGACCGCGTCACGACGAGCGGCTGAATACCTTGGCTGTGCATCGTCATTGAGGAAGTGCCGCGTCATGCCGAGCTGCCAGTCGGCGGTGTGGATGAATCGCATGTCGGCCTCCCTTCCGGTGCTCGGCGTCGTGAGCAAGGCGAGTGTAGGACCGGTCACCGACAAGTTCGTGGACCTCGAACGGCATGGCTTAGCGTGGACGGATGGCCCAGCGCACGCTGCTCCTGATGCGCCACGCCAAGTCGGACTACCCGACCGGCGTGGCCGACCACGACCGCCCGCTGGCACCGCGCGGCGTGCGGGAGGCCGGGCTCGCCGGCGAGTGGCTGCGGTCCCACGTGCCGCCGATCGACGCGGTGCTGTGCTCGACCGCGACCCGAACGCGCGAAACCTTGGCCGCGACGGGACTCGACGCGCCGGTGACGTTCGCCGAACGGCTCTACGACGCGGTGCCAGGGACCGTGATCGAGGAGATCAACAATGTCGACGATGCTGTCGCCACGCTGCTGGTGCTCGCGCACGAGCCGGCGATGAGCAGTGTCACGCTCATGCTCGCCGATGCGGCGAGGAGCAATCCGGTTGCCGCAGAGCGGATTTCGACGAAGTTTCCGACGTCGGCGATCGCGGTGCTGCAGTTCGAGGGACCGTGGCGTGACCTCACGTTAGGCGGGGCGACGCTGGTGGAATTCCACGTGCCGAGGTAACCGCGATGACGCGTCGTCCGCGGACCGGACGATCACGCATTCGTGGCGAGCGTGAGCTCCATCAGCTTGACCGCCATACCGCACGCGTCGATTCCGGGCGTCTGCGGGTTGACCCACCACCCGACCACCCCGCCGGCGTCGCTGGCCACTCCGCATGCGCCGTTGGCGTCGTTGGCCTTCATGACGATCGACCGGACGCCGGCGATCGAGCGGCTGTCGACTTGGTACTTCAGCTGATCGGCGACCTTGCGCTCGTTGTCGAGACTGCCCTGCTCGAACCAGAACCGCGTGATATCGATCAGCCCCTCGGGATTAGCCGCCTGCCACCGGCACACCGCGCCCACGAAGGTGCTCTGGATGTCGAGGGGGTCGGCGCCGACGGTCTTGGCCAGCACATCGGTGGTCAGCACGTCGCATTCCTTGAGCAGGTTGGGATACTGCCGCTCGGAGTTGTCGTTGCGCGGCGTATCACCGTTGGATCCGGCGACGACGGCGTTGCCCCCCGTCGTGCGGGTGCAGCCGCCGACCATCGCGACCATGGCCAGCGCCGCAACAAGCGCGCACAGCAGCCGGCTGGCCCGGCTCATTTCGCGTTCCTGATCGACTGGCGGGCAAGTTCCTTGGCGACGTCGCATGGCGGCGGGAACGGCTGCTGGTTGTAACTGATCGACCATTCGATGAAGTCGTCGTCGAATTGAATACCGACCTCACACAGGTTGTCACCCAGAGTGGGATCGTTCGCCAGCGCGATGAAGCCCTTGTGGCCGTCGATGTCGATGTCCTCGACGCTGGTGCGCGACAACTCTTCGGTCTTGCGCTCGCGCCCGATCGGGCTGCCGCGATACCAGGTGAACGAGAAATGCGGGCCCATGATGCCGCCGTTCTGCAGCCACTGGCAGCCGGCGGAGTTTTTCGCCGTGTTCACCAGGCCCGGCACCTGCGCCAACTGGTTGACCGTCTGGTCGCTGACGCCGCCGCATTCCGGGAAGAACGGGCCATGGCTGGCTTTCTGCTGAGCGGGGGTCGCCGAGGTGGTGGCATTGCCGGGGCCCGACGAGTCGTTGGAGCAGGCGGCGACCAGTGCGACGGTGGCTACTCCAATGACCACGGGGCCGATGGCCGCGGAGGGCAGTCTGCGTCTCACGGAACTCGCTTCCTGGTCACGTCACTTTCGCCGACGCGGCGGCACCCCCACCGCCCGTCACAGCAAGCAGGATAGCCGCAGCCGTCCCGACGCCGCGCAATCTAGCGGTTGACCAGCGATTTCGCGCTGCAGCACGCCGTGCGTCAGCTGCCGGACCGCGATCGTGATGTGCGACAGTACGGAGATGCTCCTGAGCCTGCTGCGCAACTATGTGCGGCCGTACCGGTCGCTGCTGGCGGTCGTGGCGCTGTTGCAGGTGATCAGCACGCTGGCGTCGTTGTACTTGCCCACCGTGAACGCGGCGATCATCGACGAAGGCGTCGCCAAGGGCGACACCGAGACGATTCTGCGGCTCGGCGGCGTGATGCTGGCCGTCACCGCGCTGCAGGTGCTGTGCTCGGTGGGGGTGGTGTACTTCGCGTCGCGCACCGGGATGGGTTTCGGTCGCGACCTGCGCTCGGCGATCTTCAACCACGTCACCAGCTTCTCCGCTCAGGAGACCGCACGCTTCGGCGCGCCGTCGCTGCTGACGCGCACGACCAACGACGTCCAGCAGATCCAGATGGTGATCCAGCTGACGTGCACGATGCTGATCGCCGCGCCGATCATGTGCGTCGGCGGCATCATCATGGCCTTGCACCAGGACGCGCAGCTGTCCTGGCTGCTGCTGGTCAGCGTGCCCGTGCTGGCGATCGCGAACTATCTGATCGTGTCGCAGATGCTGCCGATCTTCCGCCGGCTGCAGAAGCTGATCGACAACCTCAACCGCGTGCTGCGCGAGCAGTTGTCGGGCATCCGGGTGGTCCGGGCCTTCGCGCGTGAATCCGTCGAACGTCGGCGTTTCGCCGAGGCAAGCCAGGCGCTGTCGGACACCGCGCTGGCGGCCGGGCGCTGGCAGGCGCTCCTGCTGCCCGTCACGACGCTGGTGATCAATCTGTCCAGCGTGGCGCTGATTTGGTTCGGCGGCCTACGGATCGACGCCGGCCAGGTGCAGGTCGGCTCGCTGATCGCGTTCCTGTCCTATTTCATGCAGATCCTGACCGCTGTCATGATGGCGACGCTGATCCTGGTCATCCTGCCGCGGGCGTCGGTGTGCGCCGAGCGGATCACCGACGTGCTGTCGACCCGGCCGACGATTAGCAGCCCAGCCCGCACCGCAGCGTCGGCTCCGGCGCACGGACTGGTGCAGTTGACGGCGGCGACCTTCAGCTACCCGGGTGCCGATCGCCCTGTGCTGCAGGATGTTTCGCTGACGGCTCGGCCCGGGACAGTGACCGCGATAGTCGGCAGCACCGGGTCGGGCAAATCCACGCTGGTGTCGTTGATCTGCCGGCTCTACGACGTGACCGACGGCTCGGTCACCGTCGACGGCGTCGACGTCCGCGACTACGACATCGAAAAACTGTGGTCGACCCTGGGCCTGGTGCCGCAGCGCGGCTATCTGTTTTCGGGCACTGTCGCCGACAACCTGCGCTACGGCAAGGCCGATGCCACCGAGGCTGAGATGTGGGACGCGCTGCGGGTGGCAGCCGCCGACGGGTTCGTGCGCGCGCACGCCGACGGTCTGGATATGCCTGTGGCACAAGGGGGTATCAACTTCTCCGGCGGGCAGCGGCAGCGATTGGCGATCGCTCGTGCGGTCATCCGCCGGCCGCGGATCTACCTGTTCGACGACGCGTTCTCCGCACTCGACGTGCACACCGACGCGCGGGTGCGGGCGGCCCTGCGGGACGTATCCGCGGACTCGACGGTCGTCATCGTGGCGCAGCGAGTTTCGACGGTCGTCGAGGCGGACCAGGTTGTCGTGATCGAGGACGGACGGGTCGTCGGAGCGGGCACACACCGCGAACTGCTGGCGCAGTGCCCGGAGTATGCGGAGTTCGCGGACTCGCAAGCGGTGGGGGTCGCGTCGTGAGCGGTCCCATGCGGCTAGGCACCCGCATCGCGATGCAGCCGCCGGTGGAGCGGTCGCGATACTTCCGGGGCACCGCAATTCGGCTCTTGCAGCGGCTGACTCCACAGCGGGGACTGGCCGCCGCGGTGATCGGGCTGGGCATCGGCAGCATCGCGATCGGGGTCATCGGACCACGGGTGCTCGGCCACGCCACTGACCTGTTGTTCAGTGGCGTCGTCGGCCGGCACCTGCCGGCCGGCCTCACCAAGGAGCAAGCCGTCGCGGCAGCCCGGGCCCGCGGTGACTCGACGTTCGCCGATCTGTTGTCCGGGATGGACGTCACACCGGGTGTCGGTGTGGACTTCGGCGCGGTGGGCCGCACATTGTTGTTGGCGCTTGGCCTGTATCTGCTTGCAGCGCTTCTGATTTGGACACAAGCGCGGGTGCTCAACGTCACCGTGCAGCGCACGATGGTGGCTCTGCGCGCCGACGTCGAGGACAAGGTGCACCGACTGCCGTTGGCGTACTTCGACTCCCGGCAGCGCGGCGAGGTGCTCAGCCGGGTCACCAACGACATCGACAACGTGCAGACGTCCGTGTCGATGACGATCAGCCAGTTGCTGACCTCGGTGCTGACCGTGGTCGCGGTGCTGGTGATGATGCTGAGGATCTCGCCGTTGCTGGCGTTGATCACGGTGCTGACGGTGCCGCTGTCGCTGTGGGTGACGCGGACGATCGCACGCAAGTCGCAACGGCTGTTCGCCAGGCAGTGGGCCAACACCGGACGCCTCAACGCGCACATCGAGGAGACTTACAGCGGCTTCACGCTGGTGAAGACGTTCGGCCACCGCGCCCACGCTCAGCAACGGTTCGCCGAACTGAACACCAACGTGTACGACGTCAGCTTCCGCGCGCAGTTCCTGTCGGGCCTGGTGTCGCCGTTCACGATGTTCATCGGCAACCTGAGCTACGTCGCCGTCGCGGTGGTCGGCGGGTTGCAGGTGGCGACCGGCCAGATCACGCTGGGCAGCATCCAGGCATTCATCCAATACGTGCGCCAGTTCAACCAGCCGCTGACCCAGGTGGCCGGGATGTACAACACGCTGCAGTCCGGAATCGCCAGCGCGGAAAGGGTTTTCGACCTGCTGGACGCCGAGGAACAACAGCCGGACACCGGGGTGCCGTTGCCGTCGTTGAACGGCAGGGGCGGGCGCGTCGAGTTCGAGCACGTCGAATTCAGCTACCGGCCCGGCACTCCGGTGATCGAAGACCTGTCGTTCGTGGCGGAGCCGGGCAGCACGGTCGCGATCGTCGGCCCGACAGGTGCCGGCAAGACGACGCTGGTGAATTTGCTGATGCGGTTCTACGAAGTGGACTCCGGCCGCATTCTGGTGGACGGGGTGGACATCGCGACGGTGAGCCGTCAATCGCTGCGCTCCCGTATCGGGATGGTGCTGCAGGACACCTGGCTGTTCGGCGGGACGATCGCCGAGAACATTCGCTACGGACGGCCTGACGCGAGCGACGACGAGGTGGTGGGCGCCGCGACGGCGGCGTACGTCGACCGGTTCGTGCACACGCTGCCCGACGGCTACGACACATGGGTGAGCGACGACGGCGGCAACATCAGCGCGGGCGAGAAGCAGTTGATCACGATCGCGCGGGCGTTTCTGGCCCAGCCGAAACTGCTGATCCTCGACGAAGCCACCAGTTCGGTGGACACGCGCACCGAGGTGCTGATCCAGCACGCGATGCGCGAATTGCGCTGTGACCGAACGAGTTTCATGATCGCGCACCGTCTTTCGACGATCCGGGACGCCGACGTGATCCTGGTGATGAACGACGGGCGGATCGTCGAACGTGGCAGCCATGCCGACCTGATGGCTAAGCGTGGCGCTTACTGGGCGATGACGCGGGTGTAGGCGCAGGTTCGCCGAGACTTCGGTCTGATGACGCATTCTCGGCCGATCTCGTCCACAACCGTGGCCTCGGCGTAGTTTGAGATCTCCGAGACTGCGGTTGCGACGAAGTGGCTGCATTTCAGGCGGGATGGGCTGATGGCAACAGACAAGACGAAAACGGTGTATACGTTCTGCCGGTACTGCCTTGCGGCCTGCGGCGTCGCGGTGACGGTCGAGGACAACCGGGTCACCAAGATTTCGCCCGACCGGCTCAACCCCCACAGCTGGCAAGACTTCTGCGCCAAGGGCCGCACGGCGGGACAGCTCGTCGAGCATCCGCGGCGAATTCTCAACCCCATGCGGCGGATCGGCGAATCCTACGTCGAAGCGACATGGGATGAGGCGGTCACCGACATCGCAGCGCGGATGACCGCGCTGATCGACGCGGACGGCCCAGATGCAATCGGCTTGTACTACGGAAACCCAGCCGGTTTTTCGTCGTCGAATGTGCTGTTCATGAACGCGTGGCTCGACGCGATCGGCACCCAGAATCGCTATGCCGTCGGCTCGGTTGACCAGAACGCCCTGCACGTCGTCGCCGAGGCGATGTACGGATCGGCGCTCATGGCGCCGGTGTCGGACGTCGACAACTGCGACTTGTTCGTTCTCGTCGGCACGAATCCCGCGGTGAGCGCGTGGAACTGGCTGGAGACCGTGCCCCGCGGCTGGCAGCGGGCGTTGGCGCGGCAACGGCTGGGCGCGAAGATCGTGGTTGTCGACCCGCTGCGCACGGAGACCGCCGACAAGGCCGACCAGCATCTGGCGGTGCGGCCGGGCGAGGACTGGGCGCTGCTACTGGCGATGGTGAAGGTGGTCCTCGACGAGGGTCTCGAAAACCGTACGGACTGCAGCGAATTGGCGTCCGGAGTCGCCGAGCTGCGAGCCCTTGTCGTCGATGCCGATCTCGACGATCTCGCCGCACGCTGCGACATCGAGCGGTCGGTGATCGAACGGCTGGCCCGAGACTTCGCCGCCGCCCGCAGCGCGATGGTTATCACCCGCACCGGGGTGTCGATGCATCTGACCGGAACCGTCGGCGAGTGGCTGGGACACGTCCTCAACGTGATCACCGGCCGCATGGACAAACCCGGCGGCCGCAGATTCGAGCCGGGCTACGTCGACGCGCTGCGGATGTTCGACATGGTCAAGCCGTCTGCTCACAAGAGCCGCGTGAAGGGACGCGGCATGGTGGCGGGTGCGCACGCACTAGCCGAGTTGCCGGACGAGATCACGACTTCAGGGCCGGGCCGAATCCGGGCGATGGTGATCAATTGCGGCAACCCGGTGGTCTCCGGGCCCGACGGCGCGAAATTGGATGCAGCACTGGCGCAACTGGATCTGCTGGTGGCGATCGACTTCGTGCAACGGGAGAGCCATCGCCACGCGCACTGGCTGTTACCGGCGGTGCACTGGCTGGAGCGGGACGACTTGATGGCCTTCACGAGTAACTTGCACGACGAACCGTACGTGCAATACGGCCGCAAGGCCGTGGAACCGCCAGCGGGCGCGCGCGAGGAATGGCGCATCTTCGTCGATCTCGCGCTTGCTATGCGCCGACCGTTGTTCGGCGTCAAGGGCGTCAACGGCTTCGTCACGGCGACCCGCCGACTGGCGCGGGCGACGCGGCGGCCCAGCCTCGAGTTCTCACCGCGCTGGATCGACCGGGTGTTGGTGGCGACTAGCCGAAAAGTCAACTCGCGCAAGGTCACATGGCGTGAGATCGTAGATCATCCGCATGGCATAGTGCTGGGTCCACGCGAGTTCGGCCACCTACGTGGTGCGCTCCGGACCGAGGACAAGAAGATCCACGTCGCGCCGCCGGAGCTCGTCGCGCGCGCCCGGGACCTGCTCGCCGGGCCGGTGCCGGAAGCGCCCGTCGGCTACCCGTTCCAGTTGGCCAGTCGGCGGAACCGGCATTCGATGAATTCGTGGCTCAACGAGCTTCCCGGGCTGCACCCCGCCGGCAAGGGCAATGTGGCGGTGATCAACACCGAAGACGCTGCAGCACTGGGCATCAGCGACGGCGACTCGGTGCGGGTTTTCTCGCCCGTCGGAGCGATCGAAGTGCCCGCGTCGGTGAGCTCGAGGCCGCGTCGTGGGGTCGTGATCGTCGACCACGGCTGGGGCTCAAGAGTTTTCGATCCGCGCGGTGGCTGCTCGGCGGAGTCGTACGGCGCCAACCGGAACCTGCTGATCGACGGTTCCGTGGTGGATCCGCTGTCGCAGACCCCGCCGCTGAGCTCGTCCTACGTCGGAGTCGAGCGAGTCTAGAGCTCGGGACCTTTGGCCCTCAGGTCGTCGACGGCCGACATCGCCTCACGCAGCTGCGACAGCCACTCGTCGGCGTGCTCCCCGACCAGTCGCACGCACCAGGCCAGCGCGTCCGACCGCGACCGCGCGACACCGGCGTCGACGAGCGTGTCGAGGACGCGGCGTTCTTGTTGGCGCAGCCGCGTCATCACCGGCACCGCCATGTTGGTGAACATGATCTGTTCGCCGCCGATCCGCACCCCCCAACTGACGGTGCGGCGGTAACGCGCCTGCGCCTCGTCGGCGATCCGCATGCGCTCCGCCCGCGTCTCCTCGCGGAAGCGGGCCGCCCGACCGGCACCGCGGGCGTCGGCACCCTCTTCTGCACCTTCGGGTTCCGGGAGCCTGCCGATGACCGTGATTTCCTCGCGGTCGACGACGACCTCGGGGTCCTCGGTGAACCAGGAGTCGGGCAACCGGCCGGCAAACCAGTCGGCGGCGTCTGCGGCGTCGGGCTGGTCAGCCTGTTGCCAGCCGCCGGGACGGCCGAACCGCCGTCCGTGTTGGTGATGTGATCGCATGATTACATGATTACACCGTTGCAGCGGCGAGGGGAGGTTGTTCTCCCACGGCGGAAGCGGATGAGAGCTACCGCTTGCGGACAACCGCCCAGCTACCGGCTGCCAGCGCGACGATGAACAGCAGCACTGCCCAAAATGGGTGTGTCAGCCAGCCGACCAGGATCGCCACGGCGATTACCGGCGAAAGCCCGAACAGCACCATGACGGGGTGCTGTTTGACGACGTCCAGCGCACTGCGGACCCTGACGCGGTCGATTTCTTTGCCAGCCATGAGCCAAGGATGCCAGCGGTCCGATCGCGAGAGCGGCCTCGTACTTGGTGCCGCGGACTTGTCGGTGGTGGGTGCGATGGTGTCGTTATGTCCTCGATCGCGTCGTCGGCCGTTGTTGCGGTGAGTCCTGCGCAGCGTCTTGAGGTGTTGTTCGAGGAGTTGGCGGAGTTGGCGGGTCAGCGTAATGCGATCGATGGCCGGATCGTGGAGATCGTCGCCGAGATCGATGGTGAGGGGTTGTGGGGTGGGACGGGGGCGCGGTCGGTGCCGGCGTTGGTGGCCTGGAAGCTGGGCGTGTCGTCGGCGACGGCGCACACGATCGCCACGGTGGCGGGCCGGCTGGCGGAGTTTCCGCGCTGTGTCGAAGGGTTGGCCGAGGGCCGGTTGTCGCTGGATCAGGTCGGGGTGATCGCCGCACACGCGGGTGAGGGGTCTGATGAGCATTATGCGCAGCTGGCCGGCGTGGCCACGGTCAATCAGTTGCGCACCGCGGTCAAGCTCGAACCGCGACCCCAACCCGACCCCGAGCCACGGCGCGAGCCGGAGCGCTCGATCACCAAAACCACCAACGACGCGTTCAGCTGTTATCGGATCAGGCTTCCCCATGATGAGGCGGCGACGTTCGATGCGGCGTTGGCGTCGCATCTGGATGGGTTGATCGCCGAGTACAAACGCGACCACGGCGACGAGGAGCGCCCGTCGGAGACGGCCCCGCCCATGCCGAGCAGCGTCGATGCGTTCATGCGGCTGGTCGAGGCGGGCTGGGATGTCGAGGTGGCGCGCCGCCCGCACGGCCAGCACACCACCGTGGTGATGCATCTGGATGTCGAGGCGCGCGTCGCGGCGCTGCATCTGGGGCCGGTGCTGTCGGATTCCGAGCGCCGCTATTTGTCGTGTGATGCCACCTGTGAGGTGTGGTTCGAACGCGACGGGCAACCCATCGGCGCCGGGCGCACCACCCGGGTGGTCAACCGGCGGCTGCGCCGCGCACTTGAGCATCGCGACCGCAGCTGTGTGGTGCCCGGCTGCGGAGCCACCCGCGGTTTGCACGCCCACCACCTTCGGCATTGGGAGGACGGCGGCCCCACCGAGTTGGCCAACCTGGTGTTGGTGTGCCCGCATCATCACCGGCTGCACCATCGCGGCCTGATCACCATCACCGGGCCCGCCGACGCGCTCGTCGTCACCGACAACGCTGGGCGAGTACTGAGCGCCGCCTCGCTGGCCCGCCCACCAACCCAACCCCCGCCCGCGGTGCCGCCCTGTCCGGGGCCCACCGGTGAGCGCGCCCAGTGGTGGTGGTACCAACCCTTCCAACCCCAACCACCACTGACCAACAACTGAGGTGCCCTTCTACCCGGACCGCTCACAGCCGACAAGGCAGTGAAGCGCAGACGGATCGCATCCTCGAAGGCCAAGGGGCACAACCACACCCGCGCGAGGGCGCCCCCACCCGCGATTCCCACACGACCGTCGTTGCCACCGACCGCAACCGGTGCGCACCAACGTGAGCTGAGCCGAACGCCTTTGAGCCTGCGGTGCGGGTTGAAGACGGCGTTGTCTGTTGGGTCGCCATGCTGTTAATTGGGCGGCGCCCCCTTACCGCAGACCCGTTCGCGGCACGTGCGCGCAACCATGGCAAGGCCGCGCGCGTCAATCGTCGACCGCAGCACGCCAAGCGTGCACCTTGTCGCGGTATGGGACTGCTGCGTTGGCCGGACTCGTCGACGGCAAGCGAATGCAGACCGGCAACGACGTCAACGACGGGGCGACAAGCCTGCGGAACACCTGCTCAGCCTTCGCGCCATTGAAGCAAACGCGGTGAATGCGCGGATGTTCGGCGAACAAGGCGCCAAATTCGTTGGCCCTCATGCCTTCTCGCACGATCGCCGAATCCAGGCTGCCGACCCGCTCACACTTGTCCAACAAGTCCCACAGCCCGACGCCGGCCGACAACAATGCATCAAGCCGAGCTGCATAGTCGGCGGATACATCGAAACCGAGAAGCTCGCTCATGATGCGCCAGAAGGCATTCCGCGGATGCGCGTAATACTCGCCCATCCGCAGCGACACCTCACCCGGCATCGAGCCCAAGACCAGAACGCGGGTGCGTGAATCGACGACGGGCGGCAGACCACTCGGCACCGCCTCACCCTACGACCGCTACGGTGGCGGGATGTCATGCGTGTTCTGTGAGATCGTCGCGGGCAACGCGCCTGCGATCCGGATTTACGAAGACAACGACTACCTGGCGATCCTCGACATCCGCCCGTTCACGCGAGGACACACCCTGGTGCTGCCGAAGCGGCACACCGTCGACCTGACCGACACCCCTGCGCAGACGCTGGCCGACATGGTCGCGATCGGCCAGCGCATCGGGCTGGCTGCCCGCGCGTCGGAACTCGGCGCCGACGGCAACAACGTCGTGATCAACGACGGCAGCGCCGCCTTCCAGTCGGTGTTCCACATCCACCTTCACGTTGTGCCCCGCAGAAACGGCGACAAGTTGTCGTTTGCAAAGGGCGTGGTGTTGCGCCGCGACCACGACCGCGAGGAGACCGCACGCATCCTGCGCGATGCGCTGGCGCGGATAGACGCCGACCAGTAAGACTTGCGCCATGGGTGTCTCCGAGTGGGTCGAAAAGAACGTCGGTGCGCGGCTGCTGCGGCTTCACGATCAGCTCTACCAGCGGACCGATGGCCGGATCGGGCACAAGTTCCCCGGCGTCCCGCCGATGCTGCTGTTGCACACCACCGGCGCCAAGACGGGGCAACCGCGGACGAACTCGTTGACGTACGCGCGCGACGGCGACGCCTACCTGATCGTCGCGTCCAACGGCGGATCGCCGCGTTATCCCGGCTGGTACCACAACCTGCGAAAGAACCCGAATGCCGAAATCAACGTCGGCACAAGGCGTTTCCCGGTGAGCACCCGCTGCGTCACTCCTGACGAGCCCGACTATGAGCGGCTGTGGGAAATCGTCAACAAGAACAACAGCAACCGTTACAAGGGCTATCAGCGCCGGACGTCGCGGCCGATTCCGATCTTCGAACTCAAAGCCAAGACCGCTTAGAAAAGTTCCTTGGCCAACAATTCCAGCGTCATCTCCCGGCCGGGGCTTGTCGCCGGGTCGGTACCCCGGTGGGCAGATGCGACGGGGTGGACCATCACTTCGTCGACGTCGAAACGTTGAGCCAGCGCCCGCACCTGCGCGGCCGCTTCAGCTGGGGTGCCGACGACGGCGCGTTCGAGTCCGGCGTCGACGATCGCCTGCTCGGCTGAGCTGATCCGGGCAGCCTGCGCGTCCTCGACGAGATCGAGCGGGCCGAGCGGTTGCCCGGTGCGCAGTCGCGCCATCATCTGCAGGTTCGGCAGCAGCAGCGCCTCGGCCTCCTCCCGGGTCGGCGCCACTGAGGCGTTGACGGTCAAGAACGTCACCGGCTCCGAGGCCAGCTCACCGGGTACGAATTCGGACCGGTAGATCCGCAGCGCTTCCTCGGTGCCCTTGCCGGTGAAGTGGTGTGCAAACACGCACGGCAGGCCCTTGGCGGCCGCCAGATGCGCCGAGTACGCCGACGACCCGAGCAGCCACAGCCGCGGCTCGCTGACCGCCGCCGGGGTGGCCTTGAGGAGGTAGCGCTGACGGGGAATGGCCACCTGCGCCCCGTATGGGCTCATCAGCGCCACGACATGGTCGAGGTACTGGGGGAACTTGTCGATGTCCGAATCGTCGCGACCGGCGGGTCCGCGCAGCATGTACGACGTCACCGGGTCGGTTCCCGGCGCGCGGCCGATACCGATGTCGATGCGCCCGGGGTAAGCGGCCTCGAGCAGCGCGAACTGCTCGGCGACGGCCAGCGGCGCATGGTTGGGAAGCATCACACCGCCGGAACCCAACCGCAGCTGCGAGGTGTGCGCCCCGAGCAGTGCAATCAGCACGGGCGGACTGGTCGCCGCCACCGACGGCATGTTGTGGTGCTCGGCCACCCAGTAGCGGG
This sequence comes from Mycobacterium sp. NGS35, assembly GCF_059812855.1. Taxonomy (NCBI): domain Bacteria; kingdom Bacillati; phylum Actinomycetota; class Actinomycetes; order Mycobacteriales; family Mycobacteriaceae; genus Mycobacterium; species Mycobacterium sp. NGS35. The sequence continues at coordinate 59,283 of NZ_JCALDL010000007.1, forward strand.
TGTAGCCGAGCCGGTCGGCCGCCTGGGCGAGCCGCACCGTCGCAGCGAGCGCGTCGGCCGTGGACTGGTCCGCACGCACCGGAACGAGATCGAGAACAGAAAGCTGCATCGGTTTCTTCAACGCGTCGGTGAATCCGGAATTCCCGCCACCGCCCTGGCCCGGGTGAACACGTCGTCGAGCATCGCCGGAGTCAGCTTGCCGGTGAACGTGTTCTGCTGACTCGGGTGGTAACAGCCGAGCAGCACCAGGCCGGGGCCAACGGTCGCTTCGGCGCCGTGTCCGAAGCGCGGCGCCGGCGAGCCAGCTCCCACCATCTGCAGGGCGGCGCGCCAGGCAAACCCGCCGAGCGCGACGACCACCTTCACGTAGCGGCCCACCAGCCGCCACTCGGCATCCAGCCACGGCTTGCACGTCTGCCGCTCCTCCGGAGTGGGGGCGTTGGCGGGCGGAGCGCAGCGCACGGCGGCTGCGACGCGGGTGCCGATCAGCGCCAGCCCGTCGGCGGCGTCGACGGCCAGCGCCTGGTTGGCCAGGCCGGCGCGGTGCAGAGCGGCATACAGCACGTCCCCGGATCGATCACCGGTGAACACCCGGCCGGTGCGGTTGCCCCCATGGGCCGCCGGCGCCAACCCGACGATGAGCACGCGTGGCTCCTCGGATCCCCACCCTGGTATCGGGCGACCCCAATATGGTTCTGCCACAAAGGATTTGCGCTTCACCCGGGCCACCTGCTCACGCCATTCCACGAGCCGCGGGCAGGCCCGGCACACCGACACCATTGCGTCCAGATCCGCGACGGCCGAAACATCCGCGGCGAGAGCGGCCACCTGTTCGGGGGTTGAGGCCACGGGCGTCTTCGGCGTCGCTGGATCGCCGGGCCAGCCGCAGCCGGGCGGCACCGGGGAGTCGAAAGGCGTGCCGAGACGCGGATGAGGCAGCACCGGTCCACTGTGCCCGCCCGGAAATTCGGTCGCCCACCCGGATGCCCGCTGCTAGATTCCGGGCAGAAACCCCATGAAATCCACCACGTCACGCGCGCCGGTCTCCCTTTTGCTGTTCGCCGCACTGGTGGCTGCGGCCGGAAACGGCATCAGCATCGTCGCGTTCCCGTGGCTGGTGCTGCAGCGCAACGGCAGTGCGCTGCAGGCCTCGGTGGTGGCCGGCGCGGCGTCGCTGCCGCTGCTGTTCTCGACACTGCTGGCCGGTACCGCCGTGGATTTCTTGGGCAGGAAACGCATTTCGATCGTCTCGGATGTGATGTCGGCGGCGACGGTGGCGGCGATCCCGGTGCTGGCGTTGGTGCTGGGCGAAACCGCGGTCAACGTGACTGTGCTGGCCGTGCTCGCCGCGTTGGGCGCGTTGTTCGACCCGGCCGGAATCACCGCGCGCGAGTCGATGCTTCCGGAGGCGGCCGCGCGTGCGGGATGGACGCTGGATCGCACCAACGGCTTGTACGAAGCCGTGTTCAACGTCGCCTACATCGTCGGACCAGGCCTCGGTGGGCTGCTGATCGCGACGATCGGCGGCATCAACACGATGTGGGTGACCGCTGCGACGTTCGTGCTCTCGATCGTCGCGGTCGCCGTGCTGCGGCTCGAGGGCGCCGGGCCGCCCGCGGTTCACGAACGCCCCGACAGCGCCTGGTCCGGGATGGCCGAGGGGCTGCGGTTCGTGTGGAACCTCAAGGTGCTGCGCATGCTCGCGTTGATCGAGCTGGCGATGACCGGGCTGTACCTGCCGATGGAAAGCGTGCTGTTTCCGAAGTACTTCACCGATCGCGACGAACCCGCCCAGCTCGGGTGGGTACTGATGGCTCTGAGCGTCGGCGGGCTCGTCGGCGCTCTCGCCTACCCGCTGCTGGTGCGGCGGATCAGCCGCCGCGTGACGCTGCTGGTGGCGACGCTGACCCTCGGTGTCTGCACCGCCGCGATCTCCGTGCTGCCGCCACTGCCGGTGATCCTGCTGCTGTGCGCAGTGGTCGGTCTGGTGTACGGGCCGATCGCGCCGATCTACAACTACGTGATGCAGACCAAGTCGCCGCCGCCGCTGCGCGGCCGGGTCGTCGGTGTGATGACCTCGCTGGCGTATGCGGCCGGCCCGTTGGGCTTCATGCTGGCCGGTCCGCTGGCCGACGCATTCGGGCTGCGCACGACCTTTTTGGCCCTGGCGGTCCCGATGATGGCAGTCGGGCTGGTTTCGCTGCGGCTGCCCTCCCTGCGCGAGCTGGACCGGCACGATCCGGAGCCGGTACCGAATTGACAGCGGCGAGGCCGCCCGCAGAATAGGTGTCACCTGTAACGATTGTGTCGTCGCAACGAAGCCTTAGGCAGGGACACGAGAGGTTGACGATGAAGATCGACACCCGAGTGGCAGCGGGCCTCGGCGCTGCCGCCTGTACTGCGGCGTTTCTGTCGGCGCCGGCCGCGTTGGCCGATCCGCCGACGCCCGATATCCCACCGTCGCCGGACGTCGTCGCCCAAGCCTCTGCCCCGGACTCAGCCACCGCTCCTCAACCAGCTTCGGTGCCGCATCTGACCAGCCCCGAGAACCTGCCACCGGGAACCACGGACACGCCGAGCAACGAGGGTCCGCGCATGTCGTATCTGCGGGGCATCTGGAACGCGATCCAGGATCGAGACCTCACCTGGAAGGACGGCCTTCTTCTGCTGGCGCAGCGGCCGATGAACCCGGACGCCGCTCCTCCGCCGGGCGTCGCGCCCGGTCCACAGCCGCCCGCCGCTGCGCCGACTCCCTAAGCGTTCCGTCGCCACTCCCTTTCCCTCTGTAGCCCCCCGACCTTTCCTCGACTCCTCCACAAGGGAAGCATGGAGGTAACCGGCGCACTGTCGGCTGTGCCGCCTGATTCGAGGAAGGATCGTCGATGACCACGGTTCGCGAGCCCATTGCCGTTGGCCCGCTGTTGGGGAAGCTTGCGGCGCGGGTCGACAGCACCAACACTGGCGTCTATCGCGAAGTCACCAACGCGATGACCGGCGAGCCGCTGGGCCGCGTGCCGCACTGCACCGCTGACGACGTCGCCGCCGCCGCGCGCCGGGCCCGCGAGGCGCAGGCTCAGTGGGCGGCCCGGCCGGTGCAGGAGCGCGCGGAGGTGCTGCTGCGGCTGCACGACCTGGTGTTGCAGCACCAGGACGAGATCCTCGACATCATCCAGCTCGAGAACGGCAAGGCCCGCAGGCACGCATTCGAGGAAGTCGCCGACGTTGCGCTGACCGCGCGCTACTACGCCAACACCGCCGAGGCCTATCTCAGCCCCAAACGCCGTCAAGGGGTGCAGTTGATGCTGACCGAGGTGTGGGAACACCACCACCCCAAAGGCCTGGTCGGCATCATCTCGCCGTGGAACTACCCGTTGACGCTGGGCATCAGCGATGCGCTTCCGGCGCTCGTCGCCGGCAACGCCGTGCTCGCCAAGCCCGACGACCGCACCCCGTTCTCAGCGCTGTGGGCGGTGCAGCTGCTCGAGCAGGCCGGGATGCCGGCCGGCCTGGTGCAGATGGTCACCGGGCCCGGCTCCGAGTTGGGCACGCCGATCATCCAGCAGAGCGACTACCTGATGTTCACGGGTTCCACCGAAACCGGACGAAAGGTGGCGGCCCAAGCGGGCGAACGCCTGATCGACTGCTCGATGGAACTGGGCGGCAAGAACGCGCTGCTTGTTCTCGACGACGCCGACGTCGGCAAGGCAGCGACCGGCGCGGTGCGGGCCGCGTTCTCCAACGCGGGCCAGCTGTGCATCTCGATCGAGCGGATCTACGTCCCGACGCCGCTGTGGGACGACTTCGTCGACCGGTTCGTCGCAGCCACCAAGGCCATGAAACTGTCTGCTGCGCTTGACTATTCGGCAGACATGGGCTCGCTGATCAACGAGACGCAGTTGCAGACCGTCACACATCACGTCGACGACGCGGTGAGCAAGGGCGCGACCGTGCTGGCGGGTGGCCGGGCGCGGCCGGACATCGGTCCGTTCTTCTACGAGCCGACGATTCTCACCGGCGTGCGCGAGGGCATGACCGCATTCGCCGACGAGACGTTCGGGCCGGTGGTGTCGCTCTACCGCGTCGACAGCGAGGACGAGGCGATCGCGAAGGCCAACGACAGCCGGTTCGGCCTGAACTTCAGCGTCTGGACTTCCGACCCGGCGCGCGGGCGGCGTGTCGCGACTCGGCTGCAGGCGGGCACCGTCAACGTCAACGAGGGCTACGCCGCCGCGTGGGGGTCGATCGACGCCCCGATGGGCGGCATGAAGGATTCCGGCCTCGGGCGGCGCCACGGAGAGCATGGCATCTTGAAATACACTGAGCCGCAAACGATTGCGATCGAGAAGCTGCTCCCAGTAGGGCCGCCGCCGTGGTTGCGCGCCGACCGCTACGCACGCGTGATGACGACCGGCCTTCGCGCGCTGCGCCGGCTGCCGGGCGTCAAATGACCGCAGACGTCCTCGCCGAACTGATCGCCTCGCTACCCGACGGCATGGTGGTGACCGATCGGGCGATCACCGAGTCGTACCGGCAGGACCGTGCGGCAGACCCCGCCGCGGGCAAGCCGATGGCCGTGATCCGGCCGCGCCGCACCGAGGACGTGCAGACGGTGCTGCGCTGGGCCACGCGGCATCGTGTCCCAGTCGTGCCGCGGGGCGCCGGCAGCGGATTGTCAGGTGGTGCAACAGCTTTGGACAACGGCATCGTGCTGTCCACCGAGCGGATGCGCGACATCACCGTCGACCCGGTCACCCGCACGGCCGTCGTGCAGCCGGGGCTGTTCAACGCCGAGGTGAAACACGCAGTCGCCGAACACGGGCTGTGGTATCCGCCGGACCCGTCGTCGTATGAGATCTGCAGCATCGGCGGCAACATCGCCACCAATGCGGGTGGGCTGTGCTGCGTGAAGTACGGCGTCACGACGGACTACGTGCTGGGACTGCAGGTGGTATTGGCCGACGGCACTGCGGTGCGGCTGGGCGGCCCACGACTGAAAGACGTTGCAGGGCTGAGTTTGACGAAGCTGTTCGTCGGCAGTGAGGGCACACTGGGTGTGATCACCGAGGTGACGCTGCGGCTGCTGCCACCGCAACAGCCGCAGAGCACCGTGGTGGCCACGTTCTCGTCCGTCGAGGCCGCCATGCGCGCGGTGCTGGCGGTGACGGCGAAGATCCGCCCGGCCATGCTCGAGTTCATGGACGCCGTCGCGATCAACGCCGTCGAAGACAAACTGCGAATGGGGCTGGACCGCAACGCCGCAGCGATGCTGGTGGCCGCCTCTGACGAGCGTGGCGCAGCCGGGCAAGACGCCGACTTCATGGCCTCGGTTTTCGCCGAGCATGCGGCCACCGAGGTGTTCTCCACCGACGACCCCGACGAGGGCGAGGCGTTCGTCGCCGCGCGCCGCTTTGCAATCCCTGCGGTGGAATTGAAGGGCTCGCTGCTGCTCGAGGACGTCGGGGTGCCACTGCCGGCGCTGGCCGATCTGGTGACCGGGGTGGCCCGAATCGCCGCCGACCGCGACGTGATGATTTCGGTGATCGCGCACGCCGGCGACGGCAACACCCACCCGCTGATCGTGTTCGACCCGTCGGATGCCGCGATGAGCCAGCGCGCCGAGCTGGCGTTCGGCGAGATCATGGATCTCGCCGTGCAGCTGGGCGGCACGATCACCGGTGAGCATGGGGTGGGTCGGCTGAAGCGGCCATGGCTGGCCGGTCAGCTGGGGCCCGACGCGATGGCGCTGAACCGCCGCATCAAGGACGCACTCGACCCGGCGGGCATTCTCAACCCTGGCGCGGCGATCTAGCCGTTGTCTTGACAGGCGCCCGTAGCTTGTCGATGCTATGAGACATGACGGCGGTTCTGTCTCACAATTCTCCGGTGGCGTTCCAGCTCGCGAGCGCGCAGACCTGGCCCAATCCGTGGCCGATGTACAGGGCGCTGCGCGACCACGATCCCGTCCACCACGTCGTCCCGCCGGAGAAGCCCGACCACGACTATTGGGTGCTGTCTCGGCACGCCGACGTGTGGGCGGCAGCGCGCGACCACGAGACCTTCTCCTCCGCACAGGGTCTGACGGTCAACTACGGTGAACTGGAATTGATTGGGCTGCAAGACAATCCACCGATGGTAATGCAGGACCCGCCGGTGCACACCGAATTCCGCAAGCTGGTGGCGCGCGGTTTCACACCGCGCCAGGTGCAGGCCGTCGAGCCCGTGGTGCGCGCATTCGTCGTCGAACGGCTGGAGAAGCTACTGGCGGCCGGCGGCGGCGACATCGTCACCGAGCTGTTCAAGCCGCTGCCTTCGATGGTCGTCGCCCACTACCTCGGCGTGCCGGAAGAGGACCGCGACCAGTTCGACGGCTGGACCGAGGCGATCGTCGCGGCCAACACCGTCGAAGGGGGCATCGGCAACGCGCTCGAATCGGTAGGCGACGCGGTGGGCTCGATGATGGCTTACTTCACCGAGCTGATCGAGCGCAGACGGCGCGAGCCGGGCGACGACACGGTGTCACACCTGGTGGCTGCCGGCGTCGGGGCCGACGGCGACATCGCGGGCACGCTGTCAGTGCTGGCGTTCACGTTCACGATGGTCACCGGAGGCAACGACACCACCACCGGCATGCTCGGCGGCTCCGTGCAACTGCTCCACCAGCGGCCCGACCAGCGCAGGCTGCTGGCCCAGCAACCGGACCTGATCGCCGACGCGGTCGACGAGCTGCTGCGGCTGACCTCGCCGGTGCAAGGGCTGGCGCGCACGACGACCCGCGACGTCACCGTCGGCGACACCACGATTCCGGCCGGACGCAGGGTACTGCTGCTGTACGGGTCGGCCAACCGCGACGAACGCGAATACGGCCCTGACGCAGGGGAACTCGACGTGACACGCCGCCCGGCGAAGATCCTGACGTTCAGCCATGGCGCTCACCACTGCCTCGGCGCGGCCGCCGCCCGCATGCAGGCCCGCGTCGCGCTGACCGAACTGCTGGCCCACTGCCCCGATTTCGAGGTCGACGAGGACCGCATCGTCTGGGCCGGCGGCAGCTACGTGCGCCGTCCGCTGTCGGTGCCGTTCCGGGTTACCAGCTGATGGCACGCGACTGGCTGGCCAGCAACCGCAGCGAGGTGGCTGTCGACCGCATCCTGGACGCGGCGGCGACGCTGTTCGCCGAACGTGACGCGGCGACCGTCGGTATGCAGGAAATCGCAAGTGCCGCAGGCTGTTCGCGCGCTACGCTGTATCGCTACTTCGAAAACCGCGAGGCGCTGCACACCGCGTTCGTCAACCGGGAGGCCTACCGGCTGCACCGGGAACTCACCGATCAGATCCGCGACGTCGAAGACCCTGCCGAACGGCTGATCGCCGGTGTCACCACCGCGCTGCGAATGGTGCGCAGCAGTCCGGCGCTGGCGTCGTGGTTCGCGGCGAACGAGCCGCCGATCGGCGGCGAGATGGCCGAGCAGTCCGAGGTGATCAAAGCGCTGACGGCCGCGTTCTTGAACTCACTTGGCGCCGACGATCCGGCCGTCGTCGAGCGGCGCGCCCGCTGGCTGGTCCGGGTGATCACCTCGCTGTTGATGTTCCCGGGCCGCGACGAGGACGACGAACGGCACCTGTTGCGGGAGTTCGTCGTGTCGACCGTCGTCGGCGCCCCGGCGCGACGCTAGGTTTGGACGCAACTGGGCCCGGGTATCGAGGCTCAGACATTCGACAGCCCAGGGGGTTAAACGGTGAACGCGCAACGGTTGTTATTGCTGGTCGGGGCGATCGCAGCGATCGTGGGGATCATCTTCTTGCTGGTCCCGCCCAGCGCTTCGGGTGATCGGGGCAGCGTCGGCTGCGGAGTTCCGATCGCCGGTGGCGACCTGCAAGCGGCGCGCGACAAGGACAACGAGACCGTCGGGAACCAGCTCGGCAACACCCCGGTCATCGGGCCGGTCATCCAGGACGTCGCGCCGCAGACCCAGAGCCACCAGTACGAGGACAACTGCAAGAACGCGATCAACAACCGCCTCGAGTGGGCGATCCCCGTGGCAGTGCTGGGATTGGTCTTGGCGGGTGGCTCGTTCCTGATCCGCGGTCGGGCACCGGCCCGCTGACGGCACGCGTCGACGTCAGGCGCGCACGCGAGTGACGCGGTGCAGCAGCCATGCCAGCGGCACCGTCATGGTCAACGTGACCGCGAACAGCGCGAGCATGTTGCCGGTGTAGACCCGCCAATGCAGCACCTCGACCATCGCGATCTCCATCACGACGAGGTGGATCAGAAAGATCTCGTAGGAGATTTCGCCCAGCCACACCATCGGCCGGCTGGCCAGTACACGGGCGTACCAGCCGCGGTTGCCCAGAGCCAGCGGTCCCACCATCAACGTCGCGATCACCGCGTAGAACGCCGCCTTGGCCAGCGCCTCCCACAACTTCGTGGGAGACGTGGTCGGCTCGCCGCCGATCGGCGTCGAGACGATCAGGTAGCACACCAGCGCCAGTGACAGGCAGACGCCGGCATGCCAGCGCCGGCCCATCGGGGCCAGGACGGCCAGCATCATGCCGCCGAGAAACCACACGAAATATGTTGGTAGCCAAAGCCGTCCGCCATCGGGCAGCCAGTCGGTGGTGTGCACCAGAATCAGCCACAGCGGCGTGACCAGACTGAGTGCGGCCAGACCTGTCAGCAGCAGCCGCGGCTGCCACCGTCGGCGGCACAGAACCACCAGCAGCAGATAGGCCAGTAGCGGCAGCACCACGTAGAACGCCACCTCCACGGCCAGGCTCCACATCTGCGTAAGCCCTTGGTGCAGATAGGAATACATGTAGTTGTCGGTGTAGATCTGGGTCAGGGTCAAGTTGCGCACCAACCCGGTCCAGTGGTGGCCGGGGTTCGGACCGGCGGTACGGAAGTGGTACACCACATAGGCCGCGACGACCGTGACCACATAGGCCGGCATGATGCGTCGCACCCGGTGCCAGGCATAGCGGGCGATCGACGGAGCCGGCCGGTCCTGCTCGGCTGCGCGCACCCATGGACTGAAGAGCAAAAACCCCGACAAGACGAAGAAGACCGGCACGCCGATCTCCATGCGCGAGAAGAACAAACCCCAGTAGCCCTGCGGATACTTGCCCGTCGTGTAGGCCGCATGCGTGCCCATCACCAGCAGTGCGGCCACGGCGCGGATGCCGGTGAGAGACGCCACCCGTTCGGCCCGCGAGACCGACTCCAGCCCACCCTGCGCGTCGAGTTCCCGCGACACCGTCATTGCGTCGGCCGTCTCCTGCGGTCGGGCTTGAGGTTGATGAGCACGCCGGAAATGCGGGTCTTCTCCAGGGCCTTGAGCGTCTCGCGGGGCAGCTTCGCCGGAAGTTCGACGAGTGAGAAGTCCGAGTGGATCGCGATGTGGCCGAAATCGCTTCGGTGCAAACCACCTTCGTTGGCGATGGCCCCCACGATGGCGCCCGGGCCGACCTTGTGCCGCTTGCCGACGTCGATGCGGTAGGTGGCCATCTTCTGGTTGGTGCGGCGCGGCTTGGCCGGGCGTTCGGCACGCTCCTTGCGCCGCTCCACGGGCGGCTCCGGCGCCATCAGGAACTGCTCACCGTCACGCGACTGCAAAGCGAGCGCGGCGGCGATGTCGGCCATCGGCACGTCGTGCTCACGTTCGTATTCTTCGACCAAGCTGCGGAACAGTTCGATGCCGGGCGCACTGAGCGCGTCGGTGATCGAATCGCGGAACTTGGCGACCCGTTGTGCGTTGACGTCTTCGACGGTGGGAAGCTGTGCCTCCGTGAGCTTTTGGCGTGTCGCCTTCTCGATCGCCTTGAGTAGGTGCCGTTCCCGCGGCGAGACGAACAGCAGCGCCGAGCCACTGCGGCCGGCCCGGCCCGTGCGTCCGATCCGGTGCACGTACGACTCGGTGTCATGAGGGATGTCGTAGTTGAGCACGTGCGAGATGCGCTCCACGTCCAGGCCGCGGGCCGCGACGTCGGTAGCGACGAGGATGTCGATGCCACCGTCCCGCAGCGCCGCGATGGTGCGCTCACGCTGCGCCTGCGGCACGTCACCGTTGATCGCCGCCGCGGAAAACCCACGGGCGCTGAGCTTTTCGGCCACCTCCTCGGCGGCTTGCTTGGTGCGCACGAACACGATCATCGCGTCGAACGGCTCGACTTCGAGCACCCGTGTCAGGGCGTCCATCTTACGTGGACCGGCCACTTGGATGTAGCGCTGCGAGATGTTCTCTGCCGTCGCGGTTTTCGCCTCGACGGTGACCTCGACCGGATCGTGCAGGTACTTGGAGGTGATCTTGCGGATGGCCGGTGGCATGGTCGCGGAAAACAGCGCCACCTGCTTGTACTCGGGAGTGTCGGCGAGGATGCGTTCGACGTCTTCGGCGAAGCCCATCTGCAGCATTTCGTCGGCCTCGTCGAGCACCAGATAGTCCAGGCGAGACAGATCCAGCGTGCCGCGTTCGAGGTGGTCGATCACCCGTCCGGGGGTGCCGACCACCACGTGCGCGCCGCGTTTGAGCCCGGCCAGTTGCACGCCGTAGGACTGACCGCCGTAGATGGGCAGCACGTTGATCCGAGGCAGATGTGCGCCGTAGCGGCGGAACGCCTCGGCCACCTGCAGCGCGAGCTCGCGGGTGGGTGCGAGCACCAGCGCCTGCGTCGCGGTGCTCGACGTGTCGATCTTCGACAGGATCGGCATCGCGAACGCGGCGGTCTTGCCGGTACCGGTCTGCGCCAGGCCGACGACGTCGGAGCCGGCCATCATCGCCGGGATCGTCGCCGCCTGGACCGGTGAAGGCGATTCGTAGCCGACGTCGTCGACAGCGGCCAGCACCGCGGGATGGATGTGCAGGTCGGCGAACGAGGTGGCAGGACGCGAAAGGTCCTGGTCCGGGGAGGTCATCGTGAGATGAGTCTAGTGGCCGCGCAGTCGGCCCCGCCTGCGATCGAATCGCGGACCGCGACGGTACGGTGCGCACTTGTGAAAGGGATCGGGATCGTCGTCGCGGTGGCCGCGGCGGTGACGGTGGCGTCGGCCGGCTGCGGCGCCGGGGATTCCACCGTCGCGAAGACCCCGGAGCCGCGTAGCACTGCGCTGGCGGCTGGGCCCCCGGCACCGCCCGTGCCGCCGCCAGCGGCGCCCGCCCCACCGCCGCCCGCCCCATACGACCCCTGCGCGGTCAACCTGGCGGCACCTGAGATCGCCAAAGCCGTCGCCAGCCTGCCGCCCGACCCGCGCAGCGGCCAGCGCTGGAACCCTGAGCCCGTCGCCGGGAACTACAACGAATGCGCGCAGCTGTCGGTGGTGATCGTGCGGGCCAACACCAACGCCGACAACCCGAACACCCGCGCGGTGATGTTCCACCAGGGCAAGTTCATTCCCTCAGGGGTGCCTGACACGTTCGGCTTCAATGCGATCGACTCGTCGGCGAGTACCGGCGACACCGTCGCGCTGAAATTCTCCAACGGGATGCCCGGGCTGGACAGCGTGGTGCGATTCCGGTGGAACGGCAACAACGTGGAACTGGTCGCCAACACGGCGTAAGCACGCGCACGGCTGGTGAGCCGTGAGCGTGCGCTGGGGTACGGCGAACGCGGCGTGTCGGTGTACAGACATGCACGCTCGCGGCGAAGAAACCTACAGTGACACCGTGTTCGTCGACAACGGCCGCGTGTACTACAGCGCCTCGGACCTGGCCGCCGCCGCCAGGTGTGAGTATGCGTTGTTGCGCGAGTTCGACCACAAGCTCGGCCGCGGGCCCGCCCCCGAGACCGACGACGACGAACTACTCAGGCGCACCGCCGAATTGGGCGGTGCGCACGAACGCCGCATCCTCGACGATTACGTCGCCCGCTACGGAGACGGGGTGGTCACCATTGGCCGGCCCGCGTACACCGTGGCGTCGTTCGAGGCAGCGGCGCGCGCGACGCTCGAGGCGCTGGCTCGCCAACCGGCGGTGGTGTACCAGGCGGCCCTGATCGACGGCAGGTTCGTCGGATTCGCCGACTTCCTGGTTCGGGAAGACGCGAGCTGTGCGTATCAGATTCGCGACACCAAACTGGCGCGGCACGCCAAAGTCGAAGCGCTGCTGCAGATCGCGGGCTACGCCGAAGCGCTGCGCGCGATGGGCGCCCCGGTGAGCCCCACCGTCGGTCTGATCCTCGGCGACCAGGCTGTGGCGGAATACCCGGTGCACGAGCTCGTCGAGGTGTATCTGCGCCAGCGGGCGGCGCTCGAGGACCTGCTCGACCGCCACCTCGCGTCGGGACAGCCGGTCAGCTGGGGCGACCCGCAACTGCGTGCCTGCATGCGCTGCGCGGCTTGCGAGCCGCATCTGCGGGCATCCGACGATCTGCTGCTGGTGGCCGGCATGCGGGCCAGCCAGCGGGCCAAACTGCTCGGCGCGGGCATCAGCACCGTCACCGAACTCGCCCACCACACCGGCCCGGTGGACGGAATGGCTGCGGCAACCCTTGCCACGCTGACCGCCCAGGCGCGCATACAGGTGCGCCAGGCGCAATCCGGTGTCGCCGAGTACGACGTCGTCGACCCGGATCCGCTCGGCGCGCTGCCCGCGATCGACGACGGCGACCTGTTCTTCGATTTCGAAGGCGATCCGCTGTGGACCAGCAATGGCGTCGACTGGGGTCTGGAGTACCTGTTCGGGGTGCTCGAACGCGACGGCACCTTCCACCCGTTGTGGGCGCACGATCGACCCGGCGAACGGGAGGCGCTGGTCGAGTTCCTGGCGATGGTTCGCAAGCGCCGCAAGCGCTACCCGAACATGCACATCTACCACTACGCCGCGTACGAGAAGACCGCGTTGCTGCGGCTGGCCGCGCGCCACGGCGTCGGCGAAGACGAGGTCGACGAGCTGCTGCGCAGCGAGGTGCTGGTGAACCTTTATCCCATCGTGCGCAAGGCCATCCTCGTCGGCGCAGAATCTTACGGGCTCAAGGCGATCGAGCCGCTGTACATGGGTGAGCAGCTGCGCGGCGGAGACGTCACCACCGCAACTGACTCGATCACCCAGTACGCGCGGTACTGCGCACTGCGTGACGCCGGCCGCGACGACGAGGCAGCAAGCGTGCTCAAGGAAATCGAGGACTACAACCACTACGACTGCACGTCGACGCGCAAGCTCCGCGACTGGCTGGTGCTGCGGGCGTTCGAGAACGGGGTCACCCATCTGACCCGGCCGGCGCCCCCGGGGGAAACCGTACCCACTGACGATGACATCGCTTGTCTGCTGAACGATTTCGCGGGAGACGCAGCAGACCGCGATCACCGCTCACCCGACCAGATGGCGGCTGCATTGATCGCCGCCGCGCGCGGCTACTACCAACGAGAACGAAAACCCTTCTGGTGGAGCCACTTCGACCGGCTCACCGGGCCGGTCGAGGAGTGGGCCGACACCTCGGGGGTGTTCCGCGTCGAGGACGCGCGCGTGGAGGCCGATTGGCATCTGCCGCCGCGCAAACGCAAGCCACGACGCCATGTCCGGCTGTACGGCAGCCTCTGCGGCGGGCAGCTCGACCGTAATGTGTGCGTGCTCTACGACCGCCCGGCGCCCCCGGGCCTCGACGACGCCCACCCCGACCGGCGCGCGGCAGGCAAGGCGACGGTGCTCGAAACTGTCGATGCCGCAGCCGGTTTGCCCGTCGAGGTGCTGATCTGTGAACTGCAGCCCGACGCGGGCCCGTTCGACAACCTCCCGATGGCGTTGACGCCGGGATTTCCGGTGTCCACAGACAACATGGAGCAGGTGATCGAGACGGTCGCGGCGGAGGCCGCCGAGTCGCTGCGCACCTGCTCGCGGTTGCCGCATGGCGCGGTGATCGACATCTTGCGCCGCCAGCCGCCGACACTGACCGGCGGCGGGCCTCTCCCCCGGCTCGGCGACCACATCGAGTCGATCACGGCGGCGCTGCTGGCGTTGAGCGACTCGTACGTCGCGGTGCACGGTCCGCCGGGCACCGGCAAGACGTATACGGCCGCACGGGTGATCGCCAGGTTGGTCGACGAGCACCACTGGCGCATCGGTGTGGTCGCGCAGTCGCATGCGGTGGTCGAAAACCTGCTCGACGAGATCGTCGGTGCGGGTGTCGATCCGTCGCTGGTGGGAAAGAAATCCGGCGCCGAACACACCAATCACCGTGCCTGGCAAGTAGTTCCCGAGAACAAGTACGCCGACTTCATCGCCGGGCACGCCGGCTGCGTCATCGGCGGCACGGCGTGGGATTTCGCCAACGCTGCCCGAGTTCCACCGCGTAGCCTCGACGTGCTGACCATCGACGAGGCGGGCCAGTTCTCGCTGGCCAGCACCATCGCAGTCTCCCTGGCCGCGAGGAACCTTTTGCTACTGGGCGATCCGCAACAACTGCCGGAAGTCAGCCAAGGCACCCACCCGGAACCGGTGGACCGCTCGGCGCTGGGCTGGCTGGTCGACGACCGCGATGTGTTGCCCGACGAGTTCGGGTACTTCCTCGAACGCAGCTACCGCATGCATCCCGCTGTCTGCCAAGCGGTTTCGGCGCTGTCGTATGAGAATCGGCTGCGGCCCGACGACATCGCCGCGCATCGCGAACTAGCCGGTCATGCGCCGGGCGTGCACACCCTGTTCGTGGACCACCGCGACAACGACACCGCGAGCGACGAAGAGGCCGCGGCAATCGTCGAGCAGATCCAAGCGCTGATCGGCACGCCGTGGACCGACGAGCACGGCACACGCGCGCTGACAGAGGACGACGTGCTCGTGGTGGCGCCGTACAACGCCCAGGTGCTGTGCATCCGGTCGCACTTGCACGCGGCGAAGCTCGACGACGTGCGGGTGGGCACCGTCGACAAGTTCCAGGGCCGGCAGGCGCCGGTGGTGTTCTTGTCGATGGCCTCGTCGACCATCGACGACATTCCGCGCGGCATGGGTTTTCTGCTCAACCGCAACCGGCTCAACGTCGCGATCAGCCGGGCCAAGTATCGGGCCGTGATCGTGCGATCGCCGTCGCTGACCGAGTACCTGCCGGCCAGCCCCGACGACTTGGTGGCCCTCGGCGCGTTTCTCACCTTGTCGCCGGGCGAGACGCCGCAATGAGTTTGGCGCAGCGGCTGGCAGGCATCGTCGGCGGCAGCTACCTGAGCACCGATCCGGACGTGCTCGCGGCGCGCAGCCTCGACCACACCGGGCGTTATCGCGGGCGCGCCGCGGCGCTGGTGCGGCCCGCGTGCGCCGACGAGATCGCGGCCGTGCTGGCCGAATGCCGCGACGCCGGCGCGCACGTCACGATCCAGGGCGGGCGGACGTCGTTGGTGGCCGGCACTGTTCCCGAACACGACGACGTGTTGGTGTCCACGGAGCGGCTCACGACAGTCGGCGATGTCGACACCGGCGAGCGCCGGCTGCGGCTGGGTGCGGGCGTTCCGCTGGCGGCGGCGCAGCGCGTCGCCGCTGGAGCCGGGCTGGTGTTCGGGGTGGACCTCGCCGCCCGCGATTCCGCGACGGTCGGGGGCATGGCATCGACGAACGCGGGCGGGCTGCGCACCGTGCGGTACGGCAACATGGGCGAGCAGGTGGTCGGACTGGAGGTGGTGCTGCCCGACGGCTCGATTCTGCGGCGGCACAGCGCTGTTCGTCGCGACAACACCGGCTACGACTTGGCTGCGCTGTTCGTCGGCGCCGAGGGCACGCTGGGTGTGATCACCGAGCTCGACGTGCGGTTGCACCCCACGCCCGCGCACCGGATCACCGCGGTGGCGGGGTTTGCGGACCTGTCCGCGGTGACCGCGGCCGGTCAGGTCCTTCGCGATCTCGACGGCATCGCGGCGCTGGAACTGATCGACGCGCGGGCGCTCGAGCTCACCGCACGGCATCTGGACGTCGCGTCTCCGGTGGCGGCCCCCTGGCTGATGCTGATCGAGATGGCCGGTGACCGCGATCAGTCGGACCGACTGGCCGATGCGCTGACGGATGCGCCGTTGTCCGCGGAGCCGGCGGTCGGCGTGGATGCCGTTGCGCAGCAGCGGATGTGGCGGCTACGCGAGGCGATCGCCGACATCCTCGGCGTCTTCGGGCCGCCGCTGAAGTTCGACGTCTCGCTGCCGCTGCCGGCGATCGCGACCTTCGCGGAGCAGTCGTCCGCCCTGATCGCCGAGCATGCACCCGATGCGATCCCCGTGCTGTTCGGCCACATCGCCGAGGGGAACTTGCATCTGAATGTGTTGCGCTGCAGCATGACTGCTGAGCGTGAAAGGGCGCTGTACGCGGCGATGATGACGCTGATCGCCGGCTGCGGCGGCAACGTCAGCTCTGAGCACGGCGTCGGCAGCCTCAAGCGCGACTACGTCGGGATGTCCCGCGAACCGGCGGATATCGCCGCGATGCGGACGATCAAGAACGCCCTCGACCCCACCGGCTACCTGAACGCCGCGGTGCTGTTCGCCTAGTCACCGGCAGGAGTCGCGTGCCTGCCGTAGCTGTCGGCGTCCGGATCGAACCATGTGAACGTCGGCCCGCTGTCGTCGGCGGCGTGCCTGCCTGGCCGCCGCTGCTCGGGAACGTCCGGCAATCCGTTACCATGAGGTACCCGAAAGCCGTTGTGCGCGAAGCCAATCGGCTCGCTCACCGAACGCAGCCAGCGCTCCGGCGGCTCGTGGTAGAGCGTCTGGTACGGGTTGTCGGCCCCCAGCTCGACCGGCTCGCTGCCCGCCGCCTCGGCAGGGACGGCCAGCGGTTCGGTGTCGGAGTCGTCGGCATCCGGCGAAGGAATCGGTTGCGGCCCGCTGTCGGGATCCGGTGGCACGAGGATGTATTCCGGGTAATCGTCGTCGTCGCCGAAGTAGCCGCCGGAGTCGCCGGCGCGCGCGGCAATCACCGGCATCGCGTCGGTGCGGGGCTCCGAATCGTCAAATGGTTGCGGCTCAACGGATTTCGCAACACCAGCGGTTCGGCCCCCGATGAGGAACAGTGCCGCGATCACCCCGAACAGCGCCACGAACGCCGGCAAGAGCGTCGACGTGGACATCGCGTCGGAGAACGGCTGGTGCAAGAATCCGGGCAGCTGGCTCACCGCCCCCTCGCCGCCACGCGGAGTACCTGCCGGCATCGGCGGCAGTTCTTCGCTGATCCGCCAGGTCATCATCGCGGCCATGCTCGCGCTGCCTAGTACCGAACCCACCTGCCGGGTCGCGTTGTAGACGCCCGACCCCGCGCCGGCCAAATGCGGCGGCAGGTTGCGGGTCGCGGTGGCGGCCAACGGCGCCCATACGAATGCCATGCCGACGCCCATAGCGGCGAACGGCAGCACCAGCCGCCAGATCGGCGTCGTCGGCGTCATCTCCGCCGACAGCCACGTCAGCGCGATCGCCAGCATCGAGAAACCGAACCCGACCACCGGGCGAGGATGGGACCGGTCGACGATGCGCCCGACGATAGGCGCCAGCAGCCCGGTGCACACCGCCATCGGCACTGTCACCAACGCCGAGCGGGTAGGCGACAAGCCGCACACGCCCTGCAGATAGAACATCAGCGGCAGCACCATCCCCACGGCGATGAAGCCCATCACCGCGACCCCGACATTCGACAGCGAGAAGTCGCGATCGCGGAACACCCGCAGCGGGATCAGCGGCTCGTTCTTGTTCACCCACTGCCACCAGACGAACAGTCCCATCACCGCGATGCCGCCGACGATGGTCGCCCAGATCCACAGCGCCCAGTCGTGCGACTGGCCCTCCTGCAGGCCGAACACGATCAGGAACATCGCCGCGCCCGAAAGCAGCACGCCCGGCACGTCGAAGCGGTGGCGTTGCGTCGGCAACACCGGGATCAGCCACACCGCCAGCACCAGGCCGAGCACCCCGATCGGCACGTTCACGAAGAAGATCCACTGCCAGCCCAGGCTGTCGACCAAGGTGCCGCCGGCAAGCGGGCCGACCAGCGTGGCGACCCCTGCGGTGGCACCCCAGACGCTCATCGCGACGCCGCGGCGTTCCGGCGGGAAGATGCGGGTGATCGTCGACAACGTCTGGGGCGTGAGCAGCGCGGCGCCGAGGCCCTGCACCACCCGCGCGGCGATCAGCATCTCGATCGAACCGGCCAACCCGCACCACAGCGACGAGGCGGTGAAGATCGCCAAGCCGGCCAGGTACAGATTCTTGGGGCCGAACCGGTCACCGAGTCGGCCGGCCACCAACAGCGGCACCGCGTACGCCAGCAGATAAGCGCTGGTCACCCAGATCACCGCGTCGTAGTCGGTGTTCAGCTTCTCCATGATGCGCGGGTTGGCGACGGCGACGATCGTCGAGTCGACCAGAATCATGAAGAAGCCGACCATCATGGCCCACAGCGCACGCCACGGTTGCATGTCGCGCTCAGCGCGCTCCCACGGTTGCATGTCGCGCTCCCCGCGCTCCCACGGTGGTATGTCGCGCTCAGCGGCGGTCACGTCGTCACCAGCACCGAGGTGCCCCACGACGTCACGTGACCGGCCATGCGCAGATCATTCCCTATTCCGGCGCGAACTACTCCGCCGGAGTAACCGCATGCGACGGTACCCAGCGGCCGCTAGGCCGAGGCGTTCTCGGTGCTGCGGATCACGGTGACCAACGCGACCAGAGCCACCACCACGCCCGCCGCCATCACCGCGGCTAACGCGCGCTCGTCGTTGCCCAGCAGTCCCACCACCGGCGCGACGGCAGCGCCGATGCCGAACTGTGCGGCACCCAACAGCGCGGCAGCGGTTCCCGCCGCCTCATGATGGCGGGACAGCGCCAACGCCGGCGCATTCGGAATCACCAGACCCATCGAGCCCAGGATCAGCCACACCGGGACCAGGAAGGCGACCAGCCCGCCGACGCGAGACAGCGCCAGCGCCACGAACGCGGCGCCGACCACCACGCCGAAGCCCAACGCGAACACGACGATGCGTTGCGGCGAAAACCGTTTCAGCAGAACCACATTGATCTGCGATGCGGTGATGAACGAGATCGCTCCCGCACCGAACACGACCGCGAACACCTGCTGGGTCAGCCCATAGCCGCCCTGCAGCACGAACGAGGCCCCCGAGATGTAGGCAAACAACCCCGACATCGCCAGCGCGGCGACCAGCACCAGGGTCACGAACCGCAGATCGCGCAACAACGCAAGGTACGTGGCGCCGACCGCACCCAACCGCAACGGCCGGCGATGCTCGACCGGAAGGGTTTCAGGCAACGCCAGCGCGGCCACCACGAGCAGGCCACCCGCCAGCACCACGAGCACTGCGAACACCCAGTGCCACGACGCATGCAGCAGCACCGCCGCCCCCAGTGACGGCGCGACGACCGGCGCCACACCGAGCACCAGCATCAGCCGCGACAACACCGTGGCGGCGGCCGAGTCGTCGAACAGGTCACCGACCACAGCGATCGCGACCACCATCGCCGCCGACGCGCCGACGCCCTGGAGCACTCTGGCGCTGCCCAGCACCGCGATGTCGGGAGCCGCCAGGCAGACCAGCGACGCGATCATGTGCAGCACGATCCCGGCAATCAGCGGCCGGCGCCTGCCCACCGAGTCCGACAAGGGTCCGACGATCAGCTGGCCCAGCGCCAGCCCGGCCAGCGTCCCCGTCAACGTCAACTGCGTCACCGACGAGGACACCGCCAACTCTTCGGTGATCCTCGGCAGCGCCGGCAGATAGAGGTCGAGCGTCAACGGACCGAGCGCGACCAGGGCACCGAGCACGACGATCATCCGGGTGCGGCTCGGAGTGAGGGGACGTCCCGTCGTCAGCTCGCCCTCGCTCGTCACACCCACAGCCCGCGATGTTGCCATGACCCACACCAGCACCGCACGCCGGTATTTTCTTCCCACCCGCCGGTAGCCTGGAAAGACGCGATCCGCCAGGAGGCCTCATGAACGCCGCACGCCCGCGCCCTCCAGCGCAGCTCAACGCTGCCACCGACGACAACGCCGGGGCGGGCGCCAAAGCGCTGTCATACATCCTCGAGCGCGGGGCGCGCGTTCAGGCACCGGCGGTCACGGCGTACGTGCAGCGGCTGCGACGACAGCATCCCGATGCCTCACCGGCCGAAATCGTCACCATGCTCGAGAAGCGCTATCTGGCCGCGGCCATGGCCAGCGGGGCGGCGGTGGGCTCGGCGGCCGCCCTCCCGGGCATCGGCACGGTGGCTGCGCTGTCCGCGGTGGCCGGCGAGACCGTGCTGTTCCTGGAAACCACCGCGCTTTTCGTGCTGGCCGTGGCCGAAGTGCACGGCATCCCGGCCGATCAGCGTGAGCACCGGCGAGCGTTGGTGCTGGCCGTGCTGGTCGGTGAGGACAGCAAGCGCGCGGTGCGCGACCTGGTCGGCCCGGGCCGCACCAACGGCGGTTGGCTGGCCGAGAGCACCGCGTCGCTGCCGTTGCCGGTGGTGTCGCAACTCAACAATCGGCTGCTGCGCTACTTCGTGAAGCGCTACACACTCAAGCGGGGTGTGATGGCCGTCGGCAAGATGTTGCCGATGGGCATCGGCGCCGCGATCGGCGGCGGCGGTAACCGGATGATGGCCAAGAAGATCATCGCCAACGCGCGC
This sequence comes from Mycobacterium sp. NGS35, assembly GCF_059812855.1. Classification (NCBI taxonomy): domain Bacteria; kingdom Bacillati; phylum Actinomycetota; class Actinomycetes; order Mycobacteriales; family Mycobacteriaceae; genus Mycobacterium; species Mycobacterium sp. NGS35. The sequence continues at coordinate 79,858 of NZ_JCALDL010000007.1, forward strand.
AAGGCTTTTGGGCCTGCGCCGGCCCGCTGGCCCGTCGCGTTGCACGTGCTGCCGTCGGCCACCGCGTCGTCTTAGGCCACGCACCTCTCCCAGAACGGGCGTACTGTTAGAAACGGCGACGCCGGGAATACCGCGCACGTGGTCGCTGCGAAGACCAACGGGTTAGCCTTTACCGAGGCGGAAACAGCAGAGACCGTCGCCAGTAGCAGAGGTGGGCAAGCGCCCTCCAGGACGCTTCCCGGACAGAGGAATCGAGGCGAGCAGCCGCTGTGAGCAGTTCACCTTCGCCATTCGGTCAGAACGAGTGGCTCGTCGAAGAGATGTACCGCAAGTTCCGCGACGACCCCTCGTCGGTTGACCCGAGTTGGCACGATTTCCTGGTCGACTACTCACCCGAGCCGACGGGCAACGGTCAGCAGACCGACAGCGCGCCGCAGAAGCAGCAGCAGTCCACCACGAAGCCCGCAGCCGACGGCCAGGCGAAGACCGCGTCAGCCGAACCGAAAGACGCTGAACCCAAGAGCAAGCCGGAGCCGAAGAGAGAGTCCAAGCCGGCCAAGGCGCCCGCAGTCAGCGTGGCGCCCGACGACGAGGTGCAGGTGATCCGTGGCGCCGCGGCGGCGGTGGCCAAGAACATGGCGGCGTCGCTGGACGTGCCGACCGCCACCAGCGTGCGCGCGGTCCCGGCCAAGCTGATGATCGACAACCGGATCGTCATCAACAACCACCTCAAGCGCACGCGCGGCGGCAAGATCTCGTTCACCCATGTGCTCGGGTTCGCGATCGTGCAGGCGGTCAAGAAGTTCCCGAACATGAACCGGCACTACGCCGAAGTGGACGGCAAGCCGACTGTGATCACCCCGGCGCACACCAATCTGGGGCTCGCGATCGACCTGCAAGGCAAAGACGGCAGCCGCCAACTGGTGGTCGCCGGGATCAAGAAGGCCGAGACCATGCGGTTCGGCCAGTTCATCGCCGCCTACGAGGACATCGTCCGGCGGGCCCGCGACGGCAAGCTCACCGCCGAGGACTTCAGCGGGGTGACGATCTCGCTGACCAACCCCGGCACCATCGGCACCGTGCACTCCGTGCCGCGGCTGATGCGCGGGCAAGGGGCGATCATCGGCGTCGGCGCCATGGAGTACCCCGCCGAGTTCCAGGGCGCCAGCGAAGAACGCATCGCCGACCTGGGCGTCGGCAAGCTGGTGACGCTGACGTCGACCTACGACCACCGCATCATCCAGGGCGCGGAATCCGGCGACTTCCTGCGCACGGTGCACCAGCTGCTGCTCTCCGACGACTTCTGGGACGACATCTTCCACGAGCTGGGCATCCCCTACGAGCCGGTCCGCTGGCGCACCGACAACCCCGACTCGATCCAAGACAAGAACGCCCGCGTCATCGAACTGATCGCGGCGTACCGCAACCGCGGCCACCTGATGGCCGACATCGACCCGCTGCGCCTGGACAAGACCCGGTTCCGCAGCCATCCCGACCTCGACATCGCGACCCACGGGCTGACGCTGTGGGACCTCGACCGCGTGTTCAAGGTCGGCGGGTTCGGCGGCGCGGAATACAAGAAGCTGCGCGACGTGCTCGGCCTGCTGCGCGACGCGTACTGCCGCCACATCGGCGTCGAGTACACCCACATCCTCGAGCCCGAGCAGCAGAAGTGGCTGCAGGAGCGCATCGAGGTCAAGCACGAGAAGCCCACCGTCGCCCAGCAGAAGTACATCCTGAGCAAGCTGAACGCCGCCGAGGCCTTCGAAACTTTCCTCCAGACGAAATACGTTGGCCAGAAACGGTTTTCGCTCGAGGGTGCCGAGACCGTCATCCCGGCGATGGACGCGGTGATCGACCAGTCCGCCGAGCATGGGCTCGACGAAGTGGTGATCGGCATGCCGCACCGCGGCCGGCTCAACGTGCTGGCCAACATCGTCGGCAAGCCGTACAGCCAGATCTTCTCCGAATTCGAAGGCAACCTGAATCCGTCGCAGGCGCACGGTTCCGGCGACGTGAAGTATCACCTCGGCGCCGAAGGCAAGTTCATCCAGATGTTCGGCGACAACGACATCAAGGTGTCGCTGACCGCCAACCCGTCGCACCTCGAAGCCGTCGACCCGGTGCTCGAGGGCTTGGTGCGAGCCAAACAGGATCTGCTGGACAAAGGTGACGGCGACGACGGGTTCACCGTGCTGCCGTTGATGCTGCACGGCGATGCGGCGTTCGCCGGGCAGGGCGTGGTGGCCGAGACGCTGAACCTCGCGCTGCTGCGCGGCTATCGCACCGGCGGCACGATCCACATCGTCGTCAACAACCAAATCGGTTTCACCACATCGCCTTCCGACGCGAAGTCGTCGGAGTACTGCACCGACGTGGCGAAGATGATCGGGGCGCCGATCTTCCACGTCAACGGTGACGACCCGGAGGCCTGCGTCTGGGTGGCGCGGCTGGCGGTGGACTTCCGGCAGAAGTTCAAGAAAGACGTCGTCATCGACATGATCTGCTACCGCCGCCGCGGGCACAACGAGGGCGACGACCCGTCGATGACGCAGCCGGCGATGTACGACGTCATCGACACCAAGCGCGGTGTCCGCAAGACCTACACCGAGGCGCTGATCGGCCGCGGCGACATCTCGATCAAAGAGGCCGAGGACGCGCTGCGTGACTACCAGGGCCAGCTGGAGCAGGTCTTCAACGAAGTGCGCGAACTCGAGAAACACGAGATCGAGCCGAGTGAGTCGGTGGAAGCCGAACAGCAGCTGCCGCGTGGGCTGGCCACGGCCGTCGAGAAGTCACTGCTGGCCCGCATCGGCGACGCGCACCTGTCCTTCCCCGACGGGTTCACCGTTCACCCGCGCGTGAAGCCCGGCCTGGAGAAGCGCCGTGAGATGGCCTACAACGGCAAGATCGACTGGGCGTTCGCCGAGCTGCTGGCGCTGGGTTCGCTGGTGGCCGAGGGCCGCACCGTGCGGCTGACGGGCCAGGACAGCCGCCGCGGCACGTTCAGCCAGCGGCACTCGGTGATCATCGACCGCAAGACCGGCAAAGAGTTCACACCGCTTCAGCTGCTGGCCGCCGACGAGGACGGGAACCCCACGGGCGGCAAGTTCATGGTGTATGACTCGCCGCTGTCGGAGTTCGCCGCCGTCGGCTTCGAGTACGGCTACTCGCTGGGCAACCCCGACGCGCTGGTGCTGTGGGAAGCGCAGTTCGGCGACTTCATCAACGGCGCCCAGTCGATCATCGACGAGTTCATCAGCTCCGGCGAGGCCAAGTGGGGCCAGACGTCCGACGTGGTGCTGCTGCTGCCGCACGGCCACGAGGGCCAAGGGCCCGACCACACCTCCGGCCGCATCGAGCGGTTCCTTCAGGTATGCGCGGAGGGCTCGATGACGGTCGCGCAGCCGTCGACGCCCGCGAACTACTTCCACCTGCTGCGCCGGCATGCACTGGACGGCATCCACCGGCCACTGATCGTGTTCACGCCGAAGTCGATGCTGCGCAACAAGGCCGCGGTCAGCGAGCTGCGTGAGTTCACCGAGATGAAGTTCCGCTCGGTGCTCGAGGAACCGATGTACGACGTGGGCGACGGCGACCGCAGCAAGGTCAAGAGGATGCTTCTGGTCAGCGGCAAGCTGTACTACGAGCTGGCCCAGCGCAAAGCCAAGGAGAAGCGCGAGGACGTGGGGATCGTGCGCGTCGAGCAGCTGTACCCGATCCCGCGCTACCGGCTGCCGAACACGCTCGAGCAATACCCGAACGTCGAGGAGTACTTCTGGGTGCAGGAGGAGCCGGCGAACCAGGGTGCGTGGCCGACCTTCGGTTTGGCGTTGCCCGAGCTGGTGCCCGAACTCCAAGGGATCAAACGGATTTCGCGACGGGCCATGTCCGCGCCGTCATCGGGTTCGGCGAAAGTGCACGCGGTCGAGCAGCAGGAGATTCTCGACGAGGCGTTCGCTTAGCGGGCGAGAATGCTGTTGAGGCTGTTGAGGGCCGGCAGGGTGTCGATGCCCGGCAAGCCGTCGATCTGCCCGTTGCCGATCCGCGCGATCGCTCCCGGGCACCACAGCGAGATCGCGATCCCGGTGAACATGGTGGCGGGCCCCATCGACATGCCGCCCGCGTCGGCGACCTTGGACGCGACGTCCGCCGTGTTCTGGCCACTTTCGGCCAGCATGGGGCACACCTGCTGACCCAGCTGCGCCGCGTATGCCGGGTCGACGTTGCCCAGGCCGGCGTCTGCGAGGTTCCTGATGAACGCGTCGCTGTCGGGGTCGGCCTGCGCCGGGGCGGCCACCCCGGTCGCCGCGGCCGCGAGTCCGCCGGAAACAATGAGCGACCCGACGGCCGCAGCAAAAGTGCGCTTCATGATTGGGGCATCGTAACCGGACGGGCCGGCGTTACCGAATCGCCCGACCGTCCACGCGCCTGCCGAGCGTGCGTAGAGTGTCAGCGACATCGGCGTGGCGCTGACGCGACACGCACGCTCGCGCAAGACGGGTAAGGAGCTCAGTGGACGGGTTCGCCGGAAAAGTCGTTGCAATCACCGGGGCGGGCTCCGGCATCGGCCAGGCGCTGGCCATTGAACTGGCGCGTTCGGGTGCCAAGCTGGCCATCAGTGACGTCGACCTCGAGGGTCTGGCCGCCACTGAGGAGCGGATCAAGGCCATCGGCGCACCGGTGAAGGCCGACCGCCTCGACGTCACCGAACGCGAAGCCGTGCTCGCCTACGCCGACGCCGTCAACGACCACTACGGCACCGTCAACCAGATCTACAACAACGCCGGCATCGCGTTCACCGGCGACGTCGAGGTCAGCGGATTCAAAGACATCGAACGCGTGATGGACGTGGACTTCTGGGGCGTGGTCAATGGCACCAAGGCATTTCTGCCGCACCTGATCGCCTCCGGCGACGGACACGTCGTCAACGTCTCGAGCATCTTCGGGTTGTTCTCGGTGCCCGGGCAAGCCGCCTACAACTCGGCCAAGTTCGCGGTGCGCGGATTCACCGAGGCGCTGCGCCAGGAGATGCTTCTGGCCAAGCATCCGGTGAAGGTCACCACCGTGCACCCCGGCGGAATCAAGACCGCGATCGCGCGCAACATGACCGCCGCCGAAGGCATCGACGTCGCCGACCTGGCACACCGGTTCGACACCAGGCTGGCCAACACCACACCCGAGAAGGCGGCACGCATCATCCTCGACGGGGTGCGCAAGAACAAGGCCCGCGTTCTGGTGGGCCCGGACGCAAAGGTGCTCGACGTGATCGTGCGGCTGACCGGCTCGGGCTATCAGCGGCTGTTCGCCGCCGTCACCGCGCGCGCTATTCCGACCAAGCCGCGGTACGGGTCATCGACCTAGCGGGTGCGCGGCCAACCACGCCTCGGCGACCTGTCGGGGATCGGCCCCCTGGTCGACCTGGCGGCGCATGTCGGCCAGCGCGGTGGTATCGAACTCGCCGGCGATGCCGTTGACGGCAAGCACTTCTTGCTCGGTGAGCTTGTTGCGGAGGTACAGCGGCACCACGTTTTCGGCCTGAATCATCGGGGGTGAGCGGTCGGCCAGCAGCACGACGTCGGCGGGAATGTCAGGCGCAGCGCTGGTAGTCCACGCCGCGATGAGCCGGCCCGCGCTGAGCGCATCGAAAAGTGCCGCCGCCGTTGGGAATTCGCGAGGCGGCGCGAGGTTGCAACTGCCAATCTTCGCCGGTGGCCACGCGCCGGCCACCGCACCCGTCGTCACCTGCGCACAGTGGCGGACCGCCGCGCTCAGATCCCGGCCGCCCCACGCGTCGGCGGTCTTCGTCGTCACGGCCAGCGCCGGCTTGTCCTGCGCCGCGGTGGCATAGTCACCGGCCGCCACCCCTTCGGGCAGCGCCGACACCAGCGCGTGGTAGACGCTCTTGTCGGAGATCGCGGCGGTCCCCGGGGCGAACCGTTGCAGCAGCTGGCCGGTGAACCCCGGCACCACGTCCACGTCACCGCCCTCCAGGGCGCCTACCGGGTCGGGCATGCGTGCCACCTTCGCCGTCGAGCCGTAGGACCGCAGCGCCGCCGCGTACAACTCTGCGAGCACTGCCGATCGGGCGTCGGTTCCGGCGCCGACCACCACGTCACGAGTCGCGGGCCGCTCGGCGCAGCCGGCCAGCAGCAGCACCGCAGCCAGCAGCACACCGAGCAGGCGGTTAGCCACCCGAGGCGTCTGCTGAGGCTTCTACCGAGGCGGCCACCGCCGCCGACACCGCCGGCGCCACGCGCGGATCCAGCGGACTGGGCACGATCCGATCCGGCGCGAGATCGTCGGCCACCACAGAGAAGATCGCGTCGGCGGCGGCCACCATCATCTTCTGGGTGATCCTGGGCGCGCCGGCGTCCAGGGCTCCGCGGAACACACCGGGGAACGCGAGCACGTTGTTGATCTGGTTGGGGAAGTCACTGCGGCCGGTGGCCACCACCGCGGCGTGCTTGGCGGCGACATCCGGATGAATCTCCGGATCCGGATTGGACAGCGCGAACACAATCCCCTCGGGCGCCATCGTGGCGATCAGCTCCTCGGGCACCACACCCGCCGACACCCCGATGAACACGTCGGCCTTGTCGAGCGCCTCCACCATGCCGCCGGTGCGTCCGGCCGGGTTGGTGCGTTGCGCCAGCTCAGCCTTGACGCTGTTCATATCGCCGCGGCTGGGATGGACGATGCCTTGCGAGTCGAGCACGATGATGTCCGAAACTCCGCTTGCGAGAAGGAGATTCGCACAGGCGACGCCCGCGGCGCCGGCACCGGAGATCACCACGCGCAGCGACGTCATGTCGCGGTCGAGCAGTGTGGTGGCACCCTTGAGCGCCGCCAGCACCACCATCGCGGTGCCGTGCTGGTCGTCGTGCATGACCGGGCAGTCCAGCGCTTCGACGACGCGCCGCTCGATCTCGAAGCAGCGGGGTGCCGAGATGTCTTCGAGGCTGACGGCGCCGAACGTGGGGCGCAGCCGCACCAGGGTTTCGACGATCTCGTCGGGGTCCTTGGTGTCCAGCACGATCGGGATCGAGTCAAGCCCGCCGAACGCCTTGAACAGCGCGCTCTTGCCTTCCATCACCGGCAGCGACGCAGCCGCGCCGATGTCGCCCAGGCCCAGCACTGCGCTGCCGTCGCTGACCACGGCCACCAGCCGGTGCGCCCAGGTGTAGCGGGCGGCCAGCGTGTGGTCGGCCGCGATGGCACGACTGACCTGTGCAACTCCGGGGGTGTAGGCGATCGACAGCGCCCGCTGGGTGTCGAGCGGGGCCTTCAGCCCCACGGAAAGCTTGCCTCCCACATGCGCTTCGAAGATCTCGTCATCTCCGATGACGATTGGCGAGTTTTCGTTGGCGTGGGGCTTTTCGGACACGGGGGTCTAGCGTACTGAACCGCTGCCCGCAGGTTTTCACGGCGCCGGATCGGCTATCCGTGCGCCATGGGTTTCCCCGAACAACAGCAACAGGTTCCCGGCAGTCAAGCGCAGATGGATCCGGTACCCGACTGCGGCGAGCAGAGCTACCGCGGTTCGGGCAAGCTGACCGGCAAGAAGGCGGTGATCACCGGCGGGGACAGCGGCATCGGTCGCGCGGTTGCGATCGCGTTCGCCCGCGAAGGCGCCGACGTGCTGATCGCCTACCTCAACGAGCACGACGACGCCCGCGAGGTCGCGCGCCTCGTCGAAGAGGCCGGCCGCACATGCGTGCTGGTCGACGGCGACCTGTCCAGCCCCGAGCACTGCCGCGCTGTGATCCAGCGTGCCGTCGACGAATTCGGCAGCATCGACGTGCTGGTGAACAACGCCGCCTTCCAGATGACGCACCAGAGCCTCGACGAGATCTCCGACGAGGAGTGGGACTACACGTTCAGGCTCAATGTCGGCGCGTACTTCTATCTCGTCAAGGCGGCGCTGCCGCACATGCCGCCCGGCTCGTCGATCATCGGCAGCTCGTCGGTCAACTCCGACATGCCTTCCCCCACGCTGGCACCGTATGCCGCCACCAAGGCGGCGATCGCCAACCTGTCGGCCAGCCTGGCACAGCTGTTGGGCGACAAGGGAATTCGCGTGAACAGCGTTGCGCCAGGACCGATCTGGACCCCGTTGATCCCGGCGACGATGCCGCCGGAGAAGGTCAAGAACTTCGGCGACGACACTCCGCTCGGGCGGGCCGGTCAGCCCGCCGAGCTCGCGCCGGTCTACGTGCTGCTGGCCTCCGACGAGGGCAGCTACATCTCCGGCGCGCGGATCGCGGTGACCGGCGGCAGGCCGATCCTCTAGATAAGCCCGAGCTCGGTGACGGCCTTGCGCTCGTCGGCGAGCTCGGCGGTCGACTTGTCGATCCGGGAGCGGGAGAAGTCGTTGATCTCCAAGCCGCTCACGATCGTCCAGTTACCGTCCTTGGTGGTGACGGGGAACGACGAGATCAGGCCTTCCGGCACGTCATAACTACCGTCGGAGACCACCGCCATCGACACCCAGTCCCCCTCGGGCGAGCCCAGCAGCCAGTCGCGCGCGGCGTCGACGGTCGCCGATGCGGCCGACGCTGCCGACGAGGCGCCGCGCGCGTCGATGATCGCAGCGCCACGCTTGGCGACGGTGGGGATGAAGTCGTTTTCGATCCAGTTCTGGTCGTTGACCACTTCGGCGGCGTTCTTGCCGCCGATTTCGGCGTGGAAGATGTCCGGGTACTGGGTGGCCGAGTGATTGCCCCAGATCGTCATCTTCTTGATGTCGGTGACTTTCGCACCGGTCTTCTTGGCCAGCTGGGATATCGCGCGGTTGTGGTCCAGGCGGGTGAGCGCAGAAAACCGCTCGCGCGGGATGTCGGGGGCGTTGCTCATCGCGATCAGCGCGTTGGTGTTGGCCGGGTTGCCGGTGATCAAGACACGGACATCGTCGGCCGCAACCTCGTTGAGCGCCTTGCCTTGTGCGGTGAAGATCGCGCCGTTGGCCTCCAGGAGGTCACTGCGCTCCATGCCCGGCCCGCGCGGACGGGCACCGACGAGCAGCGCCAGGTTGGCGCCGTCGAAGATCTTGTTCGGGTCGGCGCCGATCTCGACGCCGGCCAGCAGCGGGAACGCGCAGTCGTCGAGCTCCATCACCACACCTTCGAGTGCCTTCAGCGCGGGCTCGATCTCGAGCAGCCGCAGCTCGATCTCGCGGTCCGGCCCCAGCAGCGAGCCGCTCGCCAGGCGGAACAGCAGGCTGTAGCCGATCTGGCCGGCGGCGCCGGTGACGGCGACCTTGAGGGGAGTTGTGCTCACGTCAGGTTGCTCCTCGTCTCCGATGGGTTCGCCGACGAAACTAGCGCACCTCGAAAAGCCGCCGGGCACCAGTAGGCCAGGCGTACCGTCAGTTCACGCCGATCTTTCAGGAGGCCTTGCGATGACGACAGTCGAAGTGCCGACGGCCGTGCACATCGGCGCCGACGATCTTCCGTTCGTCGACATCGGTGACGGCTCCAAGCTCAAGGTGGTCCAGGTGAAGGAGGCCGAGGGCCTGTGGATCGTGGAGAACATTTTCGGAGCCGGTTATGAAGTACAGCGCCACAAGCACACCGGCCCGGTGTACGCGTACACGACCTCGGGCGCCTGGAAATACAAGGAATACGAGTACGTCAACCGCGCAGGGTCGTTCCTGTACGAACCTGCGGGATCGGTGCACACGCTCGAGGTGCTCGAGGACGACACCCACGTCTGGTTCCAGATGTACGGGGCGAACTTGAACCTCGACGCGGACGGCAACGTCGAGAGCGTGCTCGACGGTGCCCTGACCCTGGCGGCGTACGTCGCGCTGTGTGAGGCGGCCGGGCTGCCTCGGCCGAGTGTATTGATCGGGTAGCCGTGACGACGTCCTCCGTCGACCTGGCCAACCCCGACGCATTCGTCGGCGGTCCGCCGCATGCCGCCCTGGCCGAGCTGAGGCGTACTGATCCTGTGCACTGGCAGCCGATGGACGGCGAGCCGGGGTTCTGGGCCGTGCTGCGCCACGCCGACGTGGCCCACGTTGCCCGCCACCCGGAGATCTTCTCGGCCAGCGAGGGCGGCGTGGTCGTCGAAAACCTGTCGCCCGAGAACCTGGTGATGATGCGCACCATGCTGCTGGCGATGGACCCGCCGGCGCACACCGCGCACCGGGGCCCGCTCTCGCTGCACTTCCGCGCCCGGGTGGTCGCCGGGCTGGAGGACCGCGTGCGCGACGTGTGCCGCGGCATCATGGCCGAGGCCCGCGAGCGTCGCGACGTCGAGTTCGTCCACCAGGTCGCCGCGCGCCTACCGACACGCGTGATCGGCGAGTTGTTCGGCCTGCCACCGCAAGACTGGGACCACTTGCATGAGCTGGCCGAACGCAACACCTCCGGACAAGACCCGGAGCTGGCCGGCCCGGAAGGTGACGCCCAAGCGGCGACCATCGAGATGGCAATGTATGCAATCGAATTGGCAGCCGCGCGGCGAAAACGGGGTGGCACCGAGGACCTGACCACGGCGATTTTGAGCGCCGACTTCGGCGGCAAGCCGATGAGCGACGTCGACTTCGGCGGCTTCTTCGTTCAGCTTGTCACCGCGGGCAACGACACCACCAAAGGCATTCTGTCGTCGGGGCTCCTCACATTGCTTCGTCACCCGGATCAACTCGCCGAGCTGAGGGCCGACCCGTCGCTTCTGCCCGGCGCCGTCGAAGAGATCATCCGCTACGACAATCCGTTGCACTACTTCCGGCGCACAGCACTAATCGATACCGAACTGGCCGGCACATACATTGCGGCCGGAGACAAGGTCGCGATGTACTACACGTCGGCCAACCGTGACGAAGAAGTCTTCGATCGCCCACAGGCCTTCGATATTCACCGGCATCCGAATCCACATTTGTCGTTCGGGATCGGCAGTCATTTCTGCCTCGGTGTGCATCTTGCGCGCCTGGAAGGGCGGGTGTTCTTCGACGAGTTGCTCTCGACGTTCTCGAGCATCGACATCACCGGCGAGCCGGTGCGAATCCGCTCGAACCTGAACAATTCGTTCAAACGCCTGCCCGTGCGGCTCGTCGCCTGACAGCGTCGGCCAGACCGCGAAAGCGCGTAGCATGATCGTCGCGTCAGACTGCGTTGCGACGGGAGGTCCGGTCCCGATGCCATCGTTTCCCTCGTTGCCGCCGTCGTTGCGACCGGCCGTGCGCGGCAAGACCGCCGACCCCAGCTCCATCCATGTTCCCGTCGCGCACGCGATGGTGGACTGCGGCGTCTACATGGACGGCAAGCGCCTGCCGGGCAAGTACGCCCACGCCGCCGCGCTGGACAAGGTGCACGAGCTGGAGCGTGCGGGCAACGAGGCGTTCGTGTGGATCGGATTGCACGAACCCGACGAGCGCCAGATGCAGACGGTCGCTGATGTTTTCGGCCTGCACGAGCTGGCCGTGGAGGACGCGGTGCATGCACACCAGCGGCCCAAGCTGGAGCGCTACGACGAGACGCTGTTCATGGTGCTCAAGACCGTCAAGTACGTCGAGCACGAGTCCATGGCCAAGGCGCGCGAGGTGGTCGAGACCGGCGAGATCATGATCTTCGTCGGCCGCGACTTCGTCGTCACCGTCCGCCACGGCGACTTCAGCGGCCTTGCGGGCGTGCGCAAGCGGCTGGAGACTTCGCCCGCGATGCTCAACCTGGGCCCGTACGCGGTGATGCACGCGATCGCCGACCATGTGGTGGACCACTACCTGGAAGTCACCGACATGATCGAAGTCGACGTCGACGCAATGGAATTGGACATTTTCTCGCCGCGCAAGCGCACCAACATCGAAGCCATCTACCTGCTCAAGCGTGAGGTCGCCGAGCTACGCCGGTCGGTGAGCCCGCTGACGTTGGCGCTGCAGCGGCTGGCCGAAAACGACGATCTGGTCTCGATCGAGGTGCGCCGCTACATGCGCGACGTATTGGACCACAACATCGCGGCGTCCGACCGGATCGTCAGCTACGACGAGATGTTGTCCTCGCTGGTGCAGGCAGCGCTCGGCAAGGTCGCGATGCAGCAGAACGTCGACATGCGCAAGATCTCGGCCTGGGTGGCCATCGCCGCGGTGCCGACCGCGCTCGCCGGGATCTACGGGATGAACTTCGACCACATGCCCGAAACCCATTGGGTGTGGGGCTATCCCGCAGTGCTCGGGTTGATGCTGGTGGTCTGCTTGACGCTGTACCGCATATTCCGCAACAACGAGTGGCTGTAGCGGCCGCGCGCTCGTCGAGTCTGTCGCAGTCACCACCCGCCGGGCGAGCCCGCCCGCCGCGCCGGGTCGAGCACGTCGACGCCGTCCTCGCGCCACGCCTGGCGCATCGCCGCGGGCCCTTTCAGCCGCACCCACGCCGCCTCGTTGGCGGTGACCGGGACCGCGCTGAAGAACTCTACCGCGTCGGACGGCTCAATAGTGCTGTGGCCCAACAGGACTGCCGTGAATGGGGCGCCCTGCCAAAGCGGGTGGCCCAGGTCGACGAGTGCGTCGGCCGTCAACACCAATCCCTCCACGACCGGCGCTGCTGCCAGCACCGCGACGCTGCGCGCCAAGCCGGGCAGCGGGGTGGCGGTCCTCAGGCTGACCACCACCTGCGCGGCCGCGTCGCCCGCAACCGACACGTAGTGCACCACCCCGTCGACGTCAGGACCGAACCGCAACACGTCGATCGGTGCGACGCCCACGAACGTGACGCTCGCGGTGTCCGGCTCACCGGCAGCGAAGTGCGCCTGTAGGTGCGCACGCACGTCGGTCACCCGGATGCGGGCGGAATCGTCAGGTTCACCCCTGAGTCGGCATCGAAGATCACCAGCTTGGTGATGTCGAATGCCAACTCGATGCGCTGACCGGCCGCGGCGGCTGATTCGGCGGAAAGCCTTGCGACGAAATCATTTTCGCCAACTCCGGAGTCGGCCGCCAGTTCGGCCAGCTGAGCCGACTGGGCCGAGGCACCGTCGGTGGAGAAGTGCACCACCTTCTCTGAGCCCAACGACTCGACGATTTCGACGTCGGCTTCGAACACCAGCGCGCGCAGCCGCTGGAACGTGTCGATCAGCGCAGCGTCGTCGAGATGCTCCGGCCGCACGCCGACGATGACGTTGTCGGGCGTGGGATGTTGGGCGACGACGTCGAGCACCTCAGGCATGAGCGTGATCTCGCCGAACGGCAGGCGGACCCCGACGTCGGTCAGCTGCGCGGGAAAGAAGTTCATCGACGGGGAACCGATGAACCCGGCGACGAACAAGTTGGCCGGTTTGTCGTAGAGCTCCTGCGGAGTCCCGACCTGCTGGGCCACTCCGGCGCGCATCACCACGACGCGGTCACCCAGCGTCATCGCCTCCGTCTGGTCGTGGGTGACGTAGACCGTGGTAGTGCCGAGGCGGTGCTGCAGGCGGGAGATTTCACTGCGCATCTGCACGCGCAGCTTGGCGTCGAGGTTGCTCAACGGCTCGTCCATCAGAAAAGCCTTCGGGTTGCGGACGATCGCGCGTCCCATCGCCACGCGCTGCCGCTGACCGCCGGACAGGCTGGCGGGCTTGCGGTCCAACAGCTCGGTCAGGTCAAGGATTTTCGCGGTCTCCTCGACCTTCTGGGCGATTTCGGCCTTCTTCATCTTCGCCAATGTCAAAGGGAAAGCGATGTTCTGACGCACGGTCATATGCGGATACAGCGCATACGACTGGAACACCATCGCGATGTCGCGGTCTTTGGGCGCCTTCTCGTTGACCCGCTGCCCGTCGATGCGCAACTCCCCCGATGTGATCTCCTCGAGGCCGGCGATCATGTTCAGCGTCGTGGACTTGCCGCAGCCCGACGGGCCGACCAGGATGATGAACTCGCCGTCGGCGATCTCGAGGGACAGCTCGGACACGGCGGTGGTGCCGTCGGGGTAACTCTTGGTCACCCTGTCCAGCACGATCTCGGCCATCGGCTATCCCTTCACTGCGCCGGACGTCAGCCCGGCGACGATCCGTCGCTGGAAGACTAGAACAAAAACGATGATCGGCACCGTGATCACGATCGCGCCGGCGGCGATGGATCCGGTGGGCTCGACGAACTGCGAACTGCCCGGGAAGTTCGCGATCGCCACCGGCGCGGTGAGCGACGCGGTGGTGGCCGTCAGCGAAATCGCCAGCAGCAGATCGTTCCACGCGAAGATGAAGACCAGGATCGCCGCGGTGACCACACCGGGTGCCGCCAGCGGGACGATCACCTTGCGGAAAGCCTGGAACGGGGTGGCGCCGTCCATCTTGGCGGCCTTCTCCAAATCCCACGGGATCTCGCGAAAGAACGCGGACAGTGTGTAGATGGCCAGCGGCAGCGCAAACGTGATGTACGGGATGATCAACCCCGGCCAAGTGTTGAACAGCCCAAGCGCGCGGGAGATGTCGAACAGCGGTGACACCAAGGATATCTGGGGGAACATTGCGATCAGCAGTGCGACGCCGACGAGTAATCGCTTGCCCGGAAAGTCAAGGCGCGCAACCGCATAGGCGGCCATCGCGCCGATCACGACCGCGATGACCGTGGTGATCAGCCCGATGCCCACCGAATTGCGCAGTGCCGGGCCGAACAGGTCGCCGCTGAAGATGCCGCGGTAGTTGTCGAAAGTGATCTGCGCCGGGATCAGCTTGCCGTCCTTGACCGTCGAGGTCGGCTTGAGCGACAGCGACAGGATCCACAGCACCGGAAACAGCGCGTAGACCACCACGAGCACGTCGACAATCACCCACCACGCTTTGCGCCCGGCGCTCACCCGTTCGGCCATCAGGTCTCTCTGTCGTCCGCTCCGGGCGCCGACGTCCCGAACAGCTTGATGAAGACGAACGCGATCAGCGCCACGCACACGAAGATCAGCACGCTGATCGCCGAACCGAGCCCGAGGTTGAAGGCCTTGAACAGGTTGTCGTAGCCCAGGATCGACACCGAACCGGTGTTGTTGGCGCCGGCGGTCAGGATGTAGATGTTGTCGAAGATCCGAAACGCGTCCAGCGTGCGAAACAGCAAGGCCACCAGCACGGCCGGCTTGATCAGCGGCAGCGTGATTTTCACCAGCCGCTTCCACGCGCCCGCGCCGTCCACTTGCGCGGCCCGCATCAGCTCGTCGGGCACCAGTGCCAGGCCGGCCAACAGCAGCAGAGCCATGAACGGGGTGGTCTTCCACACCTCGGCGAGCACGATGATGGCCAGCGACGGAATCTGGTGTGTCAGTGGAGCACTGCCTTGCGGAAGCAGGTTCGCGAGGTAGCCGGTGCCCGGCGTCCACGCGTAGTACCAGCTGTACGACGCGGCGACGGTCACGATCCCGTACGGGATCAGCACGGCGGTGCGCACCACGCCTTTGCCGAAGATCGTGCGGTGCATCACCAGCGCCAGCGCAAGGCCGAGGAACAGCTCGATGGTCACCGAGACCACCGTGATCGCCGACGTCACCGCCAAAGCAGTCCACCAGTAGTGGTCGGCGAGCACGGTCTGATAGTTGGCCAGCCCGACAAACGCCCGGTCGGCGGGCGTGGCCAGATTGATCCGCTGAAGTGACAGCCACACCGCGTAGCCGATCGGGTACGCCGCGACCGCCAACATCATCAGCACCGCGGGCGTGATCAGCAGGTAGGCCAGCCGCAGCTGCGCTCGACGTTCGCTGCGCGCCGGGGCGGTCGTGGCTGTCACGGAATCAGCCCCTTGCCGTCGATCGCCTTCTGCACTTCGGCGGCCAGCTTGTCCGCTGTCTTTTCAGGGTCGATCTCGGTGATCGGCGCGAGCGCGGCGGCGATCCGCATCGACACGGTCTGGTAATTCGGCGTCACAGGTCGCACCGCGGCGTCGGTGAGCTGGCGCCGGATGATGTCGTAGGCCGGATATTTCAGCTGGAACTGCGGATCGTCGTACAGCGACGCCCGCACCGCGGGCAGGCCGCCCTGCGTCGACAAGTACTTCTCGTTGTCGAGGTCGCGCAGGCAGCGGATCGCTTCGAAGGCCTCGGCGCGGTGTTGCGTGGTCTTGGCGACGGCGAGGTTCAGGCCGCCGAGAGTGACTTTGGCCGGCTGGTCGGCCTGCACGCCGGGGTATGGCGCGAAGCCGAACACCTCCTTGGTTGCGTCGTATGCGGTGGCGAACTGGCTGTCGTCGGCGTCGAAGTCGCCGATGTCGTTGATCGCGCCGGCGAGGTCGCCGCGCTGGTTGAGCGGCAGGAACGACACCCCGCCCTTGATCGCGTTGCCCATGATCGAGGGCAGCACAAACGGCCAGTTCACCTCCAGCGCTGCCTTGCCCTGCTCCACCGCCAGCCGCGCGGTCTCTTCGTTGGTCTGGGTGATCGACGGGTCGGCTCCTGGCGCGGTGGCGACGTTCTTGATGATCTGCAGTGCTCGGACGGTCGCCGCTCGGTGCTGCGGGGTGTCGGTCAGCGTGACCGTCTTGCCGTCGTCGGAAAGTACTTGTCCCCCAGCGCTTTCCAGCAAGGTGTTGAACCACACCACCAGGCCCTCGTACTGCCTGCCCTGCACCGCAATCCAGCTTGGCTTGCCCTCCTTGTGCAGGCGGGTGGCCTCGGCCACCATCTGGTCCCAGTCCGTCGGGGGCGTGGACACCAAATCGGCTCGGTACCAGAGCAATTGGGTGTTCGTCGAGATCGGTGCGGCGTAGAGCTTGTCGTTCCATTCGGCGGTCTCGAGCGGGCCGGGCAGAGTGTCGGCACGCGCGTCGGCCTCCGCTTGGCCCGCCGGGTCGTCGGATAGCGGCAACGCCCAGCCCGCCTCGGCGAATTCGGCCGTCCACACCACGTCCAGCGCCATCACGTCGAGCGTCGTGTCATTGCCGGTGAGTCGGCGGGCCAGTTGCAGCCGCTGGTCGTCGGCGCCTTTGGGCAGGCTCATCTGCTGGACGCGGAAGCGCCCGGAGAACTGCTCGGTGCACTTCTTGGCGAGCGCGGCGAACGTGTTCGCGTCGCCGGCCGGGGTGTAGAACGTGATCACGGTGCCGTGGGCGGCGGTGGAGCAGCCGGACACGACAGTCGTCGCGGTCAGTGCGGCAGCCGTCGCCGCACAGAGCCGGCGCAGTGCACTGCGCCACCTGTCCCGCACGGCCGCCTCCTTTCCCGCGCGCAAACGGTAAAGGCCGACGCGCGCGATGTCCAACCCCTCGCGGCGCTTGCAGCGCAATCGTGACCTGCGCCGAAAAACGGCGTAGCGCCAACCTGCGCGGCTATAACGTCAAGCGGGCCAGCAAGTCTCGGGCCTTCTCGGCGTTCTGCGGATCGCACAGCACGTCGTAGCGCCCGGCCACGAGTTGCATCGTGGAGCTGAAATCCCTTGTGCCGCGGGCCATTGCGTACGGGACCGCTGAAGTGATCAACCCGAAGACCACACCCGAGACCACCCCGTACAGCAGTGGCACCAGCAACGTCCCGGTGAACAGCCCGAGCACCAGGCCGATGAAAATACCCAGCCAGGCCCCGGTGACGACGCCGCCGCCGAGCACCTTGGGCCAGGTCAGCCGGCCGGTGACGCGTTCCACCTGCATCAGGTCGACGCCGACGATCGTGACCTGCTGCACCGGAAACTGTTGGTCGGACAGGTAGTCCACCGCGCGCTGCGCTTCGGCATATGTCGGATACGACCCGATCGGCCAACCCTTCGGCGGGGTGGGCAGCGACGGCCCTTTGGGCCCCGGTCCCGGTGTGTTGGGCGTCTGCCCCTGGAATGGGCTCGTCATCGGTTCTGTCTCCTCACGTGTGTGCGGTGCACCGCTCGATTGTGCCCCGGCCGGCCTCGAAGTCGGTGAAGGTCCGCGCGTCACCAGCCCGTAAGCTATTTTGATCGCCATGACGACACCCGGCGACCCGGGCCGGCGGCCCGGCGAGCACGACGTTCCCTCGGGGGGATACGAGCCGCCCCCGATCGAGCAGCCGCAGTCGCCGCCGCCAAGCTATCCCCCGCCTCCTGCGCCCGCGTATGGGCCACCGGGCTATCCGCCGCCCTACCCGCCGCCGTCATACCCGCCGCCGGGCGGTTATCCGCCGCCGCCGATGCCCGGATATCCCCCCGTGCCCTACGCGGGAGGTTATCCGCCCCAACAGAAAACAAACGGCTTGGCCGTCGGCTCGCTGGTCGCCTCGATCATCGGTATTCCTCTGGATTTCCTGTGCGGGATATTCGGAGTGATCGCCGCGATCGTCGGCGTCGTGCTCGGCATCATCGCGATCAACCAGATCAAAGAATCCGGTGAACAGGGCCGCGGCATGGCGCTTGCCGGGATCATCGTCGGTGCCGTGACGCTGCTGCTCGCCATCGTCGCGATCCTCGTCATCGGCCTCTTCGCCTTCGGTTCTTCATAGTCCGCCGTGAGTCAGTCGTGACGTACGATCCCAACGACCCCGACCGTCCGTTCGAATACCCGTCGACGGAAGGGTTTTCGGGTCCGCCGCCGTATCCCGGCCCGCCTCCCGGCTATCCCGGCCCGCCTCCCGGATATCCGCCGTTCCCGCCGCCGTACCAGCAATACGGCGCGAACCCGTACGACCCGTACGCGATGCAGCGACCGCAAGGCACCAACGGCATGGCGATCGGTGCGCTCGTGGCGGCCTGCCTGGGGGTGCCGCTGTGCTTCTGCTTCGTTCCCTCGCTCGTCGGGATCGTGCTGGGCGTGGTCGCGATGAGTCAGACTGCGCGCACCGGCCAAAGCGGGCACGGCATGGCGCTGGCGGCCGTGATCGTCGGCGTGGTCACGCTGGTGCTCGGCATACCGTTTTGGATTTTCATCGGAATGTCCCCGGACTCCTCGTCCTACACCTAGCCTCAGCGCGGCGGCTGGAACCGTTCGCCTTGGCGCGTCATGCCGGCGGCCCGGCCCTTCGCGGCGATCACCAGCGCCATCTTGCGACTGGCCTCGTCGAGCATCTCGTCGCCGAGCATCACTGCGCCCCGCGCGCCCCCGGCCGCCGAGGTGTGCCACTCGTAGGCTTCGAGAACCAGCTCGGCGTGGTCGTACTCGTCCTGGCGCGGGCTGAAGATCTCGTTGCCCGCCGTGATCTGGTCGGGGTGCAGCACCCACTTGCCGTCATAGCCCAGTGCCGCGGATCGGCCTGCGGCTCTTCGGAATCCGTCGACATCGCGCACCTTCAGGTACGGCCCGTCGATCGCGGCGATCCCGTGCGTGCGGGCGGCGATCAGAATCGACATCAGAACGTGGTGGTACGCGTCGCCGTCGTAGCCCGGCGGCTGCTCACCGACCTGTTGGGTGCGCATGTTGAGGCTGGCGATCAGATCGGCGGGTCCGAGGATCAGCGCCTGCATCCGCGGGCCGCCCGCGATCGCGTCCAGGTTCGTCAACCCCTGGGCGTTCTCGATCTGCGCCTCGATGCCGATGCGGCCGACCGGAAGGCCGTGCGTCATCTCCAGCTGAGTCAGCAGAAGATCAAGCGCCTGAACGTGTGACACGTCGCTGACCTTCGGCAGCACCACGATGTCCAGCGCGGCACCAGCGGTGGACACCACCTCGATCACGTCGGTGTACGTCCACGGCGTCGTCCAGTCGTTGACGCGAACCCCGAGCAGCTTCGCATTCCAGCCGGGTTCTGACAGCGCGATCGCCGCCTGCGTGCGGGCTTGTTCCTTGGCGTCGACCGCGACGGCGTCCTCCAGGTCGACGAACACCTCGTCGGCGCTCAGGCCCCTGGCCTTCTCGATCATCTTGGCGCTGCTGCCCGGCACGGAAAGACAGGTCCGGCGCGGCCGATAGGCGGTCTGCTCAGTCTCATCCACGGGATTACTCCTACCCTTGCAGTCATGGCTGCGGTGAACAGGGTGTACGCGGCGCGGCTGGCGGGCATGGTCGTGCTCGGCCCCGACGGCGAGTCGATCGGCCGGGTGCGCGATGTGGTGATCAGCATCAGCATCGTCCGCCAGCAGCCGCGCGTGTTGGGTTTGGTTGTCGAATTGCTCACGCGCCGAAGGATTTTCGTTCCAATCACCCGAGTGACCGCGATCGAGCCGAATGCGGTCACCCTCACCACGGCCAATGTGTCGCTGCGCCGGTTCGCACAGCGCCCCGGTGAGGTGCTGGTGCTCGGCCAGGTGGTGGAGACCCGCGTGCGGGTCACCGATCCCGAACTCGAGCAGCTGGCCGGCATGGACGTCGTGGTCGTGGATCTGGGCGTGGAGCAGACGCGTACCCGCGAGTGGGTGGTGACCAAGGTCGCGGTGCGCAGCCCGCGCCGGCTCGGTCGGCGCAGCAACATCTACGTCGTCGACTGGCAGCACGTGCAGGGCCTGACGCCGTCGGCGCTGGCGCTGCCCGGCCAGGGAGTGGCACAGCTGCTGCACCAGTTCGAGGACCAGCGCCCGATCGAGGTCGCCGAAGCGATCCGCGAATTGCCCACCAAGCGCCGCGTCGAGCTGATCAACGCGCTTGACGACGAACGCCTCGCCGACGTGCTGCAGGAGCTGTCCGAAAGCGAGCAGCGCGCGCTGCTGATGCAGCTGGACACCGAACGCGCGGCTGACGTGCTCGAGGCGATGGATCCCGACGACGCCACCGACCTGCTGCAGGTGATCAACCCGGTCGATCGCGAGGTGCTGCTGCGTCGGATGGACCCTGAGGACTCGGAGCCGGTGCGCCGGCTGCTCAGCCACTCCCCCGACACCGCGGGCGGGTTGATGACGTCCGATCCGGTGGTGCTCGCGCCGGACACCACAGTCGCCGAAGCGCTGGCCCGAGTCCGCGACCCGGATCTGACGCCGGCGCTGGCGTCGCTGGTGTTCGTCGCGCGGCCGCCGACGGCCACCCCGACCGGCCGCTATCTGGGCTGCGTACATCTGCAGCGCCTGCTGCGGGAACCACCGGCGGCGCTGGTCAGCGGCATGGTGGACACCGACCTGCCAAGCCTGGCTCCCGAGTCGTCGCTGGCGGCGGTGACCCGATACTTCGCTGCCTACAATCTCGTCTGCGGGCCGGTGGTCGACGACCAGAACCACCTGCTGGGCGCCGTGACCGTCGACGACGTTCTCGACCACCTGCTGCCGGACGACTGGCGGCTGCAATTCGAGGAACCCGAACTCTCGTCGAGCGCTGAGGGGGTGACGTGAGCAGCAGGCGAGAAGCGCAGACGGATCGGCCCATCAGCGCGGCGTCGGCGCGTCAGCGGCTCGACACCCCCCGGCCCTACCGGCACCGCTTGACGCCTTCGTTCGACCCCGAGGCGGTGGGGCGATTCAGTGAGTCGATCGCACGTTTCCTGGGCACCGGCCGCTATCTGCTGTGGCAGACGATCATCGTGGTCGTCTGGATCGGGCTGAACCTCGGCGCGGTGCGCTGGCGCTGGGACCCCTACCCGTTCATCCTGCTCAATCTGGCGTTCTCCACGCAGGCCGCCTACGCCGCGCCGCTGATCCTGCTGGCGCAGAACCGGCAGGAGAACCGCGACCGGGTGGCGCTCGACGAGGACCGCCGACGAGCAGCCCAGACCAAGGCCGACACCGAGTACCTGGCCCGGGAGCTGGCGGCGCTGCGCCTGGCGATCGGCGAAGTGGCGACCCGCGACTACCTTCGCCGCGAGCTCGACGAGCTGCGCGAAGTCATCGAGCAGTCGCTGGCGGATTCGTCGCAACCGGAGGCCGCGGCCAAGGCCGATCTCGCCGAGCGGCGGGCGAAGCGCGCTACGTAGCCGGCGAGATCGCAGCGCGTCTTTCTGGTGCGGGAGATTTCACAGTGACCAATGTGCATACATCTCGTTTCCGAATAGGTATGGTGATTCAGTTCACAGGCCCGACGACGTCAGGACGGTGTGAGTGCACGAAGGGGGAGGCTCCGGGGCTCGCAACGCCCTCGAGTGGGCGCGCCGACGGGTTACCCGAGCCGCTCGCACGCCTGCGACGGCCCTGATCGTTGTGGCGCCGGTAGTGTTCGCGGGCGCTGTCGCCGCTGCGCCGAACCCGGCGCCGCTGGTGCATCCGCCCACCCAGGACGCCAACGTGATGACGCTGGCCGCGGTGGTGCCCAACCGCGGTGACATCTCGGGTCCCTCGGTGGTCCAGGTCAGCCGCCCGCCGTCGAGCTTCCACGTGGCGGCCGCGTCGATCTCCGCGCCGCCGCCCGCGGTCGTCGTCAATTCCCCTGGCGCTCTTCGCATTCCGTCGATGGCGCTGTCCGCCTACCGCAACGCCGAGCGGATGATGTCGCTGGCCCAGCCGGCCTGTGGCGTCAGCTGGAACCTGCTCGCCGGCATCGGGCGCATCGAATCGCTGCACGCCAACAACGGCGCCACCGACGCTCGCGGTACCGCCGTGCGCCCGATCTACGGCCCGACTTTGGACGGATCGCTGCCGGGCAACGAGGTGATCGTGCAGAGCATGGCGCCCAGCGGTCAGCCGACCTACGCCCGCGCGATGGGTCCGATGCAGTTCCTGCCGGGCACCTGGGCCCGCTATGCGTCCGACGGCGACGGCGACGGCAAGGCCGACCCGCAGAACCTGTTCGACTCCTCGCTGGCCGCGGCACGCTACCTGTGCAGCGGCGGACTGAACCTGCGTGACCAGTCGCAGGTGCTGAGCGCGATCCTGCGCTACAACAACTCGATGCCGTATGCCCGCAACGTACTGGGCTGGGCCGCGGCATATGCGACCGGCGTGGTGCCCGTCGATCTGCCGCCGATCACCGGACCGGTTCCGCCAATGGGTGACGCGCACCTCGAAGGTGCACAGGGGTCCATGCCAGAGGGGCTCGGGCCTGGCCTGCCGCTCAACGTGCTGGGCTTGCCGATGGGCGACCCGATGACCCAGATGCAGCTTGTCAACTTCGGCAACACGTCCGTCGCCAACCAGATGCCGGCGCTACCGCCGGGCATGGACCCCAGCCAGTACCCGGAGCAACCGCCTGCCTGCCCGACGCTGGTGTGCTTCGGCCCCAACTCCATGCCCGCCGTCACACCGCCGACTGCGACGCCGTTCGGGCCGCCGCTGCCCGGGATGGCGCCGGCTGGCCAGTGGCCGGGCGGGCTGCCCGGCCCGGCGCCGGCCGCACCGCTGCCGGGTCCCGCCGCACCGCTTCCGGGTCCGGCCGCGCCGATGCCGGTCGTCGCAGCGCCGGCACCCGCAATGCCGCCGTGGCCCGGCATGCCTGCGCCGCCCGCTCCCGCTCCTGCCGAGCAGACGCCGGCAGCTGGGTTGCCGCCGTCGACGGGACCGCTGCCCGGCCCAGCCAGCTGAACCGAGGTCGGCCCGTAGACTCGTCGGCGATGGCCGAAAACCCCACCGACCTGACGTTGGCAGCCGTGCGCTCAGCACTGGCCAAGGTGATCGATCCTGAGCTGCGCCGGCCCATCACCGAACTGGGCATGGTCAAGAACATTTCGATCGAGCCGGGCGGCGGCGTGCACGTCGAGATCTACCTGACCACCGCGGCCTGCCCGAAGAAGACCGAGATCGCCGAACGGGTCACCCGAGCCGTCACCGACGTCCCGGACACCGGCGCGGTCCGGGTCAGCCTCGACGTGATGAGCGATCAGCAGCGCACCGAGCTGCGCAAGATGCTGCGGGGCGACGAACGCGAACCGGTGATTCCGTTCGCCCAGCCCGGCTCGCTGACCCGGGTGTATGCCGTCGCCTCCGGAAAAGGCGGCGTGGGCAAGTCGAGCGTGACGGTGAACCTGGCGGCGGCAATGGCGGCCCGGGGCCTGTCCGTCGGGCTGCTCGATGCCGACATCTACGGCCACTCGGTCCCGCGGATGATGGGCGTCACCGACCGGCCGACGCAGGTCGAGTCGATGATCCTGCCTCCCGTCGCTCACGACGTGCGGGTCATTTCGATCGCGATGTTCACCCAGGGCAATACCCCGGTGGTGTGGCGCGGCCCGATGCTGCACCGCGCACTTCAGCAGTTCCTCGCCGACGTGTACTGGGGTGACCTGGACGTGCTGCTGCTCGATTTGCCGCCGGGCACCGGCGACGTCGCGATCTCGGTGGCCCAGCTGATCCCGACCGCGGAGATCCTCGTGGTGACCACGCCGCAGATCGCGGCCGCCGAGGTGGCCGAGCGCGCCGGCGCGATCGCGTTGCAGACCCGCCAGCGCATCGTCGGGGTCGTCGAGAACATGTCCGGGCTGCTGATGCCTGACGGGTCCACGATGCAGCTGTTCGGCGAGGGCGGTGGCCGCCAGGTGGCCGAACGGCTGTCCAAGGCCGTCGGCGCGGAGATTCCGCTGCTGGGTCAGGTGCCGCTGGATCCTGCGCTGGTGACCGCCGGCGATGCGGGCGTGCCGCTGGTGCTGTCGGCGCCGGATTCGCCTGCTGGCAAAGAACTCGGCAAGGTTGCCGACGCGCTGGCGTCGCGCCGGCGCGGGCTGGCCGGCTTGTCGCTGGGCATCGACACCGCCCGCCGCTGAGCGCGCCTACGTCGCGTCGGTATCGAAGGGCGCGGGGCCGTCTGGTGTTTGGGGCTTCGTCGCGGGCGTGTCCGGTGGTAGGTGGAATTTTTGCTCTTCGCGCAAGCGCTCATCGGCCGGCTTGTCGAACTTGCCCGTGAGAATCGAGTCGTCGCCGTCGAGAAGATGCTTGGTCAACGCGGCACGCGGCGACATGCCCCGCAGCTTCTGCAACTCGGCGAGCGGTTCGCGCAGTTCATCGAAATCGGGCCCCAGCTCGTCGCGCAGGTCCTTGGTGGCGCCACTGACGTAGTCGCGGGCTTGGCGCAGCGTGTTGACTGTCCAGCGGATGGCTCCCGGCAGCCGTTCCGGACCGAGCACGACGAGCCCGACCACCACCAGCACGAGCATTTCGCCCCAGCCGATGTTGGCGAACATCAGCTTTCCGGCGCTGGAGTGACCGTCAACGTCACATGCCTGCCGTCGCGCACCACCTCGATCGGAGCCGGCTCGCCGATCTTGAGCTGACGGACCGCGACTACGAACTCGTCGGCGTCCGCGACTGTTCGGTCGCCCACCTTCACCACCACGTCGTTCTCCAGGATGCCGCCCTTCTCGGCGGGTCCGCCGGCCTTCACATTGGCCACCTGCGCGCCGGACGCCACCGAGTTGCTGACCGAGCGGGCCGTCAGGCCGAGCGTGGGATGGACGACCTTGCCGTCTTTGATCAGCGCTTCGATGGTGGATTTCGCCTCGTTGATCGGGATCGCGAAGCCGAGCCCACTTGCGCTGTCGGACAACGACTTTCCGGCGGTGTTGATTCCGATGACGTGAGAGTTCATGTCGATCAGCGGACCGCCGGAGTTGCCGTGATTGATCGACGCGTCGGTCTGCAGGGCGTCGATGACGGTGTCGGTGTCGGACCCTTCACCGGACAGCGGGACCGGCCGGTGCAGCGCGCTGATGATGCCTGCGGTGACGGTGCTGCGCAGGCCGAGCGGCGCCCCTGCGGCGATCACTTCGTCGCCGACGCGGACCTTGTCGGAGTCGCCGAACTGGGCGACGGTCAGGTTGTTGACGTTGTCGACCTTCAGCACCGCGAGGTCCGTCTTGGGGTCACGGCCGACCAGGTTGGCCGGCACCTCTTTGCCGTCGTTGAACACCACCGTGATCTTGAACTGGCTCGGGCTGTTGGCCGCCTCCGAGATGACGTGGTTGTTGGTGACGATGTAGCCGCGGCCGTCGACCACCACGCCGGAGCCCTGCGACCCCTCTTGGTCGCTGAGCGCCTCGACGGTGACGACGGAGTCGGCCACGGCCGCGGCCACTTGTGCGAACCGGCCCTCGGGCGGCTGGCTGCCGCTGGTCGACAGCGTGACCTTCGACGTGGTGAACGCCTCGACCACCTCGGCGGTCTTGCGGCCCACCCAGCCGCCGATGAACGCGATCGCCAACGCGATGCCCGCCAGTACCGCCAATGCGCGGTACGACACCTTGCCGCCGAACAGCACGTCGCGCACGCCGAGCTTGCCGGTGTCACCACTCGCCGCCACCGGTCGGGGCTGGGGCAACGCCGGCGCGGTCAGGGACGCCGGCGCGGCCGGGTCGCGCCACGGGTCCTCGGCGCCATCGGTCTCGTCGTCGCGCTCGCCGTCGAGCGCACCCGCGTCGGCGGGGTGGCGCTGCAGGGACTCGACACCCGGGTAGGGGCGGCCGAACGCCTCGGCCAGCACGGGATCTGGCGGGGCGTCGCGCGGGGTGTATTCGCCCTGGTCGCGATGCTTGTCGGCGCCGAGGAACGAGCCGGCGACGCCGGCCGGGCGGCCGAACGCGCGGCTGGCGGCAGGATCGACCGGGGGCCGCGAGATCGGCCGGGGAGCCAGGCGGGTGGACGCGTTGCCGTCGCCCGAGCCGAGAGGCGGGCAGCCGTCAGGGGTGTCGGTGTTGTGCTTGTCGGGGCTCAACGGGCTCCTCTTTCGGGCCTGCGGACGGCGTGCCATGGCGGGGCGCTGATCGCACTGTGGTGTCCGTCGCGTGATGCGCTCATAGCCTGTGAAGTGCTGTCCACCCTACCGGCGCTTGCGGCGACCGCGCGGCATGCCTGACTCGTCGGTGGCCGTGCCGCCCGGGTCCTCCTCGGGTTGCTCGGACAGGTTCGGAATCTGCGCCAGCGCGCCCAACAGCGAGGTGGGCACATGGATGGGCCGCGAATCACGCAACGCGGCGCGGGCCTGCCGCTGGCCTTCGACCTCGGCCGCGCATTGCGGGCACAGCGACAGATGGTTGGCGGCGCGCAGATGAGCCGTCATCCGCAATTCCCCGTCGACGAACGCGGCGATGGCCTCAGTCGACAGGTGCTCAGTAGAGCTGAATTGGCGCGGGCCGACTGGCGCGTCGGTTTGCGAGGCGAACGGCGAGGGCAGCCTCGAGAACACGCGCCTGAACACGTGCCCTGGATCGGCCATGATCCCTCCTCTGGCGGACGTGGCACCCTCGAATGTAGCGCGGGTCACGGCGCTCAGACAGATTCGGCGGCCGGGGCTTCGGTGCTGCCGTGTGCGGCGAGGTAGTCCCGCAGCGCCTGGCGACCACGGTGGATGCGGCTGCGCACAGTGCCCAGCTTGACGCCCAGCGTCGCGCCGATCTCCTCGTACGACAGGCCTTCGATGTCGCACAACACCACTGCGGCGCGGAACTCCGGCGGCAGCGAATCGAGCGCCGCCTGCAGGTCCGGCCCCAGCCGGGCGTCGTGGTAAATCTGCTCGGGGTTCGGCTCGTCAGCGGGCACGCGGTCGTAATCCTCCGGCAGCGCCTCCATCCGAATCCGCGCGCGCCGGCGCACCATGTCGAGGAACAGGTTGGTGGTGATGCGGTGCAGCCAGCCCTCGAAGGTTCCGGGCTGGTAATTCTGCAGCGAACGGAACACCCGGATGAACGTCTCCTGGGTCAGGTCCTCGGCGTCGTGCTGGTTCCCCGACAGCCGGTAGGCCAGCCGGTACACCCGATCGGCGTGCTGGCGCACCAGCTCGTCCCATGAGGGCATGGCGTTCTTGTCGCCGGTGGCGTCGAACACCGCGGTGCCTTGGGGCTCGTCGGGTTCCTCCACCCAGCCGGAATCGAAGGAACGCTCGAAGTGCGTCATGCTTGCAGGCGGCACCACGGTCTGGGCTAGCGTGCGGGTCGTGAGATCCTCCAGGTCCGAGCCGGCGGCCGCCGGCAATTCGTCGCTGCCGGCAGGCGCCGGCGATGATGCGTCGTAGCGGCCAACGTCGAGTCCGTCGGAGCTATTCCCGAACAGCCAGCCTGGGTGAGCCATCCGCTTACCGTTCCCCATGCCGGTGTGCCCGATATATGAGGTACCTGAAGTTTCCCTGAGAATGCCGTCCATCAGGGCCACTGGCTGGGCGGATCCGGCGAAATTCGTGCCGAGAACCGGGCGTGTCGGTTCTCTGGCGCGCCTGCCCGGGTCCGGCGGGTTTTGGCTCTACGCTGCGGGCATGGTCGCCTCGCAGCTTGGAATCCTGGGACACGCCGAGGGCTCGATTTCGGAGGATCCGATTGTCGCCGCCGCCAGAGAGCGCGCGGTCGACGCCGGCGCCGGCGCCGTCACTCCAGCGGTGGGTGCGCTGCTTTCTGTGCTGGCGCGGCTGTCGGGCGCCAAGGCGGTCGCCGAGGTAGGCACCGGTGCCGGTGTCAGTGGGTTGTGGTTGTTGAGCGGCATGGCCGACGACGGCGTGCTGACGACCATCGACGTGGAGCCGGAGCACCAGCGGCTGGCCAAGCAAGCGTTCAACGAGGCGGGCATCGCCCCGTCGCGCACCCGCGTGATCGTCGGCCGGGGCCAACAGGTTCTGCAGCGGCTGGCCGACGAGTCCTACGACCTCGTCTTCGTCGACGCTGATCCGATCGACCAGCCGCAGTTCATTGCCGAGGGCGTCCGGTTGCTGCGGTCCGGCGGGGCGATCGTGGTGCATCGCG
Source organism: Mycobacterium sp. NGS35 (assembly GCF_059812855.1). Taxonomy (NCBI): domain Bacteria; kingdom Bacillati; phylum Actinomycetota; class Actinomycetes; order Mycobacteriales; family Mycobacteriaceae; genus Mycobacterium; species Mycobacterium sp. NGS35. Next base: position 108,210 of record NZ_JCALDL010000007.1, read on the forward strand.
CGGCACTCGGCGGCCGCGCGGGCGACCCCGAGGCAGCCGACCCCGAGGTGACCGCGGTCCGCGAGGCGGCGCGCCTGATCGCCGAAGACGAGCGGCTGACCCCCGTGCTGGTGCCGCTCGGCGACGGCATCTTGATTGCCGCCCGGGACTGAATTCGTCAGGCCGAGTACATGGTCGCGTGGTGGGCGTGACGCGGCAGGCGACCGACGGCCTCGTCGAAGATGTCCCCGTAGCCATTGGCCAGCAGGCTCAGACGCAACGCGGGCCCAGCTACGTTGGCGCGCAACCAGTTACGCAGTGCCGCCGCCTGGCTTTCGGCGGACGCATGGTTGACCTTCAGCATCCGTAGCAATGCCGACACGGTGTCCGGCGCCGTTTCCTGCAATGGTGTGCCCATCTCACCCCCACTTCGCTTCTGGTGTTGACAGCGTGACACCGAGCCTGCATGCCGCGGGGCGTTTCGCCGACATTGCGACGACGCTCGTTCTCCCTTGACGACGGACTGAACACGCGTTTAGTCTACTGAACATGCGTTCAGCCGACCTCACCGCGGCGGCGAAGATCCGCGATGCCGCCATCGAGCAGTGGGGACAGCACGGCTTTCAGATGAGCCTGCGCGCCATCGCCGAAGCGGCCGGTGTCAGTGCTGCACTGGTGATCCACCACTTCGGGTCCAAAGACGGTTTACGCAAGGCCTGCGACGACTACATCGCCGAAGAGGTCCGCAGCATCAAATCGGAGTCGCTGCGGTCGGCCGACCCCGCGACCTGGTTCGCCCAGGTCGCCGAAATGGAGTCCTACGCGCCGCTGATGGCCTATCTGGTGCGTAGCCTGCAGTCCGGCACCGCGCTCGCGAAGTCGTTCTGGCAGCGAATGATCGACAACGCCGAGCAGTACATCGAAGAAGGTGTGCAAGCCGGCACCATCAAGCCCAGCCGCGACCCGAAGGCCCGCGCGAAGTTCCTTGCCATGACCGGTGGCGGGGCGTTTCTGATGTATCTGCAGATGCACGACAAGCCGACCGACATGGCCGCGGTGTTGCACGACTACGGCGAGGAGATGGTCCTGCCGGCGCTGGAGGTCTATTCGCACGGGCTCTTGACCGATACCACGATGTACGACGCGTTCGTGGCGCGACGAGAACAACTGGACAAGCAAGGAGAAGTCGGATGACGGCGATCGAAATCCACGGGCTGACAAAGAACTTCGGCACCGTACGCGCGCTCGACGGCTTCGAGATGACAGTGCACGACGGCGAAGTCCACGGCTTTCTGGGACCCAACGGCGCCGGCAAGTCGACGACGATCCGGATCCTGCTGGGCCTGGCGCGAGCCGACGGCGGCACGGTGCGTGTGCTCGGCGGCGACCCGTGGACCGACGCGGTCGCTCTGCACCGCGAAATCGCCTATGTGCCAGGCGATGTCACGCTATGGCCGTCGCTGACCGGCGGCGAGATCATCGACCTGCTGGGCCGGATGCGCGGCGGCATCGACGCCAAGCGCCGCAACGAGCTCATCGAGCGCTTCGAGCTCGACCCGCACAAGAAGGCGCGCACCTACTCGAAAGGCAACCGCCAGAAGGTATCACTGGTTTCGGCGTTCTCGTCGAACGCCCGACTGCTTCTCCTCGACGAGCCGAGCAGCGGGCTGGACCCGTTGATGGAGAAGGTCTTTCAGCAGTGTGTGCGGGAAGCGCGCGAGCGCGGCGCCACGATCTTGCTGTCCAGCCACATCCTCGGCGAGACAGAAGCGCTCTGTCAGCGGATGACCATCATCCGCGCCGGCAAGACGGTGGAGAGCGGGACGCTGGACTCGATGCGTCACCTCAGCCGCACCTCGATCAAGGCCGAGATGATCGGCGACCCAGGCGACATCAGCCGCATCGACGGGGTCGAAGACGTGTCCGTGGACGGCAACACGATACGAGCCCAAGTCGACGCCGAGGCGCTAGGTGAGCTTGTCAGGGTGCTCGGCAACGCCGGGGTACGCAGCCTGACCAGTCAGCCGCCCACGCTCGAAGAGTTGTTCTTACGGCACTACAACGTCGACGACGAGGCGCAGAAGGTGAGCGCATGAGCACCGCGACTTTGGAGCGTCGGCACCCTGCCCACGAGCTGCCAAGCGGCTCGCTGTTCTCTGGCACCAGTGCTCTGCTGCGGCTTTATCTGCGCCGCGACCGGATCGTGCTGCCGCTGTGGGTGCTCTTGTTGTCGGTGCCGCTGGCCACCGTGTACGTCGGCAGCATCGCGGCGGTCTATCCCAGTCAGGCAGACCGAGCGGCGTTCGCCGCGACGATCATGGCCAGCCCCGCGCAGCGCGCGCTCTACGGGGCAATCTACGCGGACAACCTTGGCGCCGTGGGGATCTGGAAGGCCGGCATGTTCCACACGCTGATCGCGGTGGCCGTCATCCTTACAGTGGTCCGCCATACGCGGGGCGACGAGGAGAACGGCCGCACGGATTTGATCGACTCCACAGCAGTCGGCCGGTACGCGAGTTTGACCGCTGCGCTGATCCTGGCCTCGGGTGCGTCCATTGTGACCGGTCTCGTCGGATTCGCCGGGCTGCTCACCACGGACGTGCCGGCGACCGGCTCGCTGGCATTCGGGCTCGCACTGGCCTGCTCCGGGCTGGTGTTCACCGCGGTGGCCGGTGTCGCCGCGCAGCTGTCACCGAGTGCCCGCTTCGCGCGCGGTGCCGCGTTCGCCGTGCTGGCAGCCGCTTTCACGCTGCGCGCCGTCGGCGATGCCGGAGCGTCGGCGATGTCATGGCTTTCGCCGCTCGGGTGGTCACTGCAGGTGCGGCCGTACGCCGGCGACCGCTACTGGGTGCTGACGCTGCACCTGGCCACCACCGCGGTGCTGATGGTCGTCGCCTACCGGTTGCTGTCTCGGCGCGACGTAGGCGCCGGCCTGATCGCCGACCGGCCCGGCCCTGGTGAGGCGCGACCGTGGTTGCGTGGGCCGCTGAGCCTGGCCTGCCGGCTCGACCGCGGCGCGGTTGCGTTGTGGACGATCGGCCTGGGCCTCTACGGGTTGGTGGTCGGCAGCGTCGTGCACGGTATCGGCGACGAGCTCGGCAGTGCGTCGGCGCGCGAGATCGTGGCGCGCCTCGGCGGCAGCGGAGCGCTCGAGCAGGCGTTCATGGCGGTCGCGTTCAGCATGCTCGCCATGGTGGCGTCGGCGTTCGCGATCTCGCTGACCCTGCGGCTGCACAACGAGGAGTCGAGTACCCGCGCCGAGACCCTGTTGGCCGGCGCAGTAAGCAGAACACGTTGGCTGGCAAGCCATTTCGGCATTGCGCTGCTCGGATCGGCGACTGCACTGATGATCACCGGCCTGGTCGCCGGCGTGACTTACGGCGCAGCGGCCGGCGACATCGGCGCGAAGTTGTCCTTCGTGCTGGGCACCGCCGCCGTGCAGATACCTGCGGTGTGGCTGTCGGCGGCGGTCACGGTCGCTCTGTTCGGGATCGTCCCGCGTTTCACGCCGGTGGCTTGGGGCGTATTGGTGGCGTTCATCGCGCTTTACCTGCTCGGGTCGTTGTCGGGTTTCCCCCAGTGGCTGCTGAACCTCGAGCCGTTCGGGCAGATTCCGCTCGTGGGCACCGGTACCTTCACCGCGACGCCGCTGGTGTGGTTGCTGGTACTCGATTCTGTGCTGACTGTGCTCGGCGCTATTGCCTTCGGCCGCAGGGATTTACGCGTATGAGGACGACGGTTGCCGCACGAGCCGCGACCACGTCGCTGCTGGGTCTGGTGGGCTTGGGTGCGCTGCTGTTCATTCCCGCCGGGACGTTACGGTATTGGCAGGCCTGGGTTTTCATCGCCGTGTTCATGGCATGCACAGTGGTGCCGGCCATCTATCTGCTCACGACGAATCCGGCCGCCTTGGAGCGTCGCATGCATGCCGGACCTGCAGCCGAAACCCGGACAACCCAGAAGATCGCCGTCACGGGCGTGTTCGTCTCGGGCCTGGCGAGCATCGTGATCAGCGCGCTCGACTACCGGTTCGGCTGGTCGACCGTGCCGTTGTGGGCAGTGATCGCCGGTGACGTCCTCGTCGCGACGGGATTCTCCATGTCGCAACTGGTGGTCATCCAAAACGCTTATGCCGCAGCGAACGTCACCATCGAAGATGGACAACAGCTGGTCACCACAGGGCTCTACCGCCTCGTCCGGCACCCCATGTACGCCGGGGCGCTAGTCATGTCGGCAGGAATGCCGCTGGCGCTCGGTTCCTACTGGGCGCTGCTGACCCTCGTGCCGGCCGTCGCGATGCTCGCCATGCGGATCGTCGACGAGGAGCGGGCACTGGATCAAGGGCTCGCCGGCTACCGCGAATACACCGACGACGTCCGTTACCGTCTGGTGCCGTACGTGTGGTGACGGCGCAGAAATCGGCCCGGACCGCTAGATCCAGATGCCCTTGCCGACGGCCACCACGCCGCCGGCACTGACCGCGAAGCGTTCACGGTCGCGTTCCAGGTCGACACCCACCATTTCGCCCGGCCCGACGACGACGTTCTTGTCCAGGATCGCGTGCCGCACCACTGCGCCGCGGCCCACCCGCACGCCCGGCATCAGCACGCTGCCTTCGACGATCGCGCCGTCGTCGACCACGACGTTGGACGACAGCACGGAGTTGCGCACCGATGCCGCGGACACGATGCTGCCGGCGCCGACCACCGACTCCTGCGCCGAGCCGCCGTTGACGAACTTCGCCGGCGCCAGGTTCTCCGACTCGCCGCGGATGGGCCAGCGCTTGTTGTACAGGTTGAAGATCGGGTGCACCGACACCAGGTCCATGTGCGCGTCGTAGAACGCGTCCAGCGTGCCGACGTCGCGCCAATATCCGCGGTCGCGCTCCGTCGCGCCAGGCACTTCGTTGTCGGCGAAGTCGTACACCGCCGCACGCCCGTCGGCCACCAGCCGCGGGATGATGTCGCCGCCCATGTCGTGATCGGAGGTGTCGTCGTCGGCGTCGGCGCGCACCGCGTCGATGAGCACCTTGGTGGTGAAGATGTAGTTGCCCATCGACACGAACGTCTGGTCGGGATCGTCGGGCGTGCCGGGCGGCTCGGCCGGCTTCTCGATGAAGTTGCGAATGCGGCCCGACTCGTCTGAGTCGATGCAGCCGAACGCCGTTGCCTCCGCCCGCGGGACCCTGATGCCCGCCACCGTGGCGCCCGCTCCGCTTTCGATGTGGAAGTGCAGCATCTGCTCGGGATCCATCCGGTACACGTGGTCGGCTCCGAACACCACGATGTAGTCGGGATCCTCGTCGTAGATCAGGTTCATCGACTGGTAAATCGCGTCAGCGCTGCCGGTGTACCAGCGCGGCCCCAGCCGCTGCTGCGCGGGCACCGGCGTGATGTACTCGCCGGCCAGACCGGAAAGCCGCCAATTCTGCGAGATGTGCCGGTCCAGGGAATGGGACTTGTACTGCGTGAGTACGCAGATCCGGAGATACCTGGCATTCACCAGGTTGGACAACACGAAGTCGATCAGCCGGTAAGCGCCCCCGAAGGGAACTGCCGGTTTTGCCCTGTCTGCGGTCAACGGATACAGCCGCTTGCCTTCTCCACCGGCGAGGACAATGCCCAGCACATGTGGCAATTCCCTCATGGGACAAACCTATCGGTCACTGTTGGCTGCCACCAGAATTCCCCCCATTTGGGGCGCTCCAAACGCCAGAGCGAACGGCGTTGTACATCGGCCGCCGAGCGGCACTACGTTCACATCATGCGGGTGGCGATGATGACTCGGGAGTATCCGCCAGAGGTCTACGGCGGCGCCGGTGTGCACGTCACCGAGCTCGTCGCGCAGCTGCGCAAACTATGCGACGTCGACGTGCATTGCATGGGCGCTCCGCGGCACGGCGTGTTCGTTCACCAGCCCGATCCCGCACTGCGCGGCGCCAATCCGGCTTTGTCCACGCTGTCAGCGGACCTCGTGATGGCCAACGCCGCGTACGACGCCACCGTCGTGCACTCGCACACCTGGTACACCGGGCTGGCCGGCCATGTGGCCGCCCTGCTGTACGGGATCCCGCACGTGCTCACCGCGCATTCGCTGGAGCCGCGGCGGCCGTGGAAGGCCGAGCAGCTCGGCGGCGGCTACCGGGTGTCGTCGTGGGTGGAACGCACCGCGATCGAGGCGGCGGCCGCGGTGATCGCGGTGAGTTCGGGCATGCGTGACGACGTGCTGGCCACCTATCCCGCGCTGGACCCCAGCCGGGTGCATGTGGTGCGCAACGGGATCGACACCGACGTATGGCATCCCGCCCCGCCCGCGCCGGGCGAATCGGTGCTCGCGGAATTGGGTGTGGACCTCGGCAAGCCGATCGTCGCGTTCGTCGGGCGCATCACCCGCCAGAAAGGGGTGGCGCATCTGTTGGCGGCTGCGCACCGCTTCGCCGACGACGTGCAGCTGGTGTTGTGCGCGGGCGCACCCGACACGCCGGAGATCGCCGCCGAGGTGACCGAGGCCGTGCAGAACCTGTCGCGGGCACGTCACGGCGTGTTCTGGGTGCGCGAGATGCTACCGATCGGCAAGGTTCGCGAAATACTCTCCGCCGCAACGGTTTTCGTGTGCCCGTCAGTGTACGAGCCGTTAGGGATCGTCAATCTGGAGGCGATGGCATGCGCGACGGCGGTGGTCGCCTCCGACGTGGGCGGAATCCCAGAAGTGGTGTCGGACGGCCAGACCGGGTTGCTGGTGCATTACGACCCCGGCGCGCCTTCGGATTTCGAGGTCGGACTGGCCGACGCCGTCAACTCGCTGGTCGCCGACCCTGCGCGTGCGGAGCAGTTCGGCCGGGCGGGCCGGCAACGGTGCATCGACGAGTTCTCGTGGACCCACATCGCCGAACAGACGCTGGAGATCTACCGCAAGGTGAGCTCCTAAGCCGGGCGCGCGAGGAGCGCAACAGCGTGAGTTAGCTGGTGACGCCCTTCAATTCGTCGCCCAGCGCGGCGGCCTCTTCGGGAGTGAGTTCGACGACGAGGCGGCCACCGCCCTCCAGCGGTACTCGCATGACGATGCCGCGCCCCTCCTTGGTTGCTTCCAATGGACCGTCGCCGGTCCGGGGCTTCATCGCGGCCATCGAGCGCTCCCTCCAGACTGCACGTTCACGCCCCCATTGTTCCTTATCCGCGAGCGTTGGTGTGCAAAGACCCCGCAGGCGGCACCCAACACGACTGCAGGTGGTCGTCCACCATGCCGGTGGCTTGCATCAGCGCGTACGCCGTGGTGGGGCCGACGAACCTGAATCCGCGGCGTTTCAACTCCTTGGCCATCGCAGTGGATTCCGGGCTCAGTGCCGCCACTTCGGCGGGCGTGGCCGGCCGCGGCCGCGAACCCGACGGCGCGAACGACCACAGCAACTCGGACAGGTCGACGTCGAGCGCCGCGGCCGCACGCGCGTTGGCGATCGTCGCGTCGATCTTGGCGCGGTTGCGCACGATTCCGGTGTCCGCCATCAACCGCGCGACGTCGCGGTCGGTGTAGCGCGCCACCTTCTCGACGGCAAAGCCGCAGAATGCCTGCCGGAAGTTCTCCCGCTTGCGCAGGATCGTCAGCCAGGACAGTCCACTTTGGAACGCTTCCAACGACATTCGCTCGAACAGTGCGTCCCGTCCATGAAGCGGGCGGCCCCACTCGTAGTCGTGGTAGTCGCGGTACATCGCCGCGTGCGCGCCGCCGCTGTTCGCCCACGGGCACCGCACGCGGCCGTCGTCAGTCACGTGACTTTTCGGCGTCGTCATCGGTGCACGCCTGCAACGCCGAGACCTGCCCGCGCAGCAGCTCGATCTCGCGGCTGAGCCGGTCGAGCACCCAGTCCACCTCACTGGTCTTGTAGCCGCGCAGGGTCTGCGTGAACTTGACCGCGTCCACGTCGTCGCCGGTGATGCCGGATGCAGGCAGCGCGGTGGCGGTCGTGGCCCGCGGCAGCGGCGGCAGTGGCTCGCCGCGGCCGAACACCGCGCTGGCGATCACGAACAGCAGCCCGGCGACGAGCACCAGTACCAGCAGGTAGAGCAGGATCAGCGTCACGTCACCGATCCTGCCATCGGCGCAACCGCTACGGCCGCAGCGTGTTCATCGGCGGGCGGTCGGCCAGCGACACCTCCGACACGCGCGGGGTGAGCTCGGCGCCGTCGGCGAAGAACTGCGTCAGCCCCACCCCGGAGTCGCTGACGCCGCAGCGCGACAGCAACGTGGCCACCACCTGCCGGCTCATCGCGGACAGTTCGGTCAGCGGCCGGTTGCGGTGCGCCCGCACACCGAGGTTCACCTGCGCGATCGCATCGAGACCGAGCTTGTCGTAGGTGTCGATGAGCAGGCCGATCTCGACGCCGTAGCCCGGCGCGAAAGGCACGGACGTGAGCAGTTCGCGGGTGCCCGCGTACTCGCCGCCGAGTGGCTGCAACACCGCGGACAGCTCCGGCCGCAGCGCGGCCAGCAGCGGGCGGGCGACCAGCTGGGTGACCCGGCCGCCGCCGTTGGCGTCTTCTCGGCCACTGACCCGCAGCGGGCGACGGTAGAAGCCTTTGACCAGGTGCACGCCGTCGGTGGTCAGCAGCGGCCCGATCAGATTCGGCACGAACATCGGATCGGGGTCGATCAGGTCGGAGTCGACGAATGCGACGATGTCGCCGGTGGTGACGGCCAGGGAACGCCACAGCGCCTCACCCTTGCCGGGCTGCGGGCGCAGCTCGGGTACCGCTTGCTCGCGGCTGAACACCCGTGCGCCGGCCGCAAGGGCGCGGATCGCGGTGTCGTCAGTGGAGCCGGAGTCCAGCACGATCAGCTCGTCGACGAGCCCGCCGAGCATCGGCGCGATGCTCTCCACGACGCCGCCGACGGTCTCTTCCTCGTCGAGCGCGGGCAGCACCACAGAGACCGTGCGGCCCGCCTTGGCGGCTTGCAAGTCGGCCACGGTCCAGCTGGGCCGGTTCCAGCTGCGTTCGGCCAGCCACTTGTCGACGATGGTGACGTCGGTCAATTCCGGAGCAGTCGTCATGCCAGTCCCCTCACCGTGCGCGTCGGCGGGCGCACACCCTGGATCGCCGCGACCATCTCCAGCACGCGCCGAGTGGCGCCCACTTCGTGCACCCGGAACATCCGCACCCCGGCCGCCGCTGCGAGCGCAGTCGCGGCCAGCGTGCCTTCCAGGCGTTCAGTCAGACCCACACCCAAAGTTTCCCCGATGAAGTCCTTGTTGCTCAGCGCCATGAGCACTGGCCACCCGGTGTTAACAAGATCTTCCGCATGGCGCAACAAAGCGAGCCCGTGGAAGGTGTTCTTGCCGAAATCATGCGTCGGGTCGATGAGGATTCGGTCGCGCGGCACGCCGATTTGCACCGCGCGCTCGGCTGCGGCGCTCACTTCGGCGATCACCTCGTCGACGACGCCGCGGGTGGTGTGGCCGTAGCTGACCCGGAACGGGCGGGTGCGTGGGACTGCGCCGCCGGTGTGCGAGCACACCAGACCGGCGCCGAACTCCGAGGCGACATCGGGCAGGTACGGGTCGGCGCCGGCCCACGTGTCGTTGATCAGGTCGGCGCCCGCCGAGCAGGCCTGCTTGGCCACCGCCGAGCGCCAGGTGTCGACGCTAATCAGCTGCTGGGGGTACGCGCCACGCAGCCATTCGATGAACGGCACCACCCGGGCGATCTCTTCGTCGGCGTCCACCGCCCGGCCCGGTCCGGCCTTGACTCCGCCGACGTCGATCACGTCGGCGCCCTGCTCGATCGCGTGGTGCACGGCCTGCTTCGCGGCGTTGTCGGCGAACGTGGCGCCGCGGTCGTAGAACGAGTCGGGCGTGCGATTGACGATCGCCATGATCAGCGCTCGGTCGCCCGCCACCGGTCGCCCGCAGAACGTTTGCACCCCTCAAGGGTGCCAGGCTCGCTCGCCCGCGCGATTTCGGTGCGATTTCAGGCGCTCAGCGCCGGTTTTCGCACCGAAATCGCCGAGGCTACTTGCTCTTGGGGACCTTGCCGTCCTTCACTTCCTGGGGATAGGAGTCGTAGAACTCGACGTAGCCTTCCTCGCGGCTCTTGAGCACGTAGATCGGATCTTCGACGTCGTCGGAGGCGTAGCCCTGCTTGGCCAGGTCGACCTTCTTGACCTTCTGCGTCGAGGTCTTCTCGAGCTCTTTGACCACACGCACGAACAACGGCATCGCGTAGGGCGGCAGGTTCTCGTAGACGGTCTTGGCCAGCGCCTTACCGTCGAACTCCGCGCCCTCCTTGAGTTGGATCGCCGCCATCCCGGCCTTGCCGCCGGCGCCTTCGACCTCGACCCCGTAGACCGTCACTTCCTCGACGTTGCTGTCTTGGGCCACGGCGTGCTCGACCTCCGTGGTCGCGACGTTTTCGCCCTTCCACCGGAACGTGTCCCCGAGGCGGTCGGCGAACGCGGCATGCCCGAAGCCCTGCGCGCGCATCAGGTCGCCGGTGTTGAACCAGACGTCGCCCTTCTTGAAGGCGTCGCGGACCAGCTTCTTCTCCGTGGCCTCTTTGTCGGTGTAGCCGTCGAACGGCTGGAAGTTGCTCACCTTGGATAGCAGCAGCCCCGGCTCGCCGTTCTTGACCTTCTTCACCCGACCGTTCTCGTCGCGCACCGGGTCGCCGGTCTCGTTGTCGTATTCGACGAACGCCACCGGCGTCGGGCAGATACCGGCGCTCTTGGGGATGTTGAGGACGTTGACGAACGCGGTGTTCGCCTCGCTGGCCGAGTAGAACTCGCACACCCGCGGGATGTTGAACCGCTTGGTGAACTCGTCCCAGATGCCCGGCCGCAGCCCATTGCCGGCGATCACCCGCACCTTGTGCTTGCGGTCGGTGTCTTTCTCCGGCTGGTTGAGCAGATAGCCGCAGATCTCGCCGATGTAGACGAACGCGGTCGCGTCGTAGCGGATCACCTCGTCCCAGAACTTCGACGCCGAGAACGACTTGCCCAGCGCCAGCGTCGCGCCGGCGCTCAGCACCGACGACACCGCGACCGTCAGCGCATTGTTGTGGTACAGCGGCAGACAGCAGTACAGGGTGTCGTTGCTGTTCAGCCGCATGCCGATGCCGCCGAAACCACCGAGTGCGCGCAGCCAGCGGTAGTGCGTCATCACGCTGGCCTTCGGCATCCCGGTGGTGCCCGAGGTGAAGATGTAGAACGCCTTGTCCTTGGCCAGGATCGACGACGTGACGGCGGGGTTGTCGGTAGGCGCGTCGGCGGCGAGCCGGTCCAGCTCGGTGACCGAGAGCGTCTCGTTGGTGTCGGCGCCGGACTCCTGCACCGCCTCCAGCAGCTCGTCCTCGCCGATCAGCACCTTGGCGTCCAGCAGCCCGACGCTATGGGCCAGCACCTTGCCGCGCTGGTTGTAGTTGAGCATGCCCGCAATCGCGCCGAGCTTGACCACGGCCAGCATCAGCAGCACCGCGCGCGGCGAGTTCTTCAGCATGATCCCGACGACGTCACCGCGGCCGACGCCGCGCGCCGCCAGCACCGCCGCATAGCGGTTGGCCGTCTCGTTCGCCTCGCGGTAGGTGACGGTCTCGTCCTGGAACCTGATGAACGCCTTGTCGCCGTATCGGGCAGCGCGTTCCTGAAAGACCTTGCCGATCGAGGTCTTCGCCGAGGGCCGGGCCATGAACCCGGTCAGCACCCCTTGCACGATGGCCGGGGCATCCATGATCAATCCGGGCAACCGGGTCGCTATGTCAAGCAAACCGACGGTTGATTTGTCCTTCGCTTCGCCATTTTCCGCCATAACGGTTCATCTTCCCTCTGCAGGCCGGGCGCAAACTGGCGGAAAGCCTAGTCAGCAGGGGCGCAGGCGGCTAGTGCGCCGTCGACGTCACGGGCCACCACGATGCGCGTCATCGCACCCGGGTGGACGTATCCCTTCTCGACCAGTCCTTCGAGCCATGCCCACAGCCCGTCGTAGTGGCCGTCGGGGTCGAGCAGCACCACGGGCTTGTCGTGCATGCCGAGGTAGCCGGCGGTCCAGGTCTCGAACAGCTCCTCGAGCGTGCCGATGCCGCCCGGGAGCGCGATGAACGCGTCGGAGCGCTCCTCCATCACCTGCTTGCGCTGACGCATCGTGTCGGTGACGACGAGTTCGTCGGCGTCGACGTCGGCCATTTCCTTGTGCACCAACGCCTTCGGAATCACGCCGACGGTGCGGCCGCCGTGCGCACGTGCTCCGTCGGCCAGCGCACCCATTGCCGACACGTTGCCGCCGCCCGACACCAACGTCCATCCCCGGTCGGCGATCGCTTTGCCCACTGTGGCCGCCAGCGCCAACAGCTCCGGGTGGCGCGGGCCCGACGCGCAGTACACACAAACCGCCCACTCACCCCGCGACTCCGCCGACTCCGACACATCCGACAAACTAGCCTCCATAGCATGCAGCAGGTGACCGACGCGGGGGCCGCGGCCGCCGAGGCGTTGCGGCGCGGCGACATGGAAGCCGGCGAGCGGTTAGCCCGGGCCGCGCTGCAAGAGTCGGAGTCGCTGGACGCGCGGCTGGTGCTCGCTCAAGCTCTGGCATGGCAGGGTCGGGGCCGTGAAGCCGACGAAGTGCTGGCCGCCGTCGACCCGCAGCAGCTGTCCGAAACCGAGCTGATGGCGTGGGCGCTGCCGCGGGCCGCCAACCAGTTCTGGATGCTTTCGGAGCCAACCAAGGCCGCCGCGTTTCTACAGACCGTGCGCAACCGGGTGTCGGCGCCGGGGGCGCGGGTCACGCTGGACGCGCTCGCCGCCACGTTCGCGATGAATGCCGGTACCCCGCTGCGCGCGTTGCGGCTCGCGGACGAGGTGCTGGCGTCACCGCACGCCGACGACCAGGCGGTGGGCTGGGCGGCGTCGGCGGCCGCGTTGTCGTCGGCGCGAGTCGGGCGGTTCGGCCGCGTCGACGAGCTCGCGGCCCGGGCGGTGTCTGCCGGCCACCCTGGGCTGTTGCTGTTCACCAGCGGGTTCGGCCGCATCACGGCGCGGCTGATGTCGGGCCGGCTCGACGAGGCGGCGTCGTTGGCGCAGCGCTACGCCGACTCCGCCGAAGGCCAGCAACCGGCCAGCGCGATCGGCGAGGTGCTCCTGGGGTACGTCGCGACCGCGCAGGGGAAATTCAGTACGGCTGTGCAGGTCCTCGACGTCGCCTCGAACGCGCTGGCGCCGACCGGCTACTCCTGGGGTCCGCTGGCCTTCATGCTGCTGGCGCAGGCTCTGGGCCAGCAGGGCGACCAGAAAGGCGCGGCGAAGGCGCTGAGCGCGGCCGAGTCGCGGCACGGAATGAAGTCGGCGTTGTTCACGCCGGAACTGGCACTGGCCCGCGCCTGGACGAAGTTCGCCCGCGGCGACAAGGCCGAGGCCCTCGATGCGGCTCGCGAGGCGGTGCAGGCGGCCGAACGCGGCGGGCAATCAGCGATAGCGCTGCGCGCGCTGCAGGACTCGGTGCGGCTGGGCGACACCCGGGCGATCTATCGCGCGCAGCGGCTGGCCGGGGAGGTCGACTGTGTGCTGGGACGGCTCACGCTGGCCCACGCGCAAGCCTTGACCGACGGCGACGCGGCCGCGCTCGGGGAGGTCGCCGAGGAGCTGGCGGCCGTCGGGCTCGAGTCCGTGGCCGCCGACGCGGCGCGGCAGGGTCAGGCGCTCAGGTAGTCGCGCAGCATCTCGACGGCCGCGGTGATCTGCTCGACGGGCACGCGTTCGTCGGCGCGGTGGGCCAGGCTCGGGTCGCCGGGTCCGTAGTTGACGGCCGGGATGCCGCGCGCCGCGAACCGGGCCACGTCGGTCCAGCCGAACTTCGCGCGCACCCGTCCGCCCGCAGCACCCACCAACGCGGCCGCGGCCGGATGCGACAACCCCGGCAGCGCCCCCGCCGCTGCGTCGGTCTGCTCGATCCGCACGTCGAGCCCGTCGAACACCTCGTGTACGTGAGCGAGCGCCTGATCGAGGCTGCGGTCCGGGGCGAAGCGGAAGTTCACGGTCACCGACGCCTTGTCGGGGATCACGTTTCCGGCAATGCCGCCGTCGATGCGCACCGCGCTGAGCCCTTCACGGTAGGTGCAGCCGTCGATGTCGACGTGTCGCGGCTGATATGCCGCGAGCCGGTCCAGTACCGCGCCGAGTTTGTGAATTGCGTTGTCCCCCATCCATGGTCGGGCCGAATGGGCGCGGGTGCCATTGGCCGTCACGACCACGCGCAGCGTGCCTTGGCAGCCCGCTTCGATGTAGCCGCCGGACGGTTCGCCGAGGATCGCGACGTCGGCCGCCAGCCAGTCAGGCAGATCGCGTTCGATGCGGCCCAAACCGTTTGCCGCCGCTTCGATCTCCTCGCAGTCGTAGAACACCAGAGTCAGGTCACGAGCCGGTTCGACAAGCGTGGCGGCCAGGTGCAAGAACACTGCGTCGCCGGATTTCATGTCGACCGTGCCGCAGCCGTGCAACTGCCCGTCGGTCAAGCGGCTGGGTACATTGCCGGCGATCGGGACGGTGTCGAGGTGACCGGCCAGCAGCACCCGGGTAGGCCGCCCAAGGTGGGTGCGCGCCAGCACCGCATTGCCGTTACGGACGATTTCGAATCCGCTCGTCTGGTCACGCAGCGCGGCCTCGACCTCGTCGGCGATGCGGGCCTCACGCCCCGACTCGCTCGGGATGTCGACGAGCGCGGCGGTCAGCGTCACCGGATCGCCACGCAAGTTCAGGCCCACGAGGATCAGGCTAGCCGGGCGATTCGGCTGCGAGTGCCACACAGTAACGTTGAGCCTCGTGACCTCTGCTGCGGGTGTGGGTTTGGCGACCATCGCCGCCGACGGGGCGGTGCTCGACGTCTGGTTTCCGGCACCGGAACTCGACGTGGACGATCCGGCCGGCACGGTGCGGCTGTCGGTGGCCGAGGTGCCTGCCGACCTCGCCGGGCTGGCTGGACGCGACGACGACCGCGCCGTCGAAACCGTGCTGGTGCGCACGGTCATCGGCGCGCTGGCCGATCCGCCCGCCGACGCGTATGACGCCTACCTGAGGTTGCATCTGCTCTCGCACCGGCTGATCAAGCCGCACGGGGCGAACGTCGACGGCATCTTCGGTGTGCTGACCAATGTGGTGTGGACCAACCACGGCCCCTGTGCCGTCGAGGGTTTCGACACCGTGCGGGCGCGGCTGCGTCGGCGCGGCCCGGTGACCGTCTACGGCGTCGACAAGTTTCCCCGCATGGTCGACTACGTGCTGCCCACGGGAGTGCGCGTCGCTGACGCCGACCGGGTGCGGCTCGGCGCGCACCTGGCGCCCGGCACGACCGTCATGCACGAGGGCTTCATCAATTTCAACGCGGGCACGCTGGGCGCGTCGATGGTAGAAGGTCGTATCTCCGCAGGCGTGGTGGTGGGCGACGGATCCGACATAGGCGGCGGCGCGTCGATCATGGGCACACTGTCCGGCGGTGGGAAACAAGTGATTTCGATCGGCAAGCGCTGTCTGCTCGGCGCCAACGCGGGGCTGGGGATCTCCCTTGGCGACGACTGCGTGGTGGAGGCGGGGCTGTACGTGACTGCGGGTACCAAGGTCGCGACGCCGGACGGCGGCACGGTCAAGGCGCGAGACCTGTCCGGCGCCAACAACTTACTGTTCCGCCGCAATTCGGTGACCGGTGCGGTCGAGGTGGTGTCGCGCGACCGCGAAGGCATCGCGCTCAACGACGCCCTGCACGCCAACTAGCTCCCTCGACCACCGCGAGCGTGCGTGTCGT
This sequence comes from Mycobacterium sp. NGS35, assembly GCF_059812855.1. NCBI lineage: Bacteria > Bacillati > Actinomycetota > Actinomycetes > Mycobacteriales > Mycobacteriaceae > Mycobacterium > Mycobacterium sp. NGS35. The sequence goes on from NZ_JCALDL010000007.1 coordinate 123,964, forward strand.
GCCAGCGACACGCCGGTGAGACTGACACGCGGCGCACGCTCGCGCAGAGCTCAACCCCACGTCGCGAGCTCCTTCTTCAACACCTTGCCCATCGCATTGCGGGGCAGCGCGTCCACCAGCCGGACTTCACGCGGCCGCTTGTGGACCGAAAGCTGTTGTGCGACATAGTCGATCAACTCTGCCGAGTCGACGTCGCCGACCACGAATGCGACGATGCGCTGGCCCAGGTCGTCGTCGGGCAGACCGACCACCGCGGCCTCAGCCACAGCGGGATGGCCCAGCAACGCGGTCTCCACCTCGCCTGCCCCAATGCGGTAGCCGCCGCTTTTGATCAGGTCGGTGGACTCGCGCCCGACGATGCGGTGCATGCCGCCGGCGTCGATCACCGCGACGTCGCCGGTGCGATACCAGCCGTCGTCGGTGAACGCCGCAGCCGTTGCATCGGGCCGGCCCAGGTACCCGTCGAACACCATCGGCCCGCGCACCTGCAGGCGCGCCACGGTTTCACCGTCGTGGGGGGCTGGCGCGTCGTCGTCGTCGACCAGCCGCGTGCTCACCCCACGCAGCGGAAGACCCACCCAGCCGGGGCGTCGCTCGCCGTCGGCGCGGGTGCTCAGCGTGATCAGCGATTCGGTACTGCCGTACCGCTCTACCGGCTCGTGCCCGGTGAGCGAAGCGAGCCTTTCGAATACCGGCACGGGCAGCGGTGCGCTGCCGGAGACCAGTAACCGCGCCGGCCGCAGCGCCTCGGCGGCGGACCGGTCGGCGACCATCCGCGACCACACCGTCGGCACCCCGAAATACAGCGTGCCGCGCGCCTGCGCATACGCCTCGGGAGTCGGCTTGCCCGTGTGCACAAACCGGTTGCCCACCCGCAGCGAGCCAAGCAGGCCGAGGACCAGGCCGTGGACGTGGAACAGCGGCAACCCATGCACCAGCGTGTCGTCGGCGGTCCACTGCCACGCCTCGGCGAGCGCGTCGATGTCCGCGGCGATCGCACGGCGGGACAGCAGGACGCCCTTCGGCGGTCCGGTGGTTCCCGAGGTGTACATGATCAGCGCCGCGGCGTCGGGCGACGGTTCCGGATAGCGGTGCCACGAGCGGGCATGCAGCCGCACCGGGATGTTCGGCAGCCCCTCGGCGTCCGCTGGCGCCTCGCCCAGCCACGCCTGTGCACCGGAGTCGGTCAGGATGTGGCGACGTTCCGCGTGGCCGACGTCAGCCGGCACCGGCACCACCGGCACCCCGGCGATCAGGCAGCCCGTCACGGCCAGCACGGTCTGTGCGGTGGGGGTGGCCAGCACCGCGACCCGGTGCGCACCGCCGACCCGTTCCGCCACCGATGTGGCGGCGCCGACGAGGTCGCCACGGCTCAGCGCGACGGGTCCTTCCGGGGAGCCGATCCGCACGGCGTCGTGGACGTCAGGACCGGTGTTCAACGACGCCAGCAGCACGCCAGCGAGGCTACCCGCCGCAACCCGCGATACTGACGGGCGTGGCACACATCGAGCGCATCGGCTCCCGGGAGGTCTACCGCAGTCCGTGGATGGTGGTGCGAGAGGACGACATCCGCCGGCCGGACGGCAGCGTGGGCATCTACGGGGTGATCGACAAGCCCACCTACGCTCTCGTGATCCCCTACGACGGCAAGCGATTTCGTCTGGTCGAGCAGTTCCGCTACCCCGTTGGCGCGCGGCGCTGGGAGTTCCCCCAAGGAACTGCCCCGGATCTAGCGGAGGCTGAACCGACCGAGCTCGCCCGCCGCGAGCTCAGCGAGGAAACCGGGCTGCGGGCCGAGTCGTTCGAGCGGCTCGGCCAGCTCGACGTCGCACCGGGCATGTCGAGCCAACGCGGCTGGGTGTTTTTGGCCACCGGGATCACCGAAGGGGAAGCCGACCGTGAGCATGAGGAGCAGGACATGCGCAGCGCGTGGTTCTCCCACGAGGACGTGGTGTCGATGATCCGCTCCGGAGGGATCGTCGACGCGCAGTCGATCGCCGCGTTCGCGATGTTCATGCTGCGCTGACCGACGGCTTGGCGGCAGCCGAAATGCGCTGTGGCGTACTCGAATTGTGACCCAACTGGGACGTCGACGACGTGGCGGCGAGGCGTGAGTCGGCAGTTACGCCACATAAACTCGCCCATCATGTGTGTCTTCTGGCGGAGATGGGCTGCGCAGCTCGGCGCGGTCTTGTTCGTCGTGCTCGCTTCGAGTCCGGCACCGGCCGACGCGCAAACACCTTCATGGAACGGCAAATACACGCTCGTCGGCTACGCCGACCAGAAGACCGGCAACAGCCGAGCGGCCAAACAAGCCGAACCTCCGTTCAGCGGACAGCTGACGTTTGTCACGCAGTGCTCGAGGTCGTCGTGCGTGGCGACCGTGGTCGACGGGCCGCGTCCCGCCAACCCCACCGTCCCGCTGCCCGAGCGCTACACCTGGGATGGCGGCCGATGGGCCAATGTCTATGACTGGCAATGGGATTGTTTCGTCGGTGACGGCGTCCCCAAGGTGTGGAGTCCGGCCCGGTCGTGGACGTACTACGTACCGCAGCCGGATGGAACGTTGAGCGGAACCTGGATGACGGAGATCTACGGCGGACCGTGCGAGGGCAGCGTATGGATGCCGGTGGCGGCGTTCCCCGCGTGATCTCAGCGGCGGCGTCGCGCGCCGAAGAGCAGTAAAGCGATCGCGAAGACCGCTCCGACGCCGCCGGATATCAACAACGGCAGCTGTCCGGCCGCACCCCACAACAGGCCGGCCCAGAGGCCGGCGAACAGGATCGCAAAACCGTTGAGTCCCTGGAAGACCCCTTGCCCGCTGGATTGCAGCTCGTCGGGAAGCAGCGTCGAAATCCACGCTTTGCCGACACCGTCGTAGCAGGCGGTGAATACGCCGTACACCGCGATCAGCAGCCACGCCAGGGCCGCGTCGGTGGTCAGCCCCAATCCGAGGTAACCGATCGCGAAGAACGCCAGCCCGATGCCGAAAACCGTTGCCGGGGTGAACTTGTCGGCTAGCGCGCCAGCCGGGTAGCTGGCGAGTGCGTACACCGCGTTGTAGCCGACATAGGCCAGTACCACGCCGGCCACGCCGAACCCGATGTCGTTGAGACGCAACAGCAGCAGTGCGTCGGGGAAGTTGGCCAGACTGAACGCCACCAGCGCGGCCGTCACCTTCCAGTAGCGGCTGGGAAGTTGCCGCACGTTGGCGAACACAGGCGGTCTCGCCACTCGCGCGTGGACGCGTTCGCGCACCCAGAACACCATCAGCACCGAGAGCACCGCGGGGATGACGGCCAGGTAGAGGACCGGAGCGATCTGGTGATCAAGCAGCTCGTAGCCGGCCAGCCCCAGCAGCGGCCCGACCACCGCGCCGGCCGTGTCCATGGTGCGGTGGAATCCGAACGCGCGGCCGCGCGCGGCCGGATCGATGCCGTCGACCAGCAGCGCGTCGCGCGGCGCGCCCCGCAGTCCCTTGCCCAACCGGTCCACCACCCGGCCCGCCAGCACGCCCGGCCATGCGGCGGCCATAGCGACGATCACCTTGCCCAGCGCCGCCATGCCGTAGCCGGTGGCGATCAAGGGGCGCCGCGCGAACCGGTCGCCCAGCGGGCCGGCAGCGATCTTGGTCAACGACGCGGCGCCTTCTGCAGCGCCCTCGACGGCACCGACCACCCCGGGCGGGGCACCGAGCACGCCGGTCAAATAGATGGGCAGCAGTGGGTAGAGCAGCTCGCTGGCGGCGTCCTGCAGAAACGACACGAGTGCGAGCACGCGCACGTTGCGGGTGAGCCACGTCCGCCGACTGTCAACGGTCACTGCGAGAGTCTGCCTCAGCCCGCGGTTCGGCGACATGGGTGCTATGCCGCGAGCCGGTCAGCCGCGGCGGCGATCCGCTCGTCGGTCGCGGTCAGCGCAATCCGCACGTGCTGGCGCCCGCGCGCACCGTAGAACTCCCCCGGCGCAACGAGGATGCCGCGGTGCGCGAACCACGACACGGTGTCGCGGCACGGCTCGCCGCGAGTGGCCCACAGGTACAGGCCGGCTTCTGAGTGGTCGACGGTCAGGCCCGCCGCACGCACCGCGGACAGCAAGACGTCGCGGCGCCGGGAGTAGCGGTCGCGCTGCTGCTGTTCGTGCGCGTCGTCGGACAACGCTGCAACCATTGCGGCCTGGACCGGTGTCGGCATCATCATCCCGGCGTGCTTGCGCACGGCCAGCAGCTCGGCCACTACCGCCGCGTCTCCGGCGACGAAACCGGCCCGATAGCCCGCCAGCGAGCTGCTCTTCGACAGCGAGTGCGCGGCCAGCAGGCCGGTGTGGTCGCCGTCGGACACCGCGTCGTCGAGCAGCGACACCGGCTCGGCGTCCCAGCCCAGGCCGAGGTAGCACTCGTCGGACACCACCAGCGCCCCGCGCTGACGGGCCCACCCGACAACCTTGCGAAGGTGGTCGACGCCGAGCACCCGGCCGGTGGGGTTGCTCGGCGAGTTGAGGTACACCATCGCCGGTCGTTGCGGGCCGAGCTGCGTCAGCGAGTCGGCGAACGCCACCCGCGCGCCGGCCAGCTGAGCGCCGACTTCATAGGTGGGGTAGGCGAGCTCGGGGACGACGACGAGGTCGTCGGGACCCAGGCCCAGAAGCGTCGGCAACCAGGCGATCAGCTCTTTGGTGCCGATCACCGGCAGCACCGCGTCCGGGGTGAGGCCGCCGACCCCGTATCGGCGGCCCAACGCCGCGACCGCCGCCTCGCGCAGCGCGGGGGTGCCCGCCGTGGTCGGATAGCCCGGCGATGCGCTCGCCGCCGCCAGCGCTTCGCGGATCACCGGCGCGACGGGATCGACCGGAGTGCCAACGGACAGGTCGACGATGCCGTCGGGATGCGCCGCGGCCTGCGCCCACGCGTCGGCGAGCGTGTCCCACGGAAACACCGGCAGTGCTGCCGACACCCTGTGCCGGCCGATGGGGCGACGTGCGTCGGTCAGGCTAGGCGCTTTCGCCCTGCGGCGGCAGATCCTTGACCGGCTGCGGATCGTTCTCGGTCAGGCCGACCTTCGACGCACCGCCCGGTGAGCCGAGCTCCTCGAAGAAGTCGGCGTTGTACTGGGTGTACTGCGACCACTGGTCGGGCACGTCGTCCTCGTAGTAGATGGCCTCCACGGGGCAGACCGGCTCGCACGCACCACAGTCCACGCATTCGTCGGGGTGGATGTAGAGCATGCGGGCGCCCTCGTAGATGCAGTCGACAGGACATTCCTCGATGCACGCCTTGTCCTTGACGTCGACGCAGGGTTCGGCGATCACGTACGTCACAGAGCTCTCCTCAAGAGTTCTTCTCGATGTTCGGCGTGGGCTGCTTGGTACGTGATACTAGACGTTGCATCTACTGGCACTGTCGCAGGCGCCTCGTATCGGCGAGCGTGCGTGTCTGTGCGCCGACGCGCCGAGCAGCGCCGCACCCCAGCGCACCCTCACGCGGCACGAGTGCGACGCAACTGTCGGTCGATCGCCGCGACGAAGTCCCACGACCGATGCCTGACGTCGTCGAAGACGATCGCGACGACCACCCAGCCCACGTCCATCAGGGCAATCTGGCGTCTGCGGTCCCTGCGCATCGCCTCCGCGCCGCTGTGCCAGTCCAGCCCTTCGTATTCGACTGCAACCCGTTGCTCAGGCCATGCGAAGTCCACTCGACGCAGCTCGCCGTTGGCGTCGACGATCTCGTACTGCAGCTCGGGCATCGGCAAGCCGCCGTCGATCATGGCCAGCCGCGCTTCACTTTCCATCGGCGACTCGGCTCGAGGATCGGCGAGTGGCAGCAGATCGCGGACCGCGACGATGCCTCGACGGCCGGCCTGCTCGATTGCCGCGCGCCATAGGTCGGGACGACTGCACGCGCCGCTGCGCAGCGCCGCGTCGAGGGTTGCCAGAGCTCGTGGGCGGCGCAGGCTGCGGGCCACCTCAATAGCCGTCCATGCCGGCGACGTGGCTGGGCGTCCGTCGACGATCCGAAGAGGCGCGCCGTCGCGGCGATGCACCACAAGGCCGTCGGCGCAACGCAATTGGTGCCCCGGCGGATTCAGCACATGCAGATCGGCGTCCTCCTGCACGTCGAAGCCATACAGTGCCGCGGCGGTTGCCAGGCAGACCGGAACGACGGTCCCGCACGACAGGTCGAGGCCGCGCAATCGAGCGATGTCATCCGGTTCGCCCAGACAGTAGATGCCGGTCCACATGCGTTCCACCGCACCGGTATTCACCAACCGATCCAGTGTCCTTCGGCTGACCAGCCGCAAAATCTGCCCGCTGGTGGCCACTCCTCGCTGGTCCGAGAACAGCCGCCTGAGATCTTCGTCCATCACCACATCGTCGATCGCCGTTGCCCGTCATAGGGATACGGACGGTCAGCCTGTGGATGAATGCGCAAATGTGCACAACGGACGCGGCGCGAACGTGCGCTCCGGTACGCAGGTGCCGGCGTGTCGATGCGCAGACACGCACGCTCGCGGCAAAGGGAGGGACTAAGCGGCGAGCGGCAGGTACGTCGTTGTCCGCTGGCGTGCCGGCCGGCCGATGCCTGCGGCGATCTCGACGAGCTCGGCCACGGTCTTGGCCGAGCCGTATTCAGAGCCGGCCATCCGTGAGATCGTCTCCTCCATCAGCGTGCCGCCCAGGTCGTTCGCGCCGCCGTTGAGCATCACCTGCGTGCGCTCGACCCCCAGCTTGACCCAGCTGGTCTGGATGTGAGAAATCCTGCCGTGCAACATGATCCGCGCCAATGCGTGCACCGCCCTGTTGTCGCGGTGGGTGGGGCCGGGACGGGCACCACCGGCCAGGTACAGCGGCGAGTTCTGATGAACGAACGGCAGCGGCACGAACTCGGTGAAACCGCCTGTGCGGTCTTGTATTTCACGCAGGATCCGCAGGTGCCCGACCCAGTGCTTGGGGGTGTCGACGTGGCCGTACATCATCGTCGAGCTGGACCGTAGCCCGACCTCGTGCGCTGTCGTCACCACCTCGATCCACGCCGATGTCGGCAGCTTCCCTTTGGTCAGCACCCAGCGGACCTCGTCGTCGAGGATCTCAGCGGCTGTGCCCGGTATGGTGTCGAGCCCGGCCTCGCGCAGGCCGATCAGCCAATCGCGAATGCTGTCACCGCTTTTCGCCGCTCCGTTGACGATCTCCATCGGCGAGAACGCGTGCACATGCATGTCAGGCACCCGCTTCTTCACGGCACGCACCAGTTCCGCGTATCCAGTGGCCGGCAACTCCGGGTCGATGCCGCCCTGCATACATACCTCGGTGGCACCGTCCAGATACGCCTGGTGCGCCCGCTCACCCACCTCGTCGTAGGACAGCGTGTAGGCATCGGCGTCACCCTTGCGTTGGGCGAACGCGCAGAACCGGCAGCCGGTGTAGCAGATGTTGGTGAAGTTGATATTGCGGTTGACGACGAACGTCACGTCGTCCCCGACGGCGTCGCGCCGAAGCGAATTGGCAAATGCCGCAACGGCATCCAAGCCAGGGCCGTCGGCCGTTGCCAGCGCGAGATACTCCGCGTCGGTGCAGCCGGCCGGGTCCCGCTCGGCTGAGCGCAATGCCGCCAGCACGTCGGCGTCCACCCGCTCCGGCGCGCGGGCCGCCAGCTCGGCGACCTTCTGCCGCACCGACTCCCAGTCGCCGAACGCGCTGCCCAAGTCGCTGCGGGCCTCCGTCAACCGGCCTTCGGTGTCGATCGCCGCATTGAGATCCACCCGCCCGCTGGACTGCAGCGCTGCGTCGGGCTCCTGCCACCGGCGCCCAACCGGATTGACGTCACGCGCCCACCCAGTCGCGGGGTCGGCCAGCGCCGCGACGTGCCCGCGCACCCGCGGATCGATCCACGCCGCACCGGCCAGCACGTAGGGCGGATGCGCGGTGAGCCGCTGCACGAGCTCGAAGCCCGCCTCCGCGGTCACCGCGGCCAGCTCGTCCAGCGCCGGCCACGGTCGCTCGGGGTTCACATGGTCGGGGGTCAACGGCGACACCCCACCCCAGTCGTCCACGCCGGCACCGAGAAGAGCCAGACATTCGTTGCGCGACACCAGGTTCGGGGGCGCCTGAATCCGCATTTTCGGGCCCAGTATCAGCCGGGCCACGGCGATTGTCGCGACGAAGTCGTCGATGTCGGCGTCGGGCACCGCGCGCATCGCGGTCGCCGGCTTGGCCCGGAAATTCTGCACGATCACTTCCTGGACGTGCCCGAACTCTTTGTGCGCGTTGCGAATTGCGAAGAGCGTCTCCGCCCGCTCCACCAACGTCTCGCCGATGCCGACCAGCAATCCGGTGGTGAACGGAATCGACAGCCGCCCCGCGTCGGTCAGTGTGCGCAGCCGCACCGCCGGATCCTTGTCCGGGCTGCCGTAGTGCGCCAGGCCTTTGGTCTCGAACAGCCGCCGCGACGTGGTCTCCAGCATCATGCCCATCGACGGCGCGACCGGCTTGAGCCGCGACATCTCCGCCCACGACATGACGCCGGGGTTCAGGTGCGGCAGCAGTCCGGTGTCCTCGAGCACCCGGATCGCCATCGCCCGCACGTAGTCCAAGGTGCTGTCGTAGCCACGTTCGGTCAGCCACTGCCGGGCCTCCGGCCACCGTTGTTCGGGCCGGTCACCGAGCGTGAAAAGTGCTTCCTTGCAGCCTAATTCGGCTCCGCGGCGGGCCACGTCGACGATCTCGTCGGGCTCCATGTACATGCCCATGCCCGCGGCCCGCAGCTTTCCCGGCACGGTCACGAACGTGCAGTAGTGACACTGGTCGCGGCACAGGTGCGTGACCGGGATGAACACCTTGCGCGAATAGCTGATCGGCAGCCGCCCCGACGGTCCGAGCCGCCCGGCGGCCCGCAATCCGGCGTCGCGAACGCGGGCCGCGCTGGCACACAGGTCGGCGAGGTCCGCCCCGCGGGCCGTCATCGCAAGAGCGGCTTCGTCGACGTTGAGCGCCACGCCATCGCGGGCCCGCCGCAATACGCGACGCAACGCCGACGCGGTCGGTTTGGGTGGCACCACGGGGGTGGGCAGCAGGGGGAGATCGTCGCCGGGGGTCAACGCCACGGTGGTGTAACTCCTGTGGGATGCAAAATCTTCCGGGCGCCAGGCATGGATGTCAGCGTAGTAGGCGGCGTCGCAGCATGATCGCGGGCGGCACGACCCCGAGGATCAACAGCAGCGCCGGCGCCCACTGACCGAAACCGGGCCCGCCGAAGAATGCGTCACCGCCCGGGCCGGGGAACGTCATCACGGCCAGCGTCAACAGAAACGTCCACAGCGGCAGCGCCGCAAGGGCCCGCGACGACGTCCACTGCGAAGCGGCCCAGACCAGCACCGCGTTGACGAGCCCGCTGACCAGCGCGCTGATGGGAAACGGCACCTTGCCGAGGTAGACGAGCAGAAAGATCGCACCCAGCACCGCGGAGATCACGCCGTCGACCGCAAGCAGCACCAGCACGACAGCGCGCACGGCAGAACCCGCCCGGCCACGCAGGCCGGCGGCACCGGGAGAACCGGTCAGGTCGGGATGCTGTCGAGAACGCTCACCAGCGAGCCGATCACCCACTGGAAGCTGTCGGCATGCCACTGCCAGTACTCCAGTTGCGGATCCAGATCCGGGTCCATGCCAGTCCCTCCCTTGCGGCGCTGGTGTGGTCGAAGCTTACGCGGCGCGCCTGCGGCTAGCCAAGGTTGCTAGCCAAGGTCGAGCCCGGCCAGCAGGTCGGTTTCCCAGCCCCGGCCGTCGCGCGGCCCGGCCGTGCCCGTCGCCAGCACGTAGTGTTCCTGGCCGCTGATCGGCAGCGCCATGTTGTTGGACAGCGCACACGACCGCCCGTCGGGCGCGACGCTGACCTGGGTGGCGTGCGCGCGCAATGCCGAGATCTTCGCGGGCAGATGATCATTGGCGTCGACGACCGCGTCGATCTCGTGGTCGGGGTACCCGAACGTGATGTCGCCCGGCGCGGGTTTGATCCAGCCGTCGGGAACGTCCCCGAGCGCTGCGAGGCCGGCGTCGACCGCCGACGACGACAGCACCGTCCAGTAGAACTTCGGCACGGCCCACGCGGAGCGCGCGAGGGCCGCCGCGGTCACGGAGTGGGTGTGGACGTGGTCCGGGTGGCCGTAACCGCCGCCGGGGTCGTAGGTGACGACGACGTGCGGCCGCAACGTCTCGACGAGCGCAGTCAGCTCGGCCACCGCCGCGTCCCCGGCGTCGATGAACCGCTGCCGGCGTCGCGGCGGCGTACCGGCCATCCCGGAATCGCGCCACCGGCCCGCGCCGCCGAGAAAAGTCGGCTCGCCGGCACGCAGCGCCGCCAGCGCCCGCGTCAGCTCGGCGATGCGGTAGCCGCCGAGTTGGTCGGCGTGGTCGACGGCCAGCAGCGCGTAGCGCTCGCCGATCACCTCACCCTCCTCACCCAGCGTGCAGGTGACCACCCGCACGTCGGCGCCACGGCTGGCGTAATGGGCGATCGTCGCGCCGGTGGTCAGCGTCTCGTCGTCGGGATGGGCGTGGACGAACAGCAGCCGTGGTGTGTCGGAGCCGGAAGGCCGGCGACGTTCGGAGTCAGACATCGAAGACCTGCGACCTATTGCGGCATCTTCACCCAGCGGCCCGCGTCGCCGACGATGCCCACGGGCACGGCGCCGGACAAGCTGACGTTCTCGACGCGCGGGCCGGCGGCCACGATCGTGGCGTCCTGCAGGATCGGCAACACGGTCGACATCTCCCACAGCCTGGGCTCGACGTAGTTGACCACCTCGCCGATCGGGACGTGGCCCATCAACGCTGCGTCGATGCGCGGCTGAAGCGACGGATCGCACAGGCCGGTGATGTTGTTGGGCACCTGGATGGGAGCGCTCGGATCACCCTCGGTTCCGGATGCGGGGGTGACCGCGGGCGACGTCGTGGTGGTGGTGCCGTTGGCCGCGGGCCCCGGCAGCGCCGTGCACCCGTAGCGTGACGCCAGCTCGGTGGCCAGGTCGCCTCCTGCCCGGTGCCAGCCGACGACGGCGTCGACCCGGTTGTTGGGCACCGCGTCGCCGTAGAGCACCGGCGGGTCCAGGGGTTGCACGGACGCCGCGATTCCTGCGCTGCGCAGCTGGTCGGCGGCCGTGTTGGCGACCGCCACGGAGGTCGGGTCGTTGGCTGCCACACCGATCACCAACGTCAGCGGCACGGCGTCCTTGCTGATCCGCCCGCGCGTCGACTCCGGGGTGGGCGGCGGCGGCTCGTTCGTGCGCGATCCGGCCGACGGCGGAGTCGAGGCCGTCGGCACGGTCGCGTCGGTGTCGATGTCGTATCCGGCCTGGGTCAACAGGCTCAGTGCGGCGTCCTTGCTCAGCGCAGGCGGCGCGGTCGGCACGTAACCAGGATCCGACGGCGAGCGCACCTGCGCCTGCGCGAGCGTGACGGTGTTGTCACTACCTGCGCCGACGGCAGCCAGCAGGTCCACGTCGAGCAGCCCCAGGATCGCTTTGCGCACCCGCGCGTCGGCGAGCTTGGGGGTAACCGCCCGCAGCGACATCTGCATGGTCCGCGGCGTCATGATGCGGGCTGTGCGCACCCCGGGAATCGCGGACAGTTGCGCAAAGGCGGCGGCGCCGCCGTGCACCTGGGCCACCTGGGTGTCGCCGTTGCGCATCGAGTCGGCCAGCGCCGCCGGGGCGCCCGCGCGGCGCAGCAGGATGTGGTCCGGCAGCGCCTGCGCCGCCCAGAACCTGTCGTTGCGGGCCAGCAGGATTTCGTCGCGCTGCGGGTCGATGTTCTCCACGCGGAACTGTCCGCCGGTCACCGGCATGGCCCGAGCCAGCCCGGCCGGGAACCCGCCGGGAGCGTCCTTGACGATGTGCGCCGGCAGGATGTCGCTGAACAGTTCACGCCACGCCGGATACGGCGACGAGAACGTCACCACCGCTTGCTTTCCGCCGTCGATCGACTGCACCGCAGTAATCAGGTTGTAGCCGGCGGGATCGACCACCCCGGGCTGGCTGACCATCTGGCGCCAGAGGTACCAGAAGTCGTCGGCACCGATCGGCGCGTTGTCGGTCCACTGCGCCTCCGGCCGGATCTTGTAGGTGACCGTGAACGGATTCGTGTTGGTGACCTCGGCCGATTGCAGCAGCGTGGTGTCCATCTCCCAGCGCGAGCCGGTGCTTGTGGTCGGGTCGGGCACTGGCCGGAATGTGCTCGGCAGCACCAGCGCGGCGACGGCGGCGCTCACCGGCGACTGGTCTGACAGCAGGTGCGGGTTGAAGCCCGCGCCGATCGAGTCGATGCCCATGATGATCTGGAAGGCTCGCGCCGGCGGAGGCGCCGGATTCTGCGACGTGTCCGTGCTCTGCGGCGCAGGCGGCGGGCTGACGGTGCAGGCCGAGAGCATCGCGAGTGCGCCGGCAAGAGCGACGACAACGCGGAGCGTAGGGGCCGGCACGACTACAGGGTAATGACGACGGTCCGCTATCCGCGGTTGGCTGCCTTCGCGCGCGCCTTCGCACGTGCGCGGGCCGTGGCGTCCAGCTCGACCTTGCGCACGCGCACGATTTCCGGCGTCACTTCCACGCATTCGTCGGCTGCGCAGAACTCCATGGCCTGCTCGAGGTCCAGTTCGATCGGTTTGGCCAGCGTCTCGATGACGTCCGCGGTCGAGCTGCGCATGTTCGTCAGCTTCTTCTCGCGGGTGACGTTGACGTCGAGGTCCTCGGCGCGCGGGTTCACCCCTACGACCATGCCCTCGTAGGTGTCCTGGCCGGGTTCGACGAAAAACGTTCCGCGGTCGGCAAGTTGGAGCAACGCGAACGGGGTGACGGTGCCCGCCCGGTCGGACACCAGCGACCCGGTGTGCCGCGACCTGATCTCCCCGGCCCAGGGCCGGTAGCCGTCGAACACCGCGTTGGCGATTCCGGTGCCGCGGGTCTCGGTCAAGAAGTCGGTGCGGAACCCGATCAGTCCTCGGCTCGGCACGACGAACTCCATCCGCACCCAGCCGGTGGTGTGGTTGACCATCTCGACCATCCGGCCCTTGCGGGCGGCCATCAGCTGGGTGACCACGCCGACGTACTCCTCCGGGCAGTCGATGGTCAGCGCCTCGAACGGCTCGTGCAGTTTGCCGTCGATGATCTTGGTCACCACCTGCGGCTTGCCGACGGTCAACTCGAAGCCTTCGCGGCGCATCTGTTCGACGAGCACCGCGAGCGCCAGCTCCCCGCGGCCCTGCACCTCCCACGCGTCCGGGCGGCCGATGTCGACGACCCGGATCGACACGTTGCCGACGAGCTCTTGGTCGAGACGGGCCCGCACCATCCGTGCGGTCAGCTTGTGCCCCGGCACTTTCCCGGCCAGCGGCGAGGTGTTGGTGCCGATCGTCACTGAGATCGCCGGCTCGTCAACGGTGATGCGCGGCAATGCTTTTGGCGCGTCGGGGTCGGCGAGCGTGTCGCCGATCATGATGTCGGGGATGCCGGCGATCGCGACGATGTCGCCCGCTTGCGCCTCATTGGTGGGTTTTCGTTCGATCCCCTCGGTGGCGAGCAACTCGGTGATCTTGGCGCTCGTGACGCCGTCTTCGCGCAGCCACGCGACGGTCTGGCCCTTGCGCAGCCGGCCGTTGTAGATGCGCACCAACGCCAGCCGACCCAGGAACGCCGATGCGTCGAGGTTGGTGACCAGAGCCTGCAGCGGCGCGTCGGGGTCTCCGGACGGTGGCGGGATGTGCTCGAGCAGCACGTCGAACAGCGGGTCGAGGTTGGTTCCGTCGGGCACGTTGCCGTCGGCGGGTGCCACCGTGCTGGCGATGCCCGCACGACCCGACGCGTAGAGCGTCGGCAGGCCGAGCGCGTGTTCGGCGGCCTTCTGGGCGTCGTCGTCGAGGTCGGAGGCGACGTCGAGCAGTAGGTCGTGGCTGGCGTCGACGACCTCGGCGATGCGCGCGTCGGGCCGGTCGGTCTTGTTGACGACGAGGATCACCGGCAGGTGCGCGGCCAGCGCCTTGCGCAGCACGAAGCGGGTCTGCGGCAGCGGGCCTTCGGACGCGTCGACGAGCAGCAGCACCCCGTCGACCATGGACAGTCCGCGCTCCACCTCGCCGCCGAAGTCGGCGTGACCGGGCGTGTCGATGACGTTGATGACCGTGACGCTGCCGTCTTTGTGGTGACGGTGCACCGCGGTGTTCTTGGCCAGGATTGTGATGCCTTTTTCGCGCTCGAGATCACCGGTGTCCATAACGCGCTCGAGCGCGTCGTCGCCGCGATGGCTGAGCGCGCCGGACTGCCGCAGCATCGCGTCGACCAGCGTTGTCTTCCCATGGTCGACGTGCGCGACGATCGCGACATTCCGGAAGTCCACCCGCAAATTGTGGCAGCCCTGCGAAAGTGGCCCCCGCCACGTGCCGACCTGACCGAGCCGAGAAATATCGTATTACGATGTAATGCAGCTGCGGGAGGTCGTCTGCCACGAGCGATACCAGAGCTGAGCGGCTTACGGTTCGGGCACCTGCAGGGCCAGCCGCTGCAATTCTTCGACGTGCATGGCCGTCAGCGACTCGAGGCGCTGCGCGCCCGCCTCGGTGAGCTGTAACCGCATCACCGCTGGTCGGTGCTGTCGCGCACGCGGTCGACGAGGCCTGCGGCGACGGCACGATTGACCAACTCGCTTGCGCTGTGCGGACGCAACAGCAGGTATTCGGCGACCTCGCCGATGGTCGGGCCGCGCCGGTCCGCGTGGCCGCGGATCGCGAGCAGCAACTGGTGCTGCATCGGCGTCAGCCCGGCCGATTGCGCCTGTTCGGCGCTCCACCGCTCGAAGCGGCGCAACTCGGTGCGCAGCGCCAGCAGTCGCGTGTACACCTCGTCGGGCAAGCCCATGACTCCAGACCCTAGGCCGCGACCGCCGGCGTCGAACTCAGTCGGCGCCCCAGGCGCGCCACACACGCATCCGGTTCGACGAACGGGTCCAGCCGGTCGACGGTCACGGGCGCGTTCCAGCCCTGTAGCGCCAAGGCGTCAACAGGCTTGCCCGTCCACCACCGCACGCCGTTGTCCGCCGAGCACTTGGTGCGCTGGCTGACCCTGTGGACAGCTACCGTCGACCACATGTACCGCGGGCCGGCCGAGCGCGCCGAGCTGCAGGCGGCCCGGGTCGCCGCGGCCACGCATCGTCGGCTCGCCGGGACCGATGCTCCGCAGCTCGATGCGTTACTGACTCGGGCCCACGCGCTGCGGTGCTGATCTCCGTCGGCCATGGCGCCCTGGGCCGCGATGCGCTGGGCGAACTGCTGCGCGACGCGAATGTCGAAGCGCTGGTGGATATTCGGCGTTATCCGAACAGCCGGCGCAACCCCGACGTCGCGGCTGACGAATTGCGTATCTGGTTGTCTGACATAGGTATCCACTATCGCTGGGAGCCTCGGCTGGGCGGCCGACGCCGACTGCCTTCAGGTGCGGTGCCCGAAGATACGTGGTGGCAGGTGGCGCAGTTCGCTGCGTACGCGGCGTACACGCGGACCGCCGAATTCAGCGAGGCGCTGACGGGTCTGCTCGACGAAGCCGGCCGACAGCAGACGGCGATGATGTGCAGCGAAAGCGTGTGGTGGCGGTGTCACCGGCGGCTTGTCGCCGATGTCGCGGTGCTGCGCTGCGGCGTACCCGTCGAGCACCTCATGCACGACGGCCGGCTCGTCCGCCATTCTCCGGCGCAGGGAGCGCGTCTGCGCGCCGACGGCCAGGTGGTGTGGGACCGCGCTACCGGGTCGTGATGTCTGCTGACAGCAGCCGCGTCAGCTCGGGAATCCACGCCCGGTCGGCCGGCACCCAATTCAGCTCGCCCAGTTCGGCGGCGCGCACCCAGCGCAACGCGCGGTGGTCATGCGCGTGTACGGGGCGGCCGCATGTCTGCGTGACCCGGTAAGCGCGCAGCGTCATCGTGTCGCCGAGGGCGACGTCGTCGCCGACCTGCGGGCCGACGGACACCTCGATGCCCAGTTCCTCCGCAAGCTCGCGGGCCAGCGCTGCGGCGTCCGTCTCGCCGGGACCCGCCTTGCCGCCCGGCAACTCCCAGCATCCGGCCAGCTCGGGCGGCCGGGCCCGCTGTGCCACCAGAAGAGCCCCGTCGACGATCAGCGCACCCGCCACGACGAGTGTCTGTCCCATGGCCGCAAACGGTATACGGTCGCAGTATGGCCGTGCTCTCCGACAACGAAGTGGACGCCGCGCTGTCCGACCTCGGCGGCTGGGAACGCGTCGACAACGCGCTGCGCCGCTCCGTGAAGTTTCCCTCGTTCCTTGCGGGCATCGAGGCGGTCCGGCGCATCGCGGAGCGCGCCGAAGCCGCCGACCATCACCCCGACATCGACATCCGTTGGCGCACAGTCACATTCGCGCTCTCGACGCACTCCGAGGGCGGGATCACGGAGAAGGATCTGGCGCTGGCGAAAGAGATCGACGAGATCGTCGGCCAGTAGTGGCCACCCACGCCAGCGTCGCGACCGCGGCCGCGACGTAGACCAGGCCGGCCCACGCCAGGTACCACGGTCGACCGGTCTGCCAGATCGTCGGCTGCGCGAAACTCAGTAGCCACGGCGGCCCGATGACGGTCAGCGCCAGCCAGCCCCAGCCCAGCACCTGGGCCCCGCGGCGATCGCGCAGCCGGCCGTGGATCAGCCAGATCATCGTCGGCACCAGCCACACCCAGTGGTGCGTCCACGAGATGGGCGACAACAGCAAGCCGAACAGTTCCACGACGACGATTCCGCCGAGACGGTCCGGCTGATGCGGATCGCCCGCGCCGATCGCACGCCACGCCAGCACCGCCAGGACCGCGGTCGCGGCGATCGCCACCAGCACCGGAAGGCTGTATCCGGCGTCGTGCCCCACGATCCGGCTGATGGCGCCGCGCCAGGACTGGTTGAACGAGGTGGCCACTGATCCCACCCGGTCGGCGTTGAAGATCAGATGGGTGAAGTAGTAGCGGGCCTGCTCGCCGACCACCAACAGTGAGACGACGACACTGCCGGCGAACACGATGCCCGCGAAAACCGCCGTGGCCCAACGCTTTACGCCGAGGAAGTAAAGACCGCTGATCGCTGGGGTCAGTTTTATGCCGGCCGCCAGTCCGACCAGAAGCCCCGACAACCACCACCGCCTGCTGTAGACGGCGTACAACACCGCGAGCGTCAGGATCACGTTGACCTGGCCGTAGTCCAGGGTGCTGCGCAACGGCTCGATCCAGATGGCGACGGCGGTCCAGCACATCGCCGCGCGGTGGCCGCCCCGCCCGATGAGCAGCTGACTGACGCGGACCACGCCGTAGAGCGCCGCGATGATCCCGACGGTCCAGGCGAACGACAGAAGGCCGAACGGCACCAGGTGCAGTGGGTAGAAGACGACCGCGGCAAACGGCGGGTAGGTGAACGGCAACGGGAAATCCGGCGTCTGGTCGGCGTAGACGAAGTCATAGAGCGGTTGGCCGGTGCCCAGCGTCGCTGCGCCGCCGACGTAGACGTGCAGGTCGACGAAGTTGGCGCCGTTGGGTGCGAGGTAGGTCCATCCCAGCCGCACGGCGATGCTCAGCAGAAGCAGCAGCGGCGGGACGGTGGTGGCCAACCGGGCGCGCATGGGGGCCGGGGCAGAAGTGATGGTTTCTACCGGCATGACTTTAGCGACCGGTTTCCGTCGGACCCGACATCACCGAAGGCACTCAGGTGCGTAACGGTCGCATAAACGACACATGTGTCACTTGAGTCACTCCTGTATCGCGATACGTTCGCAGGCATGCCTGCCACCGAGACCGAGAGACGTTCTGTGTCCTGCACCCAGAAGCTGTTCGCGGGTATCGCCGCGCTGGCCGCGGCGATAGGTGGTCTGGCGACCTCCGGGGTGGCATCGGCCGACCCGCTGCCGCCGCCGATCCCGATCGACATCGCCCAGGCCCCGGGCCTGCCCGCGATCCAGCAGCTGAGCCCGGTTCTTCAGCAGGCGGCAGCCAACCCGGACAGCGCCGCGTCGATGCTGATGAACGCCGCGTCCGCATTCGCCAGCAATGCGGGCGCCCCGGCGGATTCGCGCCAGGTGGCGTCGTCGGTCAACCAGTTCGTGCAGCAGCCGGGCCGTCCCGGCGGCCCGCCGCCGCAGGGCCTTTCGATCAAGTTGCCGAACAACGTGAACCTGCCCGGCAACCTGAACCAACTGCTTCCGTCGGCGCCTAGTTCGCCCTCCGACAAACCTGCGGTCGGAAGCCCGCTGGTGCACGTTCCCCCGGCTGGTGTCGAGCCCGGAACCGTGCCGCATCTGCCCACCGGGATCGATCCGGCCCATGTCGTCGGGCCGGCCACCGGAAATGCGCTCGCACCGGCGCCCGGGGCCGCGCCCGACCCCACCGGCCGGGCCCTGACCGCGATGGCACCCGGTGCGCCTGCACCCCCGGCCGCTCCAGCTCCCGCGGCAGCCCCCGCGGCGCCCGCTGCGGCCGCGGCCCCGGCCCCTGCGCCTGCACCCGCGGCCGCAGCGCCTGCACCGGCTCCGGCTCCGGAAACACCTGCCCCAGCGCCTGGCCCGGCGCCCGCTGCGTTCGGGCCTGACGCCCCGCCGACGCAGGAGTTCATGTACCCGTCGATCGGCAACGGCTGCCTGGCCGACGGCGGCAACGCGATCGCGACCGCGATCTCGGTGGCCGGTCCGGCGTCGATTCCGAAACCCGGCCCGAAGGCGGGTCAGACCGCGTACGTGTTCACTGCGGTCGGCACGCCGGGCCCGGCGGCCGAGCAGAAGCTTCCGCTGAACGTCACCTGGGTCAACCTGACCACCGGCAAGTCAGGCACCGAGACGCTCAAGCCGAACCCCGACATCAACCCGAACGGGCCGACCACGTTGATGGCGATCGCCGACACCGGCTCAGGCAGCATCATGTCGACGATCTTCGGCCAGGTCACCACCGTCGAGCGGCAGTGCACGTTCTTGCCGACGATCGGCTCGACAGTCGTGCCGTAACCCCTCATCCCCGCGAGCGGGCGTGTCTGCACGGCGACACGCCGGCGCTTTGTGTGCAGGAGGGCACGCTCGCGGGAATGCGAACGCGCGTCGGGACCGAACCGGCGTCAGTACGCCATGAACAGAATGGCGTCGCGGTCGTATTCCAGGCCGGGATGCGCCTCGGCCAGGTGCGCCTGAGTCTTCTCGACGAGGTCGTCCTCGTCCTTACCGGTGATGGCTTCCCCGCACGGACAGTTGATGTGCGTCTTCATTCAGCTAGCCCTTCTTTGCCGACTTCAACTGCTTCTTGTAGGACCGCACTTTCTCCAGCGAGCCGGCGTCGACCACGTCCGCGATCGACATGTAGCTGCCGGCCTTGCCGTACTCACCCGCAGCCGCACGCCAGCCCTTCGGCGTGACGCCGTACTGCTTGCCCAGCAACGCAAGGAAGATCCGCGCCTTCTGCTCGCCGAACCCCGGCAGCTCCTTGAGCCGGCGTAACACCTCGGCGCCGTCGGGATCGCCTTGCGTCCACAGTGCGGCCGCGTCGCCGTCGTAGCGGTCGACGATCTCGCGGGCCAGCGCCTGGATCCGCTTTGCCATCGAGCCCGGAAATCGGTGCACGGCAGGCCGTTCCGCGCACAACGCGGCGAACTTCTCCGGGTCGTAGTCGGCGATCTCGCGGGCGTCGATGCCGCCGATGCGCTCGGCGATCTTCTTCGGCCCGGCGAACGCGGTCTCCATCGGCACCTGCTGATCCAGCAGCATCCCGATCAGCAGCGCCATCGGGTTGTCGTCGAGCAACGCATCGGCGGCCGGATCACCCACCAACTGCAGCTTCGGCACCGGCTTAGTCTAGAGCCCCGACCCAGGACGACAGGAGTATCAGGCGCTGAATACCAGCCGGCGGACCACGTTCGCCTTTCCACTGTTGGCGTACGTGTTCGCCGCGCTCATGCTCGGCACTACGCTGCCGACGCCCATGTACGCGCTGTACTCCGAGCGCATGCACTTCTCGGTGCTGACCACCACCGTGGTGTTCGCAACGTACGCCGGCGGGGTGCTGGCCGCACTGCTGCTGTTCGGCCGCTGGTCCGACGCGGTGGGCAGACGCCCGATGTTGTTGTTGGCCATCGCTTTTGCGGTCGGTAGCGCAGTCGCATTCCTGGCCGCCAACGGCGTCGACGACCTGCTGCTCGGCCGGTTGCTCTCGGGCCTGTCGGCGGGGGTGGCCACCGGAACCGCCACCGCCGCCGTCATCGAGGCGGCACCCGAACACTGGCGCGGCCGCGCGGCGGGGATCGCGACCGTCGCCAACATCGGCGGCCTCGGCGTCGGGCCGCTGCTGGCCGGACTGCTGGTGCAGTACGCGCCCGCTCCGCTGGCGCTGTCGTTCGCGGTGCACATCGTGCTGATGACGCTCGCCGCCGCCGGTGTGCTCGTCGCGCCCGAAACCAGCCCGCGCTCGGGCCGCATTGGCCTTCAGCGGCTCGCAGTGCCGCCTCATGTCCGCGCGGTGTTCGCCGTCGCGGCCACCGCCGGGTTCGCGGGTTTCGCCGTGCTCGGCCTGTTCACCGCGGTGTCGCCGTCGTTTCTGGCAGGCATCATCGACGTCGGCAACCATGCGGTGGCTGGGGCGGTCGTGTGCTCGATCTTCGCGGCGTCGGCAATCGCCCAATTGATGTCCGGGCGGATCGACCCGCAGCGCGCGGTGGCTGTCGGCTGCGCGACGTTGGCGTTCGGGATGCTGATCATCGCCGCGGCCCTTGGCTTTTCGAGCCTGCCGCTGCTGATTGTCGGCGCCGTGGTGGCGGGCGCCGGGCAAGGCGTCAGTTTCACCCGCGGTCTGGCCGCCGTGGCCGAGCAGACGCCACCGGATCGACGCGCAGAGGTGAGTTCGACGTACTTCGTCGTCGCCTACATCGCGATCTCGCTGCCCGTGATCGGCGAGGGCTTCGCGGCTGAGACGTGGGGATTGCGCACTGCCGGAATAGCTTTCGCGGTCGCGGTCGCAGCGCTGGCTGCGGTGTGCCTTGGCGCGATCCTGGTGCAGCAGCACCGCGAGACCCAGCGCCGCTAACGCATCCCGGGCGGCATGCCGTACACATGCGAGATCGGCAGCCGCATCAGGACTCTGCGGTCGGTGACCATCGCCCGGCGGTAGTCGTCCCAATCGGGATGCTCGCCGGCGATGTTGCGGTACAACGCAATCAAGCCCTCGACCGTGTCGTCGTGCGGGTCCGCGGCCGGCGGGCTCAGTTCTGCGGTCCCCTCGGCCACCGCATAGGACCAGCCGTCGTCGGCGCTCACCAGAATCGACGCCCGCGGGTCGCGGCGCAGGTTTCGGGTCTTGGCCCGCGGCTCGGTGATCGACACCTCGATCACCGCGGTGCGCGGATCGAAGTAGTAGGAGACATTCGACAATTGCGGCCGCCCGTCGCGCTTGATGGTGGCCAGCACGCCCAGCGAGTTTCCGCGGATCACGGCGAGCAGCTTGTCGTCGAAAGCCTGGGGCGCCATAGTGCGAGCCTACGTCCAAGTGCCGCGCTTACGATGACCCAATGACTCGCTACGCCGCGTTCTTGCGAGGCGTGAACGTCGGCGGGGTCAACCTCAAGATGGCCGACGTGGCCAAAGCGCTCACCGACGCGGGCTTCGACAAGGTGCAGACCATCCTGGCGAGCGGGAATGTCTTGCTGGAATCGAAGGCCAAAGCGGCCACGGTGCGCACCAACGCCGAGGCCGCGCTGCGCGAGAACTTCGGCTACGACGCGTGGGTTCTGGTCTACGACCTCGACACCTTGCAAGAGATCTCCGACAGCTATCCCTTCGAACGCGAGGTGGCCGACACCCACTCGTACGTCACGTTCGTCTCCGATCCCGACGTGCTCGACGAACTCGCAGCGCTGTCCCCCGGCCCCGGCGAACGGATTCAACGCGGCAACGGCGTGATCTATTGGCAAGTGCCGCGGTCGAAGACACTCGACAGCGCGATGGGCAAGACCATGGGCAAAAAGCGCTACAAGTCGTCGACCACCACCCGCAACCTGCGCACGCTCGAGAAGGTCCTGCGCCGGTAAACTGGCGCGACGATGAGCTCCCTGAACGGCCACCGCGCCGACGCGACCGCGCTGACCGGCGTCTCCGAGACGGCACTGATGACGTTGCGGGCGCGCGCAAACGAAGCCCGCAGGCCGGATCGGATCATCGACGACCCGATGGCGATCAAGCTGATGGACTCCATCGACTACGACTTCGCCAAGTTCGGCATGGGCCCGCGCCAAGACGTCGCGGTGCGCGCGCTGGCTTTCGACAACAACGCCCGGCGCTATCTCGCCGCGCATCCGTCGGCCACTGTCGTGGCGCTCGCCGAAGGTCTGCAAACCAGCTTCTGGCGGCTCGACGCGTCCGACGTCGGTCACGAATTCCGTTGGCTCACTGTTGATTTGCCGCCGATGATCGAGTTGCGCCGACGGTTGCTGCCGCGCTCCGAGCGGATCACCGAACGCGCGCAGTCGGCACTGGACTTTTCCTGGATGGACGACGTCGACCCCGCGCCGGGCGTGTTCATCACCGCCGAGGGTCTGCTGATGTACTTGCAGCCCGACGAGGCGATGGGCCTGATCACCGAGTGCGCGCGCCGATTCCCCGGCGGCCAGATGATGTTCGACCTGCCGCCGCACTCGGCTACCACGCTGATCCGCCGCGGCTTTCGCACCTCGCTGCGCTACCGGGTGCCCCCGATGCCGTTCAGCTTGTCGGTGGCGCAGATCGCCGAGCTGGTGAACACGGTGCCGGGCGTGCGGGCCGTGCACGACTTGCCTTTGCCGCGCGGGCGCGGACCCGTGTTCAACGTGCTGGTGTGGACGCTGCAACGACTCCCGCTGTTCGATCCGTTCCGGCCGACGCTGACGCTGCTGGAGTTCGGTTAGCCCTGCGACCGGAACGCTGTCTCGACGTAGCGCAGGGCCTCCTGCTCGCCGACCCCCAGCGCACGCGCCGCGTCGACGAATGACCGCGCGGCCGCTGCCATCGCCGCCTCGCCGGGATCGGCGCCGCAAACGAAAGTGCCGTGCCTGCCGCGCGTCTCGACCAACCCTGCCAGCTCGAGTTCGCGGTAGGTCCGCGCCACGGTGTTGACCGCCAGCCCGAGCCGCCTCGCCAAGGCGCGCACCGTCGGCAGCCGGGTGCCCGCGGCCAGCCGGCCGTCCCGGATGCCGCCGATGATCTGGGTCCTCAACTGATCGAACAGCGGTGTGCCCGCCGTGCTGTCCAGCCGCACCCAGTCGGCCAACTCGGACACCTGCTCAACATAGCGCGACCTGCCGCTACCGTGGATTCCGTGCGTGTAACGGTGCTCAGCGGCGCCGGGATGTCGGCCGAAAGCGGCGTTGCGACGTTCCGCGACGCCCAGACCGGCCTGTGGGAGACCTTCGACCCTGAAGAGCTCGCCAGCCCGGCCGCGTGGCTGCGACAGCCCGACGTGGTGTGGGCGTGGTACTTGTGGCGCTACCACCTCGTGCGGTCCGTCGAGCCCAACCCCGGCCACTACGCCGTCGCCGACTGGCAGCGTCACGCCGACGTGCGCGTCGTTACCCAGAACATCGACAACCTGCACGAGCGTGCGGGCAGCCGCCACGTCGCCCACTTGCACGGCAGTCTGTTCGAGTTCCGCTGCTCGGAATGCGGCAAGGAGTATCGCGGCGATCTGCCACAGATGACCGAACCCGTCGGCGCCGTGGACCCGCCGTTGTGCGACTGCGGCGGCCGGATCCGTCCTGGCGTGGTGTGGTTCGGCGAGCCACTGCCCGACGAGCCGTGGCAGCAGGCCGTCGACGCTGTGGCAGCCGCCGACGTGGTGATCGTGGTGGGCACGTCCGGGATCGTCTACCCGGCAGCGGGTTTGCCGTCGGCTGCACTGGCCCAGGGCATCCCCGTCATCGAAGTCAACCCCGACGCCACGCCACTGTCTGACTTCGCGACCGTCACGGTCCGCGACACCGCCGCGCGTGCGCTCCCGACGTTGCTCGACCGCATCGTGGAGCTGGTCGGCTGAGCACCTACGCGGGCCGCACCGCCCGGCCCAGCGCGTGCTCGGACACCGGCACCGGGACCCATCCCGGAAGCGTCCACTCGCGCCGGGCCGTCTGCGGCACGAAGCCCGCGGCGGCAATCGCCCGCTCGGTGTCGCGGTGCGTGTGGCAGTTGCCGGCCAGCCGCGGCCAGATCGTCGCGTCGGCCAGCCGTTGCATCCGGCCGCGAACACCGCCGCTGGCCACATGTTCCAGATAGCGCAGCTCGCCACCCGGCCGCAGCATCGAAAACAGTTGCCGCAGTACGGCTTCGGGGTCTTCGACCGAACACAGCACCAGCGAGCACACCACGGCGTCGAACGGCGCGCCCGACGTCAAGTCTTCGATCGCGCAATCCACGACGGTGATGGGCACCGGCGCCGTGCGCGCGCTTCGGCGGGCGATCGCATTGAGCCGCGGCTCGGGCTCCACGGCGATCACCTCCTCGACCGTGGTCGGGTAGTGCACGAAATTCGAGCCGGTGCCTGCACCCACTTCCAGCACCCGGCCGGTGAGCCCGGCGAGGTTTCGCCGACGCAGCTCCCGCAGTTTCGGCGGCTCATGGCGCGACAGCACCGTCCAGATCCGGGCGAACAGCGGGTTCTCGACGCGGATGGCTTCGTCACTCATGTTCTGCCTCTTTGATTTTCATGATCGTGTTGATGGCGTCCTGTGGGCTGGCGTCGTAGCCGATTATCCCGCTGACGATCTGGCCGCAGCACACCGCGCGCAGTACCCGGTCGGTGAACTGCTCCACGTCACCCCACGGCAGATACGGTTTGGCGATCAGCAGCGCCGCGACGCCGTGCGCGGCGGTCCACATCTCGAGCGCTGTGGTGGTCGCGTCGTCTTGGACGTAGATGCCCTGGTCCATCAACGCTTGCACGGTGGCACGCATGTGGGTGAACGCCGAGCTGTTGAGGGTGAGATCCACGTCGCTGCCGGGGCGGCCCTCGCTCATCGTGGCGATCCGGTACAACTCGGGCGTCTGCAACGCGAACCGCACATAGGCCTGACCCTGGGCGCGCAGCACGTCCATCGTGGTCGTCTGCCCTATCGTCGCTCGTTGCATCTCTTCGTCGAGCTTCTCGAAATACCGTGCGCACACCGCGTCGAGCAGTGCGTCCTTGTCCTTGAAGTGCAGGTAGATCGACGGTGGCGTAACGCCGACGCGCTGGGCCACCGAACGGATCGAAACCGCTTTGGCCTGACCGGTTTTCAGCAGCAGCTCGGTGGCAGCGTCGAGGATCTCGTCGCGCAGCTGGTCACCGGCGCCGCGCGGAGATCGGCGCCTGCGATCGGAACTAGGCGCGGGACTGGACACGCGGTTTCGTCTCGCTCGTCGCGGGCGCGGGCGATTCGCTGATTCCGAACCGCGCGTGCAGACGCGCCAACGGCTTGGGCGCCCACCAGTTCGCCCGCCCCAACACATGCATGAACGCCGGGACCAACAGCATCCGCACCAGCGTCGCATCGACCAGCACGGCCAACGTGAGACCCACGCCGAACATCCGCATGAATGCCACCTGCGCTGCGATCAGCGCGGCGAACGAAATCGACATCAGCAGCGCCGCGGCCGTCACCACGCGGCCGGTGCGGGCGAGACCAAGCGCGACGCTCTCGTCGTTGTCGGTGCGCGTCTGCGGCGATTGCAGCCAGAACTCGCGGATCCGCGAGACCAAAAACACCTCGTAGTCCATCGACAGCCCGAACGCGATGCAGAACAGCAGCACCGGCATGTTGGCGACGAGCGTGGCGGTGGGTGTGGTGCCGAACGCCCCGAGGTGGCCCTCCTGGAAGATCCACACCAGTGCACCGAACGCGGCGGTCAACGACAAGACGTTGAGCAGCAAGGCTTTCAGCGGTAGCACCACACTGCCGGTGAGCATGAACAGCAGCACGAACGTGATGACCGCGATCACTGTGAGCACCGCGGGGATACGAGACGTGACCGCATGGCTGCTGTCCCGGTTGATCTGCGCGGTACCGGTCAGCAGCAAGTCGTGGCCGCCGGGGCCGGTGACGGCGTGCAGCCGGTCGAGCTGCGTTTCCGAGGCCGCGGTGAACAGCGGCGCGGTACTGCCGATCGTGACGAACGCGCTGTTGTCCTTCATCCCGGTGGCGGCGGACGGCGGCCCGGCCGGCGCACCACGCACAAAGGTACCGACCGGCGTGGAGACCGACGAGACGTCCGGCACCGTCGACAATTCGGCGGCGTAGCGGCCCAGCTCTTGTGGGCTGACCCCGGACATGTCGGGGATCACCGCGGTCACGTTCATGGCACTGTCCACCGCGAAGTCGCTGCGCAGGCTGTCGCCGATCTGGCGCGCCGACGCGGACTGCGGCAGCACGCGATCGTCGGGGAAGCCCCACTTGGCGCCCAGGAACGGCGCACCGAGCGCGAGCAGCAGCACGATGATCACGACGCCTACCGGAATGGCATGGCGCATAACGAATTTCGTCGAGCGGTACCAAAACGTCTGCTGCGCCGGCTTCGCGACGGGTTCCGGCCGCCCCAAAATTCGGCGGCTGAGCTTGCGCACGTCCAGCGAGTCCAGCCGCTCGCCCAGCAGCGCGATAGCCGCCGGCGCCACCACGATCGCGGCCGCCGCGGCGAATGCCACCACCGCGACACCGGCGTAGGCGAACGACTTCAGGAAGTACATCGGGAACAACACCATCGCGACCATCGACAGCGCGACCGTCATCGCCGAGAACAGCACAGTGCGTCCCGCGGTGGCCATCGTCCGGATCAGGGCCTCGTCGCGCGGACGGCCGTCGGCGAGCTCGTCTCGGTAGCGGCTGATGATCAGCAGGGTGTAGTCGATGGCCAGCGCGAGTCCCATCGCGACGGTCAGGTTCAGCGCGAAGATCGAAACGTCGGTGGCGAACGTGATCGCGTGAAGAACGGCCATCGAGCCGAGGATCGCGAACCCGCCGACCGCCAGCGGCAGCGCGGCCGCGAGCAGCCCGCCGAACACCCACACCAGGACCAGGAAGCTGAGCGGGATCGCGATCGATTCCATCAGCAGCAGGTCTTTTTCGCTCTGGCCGTTGATCTGCACGTAGATCATGGCTTCGCCGCCGGCCTTGACGGTCACGCCGTCGCGGTCATGGGCCACCTGGGCGGCCAAGGCCTTGGCACGCTGCTGGGCTTCGCTTTCGGTGCCGGAGATGCCGGCGACGATCAACCCGGTCTGGCCATCCTTGCTGATCAACGCCGGCGCCGCGGCAGGACCCGACGTCCACGCCGAGGTCACCTGCGCGACGAACGGTGACTCCTGCAGCTGGCGTGCGATGTCGAGGCCGGCCGCGCGTGCCTGTGGGCTTTGAGCACCCGCAGGGGAGGTGACGCTGACCACCAGTTCCATGTCGCCTTGCCCGAAGGTGCGTGACAGCATGGTCGCGGCCTGCGCCGACTCCGACGTGGGGTCCTGGAAACCGCCCGCCGACAGGCTCTTCGTGACGGGAATGCCGAACACCGCGGTGCCCACCATGACGAGCAGTGCGACGGCGATGACGCGCCGCGGCGCCGCGATGGCCATTCGAGCGATTCCGGCGAGCACGCAACGTCCTTCCGCCCTACATACGTATCGGCGGTAACTTATCAGCGATAACTCATGGCGGTCAACGGCAAACCGCTCGACCCTACCCGTCGGTAAGAATTGCCACCGTTTTCCGAAACGTGACTCAAAGTCTTCTTAGAGGCGGCCCATACGCTCACTGGCATGTGGATCGATGACACCAGCGCCGACGTCATCAAAGTTGACTTCGACGCCCTCTACCACGGTGATCTGTTGGTAGAAGGCGACACCTCAGAGCAACTCGACGACTGGCATCCGCTGGCACCCGCCGTCTGACCGAAGGCCGGCGCCGAAGTTTGCTCGGCGCCGGCCTTACTGACAGCTCATGCCGATCGAGCCGGCTATGCCGGAACCTTCTCGTCTTCGTCCGATCCGATCATCCGGGCCAGTCGCCCGCTGATCAGTTCTTCCGCCTCGGTCACAATCCGTGACACCAGCTCGCCGACGGTCGGGATGTCGTTGATCAGCCCCATCGCCGTGCTCACCGACCAGATGCCCGCATCGAGGTCGCCGTTCTCGAACACCTTGACCCCGCGCACGCCGGCGACCAGATCCTTGACGTCCTCGAACTGGCCGCCATTGTCGAGAATCTGCACCACCTCGCGCGACACCGCGTTGCTGGCCACCCGCGCGGTGTTGCGCAGCGGCCGGAAGATCAGCTCGGTGTCGAGCTCACTCCCGGCGACGATCGCTTCCTTGACGTTCTGATGGATTCCCGATTCCACCGTGCACATGAACCGCGAGCCCATGTTGATGCCGTCGGCGCCGAGCGCCAGCGCGGCCACCAGGCCCCGGCCGTCGGCGAAACCACCGGAGGCGATCATCGGAATCTCGATCTTGTCGGCGGCCGCGGGAATGAGCACCAGCCCCGGAATGTCGTCCTCGCCGGGATGTCCCGCGCATTCGAACCCGTCGATGCTGATGCCGTCCACGCCCAGGCTCTGCGCCTTCACCGCGTGCCGCACCGACGTGCACTTGTGCAGCACCTTGATCCCGTTGTCGTGGAACATCGGCAGGTGCGGCGCCGGGTTGGAGCCCGCGGTCTCGACGATCTTGATGCCCGAGTCGACGATCACCTTGCGGTATTCGTCGTACGGCGGCGGATTGATCGTCGGCAGAATCGTCAGGTTGACCCCGAACGGCTTGTCGGTCAGCTCCCGGCAGCGGGCGATCTCGTTGGCCAGATCCGCCGGGGTGGGCTGCGTCAACGCGGTGATGAAGCCCAGTGCACCCGAATTCGCGACGGCAGCAACGAGTTCCGCCCGACCAACCCACTGCATGCCGCCCTGGACGATCGGGTGCTCGACACCGAAGGCGTCGGTGAATTTGGTTTTGATCATCCCGCCTACCTCGGGGCCATCCGGATCGCACCGTCGAGGCGAATCACCTCACCGTTGAGCATCGGGTTCTTGACGATGTGCACGGCCAACGCGGCGTACTCGGCAGGATCGCCCAGGCGGGCCGGGTGCGGAACCTGCGCACCCAGCGACTTCTGCGCCTCCTCGGGCAGCGAGCCCAACAGCGGCGTCTTGAACAGACCGGGCGCGATCGTGCACACCCGGATCAACTCGCGGGCCAGATCACGCGCGATCGGCACGGTCATTCCGACCACGCCGCCCTTCGACGCCGAGTAGGCGGCCTGGCCGATCTGCCCTTCGAACGCCGCGACCGAGGCGGTGTTGACGATCACGCCGCGCTCAGGGCTGTCCGGCGGACCCACGGGCTCGGTCTTTGCGATGCGCTCGGCGGCGAGGCGCAGCACGTTGAAAGTGCCGATCAGGTTGACCTGGACGGTCTTGGTGAACACGTCCAGCGGAAACGGGCCGTTCTTGCTCAGCGTCTTCACCGCGCTGCCGATGCCCGCGCAGTTCACGTTGATCCGCACCGGGCCCAGCGACTCGGCGAGGTCGAGCGCCTTGGTTACCGCCGCCTCGTCAGTGACGTCGGCAGGTGCGAATCGAGCACGGTCGCCCAGTTCCTTGGCCACCTCTTCGCCCTTGCTGGTCGGCAGGTCGAGAATCACCACCTGGGCACCCTCGTCGAGCAGCGCCTTCGCCGTCGCGAGCCCGAGGCCTGACGCACCGCCGGTGACGAGTGCTACGGCGTCTTTGATCTCCACTGATCGTTTCCTTTCCTGGGTCGCTCACCGAACCGACCCACTGGTTGGTCGAACTTAACAGAGCCATAAGGTGTAGCCATGACGACCCTCGATTCCAGCACCGAGGCCTATCGAGCTGTCAACGGCCTCTCGCTCGAGCTCGCCGGTGGCGTGCTGTCGATCACGATGAACCGTCCGGAAAGCCTGAACTCGCTCACCGAGGCGATGCTGTCCGGGATCGCCGACTGGGTGGAACAGGCGGGTGACGACGACCGCGTGCGCGTGGTGCGCCTCGGCGGGGCCGGCCGCGGGTTCAGTTCCGGCGCGGGCATCAGCGAGGAAGATCAAAAGGGCGGTGGCGCGAGCTCTCCCACGAAGATCATCGACGAAGCGAACCGCGCGGTTCGCGCCATCACCAGGCTGCCGAAGCCGGCCGTCGCGGTGGTGCACGGCCCGGCGGCCGGTGTCGCGACCTCGTTGGCATTCGGCTGCGACGTCGTATTGGCTTCGGAGAACGCGTTTTTCATGCTCGCGTTCACCAAGATCGGCTTGATGCCCGACGGTGGCTCGTCTGCGCTGGTGGCCGCGGCGGCCGGCCGGTTACGGGCGATGCGCATGGCACTACTGGCTGAACGGATCTCCGCCCGCGAGGCGGTGGACTGGGGCCTGGTCACCGCCGTCTATCCCGCCGGCGAATTCGACGCCGAGGTCGACAAGGTCGTCGCGACCCTGGTCAACGGGCCGGCGGTGGCGTTCCGCAAGACCAAAGAGGCCATCAACGCCGCGACACTGACCGAGCTCGAGGCGGCGTTCGAACGCGAGAAGCAAGGCCAGTCGGTGTTGATCACGTCGCACGACTTCATCGAGGGCACAACCGCATTCCAGCAGCGGCGCTCGCCCACGTTCAAGGACCGCTAGGAGCCGCCGGCGTCCGAGTGTGGTGTCGGGCTCTGCGACGATTCCCACTTGGCCGCCAGCGACCGCTTGACCGTCGTGCCGGATCTCAGGTCTACCTGGAACGTCTCACCGTCGTCGCCTTCCAGCGTGACGACGTACCCGCCGTCGTTGGCGTCCTTGAACACCACCTTGTACGGATGCTCTCCCGTGCCGCGGTCGAGCGCGATGATGTCGCCTGGCGCGACGTCGTCGATGCGGTCGTGACCGGAAACCTCAGACATGACGCCGACGGTAGCCGATCGTGCAGTGCGATCCCGCGCTCACCTCAGGTGAAGGCAGACTCTTGGGCTTCCGCACCCAGGAATCGTCCCGACTTGGAGGTGGTGCCGTACCCGTCCCGGAACACGCCGCTGCGGTAGACCACCGCGCCCCCGACCCCTGTGGCCACGATGGCGGCGTCGTTGCGGTTGACCATTCGGCTCAGCCCGCCGTAGAACGGCACCTGCTCCTCGTAGTAGCCGTCCACCGGAGTCGTCGAGCCCAGCCGGATCGATCACCACGAAATCCGCGCGGTCGCCCCCGCGCAGAGTGCCCGCGTCCAGTCCGAACCAGTCGGCCACCTCGGCGGTCAGCCGGTGCACCGCATGCTCGACGGTCATGAACGGCTTTCCGGCGTGCTGCGCGTCCAGCACACGCTTGAGCAGCCGCAGCGGGAAGTTGTAGAACGCCATGTTGCGCAGATGCGCACCAGCATCGGAGAACCCCATGTGCACGGTCGGCTCGACGGCCAGCTTGTCCAGCTGCGAGGGCCGGTGGTTGGCCACCACAGTGGTCCACCGCACGTTGCGCTCGCCGTTCTCGACGAGCACGTCGAGGAACGCATCCAGCGGGTGCAGACCGCGTTCGTCCGCGATCTGCCCGAAGCTCTTGCCCACCAAGCCGACGTCAGGGCAGTCGACGATCACCGCATCGTGAAAGTCGCGATGCCACAACGTCGGTCCGAGCTTGACCTTGTCGAATTCCCGACGGAAGCGGCGACGGTACTCGGTGTCGGCCAGTAAGCTGTTGCGCTGCAACTGATCCCGCAGGTGCAATGCGGCAGTGCCCGCGCCGAACTCTTCGAACACCGGCAGATCGATGCCGTCGGAATAGAGCACGAACGGCACCGGCAGGTGCTGGAACCGAATGCTCGCGTCGAACAGCTTATTGAGCAGCCGGGTCAGCGGCCCGAACACCTTCACCGCGCCCGGGTTCGACTTGGCGTCCGCCGATACCAGCAGGCTCATCCGAACGCCCTTGCGCCGGCCGAACATTCGGCTGCTGGAGGCGAAGAACAACAGCCCCGAAAGCGGATTCTCGACGTTGGGTGCGCTCTGCAGTAGGCGGTCACGCTTGCGCAGCACCGCGATCAGCCGGCGCCGTTCACGCCACGTCGCGAAGGTCGACGGCAGCGCTCGCGAGCGGTACCGGTCGCCGTCGAGCTTGTCGATCGGCGCATCCATCCCGGACATGCCCAGAAGCCCGGCGTCCAGAGCCTCCTCGAGCAACTGAGCCATCTTGTCCAGTTCGGCGTCGGTGGGCCTGACGTCGCCCGTGGTGGCGCGCCCCAGCCCGAGCACCGAGGTGCGCAGATCCGAATGGCCAAGCATCGAGGCGACATTCGGCCCCAGCGGCAGGTCGTCGAGCGCCCGCACGTATTCGGCGGGCGTCGACCACGTCTTCTTGGCGTTCAGCGCATCGAGCACATACTGGCGCGGCACCGCCTCCACGCGGCTGAACAGATCGGCCGCGTCGGCGGCGTCGGCGTAGACGGTCGACAGCGAGCAGTTGCCCAG
Organism: Mycobacterium sp. NGS35; assembly: GCF_059812855.1. NCBI lineage: Bacteria > Bacillati > Actinomycetota > Actinomycetes > Mycobacteriales > Mycobacteriaceae > Mycobacterium > Mycobacterium sp. NGS35. Next base: position 156,448 of record NZ_JCALDL010000007.1, read on the forward strand.
CAGCACGGTGGTGACGCCGTGCCGCACGGACTCGCGCAAGCCGGGATCCAGAAGCACCTCGGCGTCGTAGTGGGTGTGCACGTCGATGAACCCGGGGACCACCCACTTGCCGGCCGCGTCGATCACCTCTGGGCAGCCGGTCTCGTCCAGCGGCTCTGCGGACACCTGCGCGACGATGCCGTCGCGCACGCCGATGGTGCGAAGCGAAGGCGCGGCGCCGGTTCCGTCGAACCACAGGCCGTTGCGGACGACGACGTCGTAGGTCATGAATCGGTCACCGTCCTGCCGAGAGGCCGAAGATCGGCGGCAGCGCCAGCACCATCAGCACGCTCCACCAGAAGTGGATGAGGATGGGCGCCAGCACTCCGCCGGTCGCGCGGCGCGCAAGGGCGCACACCGTGCCCAGGATGACCGCGGCGAAGCCGAGCATCGGGTTGCCACTGGCCAGGGTCGCGGCGATGTACAGCAGCGTCGAGAAGACCACTGGATAGAACCGGCCCAACGCCGAGTACAACGCTCCCCGGAAGAAGCATTCTTCGGCGATGCCGTTGATCAGCGTGATCATCAGAACCAGCGGCAGCGAGCCGCGGTCGGCGAACTCGAGAACGCGGGTGACGTAGTCGTTGACCGCCGGGATCTCGCGCGCGCCCAAGCCGCCGAGCAGAAACGCACCGCCCAGCGCCAGTCCGACCACTGTGCCGGTGATGACCGGTCGCTGGTTGCGACCGCGGAACTTGATGCAGCCGAGGTGCAGCGGCCGCGACAACAATGCGCCGGCGAACCACACTCCGGCCAGCAGGAACGTCGACCAATAGAACGAGTCGTCGCCGGCGGGCCGTTTCAGCGAGAACCCGAGCACCACGGCACCGATCACCAAGAACACCGCGACGACGATGCGCCGCCGAACGACCACCGCGGGGGGCTCGTGGTACGGAACCGCGACCGTGGTCGCGATCTCTTTGATTTCGCCCAGCAGTCCGGGCCGTGTGGTTTCCGGCGCCTGTTGCGTCATGCAGATTTTCCGTTCGGCGTGAGATCGGCAAGAATGTCCAGCCCCGTGCGAAGCACCCCGGCCACGGGGCCGGGCACCAGGTTGACCAGTTCCAGGGCTGGCCGGGCGGCCGCCGGGGTCACCGCGCGGACCCGCCGCTGCAGCGCGAGCACGTCGCCGCCCGCCCAGTCGGGGTCGGTATCGGCGAGGTGATGCGGGTCGGCGAGCTCGTTGACCGGCCGAGGCGTGCGAGTGGTGACGGACGCGGCGATCGCGTCCGCGATCGGGGTCAGCCCACCCGGGGGGTCGGGCACCAGGTCGCTCAGCCGGTGCTCGGAGGCGGTCATCGGGTGGTCGAGCGACTCGACGAGGTCGGCGGCGAGACCACCGGGAACCGGCAGCGCGACCGCCGTCACCCGCGACACCAAAGCCGTGTCGACCCCGCGCACAGGCAGCCCGGCCCGCCAGCTGCCGGTCGCGCGGGCGTAGTCGAACAGAAGGTCGCGGTACGTCGTTGTCTCCGGCCCGCAGATGTCGTAGCCGCCCGCGGGCACGCGGTCGGAGTCGGCCACGGCGACAAGGTAGTACAGGACGTCGCGGATTGAGATCGGATCCATCGGATTGGCCGCCCACGGCAGCAGCGGAAAGAGCAGGAAGCGGTCGCCGACGTACCGCAGCATCTCGAACGACGTCGACCCCGCCCCGATGATCATCGCCGCGCCGAGCCAGACCACTTCCGCACCACCGTCGACCGACAGCGACGCCGCCACCTCGGCGCGGCTGGTCAGGTGCTCGGAGAGGTCGTCGTCGTCGGGCACAAATCCGCCGAGGTAGACGATGCGCCGCACTCCGGCTTCTTTGGCAGCGGTCGCGAGGTTGGCAGCCGCACGGTTGTCGGCGTCACGAAAGCCCGGCTGTCCGATGCCGTGCACCAGGTAGTAGACGACATCGACGGGCCCGGCATCGGCCAACGCCGCCCGGGTCGCGTCGAGGTTCGCCGCGTCGAGGGCGACCGGCTGGATGTCGTCATACCAGCCAAACCGCTTGAGCGAGGCCAGATTTCGGCTCGCTGCAACGACCTGATGGCCGTCGCGGAGCAACGCCGCGACGAGCCGCGATCCGACATATCCGGTGGCTCCGGTGACGAGAGCACGCACATTGGTCACCGTAGGCGATTACCCAATTTCGCCGGGCCGCGACACCGTCTTCCTAGGCTGTGGGTAGTGCTGTGCTGAGTTGCCCACGGAAGGAGACGTCAGATTGGCCACGCTGCGTAGCGGAGATCGCGAGCTGCCGCTTCAGTTCACCAACCATTTCCTGGCTCATCTGCAGGCCGCGATCCATCGCCGCTTCCAGCATGGCGGCGGCTTCTTCTTGACCGGTACGTACCAGAACGGCGACCGCAAGGAGGTGACGGTGTCGCACTGGCTGCACCCGCTCGCCGAGCTGGTGTTCGAGTACGACGTCCGTGACGACAACGGCGACCGGCTGCCTCCCGTCGAGCTGGATTACAAGGAGGTCGACGCGATCTTGGATGCGATGAGCCGGCCCGTCGGCGTGCACGACACCGGGGATGTCTGGGTGACGTTCCGCGAGAAGCTCTAAGACGCTCCGCGGTGTAACTCGGCGAGGCGTTCGTAGACCGCCGCGTTCTGCTGATTGGTGGCCACCTCGGCGTCGCTGAGTTCGCGCCGCACGCGTCCGGGCACCCCGGTCACCAACGACCGTGGCGGGACCACCATGCCCTGCGGCACCAGTGCGCCGGCGGCGATCAGCGAGCAGGTGCCGATCACCGCGCCGTTCATGATGATCGCGCCCATGCCCACCAGCACGTGGTCCGCCACTTCACAGCCGTGGACCACCGCGTTGTGGCCGATGCTCACACCGGTTCCGATGTGCACGGGATATTCGGAATCGACGTGGACGGTGACGCCGTCCTGGATGTTGGTGCCGGCGCCGACGTGGATCGGTTCGGCCTCGGCACGCAGCGTCGCCGAATACCAGACGCTGGCGCGGGCCGAGACCGTCACCTGGCCGATCACCGAAGCGTTCGGGGCCACCCAGGCCTCGGGATGGATGTGCGGGGTCCGGCCTCGCACGGGCACGATCAACGGCATGCGCTACCTGGCCTTCCACACGGGCTGGCGCTTCTCGGCGAACGCCAGCGGCCCCTCCTTGGCGTCCTGCGACTTCATCAGCGTTCTGACTTCGTTGAACAGCCGCGCCCATTTCGGCTCTTCGTCGGTGATCACGCCGTCGTCGACGCCGTAGGCCACCCGCTTGCTCACCTGAACGGCCAGCGGCGCGTTGACGGTGATGCGCTGCGCCAGTGCCAGCGCCGCCTCCAGCGCCGTCCCGTCCGGCACGACTTCGTTGACCATGCCCCACCGCGCGGCGTCGGCCGCCGAGATCGGGTCGCCCGTGAACAACATCTCGAGCGCCACCTTGCGCGGCAGGTGGTCGACGATCCGGAACACCCCACCCGCCGCGGCGACCAGTCCCCGTTTGACCTCCGGCAGACCGAATGTCGCGCTCTGGTCGGCCACCACCAGGTCGCTGGCGAGGGCGATCTCGGTGCCGCCGCCGAGGGCGGTGCCGTTGACGGCCGCGATCGTCGGCTTGTCGACGACGTGGTGTACGTACCCGGCGAAGCCCCACTCGCCGCGCTCGGGGTGGTACAGGTTCTCGCGGCGGGCGATGGCCTTGAGGTCTGCTCCGGCGCAGAACGACTTGTCCCCTGCGCCGGTGATCACCACCGCCCACACGTCGGGGTCGTTGTTGGCGTGTTCCAGCGCATCTCCGACCGCGGTGCTCACCGCCCCGTTGACCGCATTGCGGGCTTCGGGACGGTTGATCGTGATCACCTCGACGTTGCCGCGACGCTCGACGAGCGCCGCAGGCTCGCTCACAGAAGTTCCACGATGGTGGCGTTGGCCTGGCCGCCGCCTTCGCACATGGTCTGCAGTCCGTAGCGAATTCCCTTGTCGCGCATGTGATGAACCATCGTGGTCATGATCCGGGCGCCTGACCCGCCGAGCGGGTGGCCCAGCGCGATCGCGCCGCCGTTGGGGTTCAGGTTCTTCTCGTCGGCACCGATGTCGTGCAGCCAGGCCAGCGGAACCGGCGCGAACGCCTCGTTGACCTCGAACACGCCGATGTCATTGATGCTCAGGCCAGACTTCTTGAGGGCCTTCTGCGTCGCGGGGATCGGCGCGGTCAGCATGATCACCGGGTCGGCACCGGCCAGGACGGCGGTGTGGATCTTCGCAATGGGCTTGAGCCCCAACGACTTCGCCTTCTCGTCGGTGGTGATCAGCACTGCGGCCGCGCCGTCGGAGATCTGCGACGAGTTGCCGGCGTGGATCACGCCGTCCTCTTTGAACGCGGGCTTCAGTTGCGCCATCTTCTCCATCGGGGTGCCGCGCCTGATGCCCTCGTCCTTGAGCACGGGGTTGCCGTCCTGGTCCTTGATCGGGGTGATCTGGTCGTCGAACGCGCCGGAATCCTGTGCAGCAGCGGCCTTTTCGTGCGAACCGAGGGAGAACTCGTCGAGCGCGGTGCGATCGAAGCCCCACCGCTCGGCGATCATCTCCGCACCGATCCCCTGGTTCGGGTGCACACCGTAGCGGTCCATGAACGCCTGCGGGAACGGGTTTCCGCCGCCGGCCAGAGAGGCGCCCATCGGGACCCGCGACATCGACTCGACGCCGCCGGCCACCACGACGTCGTAGTGCCCGGCAACCACGCCGGCTGCGGCGAAGTGGATCGACTGCTGGCTGGACCCACACTGGCGGTCCACGGTCACGCCGGTCACGCTCTCCGGCCATCCTGCCGCCAGCAGTGACGTGCGCGCGATGTCCATGCTCTGCTCACCGGCCTGCATCACACAGCCCCAGATGACGTCGTCGACGATCTCGGGGTCCACCCCGGCCCGCTGAACCAGCGCGTTGAGGACTTGCGCGGACAAATCGGCGGGATGCACACCCGACAACCCGCCGTTGCGCTTGCCGATCGGCGAACGTACTGCTTCGACGATGACGGCTTCAGCCATGAGCTTCTCCTTCGAAAGTTGACGTGTGTCGATTGTCAACCAGGCTGCGAAGGCGGTTGCGGCGGGGTCACTTCCTGCTTGCCGACGCCCCTGTCGAGGACTCGTCGACGTGCACGGGCACGTCGTCGTCCCACGGCTGCCGGACGACCATGTCGGCGACTCTCACGTAACCTCGTTCGAACTCCCCGGTGGCCGCGTCGACCAGCCGGTACCGCTGCGTCTGCGTGTGAATGGGCTGGGCGTCCAGTAGCACGACCCGCACCTCGCCGGGTTCGAAGTGGCATCGCTTTTGCATCGCCGCGATCAGCTGCTCGTTGTGCATGTGGCCGTCGCCGAAGTTCCAGCCGATCGCGGTGCTGCAGATGCGCTCGCCGTCGGTGATCACGTAGTCGTCCTCGTTCTGTCCGGCCATCGCCCGGTGCGCGAGCGTGAACAGTGCGCGGCCGTGAGTGTTGAAGCCCCGGAACGCATACCCCATGTAGATCGGGATCTGCGCGGCCTCGGGGCTGCCGTAGAACCGCTCCAGTTGCTTCTGCGGCATGCTGGCGATCGCCACCAGTCCGCGTTCGATCTTCTCGGCCGCCGACGGCTTGAGGCACCACAGCGAGGTGTCCCAGTTGCCGGCGTAGTACCGCATACCGGGCAAGAACGAGATCTTGCGCGGGAACAGGTTGCCCAGGGCCACCGTTGCGGCCAGCACCAGGACCAAAAGAGCAACCGGGACAGGGTTTTTCACGTCACCCAGACCGACGTCGGCGTGGGCGACGAACAGGCTGAGCACCCCGAAGATCATGAAGACGTTCCACTCCAGCGGCACACCCATCGGGATCGCAGACAGGATGCCGAAGTGGAAGCACACCATCACGAACGCTGCGATGGCCGTCGGCCAGCCGCCGTGGGAGAAGAACAGCACCAAGGGCACCAGCATCTCGATCGCGGTGCTGACGTGTGCGATCACCCGCGACACCCGCCCCGGCCGCAGGTCGTCGGGGAAGTGCTCGAAGAATCTGCGCTTCATCGACTTGGCGCGGATCAGCGGGTTGTTCGACATCATCGTCGAGATCACGAACGGGAAGTGCTTGTTGAGTTTGCTCGTGGCGGCGCCGATCCAGATCACGAGGAAGACGAGCTTGGAGGCGACGATCATGTCGTCGCTCGCGAACAGGAAGGTCACCGCAAAGCTTGCGTACACCTCGCCGCGGGCGGCCAGGAAGATCACCTTGTCGCGCAGGCCCGCGACGGCCAGGAGCCCGAGGATGACGGCGATCTGCCACGTCGGCAGCAGTCCCGGCACGCCGCCGGTGCCGTCGGACAGCAGCGCCCACAGCAGCATCACCAGAAGCGCTGCGTACAGCAGCACGTCGACCGGTGTGCGGCTATCCCCCTTGGTGAACGGCACTCGATTGGGCCAGGGCGGCAGCCGAATCGTCTTCGGCCGCAACCAGTACAGGATCGAGCCCATCGGCGGGAAGAAGCGGTTGTTCAGCGGCCCGAAGCCGCAGCCCAGTCCCACCACTTCGAACAGCATCGTGTAGAGCACGACCTTCTCGAAGACGATCGGCTCCGACCACCACGCGCCCACGTTGGTGAACCCGTCGATGCCCTTGGTGGCCAGCGCGAACAGCCAGCCGCCGAGAATGTACAACAGGATCTTGACCACGTAGAACAAGTGCATTGCGACGGGTGTGCCGAAGCCCACCTCGGCCCAGTGCCGGGCCATCGGCCGGATTTTTTCGCTGCGGGTGCCCTTGCTCCATTCCTCGAAGTCGACGACGGGCAGTTCCGGTTTCAGAAATCCCATGAGGCAGAATTTAGAACGTGTTCTAGTGTTGCGGCAATGCCATCGACAGCCTGTTCACGTACTCGTCGAGGTCCAATCCGGCGGCATGGACACTGATCGCAATCGTGTCGCCGATGCCGTGCACCCCGTGGGTCAGGCTCATCATCGGTGACAACGCCGGGTAGCCGGCGGTGAGCAGCACAGGCCGCCCGCCGAAGGTCAGGTCGGCTGCGCCACGGTTGACGCTGGAGACCACGGTGTTGCCGATGACGACGGGCGAGCGGATATCCGCATCGAATTGCCCGACGCCCCAGCGCAACAACACGGCGGGAACGGCTTCCAGCGCGGCGTCGCCTGCGGCGAACGCCGGATGTCGGGCTCGGCGCCGACGATGGTCAAACTCTGCGGCGATCCGCGTCGCGCGGCTGGTCCGCGGGAGCTCTGGGTACAGCCCGACGCCGACATTGCCGAAGTGGTTGTTCGCATAGCGCACACCGGGTTTGGCCATCGGCACCTCGGCGCCCAGGGTCGACGGGTCCTCGCCGCGGGCACGCAGGTAGGCCCAGAGCGCCTCGGACACCGCGGAGAGGACTGCGCTGGTGACGGTAGGAGTCAGCTGACCGCGGGGCCGGGTGAAGGTGCGGATCGCCGGTGTGCCTTCAGGCTTGCGGTTGACGCTCAACGCGGGCCGCGGTGGTGGCGGCGGCGCGACGAGGCCCGCGGCGGTGTCACGGTCGAGTTGACGTCGCGCCCGGGCGGCAGCGAGAGCGCGCGTCACAAGACATCCTCGGCGCCCTCGGGTGACGGCTGGCACGGCGTCGCAGGATCGCCCGAACAGCACGGCTGCGAGGGCCGACGAGCGCACGCCGTCGCCGAGCGCGTGACCCATCTGGACCACCGCGACCGTCGACGCCATCGAGGCACCCGGCACGCCCTGCACCGGGCAGAACACGTGCAGCCGCCACGCGGCGCCGCGAAGGTCGAGCTGGTCGGGGCCCAGTTCGGTGACCGCGTCCAGGCAGTGCTGCCAGCTGACGGCCGCGCCGTGGACCACCACCTGCTCGGCGGTGACGTCGTTGGCGATCCATCTGGGATATGTCAGCGGGCAGCTGTCGTCGACGCGCAGCCTCAGGTCTGAACAGGCGCTGGCGCGCCGAATGCATTGCGCCACAGCGCTGGTGAGTTCGGCTGGCTCGCCGTCGAATGCGTAGAGCAGGAACTGGTCGTTGGGGATCTTGGCCGACATCCAGTGGACCTGCGCGTCGGTGGCGGTCAGGGCTACGGTCATACGAATGACTCTTCCAGGACCCGCGGAACGCAGCGCCGCGCTCATCACCGGCGCGTCGTCAGGAATCGGTGAGGCGATTGCCCGCGAGCTGTCGCGGCGTGGACATCGCGTCGTCTTGGTGGCCCGGCGCGCCGCGGAGCTGGAGGCACTCGCCGGCGAACTCGACACGCCGGCACATCCGCTGCCCGCCGACCTGTCGGATCGCATTGAGCGAGCTGCGCTGCCGGAACGGGTGGCCGCGCTGGGCCTGACGGTTGACATCCTGGTCAACAGCGCCGGGTTGGCGACGGTCGGCCCGATCGCGAAAGCCGTTGCGGAGAAGGAACTCAACGTGGTCGAGGTCGATGTGGCCGCGGTCGTCGACCTCTGTTGCCGGTTCGTGCCGGGCATGGTGCAGCGGCGCCGGGGTGCCGTGCTGAACGTGGCGTCGGCCGGCGCGTTCGCTCCGGTGCCCGGTCAGGCGTCGTACGGCGCGGCGAAGGCGTTTGTGCTGTCCTACACCGATGCGTTGCGCGGGGAGCTGCGCGGCACCGGGGTGAGCGCGACGACGTTGTGCCCGGGGCCGGTGAAAACCGGCTTCGGGGAGGCCGCCGGAATTCCCGACGAAGAGGCCGAGGCGGCGCTGCCGCGGGTGATGTGGAAGACCGCCGAGGAGGTGGCACTCGCCGGAATCAAGGGCCTGGCGGCGGGCAAGGGGGTGGTGGTGCCGGGGGTGGCGAACCGGGCCGCCGCGTTGCTTCCGCGCTTCGCGCCGCGCGAACTGATCGTGGGCTTGGTGGCTCGTCAGCACCCAGGACTGAAGGGCTCTTAGCTCTCAGCCGGGCCGATGAAGTCGACGATGCGGCCGGCCACGACGTCGGGTTGTTCGAGTTGCAGAAAATGACCGGCATCGTCGACGACGTGTGCGGCGCTGCCTGGCGGCAAGATTCGTTGCGCCCACTCGGTGTATGCGGCGGTAGCGCAGCCGTCGTCTCTACCGTGCAGGTAGAGGGTGGGCAGCGTCGGCGCCTGGAGCCAGTACCGATGCAACTCGGCGTACTGCTCGGGTGGCCGGGTGTTGCGGACGGTGGCGCGGTAGGGGCCCAGCGCGGCGCGCCAACTCTCAGGGGTGCCGATCGCCGCGTCGACATGGCGGAGATCTTCGTCGGCGCGATAGCCCGGCGACCATTGCCGCCACAGGCGACGCGGCACCCAAGACGCCGAGCGCTCGGGAAGCATCGGCAGCTGGAAGTACATGATGTACCAGCTGCGAGCCAGCTGACGCGGTAGCTGCGCGGCCAGCCGCCCGGTGTGCGGAATGCGGCCGAGCGGCTGAAACGATGCGGGCGGCGGCACCGACATGACGACGGCTTTGGCGAACGGGCTGTCCGGCATCGCAGCCAGCCCCACGCCGGCGATCGCGCCCCAGTCATGGCCGATGACCACGTCACGCCCGGTCGGGCCTAGAGCGTCGAGGACACGCAACGCGTCGTCCATCAGTGCGCCGACGTGGTAGCTGCCGTCGGACGGGATCGTCGACGGTGCGTATCCCCGCATGAACGGGGCGACCACTCGCCAGCCAGCCGCCGTGAGCTTCGGCGCGATTTTGCGCCAGCCATGCGCGGTGTCAGGAAAACCGTGAAGACACAATGCAATTGGCGCATCACCGGCCCCCTGGCGAGGACTCCACGCAAGCCCGCGCAGCGTTACCGTCGGCGCGTCGACCTCGACCCAGCCGGGCTCACCCATGGCGGCAGCTTAACGGGACCGCCGAGTCAGTCGTCGGCGGCAGCAGCCTCCAATTCGGCGATCACGATCTTGCGCATGCCGAGCATCGCCTTGGTGGCGGCCGCAGCGCGAGCCGGGTCCGGATCGTTGACTAATTCGAAGAGGCGGTCAGGCACGATCTGCCAACTCAAACCGAAGCGGTCTTTCAACCACCCGCATTGCGATTCCTCGCCGCCGTCGACGAGCCGGTCCCAGTAGTAGTCGACCTCCTCCTGGTTCCTGCAGTGCACCATGAACGACACCGCCTCGGTGAAGGAGAAGACCGGGCCACCGTTGAGGCCGGTGAAGCGGGTGCCGTCGAGCACGAATGTGCCGGACGCCACCTGGCCGGGAGTACCAGGGCCCGCCTCGGTATAGCGGTCGAAGCCTTCGATTCTGGAGTTCGGGAACACGGACGTGTAGAACTGCGCGGCCTCCTCGAGGTTGTCGTCGAACCACAGGCACGGGGTGATGGACGGCATGGTGTTCTCCTCCTCTGGTCACTGGTATCGACTGCCACTGTCACCCAAACTCATCGCGGCAGACGTCCACGAGACCGTCGATCTCGGGTCCGCTACCGTGACCCGATGAGCAGCACACCTCAGGTGGTGACCTACTGCGGCGTCAACGACGTGACGCTGGTCGCCGACGAGTGGAACCACAACGCGTCCACTGACGGGCGGCCCTCGATTCTGATGCTCCACGGCGGCGGGCAGAACCGGTTCTCGTGGAAGAGCACCGGTCAGGTATTGGCCGACAAGGGTTTCCATGTGGTGGCGCTCGATTCTCGTGGGCATGGGGACAGTGATCGCGCGCCCGGCGCGGATTACGCACTCGAGACACTGTGCGGCGACGTGCTGCGCGTCATCGACGCCATCGACCGGCCCGTCGCGTTGATCGGCGCCAGCATGGGCGGGCTGACCGGCATTCTTGCTGCCCATGCCGCCGGGCCGGCGACGGTGAGCAAGCTTGTGCTCGTCGACGTGGTGCCGCGGTTCGAGAAGAGCGGCAGTGCACGCATCCGCGACTTCATGTTCAGCCATGTGCACGGCTTCGACTCCCTGGAGCAAGCTGCCGATGCGGTCGCGGCATATCTGCCACACCGGACGCGGCCGCGCAGTCCGGAGGGTTTGAAGAAGAACCTGCGCCAACGAAACGGCCGTTGGTATTGGCACTGGGACCCGAAGCTGCTGACCAAGCCGGAGGACGATCCGCATCTGCGTGTCGAGAAACTCGAAAGCGCGGCGATCGACCTTCGCATTCCGATTCTGCTGATCCGCGGCAAGCTGTCCGACGTGGTCAGCGTCGAGGGAGTCAAAAATTTCCTCGAAAAGGTCCCTACTGCTGAATTCGTCGAACTTTCCGACGCCGGTCACACCGCAGCGGGAGACGACAACGACGCTTTCACCGACGCCGTCGTGCAGTTCGTCACCCGCTGACGAAAAGCCCTCAGCCACACTCTTTTTCATCGTCTTCGTCGTCGTCGAACATGCGGTCGGGGTGGAAGTAGGTGTTGGTGTGGGGCTGGCCGTGATCGAGGTCTGGGGGTGGGATCCATTCGGTGGTGCCGTCGGCGCGTTTTCGGGTGGTCCAGCCAGTGGTGGCGTCGCGGTTGTGGGGTCCGCAGGACAGGGTCAGGTTATCGATGTCGGTGGGGCCGCCGGTGGCCCAGTCGCGCAGGTGGTGGATTTGACACCAATAGGCCGGTACGTCGCAGCCGGGGTGGGTGCAGCCGCGCTCTAAGGCGTAGAGCAGCAGGCGTTGTTCGGGGGTGCCCAGGCGGGTGGTGCGGCCCTTGTAGAGCTGCACCCGTCTGGCCTGGTCGAACACGAGTAGATAGTGGTAGGCGTGGGCAGCCATGCGGATCAGGTCGGTGACCGGCAGCCAGCTGCCTGAGCCGGTGTGGGCCTTGCCGGCTCGACGTTGGAGGTCGTCGAGCGCGACGGTGGCGGTAATGGTGACCGGCAGGCCCTGATGCGAACCCAACTCACCCGACATCAACGTCGAGCGCACCATCGCGGTGAGCGCGTCGTGGTTGCGCTGGGCGGCGCTGCGCTCATCGGCGCTGACCGCTTCTGCCGCGGGCTGGCCGTCGACGGTCGTAGTGGGGTCGGCGGGGTTACAGGCGCCGGGGGCCGCCCATTTGGCCAGCACGGCGTCCAGGCCGGCGCGCAGCTGCGGGTCGAGCCAGCCGGTGATTTTGGACATGCCATCGGGGGCTTGCGGCGAAATAGTGATGGCGCGGCGGCGGGCGCGGTGCTCGTCGGAGTAGTCGCCGTCGGGGTTGAGCACGTCGGTGTAGTGGTCGGCGGCGCGTTGCAGTTCGTCAGGGCGATGGCGGGTGGCGATGGCGGCCAGTCGCGCTTCGGCTGTGGCGCGGGTGGGTTCGTCGATCCAGCACGGCAGCTGCGCCAGAAACGTCCGGATGATCTTCACATGCTCGGCGCTGATGGTTCCGGCGCTCTGGGCGGCCGCGGTCGCCGCCAGCTTCGGCGGCAGCGGTTCACCGGTCAGCGCGCTCCGCGGTGCGAGGTCGACCGCATCGTCGATGCGGCGCGCCGCCTCGCGCCGATAGATCCGCAGCCGGTCGGCCAGCACTTGGGGCAGGCGCCCACCGAGCTCGCCGGGCGAGGCGTGGGTCAGCTCGGCGAGCAGTTCACGCTCGAGGGCCGGCAGGCGTCGGCGCCAGCGTTCGTGACGCTCCAACAGCGCCACCCGCTCGGCGGTGGACAAGCCGTCGCGGTCGAGCGCGGTGATGGCCTCCAGCGCGGCATCCACGGCGTCATAGACGGCCACCGCCGCCTCGAACGCGATCGAATTCATACCCCGAATCTAGAGACACCCACTGACAAGCATTGCCCGCCAATACGTTTCACACCTACTTATCCACAGCAACCGAATTCATCCACAAATCGAGGAACCGATCTTGACAAGAACCGACGACCGGCTTATTCAGCGCGCCGCTAACCCGAACGGTGGGCGCCTCTAGATTACGAATGTGAACCTCGTCCTGACCGACCAACCGACGCCGGACCTCGCCGTCGTCACGCTCAACAACCCTGATCGTCTCAACGCACTCAGCATGGAGATGGTGTCGCAACTGCACGCCACGCTCGACGCCCTCGCCGAATCCGACACCAGGGTGGTGATACTGACCGGCGCCGGCCGCGGCTTCTGTTCCGGCCTGGACCTGTCGCAGCCGGCCATCGCACCGACCGCGGAAGCCCGAACCGGCCCTGCGGCCGGCATGCGTACGCAAGAATTCATCGCCTCATTGGTGCCTAGAGTGATGGGCATTCCCCAGCCCGTGATCGCCGCCGTCAACGGTGCCGCCGTCGGAGGTGGCCTCGGCATCGCCGCCGCGTGCGACCTCCGCATCGCCGCGCGCAGCGCGATGTTCTGCACTCAGTTCATCAAGCTCGGCCTGTCCGGCTGCGACATCGGTGTCAGCTACACGCTGCCCAAGCTCATCGGCACCACCCGCGCGGCCGAAATGATCTTCACCGCAAAGAAAGTCGATGGCGAAGAGGCCGAACGCATCGGCCTGGTGTCCGAAGTGGTCGACGACGAGCACTTGCTGACTCGGGCACGCGAGATCGCCGAAACCTTGTTGTCCTTCACCTCGTTCGGACTGGAAATGACCAAGCAGGTTTTCCGCGCCAACCAAGACGCCGCCAACGTCGAAGCCGCCATCGCGCTGGAAAACCGCACCCAAATCCTCGCGGCAACTAGCGTTTTCGCCACCACAGGCCAGACCTTCTCCGATGCCGCTGGTAAACCCTCGAAAGACAAGTCATGAACGGCGACAAACTGCGTGACCTGTTCGATCTCACCGGCCGCACTGTGATCATCACCGGCGGAACCCGCGGAATAGGCTTCGCGCTCGCACAGGGCCACCTTGCCGCAGGCGCCAACGTCGTCATCACCGGCCGGTCCGCGCAACGCTGCGAAGATGCCCGCCAGGCGTTGGAAGTAGACGCACCGGGACGGGTCGCAGCCATCGCCGCGCACATGGGTCACCTCGATCACGTGAAAAGCCTTGTCCAACAGGCCGTAAGCGCATTCGGTGGCATCGACATACTCGTCAACAACGCGGCGACGTCTCTGCTGCAGCAATTTGGCGAGATCACCCCGGAGGCATGGCACAAATCCTTGTCTGTCAATGTCACCGGTCCGCTGTTTCTGGTGCAGGAGGCACTTCCTCATCTGGCGCAGAGCGAACACGCGGCGATCGTCAATCTGATTTCGCCGGCCGCATTCCTCTTTTCGGGCAACATGCCGCTCTATGCGGCCGGGAAGGCGGCGATGCTCGCACTGACTCGCTCGATGGCGGCAGCCTTTGCGCCGCAGGGGATCCGGGTCAATGCGCTCGCCCCCGGCCCAGTGGACACGCAGATGATGCGTAACAACCCGCAAGAGTTCATCGACGCGACGGCCAACGAGACGCTGCTGAGGCGCCTCGCCGATCCAGACGAAATGGTGGGTCCTGCATTGCTTCTCACCTCAGACGCCGGAAGTTACATCACTGGACAGGTGCTGCTTGCCGACGGCGGCATGGTGACTCACTAAGCCAGCAGCGGCACGGTGTCCAGCCGGGTGTCGGTGAGAATTTCGAACATGGCCCGCCGGGCGGCGACGAGTTCGACAGAGCCGACTCGCAGTCGGCACGTCGACACCGCAGAGTTGTAGCAGTACTTCGTCTTTCCGTTCGTGTCCATGTAGTTGAGTCCGATCACATCCCGCGGCTCGGCGGTGATGGAACCCTGCAGCACCACGTCGTCGACTCGGGCCGAGAACCGCCAAGCGAACGGCCGGTATTCGCCCGTTGTGCGCCGCGCTGCCACAAGCGACCGGACAGCGAGCTCACGCCCGTCATGCCGCAACACCAGTAGGGTTGTCGGTGGCAGGGTCACCGGGCCGAGTCCTGCACGGGCAGTGGCGATTTCGAAGGACGACGATGCCGCGGTGTCGAACCCGCACACCTGGCCGTAGGCATATGCGGGCGTGTGCCGCCGGCCCCAATTGTGGTTGACGCTTCCCGTCCAGCCGTTCACGTCAATACGCAGATCGTCGACTGTGACATGCCCGTCGAAACGCGCCAACGGGGCACGGACTGATGTCTTCGCGGACGGAAAGCGCGCCGAATACCGCCGCTCCGTCAACAATTTCACCGGCTGCCCGCCGCCTGTGATTCGCAGATCCCAGGACGCGCTGCGCGGACCGGCAATCGCGCCACGAGCGCCGTCATCGTCGAGGAACGTGTCGCCGATCCATACGGCCCACGGATCGGCCTGAATTGACACCTCTTCGATGGGGTACGGCTGCTTCACTGCGCAATTCCCGGATCCGTCCGGGTCGAACACCATCACCCAGACGTCCGCACTCTCGGCGCCACTGCTTGTCAGCAGCAACGTCTCCCGCAGCCAGAGCGCCTGTGCGGCAGAGGGATGGTTCGCACGGATGAAGCGACTCTCGTAGTACGGCGCCCTCACGGGGACGCGCCGCCGTCGGATTCCGCGAGCCGTTGATGCAGTCGCGCGCGAATCTCGTCGGGGGTGTACGCGTTACGGCGCCGCTGGTCCCGAGCCACCAGCACCCCTCCGGCCGCCACCCCGGCGACCGCCGCCAGACCGATCCACTTCACCCACTTGCGCATTGCGCTCAGCTTATGCTGCGACCGTGGACGAGCACACCGTGTCGCTCGAGCGAGCTCTGGAAGAAACGAGGACCGGCGACATCTGGCTGTTCCGCGGGCGGTCCGGGCCGGACCGAGCCATCCAGTCGATGACCAACAGCCCGGTGAACCACGTAGGAATGACGGCCGCGATCGACGATCTACCGCCGCTGATGTGGCACGCCGAACTGGGCAACAAGCTCACCGACATGTGGACTGGCCAACAGCAGCGAGGCGTTCAACTCAACGACGCACGCGAGGCGGTCGAGCAGTGGATGCGGCGTTACGGGCAAAAGTGCTGGCTGCGGCAGCTCACGCCGCCGCCGACTCGCGAGCAGGAGGACCGGCTCCTGCGGGTGATCGCCCGAATGGACGGCACACCGTTTCCGAGCACGATTCGATTGACGGCCCGCTGGTTCCGCGGCCGGACACCGAAGCCGACCGACGTCGTCCTCGGAATTCCCGTGGCGGGCAGGAGATTTCGTGGCGCCGCTGAACGCAAGAAGGCAAGGCAACGGCAAGCCGGCCTGGAAACCGCCTACTGCGCAGAGACAGTGGCGATCACCTATGAGGAGATGGGACTGTTGTCGACGCACAAGAACTCGAATTATTTTGACCCAGGCTCATTTTGGAGTGGAGATCGGCTGCCACTTGCTGACGGCTACCGGCTTGGCGACGAGATCGCGGTGATCGTCGACTAGTCGACCGCGATCTCCGCCAACCGCGACCACCCCGTGGCGTCGACGGTCTGACTAATCACCTTGGGGGTGGATACCAGCGCCTGAGGCAGATCGCGCTGCGCGGCTTTGAAGTGCTCGCTGTTGACGTGCGCTGCGCCGGCGTCGGCGTCCCGGAACGCCTCGACGAGAACGTACTCGGCCGGGTTCTCGAGGCTTCGCGACCACTCGAACCAGAGGTTGCCTTCTTCAGCCCGGGTTGCCTCGGTGAACGGCGCGACGAGCTCCGGCCAACGTTCCGTCCATTCCGGCTTCGTCTCGAACTTTACGACGATGAAGATCATGCTGGCCCCTTTCCCGGTGAACCGTATCGCTCACGACGACGCCGGTTCCACTACCGTTGACACCAAACACTCCGAGGGGAGCAGCGCCATGAGGATCCGGTTCGGTTATGTCACAGTCGAGGTCGACGACCGGCTGCGTCAACGGCTGGCTCTTGCCGTCGACCGGCTGCGCGTCAACGTCACCGCCTATCTGCGCGTCGCCTCTGATGACGTGGGTGCCGCCAGTCAGCGGCTGCGGGGCATGTGCGACCGGGCCGCGGAGCGGGTGGATGTCACGTTGACGACGGTGAACGACCGCATCGATCCCGTGGAGGTGCCCACGGAGCCGCGGCTCACCGCGGTCTAGAGCGTCACCAATGACGCAGGTGTGACCTGCCGACTTGGTAGCCGCTGGGAAACGATTTCTCGATCACTCGGAATCGATCGTCGGCCTTGGATTCCAGCTCGAGTACGACACAGCCGTCGCAGACGCACTTCGATTCCAGAACTTTGTAGTGCTCTCCCCCACCGTGAATGTCGGTGATCGGGTCGCCTGAGCGTAGTGCCTCGACGGGCACGAGCTCGCTGGCACCTAGTTGCTGTGACTCCACTCACGACACGTTAAGCCATCGAGGCCCGTCAGGGAACGGGTTGTGGGACGCATGCCACCCCAAGGATCCGCCGAGCGAGGTGCTGCATATTGCAAGAGATCACGCTTTCCTGCGCGAAAATGTGTCCACTTCTGAGCGCGTGCGCGGTCCTATAGGTGAACGCGGCAGGCGGGAGGAGAACAACCCACCATGAATATGCAGTACGCCCGAGCGGTCGTCGCACACGAGCAGGCATACCAGGAGCGGATCCACGCCATCCGCATGTTGATGGAGAACTCGTACCGCTCTCCGCACGCACAACGGCCCGCCGCGACGAGAGTCGCGACGGGCCGCCAGCTGCCGAACTAGCCAGCCATGAACTGGTTGTACGCCGACTCCAGATCCGGCGGCAGCACCGACACGTTGCACTGGCGCTGCGTGTCACCGATCGGCGCCAGGATGCCGCGCAGGTCGTAGTACTCCTGCGGGTGAGCCGTGAAGTACGCACGCAGGTTGGACTCGGCCTCCGGGCGCGGCTGGTTGAACGCAGCCGTCACCACCTGGTTGGCGCCAGGGTGAGTGTCGAGGTACTGACGCGCCGAACCGGTCACTGAACTCACGGTGCCGGCCACCTGGCTGGCGCTGCACTGGTCGGGCGCGGCAGTCGCCGTCGGCGCCGCAATGGTCGCGGCGGCGAGTCCCCCAAGCAGGCTTCCGGCACAAGCGCCGACCACGCCGCGGCGCACGTTTTTACCACTTACTTTCATCATCATTTCCTTCACATCGCGAATGGGTCGCAGATTTCCCCGCCCGAAATCCAAGGTAACCGAAGGAAAACCGACGCAAACGCGCTGCTAGCGGCCAGTTGTTCACTGAGAGCGAGCGTTACGCCATTTCCGCGTGATCTGGGCCTCAAATATGGCCGAATTTCGATTGTCCATCATTTATGTTCTAAGAATTCGCCGCATTTTCTTAGTCCGGCCTGTCCGCATAGTGATCGAATCGTTAGGTGGTGATTGCTCGACCAGGTGAAGCACCTCGGCGTTGAACCGGAACTCCACTACTGCACCGTCGAAACGCGTCACGGTGTCGTCGACAATTGGCGGGTGGCTCCCACGCCTGAGTACTTCCATCTCGAAATGTCCGAGTTGCGCGAAGTCGCTCGGTTCGCGGTCCAAAACGCCGAGGACGTCCTGCACGTCTTCGAAGAGGTCCACCCACTCGATGCACGGCCTCGATCGGCCGTGGATGCCGCGTGGGCATTCGCCAATGGCGCGAAGCGAAGCAACCTCCAGCGGGTCACTGCTCTCGATGCTCACCGAGCAGCCAACGGCGCCTGCGAAGCATGCCGCGCACGCGGCAGGCGACGCGGCAGCAGCCGCTTACCTACATCCGTTTGCCAAGGCTGATCAGGTGGTCACATTCTTCGCTCGGCTGCCCATGCCGCGGTCGCGGCAGAACTCGCCGCCGGTGACCGACGGCTCGGAATCGCCCACATCAAGCGAGCAGCCGCACGTGCATCGCCCGTCTTGATCGACGTTCTGCGCCGCTATCCACCGGCGCCGGCAGGAACGACCCGCGTTGCGGAACTCATGAGGCTATTGGACGGCTATCTGAGGTCATGCTGAGCGAACCACCGCGCACGCCCGAGGCTTTCAAGTTGCTACACGTTGAACCGGAACTCCACCACGTCGCCGTCGGCCATCACGTAGTCCTTGCCCTCCATCCGGACCTTGCCGGCGGCGCGGGCCGCCGCCATCGACCCGGCGCCCACCAGGTCGTCGTAGGACACCACCTCCGCTTTGATGAAGCCCTTCTCGAAGTCGGAGTGGATCACCCCGGCCGCCTTCGGCGCGGTATCGCCCTGGTGGATAACCCAAGCTCGCGCCTCTTTGGGGCCGGCGGTCAAGAACGTCTGCAGACGCAATGTGTGAAACCCCGCGCGCGCCAACGCATCTAGGCCACGTTCGGTTTGGCCGATCGACTCCAACAGCTCGGCGGCGGACTCGTCGTCGAGCTCCAACAGCTCAGCCTCGATCTTGGCGTCCAAGAACACCGCGTCGGCCGGCGCCACCAATTCCCGCAGCGCGGCCTGCCGCGCAGCATCGGTCAGCACCGCCTCGTCGGCGTTGAAGACGTAGAGAAACGGCTTCGTCGTCAACAGATTCAGCTCACGCAGCAGCGACGTGTCCACACCTGCGGCGAACAACGTCGTTCCCTCGTTCAACACCTTCTCGGCGGCCTGCGCCGCCTCGAGCACGGGCCGCCTGTCCTTATGGGTACGCGCCTCCTTCTCCAGACGCGGCAGGGCGCGCTCCAGCGTCTGCAGATCCGCCAGAATTAGCTCCGTCTCGACGACCTCGATGTCCGACGCCGGATTCACCTCACCGGAGACGTGGGCGACGTCGTCGTCGGCGAACACTCGCACCACCTGGCAGATTGCGTCGCACTCGCGAATGTTGGCCAGGAACTTGTTGCCCAGGCCGGCGCCTTCGGACGCGCCCCTGACCAGGCCCGCGATGTCGACGAACGTCACAGGCGCCGGCACGATACGCGCTGACCCGAACATCTCGGCCAACTTCTCCAGCCGCGGGTCGGGCAGCGCTACCACGCCTTCGTTGGGCTCGATCGTGGCGAACGGGTAGTTCGCGGCCAGCACGTCGTTGCGTGTCAAGGCGTTGAACAACGTCGATTTGCCGACGTTGGGCAGGCCGACGATCCCCAGGTTCAGACTCACAGGGTCCACAGTCTAGGCATTTGCGACATGCGCACCCAGCCGTGCTTGACAGCGGACTTTGCGGTTCAACCGGTACGGTCTATCTGTGTCTGCACAGCGGGACGCTTCGGTGGTGAGTGCGCAGCGCCGCTCCGTGCACCCGAATGTGCCGGGTGTGCCGTGGTGGGGTGCCGTAGCGATCGCCGTCATCGCCACCGCCATCGGCTTCGCATTCGACGCCGGCGGCGGCAATGAGCTGACTCACGTGTTCGCTGCGCTGTATGCGGTCGGCTGCGTCGCGGCGGTGCTGGCGGTTCGGCAATCCGGGTTGTTCACCGCCGTCGTGCAGCCCCCGATGATCCTGTTCGTCAGCGTGCCCGGCGCCTACTTCGTGTTCCACGGCGGCAAGCTGAGCGGCCTCAAAGATGTGGTCATCAACTGCGCCTATCCACTGATCGAGCGGTTTCCGCTGATGCTGTTCACCTCCGGGGCGGTGCTGCTGATCGGGCTGGCGCGCTGGTTCCTCACTAACCGCGCGTCCGATGCGGAACCCGCCAAGGCGGTACGGGTGACCGACATCGCCGACAAGATCGCTGGGCTGTTCTCCCGCACGGGCAACGAACCGGAGCAGGAGGAAAAGGACAAGGAGCCGGCCCGGAAACGTCGCCACGCGGTCGACCGGCCCAAGACCACGCGTTCGGCGCAGCGCGCCAAAGCCGCAAAGCGCGCGGAGACCACCCGGACGCGACGGGCACGAACGCCGCTCGACGAGGACGACGTGCAGCCGCGGCGACGCCGAAGCCGCGACGCGGGCCGGCAACCCGACGAGTCCGTCGACCTGCCCCGTCGCCGATCGGCTGCCGCCCGCTCCGCGCGCAACCCGTACGAGCGGCGCGAGCCCTACGACCGCCGCAATCCCTACGAGCGCCGCGAACCCTACGAACGCCGAGCATCCCACGAACGTCGCAGCCGGTACGACTCCTACGACCCGTTCGAGCCGTTCGATGTGCCGCCACGTCGGCGTCCTGGCAGCAACGGATCCTCGGTCAACTCCGCGGTCACCAACGGCACCCACCACCCGATCTCTCGGGTCCGCTACCGCAGCAGCCCCGCGGACGCCGAGGCTCGGGAAGACCAGCCCGTGCGCCCACGCTCGCGGTCGTGGGAAGCCGAGACCTGGGAGTACGACATCTGAAAGCGCTTGCAGCGCTTGACGATCAAGCCCGCGACGGGCGAATTTCACGCGGCAGCGCAAACACCAGCGTCTCGTTGGCAGTGGTCACCGGCTGCACCACGTCGTAGCCCAAGCCGGCCAGCCGCTCCAGCACGCCGCGAACCAGCACCTCGGGCACCGAAGCCCCCGACGTGACGCCCACCGTGGTGACGCCGTCGAGCCAGGCCGGATCGATGTCGTCGGCGTAATCGACCAGATACGCGGCAGCCGCCCCGGCGCCCAGCGCCACCTCGACCAGCCGCACCGAGTTGGACGAGTTGCGCGACC
This sequence comes from Mycobacterium sp. NGS35, assembly GCF_059812855.1. Lineage (NCBI taxonomy): Bacteria > Bacillati > Actinomycetota > Actinomycetes > Mycobacteriales > Mycobacteriaceae > Mycobacterium > Mycobacterium sp. NGS35. The sequence continues at coordinate 177,785 of NZ_JCALDL010000007.1, forward strand.
CGACGACGATCACCAACTCACACTCCGGGGCCATCGCCTTGACGGCGACCTGGCGGTTCTGGGTGGCGTAGCAGATGTCGTCGCTGGGCGGGTCCTGCAGCTTGGGGAAACGCTCGCGAAGCCGCTGCACGGTTTCCATCGTCTCGTCGACCGACAGTGTGGTCTGTGACAGCCACACGACCTTGTTCTCGTCGCGTACGGTCACGTCGTCGACGGCGTCGGGGCCGTCGACCAACTGCACATGCTCGGGCGCCTCACCGGCGGTTCCTACCACTTCCTCGTGGCCTTCGTGGCCGATCAGCAAGATGTCGTAGTCGTCGCGGGCGAACCGCTTGGCCTCGTTGTGCACCTTGGTGACCAGCGGGCAGGTGGCGTCGATCACCTGAAGATTGCGCTCGGCGGCCGACTGGTGCACCGTCGGCGCGACGCCGTGGGCGGAGAACACCACGATGGCGCCCTCGGGCACCTCGTCGGTCTCCTTGACGAACACCGCGCCCGCCTTCGCCAGCGTGTCGACGACGTGTCGGTTGTGCACGATCTCATGGCGCACATACACCGGCGCCCCGTGCTTCTCCAGCGCCCGCTCGACGGTTTCGACGGCGCGGTCCACACCCGCGCAGTAGCCACGCGGCTCGGCGAGCAGGACTCGCTTGCCGGTGGGTCGCTGCGCCACGCCGCTGGCGGCGCCAGGAATCCCCATGTTGACGGTTGGCGGCATAGAGCCAGGGTACGGTCCGGCGCCACCTGCGCGCCAAACGCCGGGGCAAGCTTTGACATGCGCCAGCGTTAGGGCAGGCTGGACCACATGGCCAATGCACCATACGGGGTTCGGCTGCTGGTCGGTGCCGCAGCCACTGTCGTCGAGGAGACGCGCAAGTTTCCCCACACGCTGCTGATGTACCCGATGACGCTGGTCAGCCAGGCCGCGCATCTGTTCATGCGGGTTCAGCAGAACATCGCCGACATGGTGATCAAAGGCGACGAGACGCTCGACACCCTGTTTCCGCCCAAAGACGAGCAGCCGGAGTGGGCCACCTTCGACGAGGACCTCGAGGACACCGCACAGGTCACCCCGCTGAGCAGCGAGCGCGACCGGCGGGCCGAAGGCCGGTTCGCCCTGTACTCGGCTGACCCGCCGCCGGCGGAGACGACGACGAACGCCGACGACGCGACACCGGCCGCCACAGATCCGCCGGAGATCGCCGTCGAACTCGGCTATGACGACCTCACGCTGGCGCAGCTTCGGGCCCGGCTGCAGTCGCTGTCCGTCACCGAACTCGACGCGCTGCTGGCCTACGAGGAAGCCACCAAGGCCAGGGCGCCGTTCCAGACCCTGCTGGCCAACAGGATCACGCGCGCGTCCGCCAAGTGACCGCTCCTGCGCCGCCGAACTCAGCGGAGCACCCGTGGCCGGTGCGGGCCGTCGCCACGCGGGTGGCCAAATGGATCGACCGGCTCGGGATGGTCTGGGTCGAAGGTCAGCTCACCGAGATCAACATCCGGCCCGATTCCAAGACCGTGTTCATGGTGCTGCGCGATCCGGCCGCGGACATGTCGCTGACGGTCACCTGCCCGCGCGACCTCGTGCTCGCAGCACCGGTCCGGCTGGCTGAAGGTACGCAGGTGGTCGTCTGCGGCAAGCCGACGTTCTACACCGGGCGCGGCTCGTTTTCGTTGCGGCTCAGCGAGATTCGCGCGGTAGGTATCGGCGAGCTGCTGGCCCGGATCGAGCGGCTGCGACGGCTGCTGGACGCCGAAGGGCTGTTCGACGTCCGGCTGAAGCGGCCGCTTCCGTTCTTGCCCACGGCGGTGGGGCTGATCACCGGACGGGCCAGCGCCGCCCAACGCGACGTGATGACCGTTGCCTCGACCCGGTGGCCGGCGGTGCGGTTCGAACTGCGCAACGTCGCGGTTCAGGGACCCAACGCGGTGCCGCAGATTGTCGACGCGTTGCGTGATCTGGACGCGCATCCGGACGTCGACGTGATCGTGCTCGCCCGGGGTGGTGGCAGCGTCGAAGACCTGCTGCCGTTCTCCGACGAGACGCTGTGCCGGGTGATCGCGGCATGCACCACGCCGGTAGTCAGCGCGGTGGGCCACGAGCCCGACAACCCGATCTGCGACCTTGTCGCCGACGTGCGCGCGGCCACGCCGACCGACGCGGCGAAGCGGATCGTGCCGGATATGGCCGCCGAGCGGGCGCTTCTCGACGACCTATGCCGTCGCAGTGCACGCGCGCTGCGGCACTGGGTGAGCCGAGAAGAGCGACTGGTCCATCAGCTGAGATCCCGGCCCGTGCTGGCCGCACCGCTGCAGATGCTGACCGCCCGCAGCGAGGTGATCGAACGGGCACGCAGCGCAGCACGACGCGACATCAAGCGCTTGGTCGCTGCAGAGACCGACCGGATCGGCCATCTGTCGGCGCGCCTCGCCACGCTGGGGCCGGCAGCGACACTTGCCCGTGGCTACGCGGTGGTACAGGCGATCCCAGAGGGCGCTGCACCGGTGGTGGTGCGTTCGGCCGCGCAGGCGCCGGCTGGTACGCAGCTGCGAATCCGGGTTTCCGACGGCGCATTCGGCGCCGTCAGTTCGGGTGAAGAGCAGTCATGACAGACCCCTCGCCGGCCCCCGAGCCTAGACCCATTAGTGAACTCGGCTATGAAGAAGCCCGCGACGAGTTGATGGAAGTAGTCCGCGTGCTGGAGCAGGGCGGACTCGATCTGGATACGTCGCTGAAGCTCTGGGAAAGAGGCGAAGAGCTGGCCAAACGCTGTGAGGAACACTTAGCCGGAGCCCGCAAGAGAGTAGAGGATGCGCTGGCCGGGCGCGACGGCGATGGCGCTGGCTAACTAGTTTCTTTTGCAACTAGTTCTCGAAATTGGAACAGGTTTCAGTTATGCTTCCGACATGGCTGACGCTTCACTGACGACCGATCTGGGCAAGGTGCTGGTCACCGGCGGCTCCGGGTTCGTCGGCTGCAATCTGGTAGCCACACTGCTCGACCGCGGGTACCAGGTACGCGCGTTCGACCGCGTGCCGTCGCCGCTTAGCGGCCGTTCCGGCCTCGAGACGGTGGTCGGTGACATCTGCGACCCCGACGCGGTGGCCGCCGCGGTAGAAGGCGTGGACACGATCTTTCACACGGCGGCGCTGATCGAACTGATGGGCGGGAAGTCGGTCACCGAGGAGTACCGGCGCCGCAGCTTCGCCGTGAACGTCGAGGGCACCAAGAACCTTGTGCATGCGGCGCAGAAAGCCGGGGTGAAGCGCTTCGTGTACACCGCGAGCAACAGCGTCGTCATCGGCGGTAAGGCGATCTCCGGCGGCGACGAAACTTTGCCGTACACGGATCGATTCGCCGACCTCTACACCGAGACCAAAGTGGAAGCCGAGAAGTTCGTGCTGTCGCAGAACGGCGTCGCCGGGCTGCTGACGTGTTCCATCCGGCCGAGCGGTATCTGGGGCCGCGGCGACCAGACGATGTTCCGCAAGGTGTTCGAGCGCGTCGTCACCGGCCAGGTCAAAGTCCTGATCGGCAGTAAGAAAGCGCGCCTTGACAATTCGTACATCGCGAACCTGGTGCACGGCTTCATCCTTGCGGCGCAGCACCTGGTTCCGGGCGGGACCGCGCCCGGTCAGGCGTACTTCATCAACGACGACGATCCGGTGAACATGTTCGAGTTCGCCCGCCCGGTCGTCGAGGCCTGCGGTGAGCACTGGCCACGGTTTCGCATCTCCGGCCGCCTGGTGCACTTCGTCATGACGGTGTGGCAGCAGCTGCATTTCAAGTTCAACTTGCCGGCACCGCCGCTGGAACCCCTTGCGGTGGAACGGCTTTACCTCGACAACTACTTCTCGGTGGAGAAAGCTCGGCGCGAGCTGGGCTACGAGCCGCTGTACACCACCGAAGAGGCGATGCAGGAGTGCCTGCCGTACTACATCGAGCTGTACAACGAGATCAAAGCGCAAGGCAAGCAACCGGCCAAGGTCTAGCCCACCCCTCCCCTCGTCCCCGCGAGCGTGCGTGTCTGCGCACCGACACGCCGCAGAAGTGCGTACCGCGGCGCACGCTCGCGCCGGGGCTACTTCGGCATCGCGATGATCGACACGGCTGGCTAACGTTCATCCGATGGACTTCACCGAGAGCCAGAAGCGAGCGCTGGCCGTCGTCACCGTTATCGCGCTGGCGTTCGGCGCGTACTTCCTGCGGAGCTACTTCATTCTCGTCGTCGTCGCGGCGGTCGGCGCCTACCTGTTCACCCCGTTGTTCACGCGGCTCGACAAACGGTTCAGCACCGGCCTATCCGCCACGATCACGCTGTTGGCCGCGCTGTTGGCGGTCGTCATACCGGCGGCACTGTTCGTCTTGCTCGCCACGGTCCAGATCACGCACATGGTCAAAAGCGTCGCGAACTGGCTGGCCGCGACCGATCTGAGCTCACTCGGCGACAGGATTCTGCGGGGCGTCAACAGGCTGCTGGACAAGCTGCCGTTCGTCGACGTCAACGTCACGCAGGAGTCGTTGCGGAAAGGGGTGACGACGCTCTCGCAGCACGCCGGTCAATGGCTGCTCGACTTCCTGCAGACCGCCGCAGGCAGCGTCGTCGGCGCCGTCACGTCGGCGATCATCTTCTTGTACGTGTTCGTCTCGCTACTGACCAAGCGCGACAGGCTGATCACGCTGATCCGGCGACTCAATCCCCTGGGCGAGGAGGTCACCGACCTGTACCTGACCAAGATGGGCGCGATGGTGCGCGGAACAGTCAGAGGCCAGTTCGTGATCGCGGCGTGCCAAGGTGTGGCCGGGGCGTTGTCGATTTACATCGCCGGCTTTCACGATGGATTCTTCATCTTCGCGATCCTGCTGACCGCGCTGTCGATCATCCCGCTCGGTGGCGGCATCGTGACGATCCCGTTCGGCATCGGAATGGCTTTGTTCGGCAACCTCTTTGGCGGCGTATTCGTCGTGCTGTGGCACCTGCTGGTGGTGACCAACATCGACAACTTCCTGCGACCGATCCTCGTGCCGCGGGCTGCGCGCCTCGATCCGGCGCTGATGTTGCTCGCGGTGTTCTCCGGCATTGCGATGTTCGGCTTTTGGGGCATCGTGATCGGTCCTGTGCTGATGATCGTGATCGTGACGACGATCAGCGTCTATCTCGCCGTGTACAAAGGCGTTCCGCTGGAAACCGCAGTGGACGATGACCGGCCGACCCGTCGATGGCCGTTGCGCCGCAAGGCTATTGAGCAGCCAGCCGTTCCTTGAGGAATGCGACGACGCGCTTGCGGGCCTCGTACGCTGGGTGGCCGTCCCGCTCTCGAACCTGATCCGTGAGCACCGAATGCGCCATCCGGCCGAAGCCGTGCTCGTTACCCGGTGACGAGTCGATCTCGATCACCTCGAACGCATCACCGAGCCGTTGTCTGAGCGTCTCGAACCGCTCGGCCGGCACTGCGGGGTCGCCGGTGAACCGCAACCCCATCGCGCACAAGCCTTCGTCGGTGGCCCGCTGCACCACCCGCTGCAACTCGCGCTCCGAGAGCCCGGGGTTGCGGCGCTGCGCCGGAGTGAGCGCGATCGGCACCGACGGCTGACTGAGCACGGGAGCCAGCACGCTGTCGTCGACGGCCGCCGCCAAGGCGAAGCCGCCGGTGAAGCACATCCCGATCACGCCGACGCCCTTGCCTGGAGTGCGTTCGTTGAGGTCGCGCGCCAGCGCCCGCAGGTAGCGCGCCACCGGCCGCTCAGCGTTGGTGGCGAACGCCATGAATTCCCGCGCCACGCAGGCCCGCGCCATCGTCGGTACCAGGTAAGCAAGGCTGATCGCGCGGCCCGGCTCCCCGAACAGCGACGGCGATGCGACCGTAAAGCCGTTGTCCACCAAATGATTTCCCAGGGCCAGCACTTGCGGGGTGAGCCCGGGTATCTCCGGGATCAGCACCACCCCGGGACCGTCCCCTTTGCGGTACACGTCATGGGTGATGCCCTCGGCCGTGAACGGAGCTGCGGTCCAACCCGTCAGGTCAGCTTCCGGTGCGGTCATGGGTCTCCTATCGCGCGGGGAGCGGCGGTTGTGACTGCGTGGCCGCGGCCAGCGTACGAAATTCGTCAGCGGGTGCGCCGCCTGCAATCGCGATTTGCGCCGCACCGCCGGGTCCGGCCAGGCGTGTGGTCCACAGCTGCTTGTCGCTTTTCGGGTCGTCGTAGACCACCCAACTGACGCCGTCGACGTTCTGAGCACCCGTCGGGTACAGCGACTGAGCAGCGCTGATCTTCTCGACGAGCTCGTGCTCGTCGGCGTTGCTCTGCGTCAGGCTGAGGTACATGCCGCTGGGCGCCAGATACCCGACCGTCGAGAGCACCGCCCGCTCCTTGCGGCCGGTGGCCGGGTCGGTGCGGCCGTCGTCGATGCTGTCGCGGCGTCCCGAATTCGCGCGCCAGCCGTCGGGCAGACGCGGCAGGCGGATCGGAAATCCGAGCTGGGCCGCGTCGGCACGCATCTCGGCGGCAGCGTCGAAGGACGGTGCCGGACCGCTCTTCGGGCCGCGCGGCTGAAACGAACACATCCCGACCAGCCCGGCGAGCACGATGCAGGCCACCACCAGCGGCGCCAGCGACCAGAACATGTCGCGGCCGTCCTGGAGCAGTCTGGGCTTCGATGGCCTGGGCACCGGCCCCTGCGGACTGCTCACGCCGCCAGTATCCCAGCTCCCGTCAGTCCACCCCTTTCTGGGACAATCGCGGCATGACGGAACCTCGCCGACGAGAAGCTCCCGACCGAAATCTGGCATTGGAGCTCGTCCGGGTCACCGAGGCGGGCGCCATGGCGGCGGGCCGCTGGGTGGGTCGCGGCGACAAGGAGCGCGGCGACGGTGCAGCTGTCGACGCGATGCGTGAACTGGTCAACTCGGTCTCGATGCGCGGCGTCGTGGTGATCGGAGAGGGCGAGAAGGACAACGCGCCCATGCTCTACAACGGCGAGCACGTCGGCAACGGCTGGGGTCCCGAGGTGGACTTCGCGGTCGACCCCATCGACGGCACCACGCTGATGAGCAAGGGCCTGGCCAACGCGATCTCGGTGTTGGCGGTGTCCGAGCGTGGCACGATGTTCGACCCGTCGGCGGTGTACTACATGGAGAAGATCGCCGTCGGGCCTGAGGCGGCCGACGTTATCGACATCACCGCGCCGATCGGAGAAAACGTGCGGCGGGTGGCGAAAGCCAAGAACATGTCGGTCTCGGATATGACGGTGTGCATCCTGGACCGGCCGCGCCATCAGCAGCTGATCGCCGATGTGCGTGCCGCGGGCGCGCGGTGCCGGCTGATTTCCGACGGCGACGTGGCCGGTGCGATTTCGGCATGCCGTCCCAACACCAGCACCGACATGCTGGCGGGCATCGGCGGCACTCCCGAAGGCATCATCGCCGCCGCCGCGATCCGCTGCATGGGCGGCGCCATCCAGGCGAAGCTGTGGCCGAAGGACGACGAGGAACGCCAGAAGGCCATCGACAAGGGCCACGACCTCGACCGTGTGCTCGACACCGCCGAGCTGGTGTCCGGTGACAACGTCTTCTTCTGCGCCACCGGCGTCACCGACGGCGATCTGCTCAAGGGCGTCCACTTCTACGGCGGCGGCTGCACCACGCAGTCGATCGTCATGCGTAGCAAGTCGGGCACCGTGCGAATGATCGAGGCTTACCACCGGCTGTCGAAACTCAACGAATACTCGGCGATCGACTTCACCGGTGACACCAACGCCATCCAGCCGCTGCCGTAACAACACACGAGTGAGGAACTTCATGACCGACGCTGCCGTCGAGAAGGCAACTGACGCCGACGAATACCGCATCGAGCACGACACCATGGGCGAAGTTCGGGTACCCAAGGATGCGCTGTGGCGTGCCCAGACCCAGCGCGCGGTGGAGAACTTCCCGATCTCCGGCCGCGGCCTGGAGCGCACTCAGATCCGCGCCCTCGGCCTGCTCAAAGGCGCATGCGCCCAGGTGAACAAGGACCTCGGGCTGCTCGACCCGCAGAAGGCCGACGCGATCATCGCCGCGGCCGCCGAGATCGCCGACGGGCAGCACGACGACCAGTTCCCCATCGACGTCTTCCAGACCGGATCGGGCACCAGCTCCAACATGAACACCAACGAGGTGATCGCAAGCATCGCCGCCCGCAACGGCGTCACCGTCCACCCCAACGACGACGTCAACATGTCGCAGTCGTCGAACGACACCTTCCCCACCGCCACACACATTGCGGCCACGGAAGCCGCTGTGCGACAACTCATTCCAGCGCTCGAGGTGCTGCACGAGTCGCTGGCGAACAAGTCGCGCCAGTGGCGCACGGTGGTCAAGTCCGGACGCACGCACCTGATGGATGCGGTGCCGGTGACGCTCGGCCAAGAGTTCAGCGGATATGCCCGCCAGATCGAGGCCGGCATCGAGCGGGTGCGCGCCGCGCTGCCCCGGCTCGGTGAACTGGCGATCGGCGGCACCGCCGTCGGCACCGGGCTTAACGCGCCGGACGGCTTCGGCGAGAAGGTTGTCGAAGTGCTGCGGGAGCAGACGGGTTTGGCCGAATTGCGCACGGCCGTCAACTCGTTCGAGGCGCAGGCCGCACGCGACGGGCTCGTCGAAATCTCGGGCGCGCTGCGCACCATCGCAGTGTCGCTGACGAAGATCGCGAACGACATCCGATGGATGGGGTCAGGCCCGTTGACCGGCTTGGCTGAGATTCAGCTGCCCGATCTGCAGCCGGGCAGCTCGATCATGCCGGGCAAGGTGAATCCCGTTATCCCCGAAGCGGTTACGCAGGTCGCCGCGCAGGTGGTGGGCAACGACGCGGCAATCGCCTGGGGTGGTGCGAACGGCGCATTCGAGTTGAACGTGTACATCCCGATGATGGCGCGCAATGTGCTGGAGTCGCTCAAGCTGCTGGCCAACGCATCGCGGCTGTTCGCAGAGCGCTGCATCGACGGGCTCGTCGCCAATGAGGAGCGGCTGCGCACGCTGGCCGAGTCGTCGCCGTCGATCGTGACGCCGCTGAACTCCGCGATCGGCTACGAAGAGGCGGCCGCCGTGGCGAAGGAAGCGCTCAAGGAGCACAAGACGATTCGCCAAGCCGTCATCGACCGCGGGCTGATCGGCGACAAGCTCTCCGAGGAAGAGCTGGACAGGCGTCTCGACGTCCTCGCCATGGCCAAGGTCAAGGAGTGATTTCGGTGCGCTAACGTGCGCTGCGCGCCGGAAAGCGCACCGAAATCACTGGCTCGGGCCGCCCGGGTTCTGGTCCGGCAGGTCGGTGATCGGGAAGTTCGGCATCGGCTTGGGCGACGGCGTATTCGGCAGCGACGGGATCTCCGCGGCCGGGATGTCGTGAAGATCGTTGGCGGGCGGGCCGTTTTCCCGTCCGCCGTAGACACTGCCCGGCGCTCTCGGGCCCAGCAGCTGGCTCACCGTGACCATGTGGTAGCCGTTGGCCTTCAGCACGGGAAGAAATTGGTACACCAAGTCGACCGTGCTCGAGTACGTGTCGTGGAACAACACCACCGAGCCTGGCCTGATCTGCGTCATCAGCATGTACCGCGTTGCCGCGGTGTTGGAGTCGTTGATCCAGTCGAACGGAATCACGTCCCACAGGATCGCCGCCAGCCCCTGTTGGGCGGCCACCTGGTTGACGGCGTCGTTGGTCAATCCGCCGGCGGGCCGCCAGAGCTTGGGGCGCTGACCGGTCGCCGAGGCGATCGCGTCGCTGGCCTTCGACAGTTGCGGGGCGATCGCGTCGGGCGGGATCGTCGTCATGTTGGGGTGTTCCCAGGTATGGCTGCCCACTTCCATGCCGGCGTCGACGATCCGCTTGGCGCCGGCGGGGTTGGCCGCCACCTTGTTGCCGATCAGGAAGAACGTCGCCTTCGCGTCGCTGTCCTTCAAGATCTGCAGCAGACGGTCGGTGTACGGGCTCGGTCCGTCGTCGAATGTCAGCGCCACGCACTTGACCTTCGAACAATCGACGTCGTCGGCGCTGGTCAGCTTCACATGACCGGTCACGCTGCCGATCACCAGCACCGCCACTGCCCCAGCCGCTGCGCACAGCGTCAGCCAGTACGGCTTGACGCGGCTCGCGGGTCGTCTCGGCACGCGGGGCAGCTTACCGGCCGCAGCTTGAAGCGCCGCTACGGCAACGCGCCGGGGCTGATCTCCTCGAGCATCTCGGTGACCAGCGCCGCGATCGGCGACCGTTCGCTGCGCACCAGCGTGATGTGGGCGAACAGCGGATGGCCCTTGAGTTTTTCGATGACGGCCGCGACGCCGTCGTGGCGACCCACCCGCAGGTTGTCACGCTGGGCGACGTCGTGAGTGAGCACCACGCGCGAGCCCGCCCCCAGCCGCGACAGCACAGTCAGCAGCACGTTGCGTTCCAATGACTGTGCCTCGTCGACGATCACGAACGAGTCGTGCAGCGACCGGCCCCGAATGTGGGTCAGCGGCAGCACTTCGAGCATTCCCCGCGACAGCACCTCGTCGAGCACCGCGGGACTGGCCAGGCCTTCCAAAGTGTCGAAGACCGCCTGCGCCCAAGGGCCCATCTTGTCGCTCTCGCTGCCCGGGAGATAGCCCAGATCCTGGCCGCCGACCGCGTATAGGGGCCGGAACACCACGACCTTGCGATGCGTACGCCGCTCGAGCACGGCCTCAAGACCCGCACACAGTGCCAGCGCCGACTTCCCGGTGCCTGCCTTGCCGCCCAGCGACACGATGCCCACGGATTCGTCGAGCAGAAGATCCAGCGCCACCCGCTGCTCGGCGGAGCGGCCGCGCAACCCGAACACCTCACGGTCGCCGCGCACCAGCTGCACCCGCTTGCCGGCATTGACGCGCCCGAGTGCGTGCGAGGCACCGCCAAGCAACCGGATCCCGGTGTGGCACGGCAGATCTCGCGCCGCCTGCAGGTCGATCTCGCCATCGGCGAACAGCGCGTTGATGTCGGCCGCGGACGCGTCGAGTTCGGCCATGCCGGTCCAGCCTGACACGATCACGTCCTGGGCGTGGTACTCGTCGGCGCGCAGGCCAACCGCCCCGGCCTTGACGCGAAGCGGAATATCCTTGCTCACCAACGTGACTCGCTTGCCCTCCGCAGCGAGGTTGGCCGCACAGGTCAGGATGCGCGCGTCGTTGGTGTCGGTGCGGAAACCGGCGGGCAGCACTGCCGGGTCGCTGTGGTTGAGTTCGACGTGCAGCGTTCCGCCTTGTGTCCCAACGGGAATCGGCTGATCCAGCCGGCCGTACTCCAGTCGCAGATCGTCGAACAGCCGCAGCGCCTGCCGGGCGAACCAGCCCAGCTCGTGATGGTGGCGCTTGGCCTCGAGCTCACTGATCACCACCAACGGAACCACCACTTCGTGTTCGGCGAACCGGGTGGTCGCCCACGGGTCGGACAGCAGCACCGAGGTGTCGAGCACGTAGGTCCGCAGAGGCGATGGCGCTTCGGTCACGTAGAGCTCCTGGAGCCCGCGCGGCCCCGCGGGTCGGCATCGTAGGGCCGGGGGCCGCCCGGATAGCAGAGCGTGTCGCTAGCCATCAGAGGCGACGCTACCCCCGTCGCTGCGTCACCGCCTCGCAGGCGCGCCGGTGCGGCTCAGTCGCTGCCCGCCGTACCGCTCAGCGAACGAAGTCGGCGAGCTCTGCCCGGTCGGTCACACCCCACGACGCGATCGATTCGGCAATACCTTGGCGCATCAGGTTCTCGTCGTAGATGCCGGCTTCGGCGACCGCGGCGACCTTGTCCTTGTAGGCATCGATGTCGGCGCCGACGACCTGTAGTTCGGCCGCCCGCGCGGCGACCGCGCCAACCGTCTCGTCGGGTTCCAGCCGCAGGCACTCGCGCACCAGGTTCTCGAAGAACAGCAGGTGACGCTCCTCGTCGCCGGCGATCCGCTCGATCAGGCCGCGCAGCGTCGGGTCCTCGATACGCTCGGCCAGCCGCCGGCAGAACACCGCGTGCTGACGCTCACGCAGCGCCATGAAAACCAGCGTCTCGATGCGGCTGAAGTGGTCGGCACGGTAGCCCTTCATCACGTGCTGTACACGCACCGCTTCGTTGGCCACCGGGTCGATCTCCCGCGTGACGATCAGGTACTCGCGCAACGCGATCTGGTGCAGAGTCTCTTCGGCGGTCCACCGGCCGATCCACATGCCCCACCAGTCCTCGAGGATGAAGTGCTCGACGAACTCGCGGTGGTAGCCGGACAGGTTGTCCTTGGTCACCAGGAAAATCTCCAGCGCATCGGTGATCGGCCTGGGCAGCGTCGCCTGCGACGGATCCCAGTCACGTCCGCCGAGAAACGCGAAGTTCTCGCCACGGTCGAACGGCACGAAATCATGTGCGTACCACGGCACGGCGGTGTCGATGTGCCGGTGATAGTTCTCTCCGACAACGGGTTCGAGCGCCGCCATGAAAGGCGTCATGACAGGTTTCTGTGCCATGCGGTTACAGTAACCCAAGTCTGTGGGAATCGTAAAATTCCGGCGCCGCGCGCCGTATCACGAGTTGGCCTACAGCGTCAATCCCGGATAGAGCGGATTGGCGGCCAGCAACTCGGCCGCCGCGGCGTGCACTCGGGCGGCGGTGCCGTCGCCCAGCGTGTACTTCGCCTTCGACGACCCCTGCGCGGAGGTGTTGGTCAGCACGTCGACCACCAGCTCGGCGACCCGGTCGAACTCGTCGGCGCCGAAGCCGCGGGTGGTCAGCGCCGGGGTGCCGAAGCGAATGCCGCTGGTGTACCAGGCGCCGTTCGGGTCGGCGGGGATTGCGTTGCGGTTGGTGACGACGCCGGAGTCCAGCAGCGCCGACTCCGCCTGGCGGCCGGTCAGCCCGAACGAGGTGACGTCCAGCAGCACGATGTGGTTGTCGGTGCCCCCGGTGACCAGGCGGGCGCCACGCCGCAGGAAGCCGTCGGCCAGCGCCTTGGCATTGTCGGCGACCCGCTGCGCGTAGTCGGCGAACGCGGGCTGGCGGGCTTCGGCCAGCGCAATCGCTTTGGCGGCCATGACATGTGACAGCGGTCCGCCCAGCACCATCGGGCAGCCCTTGTCCACCGCGTCGGAGTACTCGGGTGCAGCCAGCACGAGGCCGCCGCGCGGCCCGCGCAGGGACTTGTGCGTGGTCGTCGTCGTCACGTGCGCGTGCGGCACCGGGTTCTCGTCGCCGGTGAACACCTTGCCCGCCACCAGCCCGGCGAAGTGCGCCATGTCCACCATCAGCGTCGCGCCGACCTCGTCGGCGATCTCGCGCATCTTCGCGAAGTCGATCCGGCGCGGATACGCCGAGTAACCGGCGACCAGGATCAGCGGCTTGAATTCGCGCGCCGCGGCGGCGACGGCGTCGTAGTCCAGCAGTCCCGTCTGTGCATCGGTACCGTAACTGCGCTGGTAAAACATCTTGCCCGAGATGTTGGGCCGGAAGCCGTGGGTCAGATGGCCGCCGGCATCCAGCGACATCCCGAGCAGTCGCTGATTGCCCAGCTTCGCGCGCAGCTGCTCCCAGTCCGCCTCCGACAGGTCGTTGACGTGCTTGGCACCGGAGTCCGCCAGGCCCGGCGCCTCGACGCGGGTGGCCAGGATCGCCCAGTAGGCCACCAGGTTCGCGTCGATGCCGGAGTGCGGTTGCACATAGGCGTAGGGCGCGCCGAACAGTTCGCGGGCGTGCTCGGCGGCCACCGACTCCACGGTGTCGACGTTCTGGCAGCCCGCATAGAACCGGTGCCCGATGGTGCCTTCGGCGTACTTGTCGGACAGCCAGTTGCCCATGGCCAGCAGCACCGCCGGGGAGGCGTAGTTCTCACTGGCAATCAGCTTCAGCGAATCCCGTTGGTCAGCAAGCTCTTTGCGGGTGGCGGCGGCGATGCGGGGTTCGACGGACTCCATCACCTCGAGAGCGGCTCGAAACGCCGCAGTCGCGGTCTCGACGTAGTCGGGGGCTGTGGTGGCGGAGTCAGCTGTCACGCCAGCCAGCCTATCGCCCGCTGCTGCACAGCCTCGCAGGTCCGCAAGTCAGCGCAGCGCTGACGGAATCAGCGGCTCGTCGAGCAGCCGCGTGAACCGCTCGACGAGGCCGACTCCCGCCGGCCTGGCGTCCAGCCAGCCGCGCAGCAGTCGGTATCCCTCCACGTAGGTGCTGATGTAGGCCCGCCACAGTGGCGACGAGAGGAACCGCAGCATCTGGCGCGCTCGCACGTCGTCCACCAGCAGCCACCGCTGCAGGTATGCGGCCACGTCGTCGGCGTCGCGGTGTTCGTCGTGCAGCATCAACGCCGCATCCTGGCGCACCAAGATCAACTCGGCCGCCGCGTCGGAGATCGCCTCGGCGCGCGGCCCGTCGAACCGCAGGCCCAGGTCCGCGTAGATGTCGGCCGCCCAGGTGCCCCATCCGGGGCCGACGGCCGCGTACAGCGCCAGGTCGGCGAGGCCTTCGGCCATCAGGCACTGCGGGGTGTTGACCAGAAAGATCGTCTGCTCCTGCTGACCGCGGCCCTTCACGAGCCCGGCCTCTTTACGGCAGTGCTCGGTGTGGTGACCGGGATAGGACTCGTGGGCCACCAGCCGCGGCAGATTCGCCATCTGCTGCTTGAGGTCGGCGTTGACCGCGACCCGCGAGCGATAGTCACCCAGGTAGTAGTTGAAACCCGACCACGGCTTGTCGGTGACGACTTCGTACTCGACGACCTCGCCGGCCGGCAGCGGAAAGACCGCTCGGACCCGGTCGCGCAGCGCGCTGGAGAAGGCGTCGATGCACTCGCGCAGCCGCTGCGGCGGGATCTCATCGGCGCTGCGGTAGGCCTGCATGCGCTCGGCGAGCGGACCACTGCCGCGCAGCGCTTCGTCCAGCCGTGCATGGGCCTCGCGGTACCGGTCGGGGTCGCCCTTGGCGATCGACACGTCGAAGTAGGCGCGCACTTCGTCGACGAAGCCGACGGGCTCGCCGGCGAACTTGCGGCCGGCGCAGGCCAGCGCACGCAGGTGGGCGGCCACGAAGTCCGCCCGCTCGGGTTGCAGAGTTGCCGGGATCAGGCCCAGCAGCTCGTCGGCGCGCCGCGCCAGCTGCGACGGCTCCGGCGGCGGCTCGTTGTCCACGATCCTGCGCAGCGCCGGGTCGCCGGTGAAGGCGTCGACGTAGCCAGTCTCGATCCGGTCGAACCGCAGGCCCAGCAAGAGGTATTCACGGATGAAGATGTCAGCGTCGGGTTCCACTGATCACAATGTAGAGGCCCCGGTGGAGCCGGCGACGGCCCCTTGCAAGGATGAGGCCATGGCGCGGCCAAGCGAGCCAAGCCCGTATGTCGAGTTCGACCGGGCTCAATGGCGCGAACTTCGCAAGTCGACGCCGCTGCCGCTCACCGAGGAGGAGCTGTTCCGGCTGCGCGGCCTGGGCGAGCAGCTCGACCTCAACGAGGTGGCCGAGGTCTACCTGCCGCTGGCCCGGTTGATCCACTTGCAGGTCGCCGCGCGGCAGGGGCTGTTCGCCGCGACCGCGGAGTTCCTCGGTGAGCAACGCCAGCGCGAGCGGCCGGTGCCGTTCGTGATCGGCGTGGCCGGCAGCGTGGCCGTCGGCAAGTCCACCACGGCACGCGTGCTGCAGGCGCTGCTCGCTCGCTGGGAACACCACCCGCGCGTGGACCTGGTGACCACCGACGGGTTCCTCTATCCCAACGCCGAGCTGAATCGGCGAAACCTCATGCACCGCAAGGGTTTTCCGGAAAGCTACGACCGCAGAGCCCTGCTGCGGTTCGTCACCGCGGTCAAGTCGGGCGCCGACAAAGTCTGCGCACCCGTGTATTCGCACCTGCTCTATGACATCGTTCCCGGCCAAATGCACGCCGTGCGTCATCCGGACATCCTCATTCTCGAGGGCCTCAACGTGCTGCAGACCGGGCCCACGCTGATGGTGTCGGACCTGTTCGACTTCTCGATCTACGTCGACGCCCGGATCGAGGACATCGAGCAGTGGTACGTCTCGCGGTTTCTCACCATGCGCTCGACCGCGTTCGCCGACCCGGCGTCGCATTTTCACCACTACGCCGCGCTCAACGACCAGCAGGCCGTCGCAGCGGCTCGGGAGATCTGGCGCTCGATCAACAGGCCGAACCTGATCGAGAACATTCTGCCCACCCGCCCACGCGCGACGCTGGTGCTGCGCAAGGACGCCGACCACTCGATCAACCGGCTGCGGCTGCGCAAGCTTTGACGCCCAGCGCCGGCGCGGGGCGCTCGCTGACGTACCACCCGCGAGGCCCCGCACCGGCTATGGAGGAGTCACGCCCGAAGACGGCGCACCCCGAGGTATTGCAGGTAGGCAAAGAACGCGGTGTAGATGCTCGTCGCCAGGGTCAGGGCCATCCCGGCCTCGGTCAGCGGCGCGGCGTCGGTCAGCACGACCGCCAGGGTGGCCAGCGTGCACACGACGTTGGCGAGGCTGACGCCGATCCCCACGCCGCGCAGCGACGGCAGCGCGGCCAGCGAGTACACCGCGACGCCGTAGAACACGAAGGCGGCGCCGAGCAGGTACTCGGTCGTGGGCGACAGGCCGCTGATCGTCGACAGCGGGTTGGCGAATGCCGCGACGGCCAGGCCGGCCAGCCCGGTGAGCGTCGCGTCGGCGCGCAGCGCGAACCGCAGCAGGGCGTCGGTGGAGGCGGACAGTGGGCGGGTGGTGATGGCGGTCATCGGTGCTCCTTGCAGCTGGTGGGGTCGAACACCTCCGATGCTGCTCAGCAGCCACTGCCAGGCCCACGCCCGGCACTGCCAAACACTGCCAGTCGGGTCAGAGACGCCCGCCGGTGCGCAGATCCGGGTGCACCCAGTCCGGTGAGCGACGCTCTTTGAACGCCCGAACCCCCTCCACGGCCTCCGCCGAGTACAGGCTGGTGGTCATCCCGATCCGGTCGTAGAGGCCGAGGTAGGAATCCAGGCTGGACTTGATCACCGCGCGCGCTCCCGGTGCGGTGCGGCAGCACTGCGTCAGCACCTCGCGGGCCGTCGTCGACAAGTTGTCGTGCGCCACCACCCGGGCGACCATGCCCCAGTCCAACGCCTCCTGTGCGGTCAGCTCCCGGCCGGTGAACATCAGGTCCCGGGTGCGAACGGGACCGATCAGACGCGCCAGCATCTGGCTGTAGTAGGTGTCGGCGTAGCCACGGAACAACTCCGGCACGCGAAATGTGGCCCGCTCGCTGACCACCGCCACGTCGCTGCACAACGCGATCTGCAGCCCACCGCCCTGACACAGGCCGTTGACCGCAGACACCACGGGCTTGACCGACGTGCGCAGCGAGTCGAACGGGGTGATGTCCATCTGCAGCGCCGCACCGAACGTGATCCAATCGTCGGCGCCGCCGCCGCCCATGTCGCCGCCCGGGGCGAACACGTCGCCGGTGCCGGTGATCAGCAGCCCGGCCAGATCGGGGTCTGCGTTGACCCGCCCCACCGCGTAGCGGATGCCGAAGTACATCGCCGGGGTCAGCGCGTTGCGGGCCTCGGGGCGGTCGATCGTGACGACCGCGAACGGCCCCTCCCGCCGAAACGACAGGAACGGTGTTCCCAGCCAGTCGCCCTCGGGCGGGCGCGGAGCGCTGTCAGCCATGCAAACTCCTTGTGGGTGTGCGTAATTCGCTGAGGACCTCGACGGCTTTCGCCTCGGGGATGGTCTTCGGCAGGCTGATCAGCACGCGGTCGATCACCCCGTCGCAGCGGCTGCGCAGTTCGGCCGCGAGCGCGTCGATCGGCGCGACCACGGCGAACGCGCCGAGGACGTCGTCGTCGATCAGCGATCCCATCGCGTCCCACTCGCCACGAAGCGACAGCCGGTGCAGCTCGTCGTGCAGCTCACCCCAGCGGTGCAGGTCGAGTACTTTGCGGTAGGCCGGAGTGGACCCGTAGAACGCGATCTGCTTTCGCGTCGCGGCCGCAGCGGCGGCGATGTCGGCGTTTGATTCACCGGTGACGACGAACACCGGGGACATCAATTCGACGTCTCTGCGGCTGCGTCCGGAGCGTTCGATGCCGCGCAGCAGCGTCGGGATCGTCACCTCGTCGAGGTAGCGCTTGGTGGTGAACGCGTGCCCGATCATGCCGTCGGCGACCTCCCCGCACATCTCGGTCATCGCCTCGCCGACCGCCGCGACGAACACCTTGGGGAATGCGTCGGCCATCGGCTCCGGCACGAACATCGGCGTCATCAGCTTGTGGGTGTAGAAGTCGCCTTCGAACCGCAGCGGTGTGCCGTCTCGCCAGCTGGACCAGATGGCCCGCAGGGCGACGATGAATTCCCGCATGCGCGACACCGGCCGGCTCCACGGCATGCTGAAGCGCTTTTCGATGTGCGGCTTGATCTGTGAGCCCAGCCCGAGGATGAACCTGCCGTGCGAATAGGCCTGAAGATCCCAGCCGATGTTCGCGACGGTCATCGGGTTGCGCGCGAATGCCACTGCGATGCTGGTACCCAGCTCCACGCGAGATGTGTGCTCGGCAGCCAGCGCCAGCGGCAGGAACGGGTCGTGGTTGATCTCCGCCGACCAGCACCCGTCGTAGCCTTGCCGTTCTGTCTCCGACGCCGCGGCGGGCACCCGGTCGAGTTCGCTGGGGAGGCCGCGGTCGATCTTCAGGCGCGGCGCGGTCCCGGCAGTCATGCGAGATACAGTAAGCCATTCGGTACAACGCGGCGCCAGTGCCCGATGCGGCGAAGGAGAGGCATGACGAACGCGCACGGCTGGCAGGAGACGCTCGACGACCTCGACCGCCGCCGTCGGCATGCGCGGGCGATGGGCGGTGAGGAGCGGCTGGCCAAGCACCGCAGCCAAGGCAAGCTCGACGCCCGGGCCAGGGTGGACCATCTGCTCGACAAGGGCAGTTTCGCCGAATTCGGCACGCTCGTCGGCGGCGACGTCGCAGCCGACGGAATCGTCGCCGGTTCCGGCTGTATCGACGGACGGCCGGTGATGATCGGCGCAGAGGACTTCACCACGTTGGCCGGCACCATCGCGCCGGGCAGCAATTCGAAGCGCTACCGGCTCGCCGAATTGGCGCTGCGCAACAAGATTCCGCTCGTCATGCTTCTGGAAGGCGCCGGCTTTCGGCCCGGCGGCCACTACGGGCGCTCACCCACCGATCTGCTGGCCCAGGCGAAGTGCTCGGGCAAGGTGCCGACGGTCGCGGCGGTGCTCGGCGCGTCGGCCGGGCACGGCGCGCTGGTGGCCCCGGTGTGCGACTTCACGATCATGAGCCGCCAGGGCGCGATCTTCACCGCCGGCCCGCCAGTGGTGAAAGAGTCGACGGGAGAGGACATTTCGAAAGAGGAACTGGGCGGACCGAACGTCGCGCTGGCCAGTGGCGTCATCCACAACGTCGCCGACGACGACGCGGCGGTGCTCGACGGCATCCGCCGCTACCTGTCGTACTTCCCGTCGAGCGCGTGGTCGTATCCACCGTCGCAAGCCGGTGACACCAGCGGGCCGCGGGAAACGCCAGAGCTGCTCGAGATCGTGTCCCGCGACAACCGCCGGGTCTATGACATCCGCGACGTGCTCGACGTCGTGTTCGACCGCTCGGACTGGTTCGAGGTGCAACCGCTTTTCGGACGGGCGATCATCTGCGCACTCGCGCATCTGGGCGGACACCCGGTCGCGGTGGTGGCCAATCAGCCCAAGGTGCTCGCCGGGTCGATCGACGCCGACGCCGCCGACAAGGCCGCGCATTTCATCACCGTAGCCGATTCATTCCACCTGCCGATCGTCTTCCTCGCCGACAACCCGGGGATGCTGCCGGGCAGCCAATCCGAGCGCAGCGGCGTATTAAGAAGCGGCGCAAGGATGTTCGCCGCGCAAACGGCAGCCACCACATTGAAGCTGCACGTGACGTTGCGTAAGGCGTACGGGTTCGGGTCGATGGTGATGTCGCTGCTCGGTTTCGACGATCAGCTGGCCACGTTCGCGTACCCGGGCGCCACGATGGGTGCGATGAGCGCCGCTGCGCTGAGCCGGGCGTCGCACGCAGAGCAAGACGTCGCGGCGGCGCTGCGGGAGGCCGAGCTGCAGGCGTCGTACCGGTCGGCAACGCACATGGGTTTCGACGAGCTCATCGACCCGCGCGAAACCCGCAACGCGCTGCTCACCGCCCTGCAGCGGGCGATCTACAGCCGCCAGGCCGCCGCAGAACCAGTGAGCCGCACGGTGATTACGCCGTGAGCGCCTCGGCGAGAAACTTCTCGGTAACCGCCTGAATTCGGCGAGAGAAGATGTGTCCCACGTGGCTGCCGTCGTACCAGTAGAGCCGTCCTCGCCACCGCTGGTGTAGTGCGATCGCTGGTTCGCGCAGCGCCATCTGGTCGTTCCAGGCGCCGACCACGAGCCGCCGGTGCGGTGGCGGCGTGGGTTCGACGGCCAAGGGGTCGACCACGGCTGCCAGCGCTCGAGCTTCGTCGGACTGCAGCAGCGGGCGGAAGCGCTCGCTCGACGGGCCGCCGCGGGCCAGGTGATGCGCGATCATCGCGTTGAGTCCCAGAATCGGCGTGTACACCGCTACCGCGTCGAGCGGCTCTAGCTGCGACACCAACGCAGCCACCGGGCTACCCATCGAAACACCGGACACCGCAATCGATGTGGCCTGCGGTCTGAGCCATCGCACGATCGCGCGGACCTCCGATACCGCCCGCATCATGCCGGCGACATTGGCCAGCGCCTCCCTTGCGGGGTAGGCCGGGGCGGCAGTCCGGCGAAATCCATGTCCAGGCTGCACCGGCAATGCGACGTTGAACCCCTGCTGGTGCAGACGCCCGGCGCGGGAGAAGAACAGGTCGACGGGCTGGCCCTGGCCGGCGCCGTGCACCCAGACCACCCACGGTCGCGGACCGTCGGTGTGGCGGCACAAATACATGCCCGCGGTCGCCGGTTCGCCGAGACCTTCTGCGTGCAGCGACGACGGCAGCACCGGTTCGTGCTCGAAGGTCATTTTCTCGTACGACAGCCGCCCGATCCTCTGTCGGCGCACTGCGCTCGCCCGCAATGGTGGCGGCTCGCCGTGTGCCGCGGCGACGTCGAGCGACGAAAGCTCGTGTGCCACAGCGCTGTATCCGTTCGACCGAAGCGGCGGCTCCGGGAGTCCGCTGAGCAGTGACATGCCGGTCAGCGCCGCCTGATCCAGCACCACCTCCGCCAACTGCCGAAGACCGCGCGGCGAGGGCGACCAGTCGGAGGTGTCCAGCCCGGCGATCGCACGCGGCACCACGCCGCTGACTTCCCTGACGATCGAGGCCACATCCATCAGTGCAATCTATTACGCGCTGATGCGCCGACCGGCCACCTGATCGGGCAGAAGCTGCGTAAGGTCACAGCATGAACCGGTTGTCGAGTGCAGATGCAGCGTTCTGGTTCGCCGAATCCCCGTCCTGGCACATGCATGTGGGGGCTTCGGCGATCTGCGACCCCTCCGACGCACCGGATTTCAGCTTCGAGTCGGTGCGCAAGCTGATCGCCGCGCGGCTGCCCGAACTCCCCCAGCTGCGTTGGCGGGTGGCCGGCGCGCCGCTCGGTCTGGACCGCCCGTGGTTCGTCGAAGACCACGATCTCGACATCGACTTCCACATCCGCCACATTGCGGTCCCCTCGCCCGGCGGGCGGCGGGAGTTCAACGAACTCGTGGGCCGATTGATGTCCTACAAGCTCGACCGCTCGAAGCCGCTGTGGGAGCTGTGGTTCATCGAAGGCCTCGAAAACGGCCGCGCCGCGATCGTCACCAAGATGCATCACGCCGTGATCGACGGGGTGTCGGGCGCGGGGCTCAGCGAGATCTTGCTGGACGTCACGCCCGAGCCGCGCCCACCCGCGCTCGACGTGGACCGGTCACTGGTCGGGGTGCGAATGCCCCGGCCGGAGATGCGCGCCCTGGGCGGCCTGGTCAACGTCGGCGTCAAGACCCCCTACCGCATCGCGCGCCTGGTGGAGCAGACCGTGCGCCAGCAGCTGGCCGTTCGGGGTATCGCGAACAGGCCGCCGCGCTACTTCGACGCTCCGACAACACGATTCAACGCGCCGATCTCACCGCACCGGCGCGTCACCGGGGCCAGCGTGCCCCTGGATCGGGTGAAGGCGGTCAAGGACGCCTACGGCGTGAAGGTCAACGACGTAGTGCTCGCTTTGGTGTCGGGTGCGATGCGCCGCTACCTCGACGACCGCGGCGAGCTCCCCGACAAGTCGCTGGTGACCCAAATTCCGGTGTCCACCCGTCCCGATGGGAACAACGACATCGGCAACCAGGTCAGCACGATGAC
The DNA here is from genome assembly GCF_059812855.1 of Mycobacterium sp. NGS35. Classification (NCBI taxonomy): domain Bacteria; kingdom Bacillati; phylum Actinomycetota; class Actinomycetes; order Mycobacteriales; family Mycobacteriaceae; genus Mycobacterium; species Mycobacterium sp. NGS35. The sequence continues at coordinate 200,106 of NZ_JCALDL010000007.1, forward strand.
GATCTCGCTCGCCACCGATATCGCCGACCCCGCCGAACGGATCAGGGCCATCTACGCCAATTCCCAGGGCGCCAAAGAGATGGCGAAGGCGTTGACCGCACATCAGATCATGGGCCTGACAGAGACGACGCCGCCCGGGCTGCTGTCGCTGGCCGCGCGCGCGTACACCGCGAGCGGAATCGGTCGGTCCTTGGCGCCGGTGAACGTCGTGATCTCCAACGTCCCCGGACCGGACTTTCCGCTTTACTTGTCCGGGGCAATGCTGGAGCGGCTGATGCCGGTCGGACCGCTCGTTCTCGACATCGGCCTCAACATCACCTGCTTCTCGTACCGCGGCGCAATGGACTTCGGATTCGTCACCACCCCGGAGATCGCCCGCGACATCGACGACATGGCCGACGCCATCGAGCCGGCGCTGAAAGACCTCGAAGTCGGGGCGGGTCTGGCCAGCCGGCGCTAGGCCGGCTGGCGGTACGCCTCGACGATCGGGGCCAATTCGTCGGGTGTGGCGCCGTGCATGATCACGCAGTCGGCGCCGTAGTCGAATTCCTTGCGCACCCGCTCGACGCACTGCTGCGCCGACCCGGTGGCCGACACCTGCAGCCATTCGTCGGGGATCAGCGCCGCGATGTGCTCGATCTGTTCCGGGGTGGCCTTGTGGTCGATTCCGCCGGCGATCGACGTCACCACGGGATCCTGCCGAAACTGTTGCAGCACACCAGGATCCCAGCCGTTGGTCTTCACCAGAAGATCGCCGTAGCCCTGCAGGTACGTGGCCAGCCGGGCGACGGTCTTCTTCAGCCGCAACTCCTCGGGAAGGTGATCACCGACGGTCGCCAAACAGGACCACACCCGCACGCTGGCCGGATCGCGACCGGCCTTCTCGGCGGCGTCCTTGACGGTCTTGACGCACCGTTGCAGCGTTTCCGGCGTGAAGTACGTGTGCAGGATGACGTCGTCGAAAGCCCGACCACCCAACGCCAACGTGGCCGGTCCGAACGCGACGATGGCCAGCCGGATGTCCTCGTGGAAATCGGGATCGAGAAACAAGATCGGATACTTGCCCATCGGCCCGTCGTGATTGAAGATCACCTCCCCATGCCACAGCCGGCGCATCACGTTGGCGAAGTCCTCCATCTGCGCTGTGGTGACCGTGGGAATGCCGAATGCCCCGTAGATGGCGGCGATGCCCCGGCCGATGCCGAGCGTGAACCGGCCACCGGAGAGGCGGTGCATGGTGGTGGCCCACGATCCGGTGATCAGCGGATGGCGCGTGTTGTGATTGGTTGCGGCCGTGGCGATTTGCATCCGGCTGGTGACTGCACACGCCGCGCCCACAAGCGACGACGCCTCCTTGACGTTCCAGCGCTCGGAGATGAACGCCGTGCCGAACCCCAGCTGTTCGCCGCGGCTGGCCTCCTCTGTCAACGTCGCAGGCCCTTCCCCGCCGGCGCCGGCCAGCAGGTAGTAGCCGAGCTCGTCGAGGACGGGAGCACTCGCGGTGTCCAGTTGCGTCATGCGAAAACCTCCGGCGCGCCGACGTGCAGCCGCGGGTGAGCGGAAGGGTCATCATATATGGGCGTTAGGAGGTCGAATGCCACGCGACATTCGTGAACTGGTCGATCAGCCGGAGGCGTACGCGGCCGAGCTTCGGCGGCGCTGGGGTGGGCTGTTGAGCTACCGCTACATCGGCCGCAGGTACGCGCAGATGGACCTGGGGCCGGTCGACAACACGGTCACGGTGCGCCGCGACATGCGCAACGCGACGGGTGGGCTGCTGCTTGCGGTGCTGGGTATCGCCTCGCCCGAGGGCGGCCACATGTCGGACCTCGAGGCGGTGCCCAACCCGGTCATCCACTCCTGCCAGGTGCTCGATCCGGGCCGCGACGTGCGCCGCATCGAGATCGTCTCCGAGGAGCTCAAGCGAGGCCGGCAGATGGGGTACAGCCGGTCGAAGATCGTCGACGCCGACAATCCGCCGCGCGTGCTGGCGCTGACCCAGGGACAGGGCATCAGCATCGGCACTCCTCCGGACGGCCTGAAGAAGATGACGGTCGATCCGATCGAGGTGACCGACTCGGCCGGAATGCCCCCGCTGTGGCAGGTTTTCGGCGGTCGCCGCCGCGCCGACGGCCGGTGGGCACTTCCCGAACTGGAGGACAGAGTCGCTTCGCCGGACGCTGCACTGCATATCGGCCCGCAGTTCGTGATCTTGGAAACAGCGGCACTGGAACTGGCGGCCGATGCAGTGGGAACGCCGCTAGTGCAAGGTGTTTCGTCGCATGTGATGTTCGTAGCACGAGGCAAGGCCGGACCGTTCCGCGTCGACGGTGAGGCTTTCCTCGGCGCCGACGGCACCGTCGGGGTTCGGGTGGTCATGCACGACGAAGGCGCCGACGACCGACTGACGACCGTGGGTTCCTACGTGTTCAGCGCCGAGGAGGCCTGACGTGGAGCTGTGGGAGCTGGCAGCGCGCGAACGCATCCGGGACACTCTCGCCGGTTACAACTGGTCGGGTGATTCGGGGCGGTTGCACGACATGGCCGAAACATTCTGTGAGAACGGTGAATTGGAGCTGCGGGGCGAGGAGCCGCTGTGCGGGCGTTCCGCGATCGTCGAATTCCTCAGCGGCATAACGTCTTCGGCACGCATTGTCCGGCACAACCTCACGAACATCCGGTTCGTCGAGCTCACCACGGAGCGCGCCCGAGTCGCGTCGTACTTCACGGTCGTCACCGACATCGGCCTGGACCACTACGGCCGCTACCGCGACAGGCTCGAGCCGGTCGGTGACCAGTGGCTGATCCGGCACCGGTTCGTCTCGACAGACTGGGTGGCACCGAACTCGATTATGGCGCAGCGGTGAAGCGCGCACTTTGACTGCGAAACGTCACTTTCGGTGGGCGCCGGATCGCTGCCGACGGCGCTCCTGGTAGAAGCGTGCGGCCGCAGCAATCGCCTCAGGCGTGGGCCGTGGCTGCCATCCGAGTTCACGCACGGCCTTGCTGTGGTCCATCGGCGACATGATGTGGGCCAGCCGTGCGCTGACACGGTTGATCGGCACATCACGACGCAGCACCCGCGACGCGATGTCGCCGACGAACCCGGCCACGGGAAACGCCCAGAACGGCACACCGAACCGCGGCCGCGGTGCGCCGACCGCGTCGGCGGCGGTGTTGAAGATGTCGCGCCAGGACATGAACCGCTCGGAGATGATGTAGCGCTCGCCGACCCGGCCGTTGTCGGCGGCCAGTACCAACGCGGCCGCGGCATCCTCGATTCCGACCACCTCGTACGACAGCCCCTTGACGTAGACCGGCATCTTGCCGGCCGCCACCGCCGCGACCAGGCCGCCGTGCGGAGTAGGCGCCCAGTCCCGCGGGCCGTAGGTGTTGGACACGTTCAGCACCACTGCGGGCAAGCCGCGCTCCCGCGCGTATTCGAGCACCAGGTTCTCGGCCTGTACGCGCGACTGGATGTAGCCACCACCCTTGCCGTACCAGGTGAACGGCGTGTCCTCGTCGGCAAGCCCGCTGTCGCTGATGCCGATGGTGCCGATCGTGCTGGTGAACACGAACCGCTCGAGGTTCGCGTCGACCGCGGCGTCGAGCACGTGCCGCAGGCCCTCGACATTGGTCTTGAACAGCGGCGCGGGGTCGCGCAGCCACGCCCGGGTGTCCACCACGCAGTAGAAGACCACGTCGCAGCCGGCCATCGCCTCGCGCAGCGCGTCGCCGTCGAAGATGTCACCGTAGCGGTATTCGACGTCGAGGTCCGAAATGCCCTGAGTAACACTCGTTTTGCGGACCAGCACGCGCACGTCGTCACCGCGATCGACGAGCTGCCGGGTGGCATGCGAGCCCAGAAACCCGCTCGCACCGATGACGAGTTTCTTGTTCCCCGCCACCTCGCTCCTCTCATCGTGGCCGACGACCGCTGGCCGCCCGATGTCGATACTGTAACCTCTTCGGTATCGATTGAGCGGAGGGATGCGCGTGAAGGTTCCGTTCACCTGGAAGGTCACCGGCTGGTTCATGATCGGCTGGTCCGCGGAGTTTCCCGTCGGCGAGGTCCGGCCACTGCATTACTTCGGTGACGACCTGGTGGCCTACCGCGACCAGTCCGGTGATCTGCACGTGCTGCAGGCGCACTGCCGTCACCTCGGGGCCCACATCGGCCACGGCGGCAAAGTCGTCGGAGACTGCGTCGAGTGCCCGTTTCATGGCTGGCGCTGGGGTCCCGACGGCACCAACCGCTACATTCCCTACCAGCCTGACCGGCCGAACCGCGCGTTGAGGCTGCGCGTGTACCCGGTGGTGGAGCAGTACGACTGCGTGTTCGTCTGGCATCAGCCCCAGGGCAAGGAACCGCAGTGGCAGATGCCGGACATCTTCACCTCCTTCCCGCAATTCGAGACCGACCCGTCCGCGTATTACCGCCCGTATCCGGAGTTTTCGCGACGCACCGAGAACGAGCCGGTGCATCCACAGATCGTCGCCGAGAACGGCCCGGACAGCGCGCACTTCCACTACGTGCACAAGGCCACGGTGACGCCGGTGTGCCTGGACTGGCGCATCGTCGACCACGAGTGGCGATTCCTCACCGGCTGGCCCGATGCCCGCGCCGACGACCCCGACACCATGGCGTTGCGTATCCACAGCCACATGTTCGGGCTCGGCGGAGCGATCAGCGCGTTCGAGGGCGCGTCCAACCACCGGCTGATTTTCGCGGTCACGCCGGTCGACGACGGCTTGTCGACGATGTTCTACTCGATCTGGTGGCCGAAGCTGCCCGGCGAGAGCTCCGACGTTCCGCCCGCCGCGGTTCGCGAGCAGGTGGAGAAGCAGTTCTTGCGCACGGTCTGGGAGGACCTGGACATCTGGCGCCACCAGGAGTACATCGAGCGCCCACCGCTGTCCAAAACCGACGCCAAACCCTATATGGCCCTGCGTAAGTGGGCCACGCAGTTCTACGAGACCCCGGCATGACGGTGCCGCTCGCCGAGGTGGTCGCACCCGAGCACACCGCCGTCGTCACACAGGAGTGCCAAGGCGCGGTGATGGGACCCAACGCCGGTCTGGCGGTGCTGGCCGAGGAGGCTCGCCGCGAGGCGCTGCCGAACATCGTGCGGCTGTTGCCGGCGGCGCGCGCCGCCGGCGTCCAGGTGGTGCACTGCCTGGTACAGCGACGCCCCGACGGGCGCGGGTCCAACCACAACGCGAAGATCTTCTCGGCCGGCCGCGGCAGTGTCGACATAGCGCCCGGCAGTGACGGTGCGACGCTGCTTCCTGAGCTGGGCCCGGAGCCGAGTGACATTGTGCTGTACCGCTGGCATGGCGTCGGCCCGATGGGCGGCACGGACCTCGACGCGATCCTGCGCAATCTCGGGGTGTCGACGATCGTCGGCGTCGGCGTCTCACTGAACATCGCGATCCCCAACCTGGTGATGGACGCGGTCAACGCGGCGTACCGGGTGGTGCTGCCACGCGACGCGGTCGCCGGGTTTCCCGCCGAATACGGGACTGCGGTCGTCGACTACACCCTGTCCCTGCTCGCGACCATCACCACCACGGATGATCTACTCCGAGCATGGACGACATCGTGAACTTCACCGTGCCCGCGGTGGCCGACGCCGTCGCAGCCGTGATCGGCGACCGGCCGCTGATCACCCAGGGCGACAAGCAGTACACATATGCGCAGATCGTCGACCGGTCGACGCGGCTCGCGTCCTATCTGCACGCGCGCGGGCTGGGCTGTCACACCGAGCGGTCCGCGTTGGCCGGCCACGAGGTGGGCCAGGACCTCGTCGGCATCTACGCCTACAACGGCAACGAGTATGTCGAGGCGATGCTCGGCGCGTGGCGGGCGCGGGTGGCCCCGTTCAACGTCAACTATCGCTACGTCAAGGCCGAATTGGAGTACCTGCTTGCCGATGCCGGCGCCACCGCACTGATCTACCACGCCGCGTTCGCGCCGCGGGTCGCCGAAGTGCTGCCCGACCTGCCGAACCTCAAAGTGCTGATTCAGATCGCTGACGGCTCCGGCAACGAATTGCTCGACGGCGCAGTGGATTACGAGACCGTCATCGAGTCCGGCTCGCCGCAGCCGCCGCCCGTCGAGCCGTCGCCGGACGACCTGTACGTGCTGTACACCGGCGGCACCACCGGGATGCCCAAGGGTGTGCTGTGGCGCCAGCACGACATCTTCGTGACATCGTTCGGCGGCCGCAATCTGGTCACCGGCGAGGTGATGACCTCTTACGACGACATCGCCTCGCGTGCAGCGGAAAATCCGGGTACCAAGATCATGATCCTGCCGCCGCTGATGCACGGCGCCGCGCAGTGGGGTGTCATGACCGCGATTACGACGGGACAGTCTCTGGTGTTCGCGTCGACGGTCGACCGGTTGGACGCCGACGAGGTGGTCCGCACCATCGAGCGGGAAAAAGTGGCGGTGGTGACCGTGGTGGGCGACGCGATCGCGCGGCCGCTTCTGGCTGCGATCGAGCGTGGGACGGCCGACGTGTCGTCGCTGGCCGTGGTGGCCAACGGCGGCGCGATGCTGACGCCTTCGGTCAAAGAACGGCTGATCGAAGCGCTCCCCAACGCGGTGGTGGTCGACGGTGTGGGCTCTTCGGAGACCGGCGCGCAGATGCATCACATGTCGCTGACGGGTGCGGTGTCGACCGGAACGTTCAACCCCGGACCGGACACCTGCGTCGCCGCCGAAGATTTGAGCGCCATCCTGTCGCCGGGGCATGACGGCATCGGCTGGCTGGCACAGAGAGGCTATGTCCCGCTTGGCTACAAGGGCGATGCGGCCAAGACCGCGGCCACTTTCCCGGTGATCGACGGCGTGCGCTACGCGGTGCCGGGCGACCGGGCACGCCACCTCCACAGCGGCGCCATCGAGCTGCTGGGCCGCGATTCGGTGACCATCAACTCCGGCGGCGAGAAGATCTTCGCCGAGGAGGTGGAGCTTTCGATTGCATCGCACCCGGCGGTCGCCGACGTCGTCGTTGCCGGGCGGCCGAGCGAACGCTGGGGCCAAGAGGTGGTGGCGATCGTCGCGCTGGCCGACGGCGCCAGCGTCGAGGAGGGCGAGCTGATCGCGCACGCCGCGAAATCCATTGCGCGCTACAAGCTTCCGAAGGCCGTGGTGTTCCGTCCGGTGATCGAACGCAGCCCCGCCGGCAAGGCCGATTACCGCTGGGCCCGCGAGCAAGCGATTTCGGGGCGCTAACCGGCGCTCAGCGCCTGAAATCGCACCGAAATCACAGGGAGACGACGGTCGCGGCCGCGGTTCCGGGTGCGCCGTAGAGTTGTGCGAAGCCGACCCGCGGCGCGCCGGGGACCTGACGCTCGCCCGCCTCGCCGCGCAGTTGCCGCACCAGTTCATGGAGCTGCCGCAGCCCCGACGCGCCGATCGGCTCGCCGTTGGCGATCAGTCCGCCGTCGGTGTTGACCGGCATCGCACCGCCGATTTCGGTTGCGCCGTCGGCCAACAGCTTCTCCTGCTCGCCGTCCGCGCAGAACCCGCACTCGGCCATGTGGATGATCTCTGCCCCGGCGTCGGTGTCCTGCAGTTGGATCACGTCGACGTCGCTCGGCGCCACCCCGGCCTTCTCGAAGGCCGCCCGCGCCGCATACACCGTCGGTGACGCGTCCTCCTCGACGGGAGCGAAGGTGGTGTTCACTTCGTAAGCGCCGTAGCGGCGGGTGCGTACTTCGACGGCCCGCAGATACACCGGCGTCGAGGTGTAGCGGTGCGCGATGTCGGCGCGGCACATGACCACGGCCGCCGCTCCCTCGTCGGGTGCGCAGAACATGTACTGCGTCAACGGATAGTTCAGCATCGGCGAGTTCAAAATGTCGTCTTCGGGAATCGGCTTGCGGCGGAACGCATTCGGATTCAGCGCGCCATTGCGGAAGTTCTTGGCCGCCGCCCGCGCCAACGTCCGCTGCGAGATGCCGTGCTCGTGCAGATAGCGGTTGGCCTTCATGCCGAAGAACTTCGTCGTGAGGTATTGCCCGTTCTGCGCGTACCAGCTCGGCATGCCGACAAGCGCCGGATCTTCGGTGAACGCGCCACGCGGATGCTTGTCCATACCGACTGCAATGCCGATGTCGTAGTCGCCCAACCGGATACCGTCAGTACACGCCTTCGCCGCGCTGGCCGCGGTCGCACATGCGTTGAACACGTCGGTGAACGGGATGCCAGTGAGACCCACCATCCCGACGATCGCATCCGGGTTCGCCACGGTCCAGCTGCCGCCCACACCGAACTGGATGTCGCGCCACTGCACGCCGGCGTCGTCCACCGCGGCGAAGATCGCGTCAGCTCCCATCTGCATCGCGGTCTTGTCCCCGAACCGCCCGAACGGATGCAACCCGACCCCGATGATCGCCACGTCAACCATCTCGGCACCCACCTCCTCCTGTGGCCTGATACTGTAACATTTACAGTACGTACCTGCGGCCGCCCTCGCCGACCGCACGACACCGAACGCTGGAGACCAGCTGTGGAAACGCACGCCCAGGAGATCCTGCCGGCCGACCGGGCCGCTGAGTGGAAGCGTGATCCCTATCCGTTCTTCGCCGAATGGCGGCGTCGCAGCGGCGTCTTCGCGGGCCCCGTCGTCGACTACTCCAGGCTGCCCGAGTCGATGAGACCCCGGCACATCTTCTCGGCGTTGTCGTTCGACGCGGTCAACACCGTGCTGCGGGACGGCCGGGTGTTCAGTTCGGCCGGCTACGACACGTCAATCGGGCTGTTCATGGGCAAGACCATTCTCGCGATGGAGGGCAAGCAGCACCGCGACCACCGCAACCTGGTCTCAGCCGCGTTCAAGACGAAATCGCTGGCGCGGTGGGAGCCCGAGATCGTCCGTCCGGTCTGCCAGGAGTTGGTCGACGAGTTCGCCGATGCCGGTGAAGCCGACCTGGTGCGCAACTTCACGTTCGAGTTCCCGACGCGCGTGATCACCCGGCTGCTAGGCCTGCCTGAAGCGGACCTGACCGAATTCCGCCGCCGCGCAATACAACTGATCAGCTATAACGTCGACTACAAGCGGGCATTCGAGGCGTCGGCAGCCCTCAAGGAATACTTCCTGCAGCACATCGAGAAGCGCAAGCGGACCCCGACGGACGACATCATCGGCGACCTCGTCGTTGCCGAGATCGACGGCGAAAAGCTCAGCGACGAAGCGATCTACTCGTTTCTGCGACTACTACTGCCGGCGGGCCTGGAAACGACGTACCGCTCGTCGGGCAATCTGCTCTACAACCTGCTGACCCGGCCGGAGCAGTTCGCCGCGGTGCAATCCGACCGCACCTTGCTGGGCAAGGCGATCGAAGAAAACCTGCGCTACGAGACGCCGCTGACGTCCGTGCAACGTTTCGCAACCGAGGACACCGAACTCGACGGTGTCGAAATCCCGGCTGGCGCGATGATCGACGTGTGCATCGGCTCGGCGAACCGCGACGAACGCCGCTGGGAGCGGTCTGAGGAGTTCGACATCTTCCGCAAACCCATCCCGCACATTTCGTTTGCCGCGGGTGAACACACTTGTCTGGGTTTGCATTTGGCACGGCTGGAAACCCGCGTCGCGCTGGAGTGCCTGCTCGACCGATTGACCGACATCACCCTGCTCACCGACGGCGATCCGCACATCCGCGGCAACCCGTTCCGCTCGCCCACCGCGCTGCCGGTGACGTTCGACGTCGTGCGCTAGCCTCGTCGCCACAGGAGGTTCACGTGGTCAAGGTCATGGAGGGCGTCCGCGTCCTGGAGGTCGCTCAGTTCACGTTCGTCCCGGCGGCCGGGGCCATTCTCGCCGACTGGGGTGCAGACGTCATCAAGGTCGAGCATCCCGTCCGTGGCGACACGCAGCGCGGCTTCGTGAACATGGGCGGCCATCAACTCAACCCGGACCGGCACCCGCTGATCGAGCACCCCAACCGCGGCAAGCGCAGCGTCGGCATCGACGTGTCCACGCCCGGTGGCCAGGAGGTGCTCTACGAACTCGCCCGGACCTCCGATGTGTTTCTGACCAACTACCTGCCCGCGGCGCGGCAGAAGAACAAGTTCGACATCGAGCACATCCGCGCGGTGAACCCGAACATCATCTACGCCCGCGGCAGCGCCTACGGCGACAAGGGCCCCGAGCGCGACGTCGGCGGTTATGACGGCACCGCATTCTGGACACGCAGCGGGGTCGGTCATGCCTTGTCACCGCCGGAGCTGGGGGGCTTTCTGGCCCAAGGCATTCCGGCATTCGGCGACTCGATCGGCGGGATGACGATCGCCGGCGGCATCTCGGCGGCACTCCTGCACCGCGAACGCACTGGAGAAGCCGTCGAGCTGGATGTGTCGCTGCTGAGCACAGCGTGGTGGGCGGCGGGCGCCAGCGTGACGCACGGCATGGAGACCGGCGAGACCATGCGCGCGGAGATGCCGCACAGCGGCGGCTCGGCGGTGAACCCGTTTTTGGGCAACTACCAGACGTCTGACGGCGGCACCATCAACCTGTGCATCGTCAGTCCGACCGGCTATATCCGAGACACGTTCGAACACTTGGGCATTCCGGAGGCGGCCGACGATCCCCGGTTCTCCGACGTGCTGCCCCTGATGGAAAACGCCGACGCGGCAAGCGAACTCATCGCGAAGGCGTTCGCCGCCAAGCCGTTCGCGTACTGGCGCCAGCACCTGAAGACCATGCGGGGCCAGTGGGCGCCGTTTCAGAGCTTCATCGACCTGGCCACCGACGAGCAGGCCCTGGCCAATGACATGGTGGTGGAAGTGGAGGCGGCCGACGGCGGACCGCCGTTGCGAGTCGTGCGGGGACCCGTTCAGTTCAACCACGAGCCGCTGCAGACCACCCGCGCACCGCAGGCATCCGAGCACACGGAGCTGGTGCTGATGGAGCTCGGCATGGATTGGGACCGCATCGCCGAGCTCAAGGAATCCGGCGCTATCGCGTAGGCCTCGTGTGCGCGAGCGTGCGTGTCTGTACACCGCCACACCGATACGCGCCGTACCGCAGCGCACGCTCAGGCTAACGGGCCGCCGGTGCCGCGTACGCGGGCTTGCCCAAACCGAGAACGTGCTGGGCGATCATGTTGCGGAACACCTCGAGTGTGCCGCCGTAGATGCCGACGAGCGGCGCGAACCGGAAGATGTATTCCGACGCGCCGTCGTCGACGGCTCCGTCGGTGTCGACGGGCAGTGACGACGCGGTGCCGAGGATGTCCATCAGCTCCGGCGAGATGTCACGCATGGTCTGCGCCAGCGCCACCCGGCCGAAAATGCTCGGTGCGCTCAGCGCGGCTTCCATTCGAGCGACGCTGCGGCCCAACCGATATGCCACAGACCCGTCGGCGACGTTCGCCTTAGCCGCGGCCTTGTCGGCGGCGTCGGCCATGAACCCGGCCTGGTGCATCATGATCGACACGTCGGCCAGCCCGTCGGGGGCCGCGGCGACGGCGCCGTGCTCGACGTTGAGCGGTTCGCGCAGCACGGTCCAACCACCGTTCACCTCCCCCAGCCGATACTTGTCGTCGACCCGGACGTCGCTGTAGTAGACGATGTTCGTCCGGTCGCCGTCGATGGTGCGCACGCCCTGGATCTCGATACCCGGCGAGTTCAACGGCACCAGAAACATGGTCAGACTCTTGTGTTTTGGCGCTTCGGGGTCGGTATTCGTGATCAGGAAAACGTACTGGCAGTTGTGCGCGCCGGTAGTGAACATCTTCGACCCGTTGATCACCCAGCTCCCGCCATTTGTGCTCCTCGCGTCCGCGCCGCCGTCGCGCACCGCGCGCGTCTTGCACGTCGCGATGTCCGATCCCCCCTCGGGTTCGGTGTAGCCGAGGCACAACCGGACGTGACCGCTGAACACGCCTGGCAGCACTTCGTCCTTGAGCTCCTGCGAGCCGAACGTCGCCACCGACCGCGCCACCATCGCCGTGGTTCCCCACGTCACCCACGGCACATGCGCGCGCCGCTTCTCCAGCTCCCAGATGCGCCGGCGCACCCGGGAGAACCCGCCCTCGGACTCCGGTTTCCATTCGCGCTCGAGATACCCGGCGGCACCGAGCGCCAGATGCACGCCCTCGTCGAAGTTGTCGCCGGTCTCCCGGTCGCGCCGCCGAACCTCGTCGGTCACGTGCGTGCGCAGAAAGCTGCGCGCCTCGTGAAGGAACGCCTTGTCGTCGTCAGACAGCTCGACTCGCGAAAAGTCCATCACTGACCGCTTTCTCGCGCCGCGACGATCTGCGCGATGTACTTTGCGCTGGCCGCCGGATCGCCGCCGGCCAGCGGCCACCCCCGAGCCCGCACCAAGTAGGCGGTCGCGGCGGCCTCCGCCGAGACACCCAGGCCGCCTTGAATGTGCACGGCCATCGTCGCGGCCTTCGCCGCTTCTTCGGCCATGAACACGAACACCGACGGCGCCAGCTCGGGCCGCTCGTCGGGCTCGTTGTCGAGGAACCACGCCGCGCGCCGCGCCAGGTTGCGGCCGGCCTGCACCGTGATCGCGATGTTGGCCAGCGGATGCGAGATCGCTTGCAGCGTCGAGATCGGTACCCCCAGCGTGTAGCGGGTCTTGGCGAACTCCGCCGCGATCGTCATCGTCTCCTCGACGAGCCCGACCAGCGCCGAGCCCGTCAGCAGCCGCCACTCGTCAAGTGCGCGTTGATATTCCGCGAGCGCGTCAGGACCGCTGGCAACGACGGTGCGGCTGTCGGCCGCCGACGGGTCGACCCACGCCATCGGCAGCCGGCCGATGTTGTCGACGCGCGCCGGGCGGGTGTCGAACGTGAGGCGCACGACGTCGTCACCGTTGCGGACGAGGATGTGGTCGGCAATCGAGCCGGTGCCGATCAACCGCACGCCGGCGGTGTCGTCGTGCTGGGTGTCGAGTCCTGCCACTTGCTTGCCGCTGAGCACGTGGTCGTCCAGCGCGCCCAGCCGGCCGAGCAGCCGGGCCGCGCACACGTGGTCGATCCACGGCACCGGCGCCAGCGAACGGCCGATCTCCTCGGCGACCAATGTCAGGTCGACCAGCGTCGCGCCATCTCCGCCGCACGACTCCGGGAGCGCCATCGTCGACGCGCCCATCGCGCACAGCCTTTCCCACAGGCTCTTGTCGAACCCCGATTCCTCGGCGGCGCGGACGGTTTCGATCGGGCAGTGGGTCTTGAAGAACCGCCGATACACCTCCTGCAGCGCCTTGTGGTCGGCGGTCAGGCTGTAGTCCAGCCGGCGCAGTTCGTAACGGTCCATGGTCATTGCTCCTGGGTCACGCCGAAGAAGAACTCTTGGGCATTGCGATAGAGGTAGTTGTCCAGCACGTCGGCCGGCAGCTCGAGCGCCAGCGCCTCGGGCACCACCCGGCGCATGCGCAGCACCGGCCAATCCGAGGCGAAGATCACCTTGTCGGAACCTCGGGTGCGCATGAAGTGCAGCAAGGTCTCCGGCAGCCGCTTCGGTGACCACGCCGACGTCATCAGCCGTAGATTGCGGTACTTGATCAGCAGCCGAATCGCGATGTCCCACCAGGGATCCGCACCGTGGATCATGCACAGTTTCAGCTCGGGAAAGCGCACGCAAACCCGGTCCAGGTGGATCGGGTTCTGCACCTCGCCGGGGATCGGGGGGCCGGGTATCCCGGTGTTGACGCACAGCGGCAACTCCAGTTCGGCGCATTTGGTGTACAGCGGGTAGTAGACCGCGTCACTGGGCGGATACTGGCCGTCCCCCCAAAAGCTCGGGCCGACAACGGCATACACGACGGGAAGGTCGGCGGCGACGGCGCCCAGCTCGCGCAGCGACGGCATCGGCCGCAGCAGGTTGACCCCGCCCATCGCCAGTGCGAAGCGGTCCGGGCGGGCCTGCACGAACTTGCGCGCGGTCAGCGACGGTTTCGCGAGGCTGTCCATCAGAATCGCCTTACGCACGCCCTGCTCGTCCATCTCGTCGAGGAGCTCGGCCAACTCGACAGGGGCGAACATCGACTTCGGACCCTTGAAGTAGTCGTCGCGGACTTTCACCATCCAGGCGGGCTGGACTTCGGTTTCACCGAAGTGCACGTTCACCAGACAATCGATCACATTCTGTGTCATGGCACCGGAGCCTGCTGGCGCGCAACACTTTTCGCCCAGCGGTAGTCGGCCTTGCCGTTACCGAGTCGGCGCACCTGGTCGACGACGACGAATTGTTTCGGAACCTTGAACCGCGCCAGCGACGATGCGCAGTGCGCGGCAAGAGCATCGGTGGCCTCGACGCAGTCGGCACGCAGCGCGACAACGGCCACCAATTCCTCGCCCCAGCGTTCACTGGGCCGCCCGACCACCAGCGCGTCGTCCACGCCGGGGCACGCGCGCAACACCTCCTCGACTTCCTCGACGAACACCTTCTCGCCGCCGGTGTTGACCACCAGCGAGTCGCGGCCGAAAAGACGCAGCGTGCCGTCGGGCTCGATGCTTGCCCGGTCACCGGAGATCACCACCCGCACGCCGTCGACCTCGGGGAAGGTTTTGCGGGTGGCCTGCTCGTCGTCGAAGTAGCCCAAGGGGATTCGGCCCGTACGCGCGACCCAGCCGATCTCCGGATCACCGGGCTCGAGGAAGCGGGTGTAGTCGTCGGAGAGCACGAGGCCGCCGTCGCGGAACTGGAACGTGTCGCTGTGATGCCCGCGCTGGCTGTGGCCGAACGCCATGTTGCCGGTTTCCGACGATCCGTAGCCGTTGATCAACGTGATCTGCGGGATCGCCTCGAGCAGCGCGCGCTGGTACGTCGGATTGGTCGCGGCGCCGCCGGTGCCGATCGCGTACAGCGAGGACAGGTCGTAGGCGTTGCGCCGCAGCTCGTCGACCAGCGGTCCGGCGTAGGCGTCGCCGACCATCGTCATCAGCCCGACCTTCTCACGTTCGACGGTCTGCAGCACGCTGCGCGGGTCGAACGTGCCGCGGTTGTCGTAGAGGATCACCGGGATACCGTTCATGATCGCCGCGAAGGCGGTCCACATGCCGGCCGCGTGCATCAACGGCGACACCGCGAACCACGGCGCCCCGCCGGCCTGCACCTTGGCACGTATCTCGTCGACGGAGTCATGCGCCGCGCCGTTCATCGACACCACGTACATGTCGCACTGCCGCCACAGCACTCCCTTGGGACGGCCAGTGGTGCCGCCGGTGCAGATCATGATCAGGTCGTCGGGTGACGGCGAGAGGCCCCGGTCGGTATCGCCTCGCGCGAGTGCGTCTTTCAGGGTCACGGCACCAGGTAGCTCTGGGATGGCGCTGCCGTCGTCGATCGACACCAGCACAGCGCCGGAGGGAAGCACGTCGGCGAACTTCGCACCGAGCGACCGGTGGTAGACGACTGCTCTCGGCTTGACGTAGTCGAACAGCTCCCCGACTTCGCGAGGCGTGTAGTAGTGGTTGACGTTCACCGGCACGGTGCGGGCCTTCAGACATCCGATCACCATGTCGGGGTACAGGTCGTTGTGCATGACGAGCGCGACCCGGTCCTGGCCGCACTCCCAACGCTCGAGTGTGTCGCGTTCGCGGTGCGCGCCAAGTCCTTCGCCGGCGAGGTAGTTCGCCAGCCGACGGGTTCGCTCCGCCGATTCGGCGTACGTGCTACGCCGGTCGCCGCAGACCGTCATCACGCGGTCCGGAACGGCTTGCGCGATGGCGTCCAGCACCGCCCCTAGCGTCCACTCGCTCATCGGTACAGTGCGACTAGGCGGCGGACGACACGTTGACGCCAAGCAGATCTAATGCGTTGTCGCGCATGATTTTCCGGATATCGCCCTCGCTGAATCCCTTGAGCTCCGCGGTGAACGACACCGGCGACTCCAGCCCTTCACCGTGGGGCCAGTCCGATCCGAACAGGATCTTGTCGACACCGATGACTTCGGCGAGCCGCGTCAGGTCGTCCTCGTAGTACGGGGCGATCCACACGTTGTTGCGCAGCTGCTCCACCGGATCCTCCGGGAACAGCTTCGGGTGGTTGTTGGCCGCCTTCTTGAGACGTTTGATCAAGCGGTACACGAAATACGACCCGTTCTCGATGCTCACCACGCGGAGCTTCGGATGACGGGTGAAGACGCCATGCACGATCATCGAGGCCATCGTGTCGTGAATCGCTCGGTCGTCGACGAGCACCTGGTCCAGCGGATTCGAGCCGCCGAATGCCTCGAACGTCGACTTGCCACCCCACATCCCGGCGATCTGCAGATAACCGCTGTCGCTCAGATGGAACCCGACCGGAACCCCGGCCTCGGCCAGCCGCGCCCACACCGGATCGTGGAGCGGGTCACCCAGCGACCGCGGCTTGACCACACCGGGCACCGGCGCCGGCCGCACCAACACCAACTTCGCGCCTCGCGCCAGCACGAAATCGACTTCCTGGAGCGCTTTTTCGGGGTCGGCCAGTGAGATGATCGGCGCGGCGACGATTCGGTGATCGGGCCGGTCGAATCCCCAGTGTTCGTCGAGCCACAGGTTGAACGCGTGCACCGACGCCATGGTCGCCTCGATGTCATGCTTGAGCGCTTCTTCGACCCCGCACGCGAACGTCGGCAACATGAACACTGTCTCGAGGTCCTGGGTGTCCATCACCGCGACACGGGCGTCGCGGTTCTGGTACTCCGGATGCTCCGAGAGCCGCTCGACCTTCATCAGCGATGCCGGATCCACGCCTTCGGGAATCTCGCCGCGGAACAGCAGATCCAGGCAGCCCGGCACGATGATCGGGTCGAACGTCGGATTCGGAATGAAGCGATTGACCTTGTCGCCGATCAGCGCGAGCGTGTGCTTGCCGTCGCTGACCATCTGCACGCCGCGGCGTTTGAACTTCTTGTCCAAGTGCCGGGTGAACGCGTCCAGCGGCTCGTAGTAATGGTTGTCGACGTCGATGGCCTTGTAGTCCAGCGCCATGGTGAGAGTCCTTTCAGTCGGTCAAAGCCGGGAAGTTCGGCGGCCGCTTCTCGAAGAAGCTCGTGATGCCCTCGATGAAGTCCGGGCGAAGCATCGACTCGTGCATGAGCTTCTCTGCCACCGCGCTCGCCTCGAATACGTCGCGCATAGTGTCTGCGTACACCTGCTGCTTGATCACCGCCAGAGAACTGGGGGCGCAATTGGCGGCGATGTCATCGGCGTAGCCGATTGCGCGCGGCATCAGCTCGTCGGCGGGCACCACTTCTTTGACCAGTCCCAGCTCGGCGGCCTCGTCGGCGTAGAAAACCCGGCCGCTCAGCAGCAGGTCGAGCGCGGCCCCCCAGCCGACGATTCGGGGCAGGATCCACGAGATGCCGTATTCGGCGATGAGTCCCCGCCGCGAGAACGACGTGGTGAACTTGGCGCCCTCCGCGGCGAACCGGACATCGCACATCAGCGCCTGGGTCAGCCCGATGCCGGCGCATGCGCCGTTGATCGCTGCAACGACCGGCTTGCGCAGCATGGCGACCGCATGCGGGTGGCGTTCCCCGACCAGCGCACTGACATCGGTGTCGCCCACGGTGGCGTCCCCGATGCTGGAGAGGTCGCCCATGTCGGCGCCCGCGCAGAACGCGCGCCCGGCGCCGGTGATCACGATCGCGCGGACATCCGCGTCGGCGTCGGCGCGGTCCAGACATGTCCAGAACGCACTGGCCAGTCCGCCGCCCCACGCGTTCATGCGCTCGGGCCGGTTCAGGGTCAGGACCGCGACTCCGCTGTCGCGCACCTGGTAGCGCACCACGTCGTCGGCGCTGTCCAAGCCGACCTCCTCTGATGCCCGCAAACTTGATGTATGCACATACTGTACACCTATCGGTAGTGCCTTCCGCAGGGGTCCGAAAAGGTCACCGATCGATCAAACCGAGGCGGGTGTACGCCTTTCGGATCTGCCGCTTGCCCGCCTCTGGAAGCGGCACCTGAGGCGGGCGGGAATGCGGATAGTCCCCCACGGGAAGCCCGAGCAGCGAGGCCGCGTACTTGAACGCAGCACCCCAGTGCGTGAAGTAATCCGGGCGGCCGGGATAACAAGTGAACCACGAACGGATGTCGACGCCGAACTGGTCCAGTCCCGACTCGACCGCGAAATCCATCGCCTCTACGAGCTTGTCACTCCACACCAAATCCCAGTAGTGGCTGAGGATTCGACGCTGCGGTGTCTCGTAGAGGTAGCCGGTGGTGCCGAGTTGTGCGGGCCCGACGATGCCCTGGCGGAGCCATCCCGCGCGGTACACGGTGGTGTCGCATTCCCAGATGACCAACTCGGGCGCCAACTCGTGCAGCAGCCGGCTGTTCGACGGGCGGAAGGCGCCCTCTTTGGTCGCGCACACGGCGGGAACCTCGGCGACGATGCGGGCGCTTTCGGCGGCACTGAGCACATATCCCGACGACGGCGAGTTGAACATTCCCAAAGCGATGTCGGTGCGTTCGCTGATGTAGCGGAAGAAGGCCAGGACGCCGTCGCCGCCATGCAGTTCCATCATCGGCGTCTGGATGTAGACG
Organism: Mycobacterium sp. NGS35; assembly: GCF_059812855.1. Classification (NCBI taxonomy): domain Bacteria; kingdom Bacillati; phylum Actinomycetota; class Actinomycetes; order Mycobacteriales; family Mycobacteriaceae; genus Mycobacterium; species Mycobacterium sp. NGS35. The sequence continues at coordinate 218,613 of NZ_JCALDL010000007.1, forward strand.
ATGTCAGCACCGGATTCCTGGGCGTGCAGTGTCAATTCCAGGCAGTCCTTGGCCGACAGTGCGGCGGTGCACGACTGGACCACCACATCGGGGTTGACGGCACGCGCCTGCTCGATTGCCAACTCCAGCAACCGCTTTCGCTCAGCAGTGGTCAGCGACCAGAACTCGCCGACGCCGCTGGTCACCCACAGCATCGGGTGGCCGAGATCGCCCACGCAGTACCGAACCAATGCGCGGTAAGCATCCCAGTCGATCTCGTCGCCGTCGCGCCCGCAGAACGGGGTGTACAGGGAGTCGCCGATTCCCCTCAGCGCTGTGCGTGCCCATTCGCGGGCTTCTCGTGCGGTCGCCATGTCAGGTGAAATCACTTCCGCCGTCGACGTTGACGTTGGCGCCAGTCATGTATGAATTGCGCCGGGAGGCCAAAAAGGCTGCGACAGGACCGATTTCGTCAGGAAATCCAGCTCGCGGCAGGTGGGCCGGATGCCCGAAATGCTTGGCAATGGCGTCCATCAACGCATACGGGTCGTTACCGTCCACACCGACCGACGCGGCCCAGCCGACCAGCGACTCCGAAGCGATGCTGCCGGGCGATACCACGTTGACCAGAATCTCGTCCTTGGCCAACAGCAACGACAGGTTCTTCGAGATGCTGTTCACCATTGCCTTGGCTGCCGTGTAGGCCGCCAGCAGCACGCTCTGCCGCTGGGTCGAGTGGGCCGAGAAGTTGACAATCCGCGCCCACTCGGCACGCCGCAGCAGCGGCAGAGCCGCACGCACGCAGTGCACCATTCCCATCACGCCTTCGTCGACGGCTTGTCGCCACTGCTCGTCGGTCAAGTCCTCGAAGGTGCCCACCGCGCTGGGCCCGACCACGTTGATCAGCACATTGAGTTTGCCGCTCCAGCGGCGGCTCACCTCGGCGAACAGCTGCTCCACCGCGTGGGCGTCACCGACGTCGGCGACCAGTCCCACGGCGTCGGGGCTGCCGCGACGCCGCAGGTCGTCGGCCGCTTCGTCGAGAGCGTTCGGTGTGCGGCCGACCAGCGCAACCCGGCACCCGTCATCGGCCAGGCATCGCGCCGTGGCCAGCCCCATCCCACGGCCGCCGCCGACGACGACGGCGGTGGCGTCTGCGAATCCGAGGTCCACGGCCCTGGCGCCTTCCTTCGTCCCGCTACGCGTGGAACGCGGCGGTAACGAGGAAGCTTACTATAGGGGTTACAGTAATCGGGAGATCGAACGGAGGTAGCCCACCGTGGCAGGAAAGGCAACCGCGCAGAAACGCCAGCGGCGCGAACGCGGTTCGATCAATCCCGAGGACATCATCGACGGCGCCTTCGAACTTGCCGACCAGGTCTCCATCGACAACCTCAGTATGCCGTTGCTGGGTAAGCATCTTGGCGTCGGCGTCACGAGCATCTACTGGTATTTCCGCAAGAAGGACGACCTGCTCAACGCGATGACGGACCGGGCGCTGCGAAAGTTCACGTTCTCGACGCCCTATGTGGAGGCGGGCAATTGGCGTGAATCGCTGCGCAACCACGCCCGCATGATGCGCAAGACCTTCCTGAGCAGCCCGATTCTGACCGACCTGATCCTGATCCGCGGGGCGCTCAGCGCGAAGGCGCGACGGTTGGGTGTGGAGCAGATGGAGAAGGCGATCGAAACACTGGTCGATGCCGGTCTGTCACCGGAGGACGCGTTCGACACCTATTCGGCGGTGTCGCTGCATGTCCGCGGCACCGTCGTGCTCGAGCGACTGCAGCAGAAGACGCGCGAATTGGACGACAGCGAACCGACTTTCGAGCCGAGAGCGCTTGATCCCCAGGCGACGCCGTTGATCGCCAGGCTGGCTGCCAAAGGTCACCGACTGGCCGCGGCGGACGAAAAGAACTTCGAATACGGGCTCAACTGCATCCTCGACCACGCCAGCCGGCTCATCGAGGAAGGCCAGAAGCCGCGCAAGGCTGCGCCGCGCCGCGCGCGCAAAGCAGCCGCGAAGCGCGAGACCTCGAAGCGCTAGACCTCGATCACCACGGCGCCGCCCTGGCCGCCGCCCGCGCACATTGCTGCGACTCCGATACCACCGCCACGCCGCTGAAGTTCGTACACCAGCGTCGTCACCATCCGGGCACCGGAGGCGGCGATCGGATGGCCGAGGCTGCAGCCGCTGCCCGAGAAGTTCACCCGCTCCTCGTCGAGGCCGTACTCGCGGCATGCCGCAATCGGCACCGACGCGAACGCCTCGTTGATCTCCCACAGCGCCACGTCGGCCGGTGCCAATCCGGCTCGTTGCAGCACCTTGCCGATCACCTTGACTGCACCGAGTCCCGTATCCTTCGGCGGCACAGCCGATGCCGCCCACGCCTTCACCCTCGCCATCACGCTCAGCTTCTCCGCGTCGGCATAGTCCTTGTCGACAAGCGCGACCGCTGCCGCAGCGTCGTTGGTGCCGCTGCTGTTGCCAGCGGTGATCGAGAAGCCCTCGATCTCCGGATGCAGCGGCTTGAGGGCGGCCAGCTTTTCGACCGTGGTGTCACGGCGCGGGTGCTCGTCGACGCTGAAGTCCACCACCGAACCGTCGGGCAGTTGCACCTTGAGCGGCACGATCTCGTCGGCGAACTTGCCCGCGTCGATCGCTGCGATGGCCCGCTGATGCGAGCGCGCAGCCCACGCGTCCATTTCCTCGCGCGTGATGCCGACCGCCTTGGCGGTGTTCCACCCGACCGTGATCGACATGTCGCGCCCGGGCGCGTCGGGCGTCTCCGGATGCGTGGGCGGCAACCACCGTTCCTCGAACTTCAGCTCGGGGCCGGGAATGCGCTGGTTCATCAGTGGCGTCATCGACAGCGACTGCACACCGCCGGCCACCACCACCCGCTCCATGCCCGAGCCGATTCCCCCCGCCGCGTTGCCGATCGCGGTGAGGCTACCGGCGCAGTGCCGGTTCACCGACTGGCCCGGCACGTCCTCCATGCCGCACGCCGCGGCCGCATAACGGGCGAGATCGCCTCCGCCGTAATGGGATTCGGCGAAGATAACGTCATCGACGGCGGAGGGCTCGATGCCGGCCCGGCGAATCGCCTCGGGCAGCACGGTGGTGATCAGCGTTTCGGGCGGCGTGTTGGTCAGCGTTCCCTTGAAGGAGCGTCCGATCGCTGTTCTGGTGGCGCCGACGATGACGGGTGTGGGCATGGTGGTGGCCTCGAGCTCGGTGGGAAAGACTTTACAAAACTAGCAGATACTGTAGCGGCGGGTCGGTCCGGCCTCGTGCCAACCAACGCTGAGCGCCGAGCGTGACGTGATAGCGATATTTCGGC
>NZ_JCALDL010000008.1:0-198471 GCF_059812855.1 Mycobacterium sp. NGS35
AACGGCGACATCTGAAGTAACGCCGACCCGCGACAACAACAACGCCAGAGCTGCCTGCATCACCATGAAAGTGGTCGTGTGATGCTCGGCGGCCAGATCTCGCACCCGTCGCTGCAATTCGGCCGGCCAGTCGACCGGTATGACCGCTCCGCGTTGATCGGCGATCGCCGGATAGGGCCGGTCGGTGGGCAGCTGCAACCGTTCGGGCAGACCGCACAGGACGTCGTCCCAGTACGAAAGCTCTAAAGCGATAGGACTTTCCGGGTCCTCGATGTCGCCCAATTGCGCACGCTGCCACAGTGTGTAGTCGGCGTACTGGACAGGCAGCAGCGCCCATGCGGGCTGGTCGCCGTGCCGGCGCGCCCGATATGCAGCGTCCAGGTCACGTAGCAGTGGAGCCACCGATGCACCGTCGGCGGCAATGTGGTGCACCACGCCGACCAGCACATGCTCGTCATCGCTGACCCGTAAAAGGGTTGTGCGCAAAGGGATTTCCGCGGCAAGATCGAACGCGTGCCGAGATGCCGCGTCGATGGCCTCTGAGCGCCGGTCAGCCGACCATGAGCTGACGTCGATCACGTCCCAGCCGAAGTCCGCTCGGTCAGGTGACAGCACCAGCTGCTGAGGAATGCCATCAGCCGCCACGTAAAGGGTGCGCAGGCTCTCGTGGCGAGCCACCACGTCACCCAGTGCCGCCCGCAACGCATCCACGTCAAGATGCCCGCACAGCCGCAACGCCACCGCCATGTTGTACACCGGCGACGGACCCTGCAACTGGTCGAGGAACCAAAGGCGGTTCTGAGCGTATGAAAGCGGAATGACTTCGGGGCGTGGGACAGCGCGAAGCGGTTGGCGCAGTTTGTGTTCGCTGCTGATGTGCGGGGCGAGCTCGGCGATGGTGGGCGCGTCGAACAGCGTGCGGATACTCAGGTCGGCGCCGAGGGTGGTGTTGATCGCGGCGATAGTGCGCATGGCGGAAAGGGAGTCGCCGCCGAGGTCGAAGAAAGAGTCGGCGACGCCGACGCGCCCGACTCCCAGTACTTGCGTGTAGATGCCGGCGAGGATTTCCTCGACAGGAGTGACAGGCGCGCGGTAGTGCTCGCCGTGGTGGTAGTCGGGGGCGGGCAGCCCGCGAACGTCGAGTTTGCCGTTGACGGTCAGCGGCAGGGCATCGATGGCCATGATGGCAACGGGAATCATGTAGCCCGGCAACTTTTCGGCGAGCTCGGCGCGGACCTCAGCGGGGTCGGCGGTGCCCGTGATGTAGCCGACCAAGCGTTTGGCTCCGGGTCCGTCTTCACGCACGATCACGACGGCGTGCTCCACACCGGATACGGCGGCCAATGCGGCGCGCACGTCACCCAATTCAATGCGATATCCGCGAATTTTGACTTGCTCGTCGGCGCGGCCGAGGTAGTGCAGTTGCCCGTCGGTGCCCCAACGCACTAGATCCCCGCTGCGATACATCCGCGACCCCGCCGGCCCGTAGGGGCATGACACGAACCGCGAAGCGGTCAGGGCGGCGCGGCGCACGTAGCCCACTCCGACGCCGTGTCCGGCCACATACAGCTCGCCGACCAGTCCAGCCGGTACCGGGCGCAGCCACTGATCCAGCACGAACAATGCGGCCCCCGGTACCGGGATGCCAATTGGCACTTGGGATTCGGGAGTCAGCGGAGCGCTGATGCTGGCATATACGGTGGTTTCGGTGGGTCCGTAGCCGTTGATCATCACCCGGCCCGCCGCCCACCGCTCCACCACCTCGGCAGGGCACGGTTCGGCGGCGATCACCAACGCGACGGCCTCCAGACCCTGTGGAGTCAGAGCGGCCACCGCCGACGGCGTTTGGCTGAACACGGTCACGTGTTCGTCGGTAAGTAACGCGTGCAAGTGTTTTGGCGAGGCCACCACAGCGTCCGGCACGACGAGCAGCCGTCCGCCGTGCAGCAGCGGTGCCCACATCTCCCACACCGAGTAGTCGAACGCCAGCGAATGACACTGCGTCCACGTTTGTCCGGGTCCCATGCCGACCCCGACATCAAGGCCGGCGAACAAGCGGGTGACGTTGTGGTGCGTGACCGCAACACCTTTCGGGGTGCCGGTGGTGCCCGAGGTGTAGATGACGTGGGCGACGTCATCGGGCGCCGGCTCCGGCGGGGCGGTCGCGGGATAGATCCAAATGCGGGGGTCGTCGACAGTGATGACCGTCATCTCCCGGCAGCCCTCGATCCGTGACCGCATCTCGGATGTGGTCAGCGCAATGACCGGTGTGGAGTCGTCGATCATGAAATGCAACCGCGAATCCGGCATGGCGGGGTCGACGGGCAGATACGCCGCTCCGGTCTTGATCACCGCCAGAATCGCCACGATCGCCTCCGCCGACCGCGGCATCAGCAGCGCAATGCATTCGTCGGGCCCGGCCCCGTACTCGATCAACAAGTGCGCCAGCCGGTTCGACACTTCATCCAGTTCTTGGTAGGACAGCGAATGGCCATCGCACACCACCGCCGCCGCTCGCGGGAACCGTCGCACTTGTGCGGCGAACAGCGCTGGGATCGAGGCGGGTGCGGCCGGCTGCGTCAAGACCGCACGGTGTCCCAAGTCGTCGAGGCGCTGGTGTTGTTCATGGTCGAGTGGATCGATGGCCGAAAGCCGCCGAGCGGGATCGGCGGCCATCGCGCTCAGCGTGGTCTGGAGTCGAGTGACGATTGCGGTGATCATGCCGAGGTCGAACAGGTCGGCGTCGTACTCGAGGCGCAGGGTCAACTGCGGGCCGGGCCGGGCCTGCAACGTGAGGGGGTAGTGGGTGGACTCGCGACCCTCGAATCCGGTGACGGTCAGCCCGTCCACGCCGCTCAATGCGGCGGTGTCGACGGGATAGTTCTCGAACACGAACAGCGTGTCGAACAACTGGTCGTGGCCGGTGAGGCGGTGGATCTGCGGCAGCGCCAGATGCTGATGCTCCAGGGTGTCGGCCGCGAATTGCGTTAGTTGCTCGAGCAATTCGGCGGTCGTGATGTCCGCGCTGAGCTGTGCGCGTACTGGCACGGTGTTGATCAACAGGCCCACCATCGACTCCGCGCCCGCCACGTCGGCCGGCCTGCCCGACACCGCGGTGCCGAACACCACATCGTGTGTGCCGGTCAATGCCGCCAGCATCTGCGCCCAGCCGGCCTGCAACACCGTGTTCACGGTGGTGTGCTGTGCGCGAGCCAATTCGCTCAGCGCCGCAGTGGCCTCTTTCGACAATTCACTGGTGTGCACACCTCGAGGGCCCGGGACTCCGAGGCCGGGGGCACCGACCAGGGTGGGGGTGTCAAACCCGAGGAGCGCATGCGCCCACGCCGCGAGCGCCGCATCGTGATCGCGGCCGGCGAGCCAGGTCACGAACCGCCGGTACGGCACCGCCGGGGTCAGCCGCTGTCCGTAGTAGGCAGCGAAGATCTCGCTCAACAGAATGGGAAGCGACCAGCCGTCGAGCACAATGTGGTGATTGGTCAGCACGAACCGATGCCGGTCCGCACCGGTGCGAATCAACGCGGCCCGGAATACCGGCGCGGTCGCCAGGTCGCACACCGCGGCCCGTTCCTCGTTGCACAGCGCCTGGATCTGTTCTTCGCTGCCGAGTTGCTCGTACCGCCAGGCGGCTGTGGGATCGGCGGGAATCATCTGCACCGGCTCGTCGAACTCGGAGCAGAACCCCGCCGCCAGATTGGGATAGCGGCGAACAACGGTGTGCACGGCCTGCCGCAGCCGCTCGGCGTCGAGGGGGCCCGACACCGCGATGTCGAGTTGCATCGCATATGTGTCGCCGCCGTGGCGGTCGGTGGTGCCGGCGTGGAACAGCAGGCCCTGCTGAAGCGGCGTCAACGGCAAGATGTCGGCCACCCGATTCCGCCGTTCGAGTTCGTCGATCTGGGACTGGCTCAGCCGGGCCGGGGCGATGTCCGACGGGGTCAGTCCGCCTCCGCCGCAACGCACATGGGCGCATATGCCGGCCAGTGCTCCGCTCCACAGCCCGCTCAGGCGGACGATCCCGTCACGATCGAGCACCGACGGCGCCCATGTCCAGGTGGCCTGCACGAGGAGGCCGTGAGGGCTGTCGACGGCGCCGGCGGTCAGCTCCACGGCATGCGTCAGCGGCATGTCCACCCGCGCTGCCGTCGTCGTCACCGACAGGCCGTCGGCGCTCATCTGCCACATGTCCTCGGACATCTGACCCGCGCTGAGACGTCCCAGGAAGTTGAACGCAACCAGTGGATCCGGCCCGGTGATGTCGACAGAAGGGCTGAGGTAGCGCAGTAGCCCATAGGTCAGCGGGTCGGGCAGCGCGCGCAGCCGTTCTTTGGCCGCCTTGATGATTGCCCCCAGCGCCGGATCGCCGGCGGTCACCTGTGCCCATGACAGCCCGCCCACCGCCAGCGCGACGGGGTGTTTCGTGGTGAACCAGCCGACGGTGCGCGACAGATCCACATCGGCAGCCAGTCCGTCGGCGCGGCCGTGGCCTTCCACCTCGACGACGATCGGCGCGGACGTACCGCAGAATTCCGCCAGAGCCAACCCGAGCGCGATCAGCAGAACTTCTTGCAGCGCAACGTGAAACGCAGCTGGCACGTCGGCGAGCAGGGCCCCGGCGGTATCGGCGTCCAGCGACACCGACAGATGCCCGGCGCTGGCGTACGTGTCGACGGTCGGGTTCGGCAGCGGAAGCGTCGGTGTGTTTTCGACGTTCTGCCACGCGTCGGCCTGGGCGGCCACGTCGGGGTGGTGGGCGCGTTCGGCAAGCAGAGCCGACCACCGGGCAAACGAGGTGCCGACGGCGCGCAGGGTGACGCGTTGGCCGCTGCGGTGCTGGGCCCACGCAATGTTGATGTCTTCGAACAGGATTCGCCACGACACCGCGTCGACGGCGAGATGGTGGATGACCATCACCAACTCGCCGGTCCTCGTCGCCCACAGTGCGCTGACCATTCGCCCGGCGGCAGGGTTCAACCGGGCACGGGCCGCTGCCACCGCCTCGTCGGTGACCACGTCGACGGTGTGCAGGCACTCGTGCGCGTCGACTGATCCGGCCGGCTGCGCGCTCAGCATCCAGCCGCTAGTCCCGTCGTCGTCGACCCGCAGGCGCAACATGGCGTGCCGATCCAGCAGCGCCTGCAGTACCGCCACCACATCGGCACCCGTGACTCCGGGCGGGGCGTCGAGCACCATGGTCTGGTTGAACTGGTCGACCCGGCCGCCGACGTCCTGCAGCCAGGCCATGATCGGAGTGAGCGCGACCGGTCCGACGCCTTCGTCGGCCGGCCACGTGTCGTCGACGACACCGACCACCCGCGCCAGCCGTGCCACGCTCTGCTCGACGAAGATGTCGCGCGGCTGGCAGGCCAGGCCCGCCGCCCGCGCACGGGCCACCACTTGCATCGACAAGATGCTGTCGCCGCCCAAATCGAAGAACGACTCGTCGACGCCAACCCGCTCCAGACCGAGCACTTGCGCGAAGATGCCGGCCAAGATTTCCTCGACCGCATCGCTGGGGGCGCGGTAGCGCTCGATGTCACCGTAGTCCGGCGCCGGCAGAGCGCGAACGTCGAGTTTGCCGTTGACCGTCAACGGCAGCGCCTTCAGCGCGATGACTGCGGCGGGCACCATATAACCCGGCAGGCGCTGCGCCAGTAGCGCACGCACCTCGGCCGGGTCGGCCGAACCGGTGAAGTAGGCGACGAGCCGCTTGTCACCGGGCCGATCTTCACGGGCTGTGACGACGGCTTGGCTCACCCCGTCGAGATCGCCCAGGACGGATTGAATTTCGCTCAACTCGATGCGATAGCCGCGGATCTTGACTTGCTCGTCAGCCCGGCCGAGGTACTGCAACTGCCCATCGGCACCCCACCGCACGAGATCGCCGGTGCGATACATCCGGGACCCCGCAAGGCCGAACGGGCATGCCACGAAACGGGATCCGGTCAACCCGGTGCGGCCTACGTAGCCGTCGGCGACGCCTGCCCCGGCCACATACAATTCCCCGATCACTCCGGGCGGGACGAGCCGAAGCCACGCGTCGAGCACGAACACCGCCGCAGTGGGCACTGGCGCACCGATCGGCACGACGTCCAGATTCAGTCCCAGCGGCGGGGTCATCGACGCATACACCGTGGCCTCGGTCGGGCCGTAGGCGTTGATCACCACCCGTCCTCGTGCCCAGCGATCCACCACCTCGCTCGGGCACGCCTCCCCGCCGAGCAACACGGCCACCGACTCCAGCCCCTGCGGCGGCAACGCGCTGATCGCCGACGGAGTCTGCGTCAACACTGTGACGTCTTCGTCGACGATCATGGCGTGGAACGCCTCCGGGGAGCTGGCCACCTCTTCGGGGACGACGACCAGGCGACCCCCGCCCAGCAGCGCAGCCCAGATTTCCCACACAGAAAAGTCGAACGCGTACGAATGACATTGCGTCCAAACCTGTTTCGGCGGCAAATGCCGCGGAGTCGAGGCCGCCAGGTGCGCCAGGTTCCGGTGGGTCACGGCCACCGCCTTCGGCGCCCCGGTGGTGCCGGACGTGTAGATCACATACGCCCACCCGTCAGTGCTGGGCATCGGCAAGCCGGTGCTGGGCAGCTCAGGAAGGCGAGGGTCGTCGATGTCGACGACCGGTCCGTCGTATCCCGCCAACCGCGACCGCAGTCTCGCGGTGCTGACCGCCGCGACCGGCGCAGCGTCGGTGAGCATGAATTCCACCCGTGCCGCAGGCAGTGCGGAGTCGATCGCCAGATACGCCGCACCCGCCTTGAGCACCGCCAACATCGCGACCACCGCGTCAGCGCATCGCGAGAAAAGCAGCGCCACAACGCCTCCCGGGCCTGCGCCCTGATCGGTCAGGAGACGCGCCAACCGGTTCGACGCTTCATCGAGCTCGCGATAGCTCATCTGGCGGCCACCGCAGCTGATGGCTACCGCATCGGGAGCGCAGGTTGCCCGTGCGGCGAACAGCGCCGGCACCGACACTGCCGCGGTCACAGGTCGGGTCAGCACCGCCCAGTTGCCGTTGTCAGCCAGCCAGCCGTGCTCAGTGGCATCGACGACATCGATGGCCGACAACCTGACTGCGGGGTCCGCGGTCATCGCGGCAAGCACCCGCCGCAGCCTCTCGATCAGCGCCTCGATGCTGGCCGAGTCGAACACATCGGTGCGGAACTCCACCGCGCCACCGATGCCGGCCGGCTGCCCCTCACCGGTGAAACGCTCGGACAGCCACAATGCGATATCGACTCTGGCCGAATGTGTTTCGACGGGCACCTGAGTCACTTCCAAATCACCCAGGCTCAGTCCGCTGACCGGATCGCCGGTGTTGCCCGGCAAGTTCTGCCAGGCCAGCATCACCTGCACCAGCGGATGATGGGCGAGACTGCGCGTCGGGTTGAGTTGCTCCACCAGCACCTCGAAGGGCACGTCCTGATGTTCGAAGGCCGCGAGGCTGCGTCGGCGCACCTGCGCCAGCAATTCGGCGGCGGTCGGATTGCCGGACACGTCGACCCGCAACACCAACGTGTTGACGAAGAACCCCACCAATCCCTCCAGCGCTGCATCGCGGCGTCCGGCAATCGGAAAGCCCACCGGCACGTCACAACTGGCGCTCAGCCGCGACAACAGCACCGCCAACGCCGCTTGCATCACCATGAAACTGGTCGCGTCATGCTGGGCGGCCAGCGCACGGACCTGCTGCTGTACCTCGACCGGCCAGTCGATGACTACCTTGGCGCCGCGCAGATCCGCCACCACTGGATAAGGCCGATCGGTCGGCAAGGCCAGGCGCTCCGGCAGATTCGCCAGCGCCTGTTCCCAATATGACAACTGCGCGGCGATCGGGCTACCAGGGTCGTCCAGGACACCGAACTGGGCGCGCTGCCACAGCGTGTAATCGGCGTACTGCACCGGTAGCGGCGCCCAATCGGGAGCTTGGCCTGCACATCGGCTGGCATAGGCCTGGTTCAGATCCGCCACCAGCGGTCCCACCGACCACCCGTCCGCCGCGATGTGGTGGACCACTCCCGCCAACACATGCTCGTCCTCGGTGAGCCGGAAAAGCTTTGCACGCAAGGGAAGTTCTGCTGCCAGGTCGAAGCTGTAACTCGCGGCGGCCTCGAGGGCCTCGGTCAGCTGAGCACCCGACCACGCGCTGGCGTCCACCAGAGCCCAACCGACGTCGGCGCGCTCGGGCGGCAGCACCACCTGCTCAGGCACCCCATCGTGGGCTACGAATATGGTGCGAAGCGACTCGTGGCGGGCGACCACATCGGCCAACGCCATCCGCAACGCATCCACGTCCAGGCGGCCGTTCAGTCGCAGCGCCACCGCCATGTTGTAGACCGGTGAAGGACCCTGTAATTGGTCGACGAACCACAACCGGGCCTGCCCGAACGAAAGCGGCAAGATTGCGGGCCGCTCCCCCGCTACCAACGGCGCCAACGCCGCCGAGTCCATCCCGACCCGAGCCGCAAGTTGGGCGATGGTCGGCGCATCGAATACCGCGCGCACCCCGATGCCGGTGTTGATCGATGCGTTGACTGCAGCTACCAGCCGCATCGCCGAGACGCTGTCTCCGCCCAGGTCGAAGAACGAGTCGTCCGCGCCGACGCGGTCCACGCCGAGCACCTGCGCGTAGATGCCGGCCAGGATTTCTTCTACCACGGTCGACGGAGCACGAAAGCCGTTGGCGCCGAGGTATTGCGGTGCGGGCAACGCGCGAACGTCGAGCTTCCCGTTGACTGTCAGCGGCAAGGCGTCGACGCTCACCACCGCGGCGGGCACCATGTGCGCCGGTAACCGCTCCCCCAATGCGGCGCGGGCGTCGACCGGATCGACACCGCCGACGACGTAACCCACCAACCGTTTGTCGCCGGGACGATCTTCGCGGACAACCACCGCCGCATGCTCGACGCCGTCGATGCCGGCCAATGCTTCGCGCACATCACTCAACTCGATGCGATAGCCGCGAATCTTGACCTGCTCGTCGGCACGGCCGAGGTAGTGCAGCTGACCGTCAGTGGCCCACCGGACCAGATCGCCCGTCCGATACATCCGCGAGCCCCGAACGCCGAAAGGGCACGGCACGAATCGGGATGCCGTCAGCCCCGGCCTATGCATATACCCGAGGCCGACACCCCGACCGGCGACATACAGCTCACCGATGACGCCTGCCGGCACCGACCGCAACCAGGCATCCAACGCGAACAGCGCGGCCCCTGGCACGGGCACGCCGATCGGCGGCGTCCCGAAACCGGCTGTCAGAGCGCCCGTTCGGGATGCGCAAACGGTGGTCTCCGTCGGCCCGTAGCCGTTGATCATCACCCGACCCGGCGCCCATCGATCCACCAAGTCGGCGGGACAGGGCTCACCGGCCACCAGCAAGGCCACGGACTCCAGCGCGTCTGGGGAAAGCATCCCCACCGCTGACGGAGTTTGGCTGAGCACGGTGACGTGTTCTGCGACGAGCAGGGCTTGCAGGTCTGCTGGTGAGCCCGCCACCTTTTCGGGCACCACGACCAGCCGGCCGCCATGCAGCAGTGCACCCCAGATCTCTTCGACCGAGGCGTCGAAGGCGAAGGAATGCCACTGCGCCCACGCCTCCGTGGGCAGGTGCCGATCCGGCTGACCGAGCAGTTGAGTGACGTTGTGGTGCGTGACCGCAACACCTTTGGGCAGACCGGTGGTACCCGAGGTGTAGATGACGTATGCCACGTCGTCGGCCGTCGGTGCCGGCAATCCGCTCACCGGATATGTACCGATCCGGGGGTCACTGACTTCGACGATCGTGAGATCCCGATGTTCCCAGAGTCGCTTGGCCAGCTCGCCGGTGGTGATCGCGGCGATCGGCGCGGCATCGTCGACCATGAGGGCGATACGCGCGTCCGGATACGCCGGATCGATCGGCACATACGCGGCGCCGGTCTTGAGCACAGCGACGATCGCGATGATCGCCTCGACCGACCGCGGCAAGAACAACGTCACACTCTGACCCGGCCCGGCGCCAACGTCGATCAGCATGTGCGCCAACTGATTCGACGCTCTGTCGAGCTCGCCGTAGGTAAGCGAACGTCCGTCGCATACCACCGACACGGCCTCCGGCGCGCGTGCCACCTGCTCGGCGAACAGAGCTGGAATCGATACCGGCACCGCCGGCTGCGTCAACACCGCCCGATTGCCCCAGCGGTGAAGGCCGGCGTGTTCGTCGGCGCCGACAATGTCCATCGAAAGCAGCCGCCGTGTCGGATCGGCGGCCATTTTCACCACGATGCGCTCGAACCGTGCGGCGAGATCTGCGGGATGGAAGTTCGAGAACGGTTGCCCTGCACCCGCCGTGCAGAAGGCTTGTTGATCGCCGGTGCCGAGGAAGAACATCCCGAAATGGTCGACCGGTCCGAAGGTGGTGTAGGTAGCGGTTGCCGAAACACCGCCGAGATCCAGGGTGAGCCGCGACGGAACGAAGTTGAGAACCACTCGATGCGCCGACTGGCCCGAACCCGGCACACTTTCCTCACCCTCGAGGGTGTGAACGGGAAATCGTTGGTGGCACAGTGCTTCTCGGATCTGCGCGTCTACATGCCGACAGAAGTCAGCGACTCGCGATCGTGGCGACGTCTTCAACACCAGCGGAACCACTCCTGCGAGCATCGCGGGCAGGGTTCGGGCTTCCGGGCGCAGCCGTCTGCTGACCGGGAAGTCGAGCACCACCTCTGACCCCCGAGCGCCGCATCCACTTACCAAGAGCGCGCAAGCCGCGGTGAGCACCGACGATCGGCGGATGCCCAATTCCTTGGACAGTCCTTTGATGTGGTTCACGATAGCGGGAGCCAAAGGTGTTGGGGTGGAGGGGAAATAGGAATTCGGCTCACGAGTGCCCTGCGGCCCGTAGTCAGGTTCACGTGCTGACGGAAGATGGGCACTCCAGTAAGCGCGGTCTGCCCGGAAGTCGTCGGAGCCCTCGTACTCCAGCTCGCAGGTGACAAAGTCGTGCAGCGAGCCGAAGAACGCAGGCGGAATGACTGCGCCACAAGCGATTGCGGAGTAGATCGCCGCGATGCGACGGCCCACGAGCGCGATGCTCAGGCCGTCGATGACGATGTGGTGACAGCAGGTGAACCAATAGAACTCGTCGGCCCGCGTGCGAAACAGCGCGAATTTGAGCAGTGGACCGCTGAATGACATCGGCATGCGTTGTATGGACGACGCTATCCGCCAAGCTTCCCGCACGGGATCGCTCGACAAACGCACGTCGTGGAAGGCGAGTTCGACCTTCGAGTAATCGATGGCCTGTTGGAAGACCTGCCCGTCCGCTTCGAAGAAGGCGGCCCGGATTGGTTCGGCCTCATGAAGTGCGCGACGGATTGCCCACTCGAGCAGTTCGCGGTCTACGAGACCGTCTATTTTGGCCATGAGGCCGAGTTGCCACTCTGTGCTCGAGTGACCGCTCTGGTGCGCGAGCCAGATGTCAAGTTGTCGCTGCGTCAGCGGAAGTGCCCGGTCATCCAGTCCCATGTGACCGTCCCTTCCCTCATCGGTGCGCCGTCAGAAGCGCAACGCTGCGCCCGCTCTGGCATGAGCCGCCAGCCGCGTCGATCGAGATGACTTTGATGCAGGCCGGCTTGGCGGGGAGACCGGCTGAACAGTCGGCCAGCCGGCAGCGAGCTCGCCGGTGGTTGCGTGCCTACGGCGACAAGTCCACTGTTGAGCAAAACCTGCCATTATGTGCCAAACGGATCGGAGCCGACTGGTGGTCCAGAGGGTGAGTCGAAATCAGCAGAACCGATCTGAACGTACGGCAGCTAAAGGACGCTGGTCTCGCGATTCCAGAAATTGGCGCGGACGTCAACAACAACTCTTTGATGTCAGACAACATCGTCGGAGGGTCGGGCCGGGTGGCCGCTTCGTCGCAGGTGACGCGCGGTTTTCTGGCGACCGATGCCAAATTCGGCACGGCAAAAGGAAGCCGGCAAAGCCCAGTTGTCGGTGGTCGGTGAAGGAATGCGGCTTCGCCGTAACACTTTTTGTCGGGGCCATGACGTCATACCCCGCCTAAGCAGGCGCGCCGGGAACCGCGAAGATGTCGCCACACGACCATCGGTGGCCGCGGCAGCATCGGTCGGGCGCAGCGCCGCCAGTACGGCAAAGTGAACCGGCATGTCTTTTTCCGCGCCGGGAGGCCACGAGTACGGCGGTCAGAACGCGAAGCGGAAGACCCGTAGGTGGTTTCGCGTCAGCGGAATCGCGTACTGGGCGTGGTACAGCAACCGTTGCCGCTTGAGTGGAATTTTGTCGAAGCCGGCGACAACAGGCTTCTGATCCACCAGTTTGAGGCGAGAATCCCAACGGGTGATCTCTTCGCCGTGCCGGGTGCCCCACTTGATCATGCCGGGCCGCGCAAGTTTCGACATCCGCAGACCCCACTTCGACATTAGGTCAGCGAGCAATTCACCGCTGTCGAACCGGTCGACCAATCGGTGGAGCAGCTCTGCGATGTCGCTGGGATTCAGGTAGACAAGAAGCCCTTCGGCGACGATCAATACCGGACCGCCCTCCGGTAAATCGTCGATCCACCCGGCATCGGTCACCGATGACCCAATCATTCGGTAAGTCTCGGATTCGGAATACAACTGGCGACGCATCGCAATCACTTGCGGCAGGTCGACGTCGAACCACCGCACACCTTCGGGTATTGCGAGTCGAAATGCGCGACTGTGCAGACCACACCCGAGATGGAGAACCACGGCATCGCGATGGTGGTTCAGGTAGTCGGTGGTCCAGGCATCCAATTGCGCGCCACGCAACGCCACGCCGAATTGATTACTCGTCGGACGGACGGCTCGATGGATACGCTCGAAGTCGTAGTCGATACGCGCGACGTCTCGTGCGGCGAAGTGATCGCCGAGAATTGGCCGCTCCAAACGGCTTTCGCACGCACGCAGGTAGAGCATGCAGAGCATCGTCCATTCCACCGATCCCCATTGGACCCACGTAAAGTCCACCTTGTCGCCGTGATCGTCGACGGGGTCGATCGGCCCCGGGGCTTCAGAACTTGTCAGAACTCTGCCCCTTCCTCACCGCCCCTCGACGGTGCAGGCTGTCGGTCGACTCAGCATAGGCCTCGTTTCGCCGGCGGTGGCCGCGTTCAGACTTTGATCACGCCGCAGGGCTGACAAGCGATAGCGTGGCCGGTATGCCACGGTCATTCGACTTCACGATCGAGTCTCCGGCCAGCGTCGAACAGATCCATTCAGCCTTCTGCGAGGAGGAGTATTGGCGGGCGCGGATCGAGGCGTTCGGCGGTCGCAGCAGGCTGGAGTCGTTGAAGGTTGACGACGACGTTGGTGTCAACGTGGTCATCGTTCAGGACGCACACCACGAGGGGATTCCTAAACTCGTCGCGAAGTTCTATCCCAGTGAATGGCGCGTCGTACAGGAAGAGACGTGGAGCCCGGTCCGCGACGGCGTCGTACACGGCGAGGTGAGCATCGCAACGCACGGAGCGCCGGGATCCGGTTCCGGCACTGCGCTCCTGTCGCCAACACCCAACGGCTCGCGTCTGAGTTGTAAGGCCACCGTGGAGTTCAATGTCCCGCTGGTCGGCGGCAAGGTCGAAACCTTCATCGGCCGACAGTTGACCAAACAGTTTTCACTCATTCAGCGCTTCACCACCGAATGGATCAGCGAACACGCTTGACGGCGCTTGGCGCCTTCGGTGGCGCCTACTCGCCATACCCGTGGCGCGCCAAAGCCTTTCTCGACTGCTCTGCGCGCTCGTCGCGATGCGTTCCGTCGAGTTGGCGCTCGAGTTCATCACGCGCCTGATTTTGTATGTTGCTACTTCGTCTTGTGCCAGGTGATGGCGTATCGCCATAGCGGGAGCCGGCGCCACGTCATGCCGGGGAGCACCGTCGCGGCGGTCTGTTTGACCTCGGTGTAGGTGTGCGGGAACTGCATCTGGACGGGGGCGTTGTGCTGCCAGAAGCCGCGGGTGCGGGAGTAGATCTGGTGCTGTACGACCCCTACGGCATCGAAGGCGTAGTCAGGCAGGGTCGAGCTGCGGGCGCAGCCGATCACGACCAGGGTGCCGCCGGGGGCGGTGAGGTCCGCGAGGCGCTGCAGGCCAGCCGTCAGATCGGGGAAGTGATGGACGGTCGCGACGGCAGCCACAAGGTCGTAGTGCGCCTCGGGCAGGGCATGGGTGAGCACGTCGCCGACGATCCAGGTGATAGTGGCCGAGGTGCTGGATCGAGCGAGGTTGATGATGTCGGCGTCGGAGTCTATGGCGGTGACTTCGGGAATCTTCTCGGCGAGCCGAATTGCCAGCAGGCCGTCGCCGGTGCCGACGTCCAGAGCGGTGCGCGCGCTTGGTGGCACGGTGTCGAGAACGATGTCGTAGTAGTGGGTGTTGTGGTTCCACCGGTGTTGTTCGTTGCTCACCTGACCACTGTGGCACCCAGAAACCGGCACAGGTCGCGCTGTGAAGCCTCCTGAAGGCGTCTGCGCTACGGTGTGGAGCTTTCTGTGGTGGTGTCGCCGCTGCGGGCGCGGGTCTGAGCCAGCCCCGCGGCCGCGATGTGCTGGGCGGTCTGGACTTGGTGCTGCGCTGGTTCTTGTCCGATGTCCGTCCGAAGTTCCCGGACTCGCCAGTGCTCTTCGCCGACGAGTCCGGCGGCGCACTGCATCGTGGGACTATCCGCAACCGGTTGCAGTATCTGATGCAGTTGGAGGGCCGCCCCGGTGACCGACCGGTTCAGCCCACACGCGCTGCGGCGGGCGTGCGCGACCCACAACTGTGAGCGTGGAGTGGATCCCGTTGCCATTCATCCGGCCGCCTTCGACCCGGTGTCACCCCCGACGAATTCCTCAGCCACGCAGCTCTTTTCGGCCACTTTCCGTACAGCCGCGCGCAACGCTTTGGCTATGGCGCTGAGGGACTGTGCGGCTGAAGCCGACATATGCGGTCAGGCTTTCACGGTTTTGCTGCTGCATTCTGGCACCCGTCGCAACAGGATTACGTTGTCTGTCATTGTGCCGGTCTGGCCCTTAGGTCCTACCGCCGACCGCGAAACGGATTCAGCCCGCAGCCGCTCCCACGTGTTGGGGTTGAGGGCCAGTGAGGCCAGCACCTCGTCAACGCTGGGAAAGCGGTGTTCGTGGGTTGGTGTCGGCGCCCAGGAGGGCGCGGCGCCATGGTCCACGATGAGCAACAGTCCTCCCGCGACGACCGCTTCCGCGGCGCGGCGTAGTACGTGCTCACGGTCAAGCCGCACGGGCGATTGGAGATACAGTGCTGTCACTAAGTCGAAGCTGCCGTCAGGGAAGCTGTCGGACAGATCGTGCTGCTGAAAATCGATGCGCCGCTCCACGCCCTGGTAAATCGCGTCGGTGGCGGCTCGTTCCAGCGCGGTATGCGAGACATCGACGGCAACGACACGCCAGCCTCGATGGGCGAGCCATATGGCGTCGGCGCCTTCTCCACAGCCGAGGTCGAGCGCATGGCCAGGCCGTAGCGGTTCGACCACTTCGACCAACCAAGGGTTGACCCGTCCGCTCCAGACGCGGTCCCGCGCGCCATAGTGCTGCTCCCAAAATTCTTTCGCATCAAGGGTTGTCATGATGACTCCACTCCGGGCATGGGCAGCCCGACATCGTCGGCCAACAGGCTTTGCACCACCACGGCACCCGCCAGCGATCCGGATGCGACCGCGGCGGCCACCTGGGGCACCTGGGCGGTAAGGTCGCCCGCGGCAAAGACACCTGGTACCGAAGTGCGGCACAGAGCATCGACGCTGATTCGCTGCGCGGTGAGCGGCGTCGGTTCGCCGAACTCGACACCGAGTTGCTCTGCCAGCGACGACCGTTGGTGCAACGTTACGGCCACCATCAATCCGCGACGTTTCAGCGGCTGGCCATTGGCAAATAGGATCGCGACCAATTGCCCGTCGGCACTGAGGATTTCGGTCACTTGCCGCTCGTCGACGCCAACACCAGCGGCGGCCAGCCGCGCAAGATCGTCGTCTTCCAGATCGGCTGGCCCGTCACTCAGGAGGATGATGTCATCGCTCCATCCGCGCAGCAGTAACGACGCGTGGACAGCCTGCTTGCCACGCGCCAGTACAGCCAACGGCTGATCGCGCACTTCCCATCCGTGGCAGTACGGGCAGTGAAAAACCGACGCACCCCACAGCGGCGCTAGCCCCCGGATGGACGGCGGCCGGTATTCCATTCCGGTGGCCAGCAACACGCGTCGGGTCCGCTCGCGCCGGCCGTCGGCCAACATCAGCTCGAAGACATCACCGGTGCGTGCGCCGGCGACGACCTCACCGGTGCGGTGTTCGACGCATGGATATGACGCGATTTCGCGCACGCCGGCGGCGTAGAACTCAGCTGGTGACCGGCCGTCATTGCCAAGCAGACCACCGATGCCGTGCGCGGCCAAATTGCTTTGTTCGCCAGCGTCGACTACCAGCGTGCGGCGACGGGCCCGGCCAAGCACCAGGCCCGCGCTGAGTCCGGCCGCACCGCCGCCGACGATGACGCAATCCCAAACGTTGTCCATGACCCGAGCTTGCCTGTGTCACTATCTCTTGCCAAACTCTTTTGCTATGCAGGCAAAGAACGCAACTGACGTCGACGCCCTGGTTAGAAAACGGCTGCGTGAACTTCGCGTCCAGCAGGGCATGACCTTAGAAGACGTCTCCGCCCGCGCCAACATCGACATCTCGACGTTGAGTCGGCTGGAATCGGGCAAGCGACGCCTCGCGCTGGACCATCTACCCAGGCTGGCCGAGGCACTGTCGGTCAGCACCGATGAGCTGCTGCGTGAACCCGAGGTCCCCGATCCACGAGTGCGCGCGAGCTCGCATACGCGCCATGGCATCACCTACTGGCCGTTGACCCGCAGCGGTGCTGCCGGCGGTCTACAGGTGTTCAAAGTTCGCGTAAGCATGCGGAGGCGCAAACCACCCGAACAATTACCCGTGCATCAAGGCCAGGAATGGATTTTCGTGCTAACCGGACGGCTGCGACTGATCCTCGGCGAACGTGACTTCAACATCACACCCGGCGAGGCCGTCGAATTCAGCACATGGACGCCGCACTGGTTCGGCGCCATCGACGGACCAGTCGAGGCCCTGATGATCTTCGGAGCGCATGGCGAGCGGCTCCATCTACACAGTTGACTGATTGGTGCGCTTCCGCACCGTTGAAATGGCGGCTTACCCAACCCCGCGTCAGTGACACACTTCAGCGGTGTTTGCAGTGGTACCCATGCGCCCGTTCGACGTTAGGGTGGGAGCATGTCGGCCACCGACGGGCAAGGGACGGTGACTCGGTCGACGGCGCAGTTTCAACCGCTCTACCTACTGGCTGACAGCCAGCTGTTGTTTTGGAAGAGGCACGATCGATTGCTCCTCGAGGCAGCCGTCGAGGGCCTGACCGGGGACACACCAGTAAGCGCCGCGTATATCGGTGCCTCCAACGGGGATCGCCTCGAGTTCTACGAGATCTTCGAGGCGGCGATGGACGCAATCGGAGTCAGCGAGCGCCGCATGATTCATTCATCGTTCGGCCCAGACGACCGCGCCTACTTGGAGAGGGCGCACCTGGTGGTGCTCGCGGGCGGCGATGTGCGCGTGGGTTGGAACATCTTCGAGAGAACCGGCATGAAAGACGTGATTGTCAGTCGATACTCGAAAGAGGCTGTGCTCGTAGGTATTTCGGCCGGGGCAATCCAACTCGGACGCTACGGGATAGTTGGGGACACGAAATCGGGCACGACTGAGCTGATGGAAATGCTCAAGCTCGTGCCGCTGATCATCGACACGCACGACGAGCGAGACGATTGGGCGCGACTGTCGCGCGCGGTTCGATCGTTGGAGGGGGTGGTCACCGGGCTGGGAATTCCCGCCGGAGGCGGAGTCGTCGTCCACCCAGACAACACCATCGAGCCGCTGCGCCAACCAGCCCACGAAATCCGCTTCGACGGCACCACCGTCACGCAGTCGTTGTTGTGGCCGCACGAAGACGAATGATTGGTGGAAAGCCATGTCGGTTCGGCTGATGAGTCACGACCTGGTACGAGACACTCGCGGCACGCGAAGTGGTCCCAACCGTAGACCACTTGAGGAGGCCGGGAAGTGGCGACAATGAGCCGTAAGCGTGCGATTCGGCACACCGCGGCGCTTCTCGTGATCGCCATGCCTGCACTGGTCGGCTGCTCGGACGGCGACACCGCCACACCGTCTGCCTTGAACACGAAAGGCACCAGAGCGACCACGTCGGTGGCTGCGCCGGCGCCGGCCGCCGACCGTGTGCCGATGATGTCGTCGGAGCCCGCGCAGATAGCGGATGATCTTGTGGCCGACGAGCAGGTGCTTCGCAATCCCTCTTCGCCCGAGACCACGATGACGGCTGCAGCGCGCCGGCAGCAAGTGGCCTACCGGCTTCTCGGCCGTCATCCCGAGTGGGATGCATTGGTGCACAGTAGGATTCCGGACGCGCTTCGGGAGAGCTACGACCGCAACGTCGACGCGCGAAGGCAACTCAGTGCGATGAGCCAGCCGAAAGACACGCTGCCCGCATGGCGCATCGACCCGCCGACCCCGGCCGATGAGCTGCTCGGCTACTACCGCGACGCGCAGAGAGCCACGGGCGTGGGCTGGAACTACCTGGCGGCCATCCACCTGATCGAGACGGCCTTCGGTCGAGTGGCCGGAATCAGCACCGCCGGTGCGCAAGGTCCCATGCAGTTCATGCCATCGACGTTCGCCGTCTATGGCGATGGCGGCGACATCCTCTCGCCGCATGACAGCATCATCGCGGCCGGGCGCTTCCTCGCCGCTCACGGTTTCGCTGACGACCGGGATGCGGCGCTGTACCGATACAACAACTCGCATCAGTATGTGCGCGCGGTCGACGATTACGCAGAGGTGCTAGCAGCCGACCCGAGCACGTTCGCTGGCTATCACCACTGGGACGTCTACTACAACACCAGCGCCGGCGACGTGCTACTGCCCGCTGGTTATTCGGCGACCTCACCGATCCCTGTCGGGGAGTACTTGACGGCGCACACGGAACGTTCTCTGCGAGAAGGTGTCAACGCTCAGCCGAAATAGCTATTTGGTGTGCCGGGGGCCTCGGCTCGACCGGCGGATGCCGCGCCGAACGTGACCCCAGTGCGACGACACGCCGACGACGGGGTCCGTCAGTTCACGTTCGCGGAAGCACTTCACGTGAGATTTGGCCGCTGAGCTAGCGCGATCGCACGTCGCAGCCGCGTATAGCGGCGTTCTGCAATTCGGGTCGTGGGGCGGGCGGGGCTCGAACCCGCGACCAACGGATTATGAGTCCGCGGCTCTAACCAACTGAGCTACCGCCCCGGTGATCCGGCACCATCGTAGGCACGGGCTCACGCGAACTGCGTCCGGCCGTCTCCCAGTATTCGATACTGCTCTGTGCCTTCTGCTACCCGCGGCGCATCGGCCGCCATCGCAACGGCGATCTTATTGCTGGCGTTGCGCATAACGTCGAACGTCAGCTCTACCGCCTCAGCCTCCGAGAAATGCTCGAGCACCCCTTGAGCGACAGATTGCCGGATATTCCACGGCGACCAGATCAGCGCGTCGACATACCGAAGCGCGGCCTTCTGCGCGTCACTCAACCGGGTGGAGGCCTCGTAATGCTCGATGTCGCCATACAGGTCCTCCGATCCGCCGGCTTCCAACGCCGTCGCCTCCCGCAGCGAGTTGCACAGCCGGCAACGGTGCGCCGCGGCGCCGCGCAAGCGCACAACTTCCGACGTCACCGGATCGAGCGCAGTCAGCCGTGCTACCGCCGGTAAGAAACGGTTGAACACTGCGTCAGCCGGATCCGCCGCAGCGTCCCAAGCAAGAATGGGCTGCGCATCGTCAACGCCCAGCGACCGCCGGCCCGCCAGTACCCGAGGCGCGAAGTCCGCGACATACATCAACACCACTGCACCAAAAACGTTGCGCCCCAGCCGCGTTGTCAGTTCCTCCCGCTGCGCGTCGCTTATCTGCGACACGTCGACGCTGAATTGCTCCGCGAAGTCGACCACCGCCCCATCCGAACCCGCCGGCACCGGCGAAGGCAGCGGCGGCAGTCGCAACACCGACGCGCACGTCTGCCGAACCAAGGCGTTGATCGGCCCGAGAGGCCCGTCCGGCGCCAGCGCAATCAACCGCCCGAACTCTGCCATCACAGAGCAGACGCTACGCCGACAGCACAAGCCCCGGAGCTCTACTGCGCCTGGCTCACGCTGGACATGTAGAAGTCGGGAATCAGCAACGGCGGCATGGCCGCGCGGGTGACGTAGTCGCCCCACTCGCGCGGCAGCGTCAACTCCGTCGCCCCGACCGCGGTGGCCCGTCCCAACAGATCAAGCGGGCTTTCGTTGAACCTGAAGTTGTTCACCGCTGCGGACACCTTGCCGTCCTCGACCAGATACACGCCGTCGCGAGTCAGCCCGGTCATCAGCAGCAGAGTCGGGTCCACCATCCGGATGTACCAAATGGTCGTCAACAGCAGCGCCCGTTCCGTTTGCGCGACCATGTCGGACAGTGAGACGTCGCCGCCCGTCATCACCAAGTTGTCCGCGGGCACCGCCACGGGTGCGTCGAACTCCTGGGCAGCCGCCCTCGGATAGGCCAGCGCATTGATCACGCCGTCGCGCAGCCAGTCGACGCGTTCGATGTCGAGCCCATTGTCGAAGACCGAGACCGTTTCCGACGACGTGGACGTCGCGACGAACGGCCGGCACTGCAGACGTTCCACCGACGGATCCGAGTACATGGTCAGCGGCAACTGGGTCAACCGCTCCCCCACGCGCGTCCCACCGCCAGGCGCCGAAAACGCGGTACGCCCCTCCTGCGCACCGCGGCCTTCCATCGCCCAGCCCATGAAGATCATGAAGTCGGCGACCGCCGACGGCGGCAGCAATGTCGGATACCGGCCGGCCGGCAGCGAAACCGTGCGCCGCGACCATCCCAGCCGGGTGGATAAATCCTCGAGCAGCTGGTCTGTCGGCACGTTGAGGAAATCCGGCGTGCTCACTCCAGCCCACGCGCTCCCTCCGTCGCGTTTGGCGTTGATTTCCACTGAACCCGTCGGCTGCGTAAAGCGTCGACGCACACCCGTCGACGTCGCGAGAAAGGTCGTCGCCACCTCGTGGCGGGCGAACCCGTACAGCGTGTCGGGGCCGCGGAAACCGCGTGACAGCGACGCCGCCAGCGCTCCGAAGACCTCCGGCCCGGTCGCCGGCACAGCCAGATCCCAGTCGCCCGGGGCGTTCGACCCGGTGACCAGCGGCGCATTGTCGCGTGCCTCCGGTGCAGACCGCGCGATGTCTTCGCTCGCCGCCACCACATCCCGGATCACCTCCGGGTCGACCTCGCTGGTTTCGACGGATCCCACGTGCGCCCTGTCGAAGTCACGCACGATCGAAATCACCGCCAGCGAGCGGGCGGTCGAGACGCCGTTGGTGGTCATCGAGCTGTTCGCCCACCGCAGCGACGCCTCCGAGCGGTCTGTGACGATCACGATCGTCTCGTCGGCCTTCGCGGCGGCCAGCGCCTCGTCGACCACCTTCTGCGCGGCGATCAATGCCCGGCCTCGGTCATCGTGTTGAGCACTCGCACCCCACGGAACAGCGTCGCGGGGCAGCCGTGGCTGACTGCGGCCACCTGGCCAGGCTGCGCCTTGCCGCAGTTGAACGCACCGCCCAGCTGCCACGTCGACTCGCCGCCGACCGCCTCCAGCGACCCCCAAAAGTCT
This sequence comes from Mycobacterium sp. NGS35, assembly GCF_059812855.1. Lineage (NCBI taxonomy): Bacteria > Bacillati > Actinomycetota > Actinomycetes > Mycobacteriales > Mycobacteriaceae > Mycobacterium > Mycobacterium sp. NGS35. The sequence goes on from NZ_JCALDL010000008.1 coordinate 21,817, forward strand.
GTGGTGGTGGCTTGATAAGCGACGTCGCGGACCTGCCCCGCCAGCTTGCCATTGCGGATCGCCCAGAACCTCTGGCCGGTGAACTGAAAGTTGTAGCGCTGCATGTCAATTGACCATGACTTGTCGCCGACGATGTAGAGGCCGTCCTCCACCCGGGAGATCAAATCCTCGGTGGACAGATCCTCCGGCCCAGGCTGCAGCGACACGTTGGCCATGCGCTGGATCGGCACATGATGCGGCGAGTCGGCATAGCTGCAGCCGTTGGATCGTTTCTGTCCCAGCCGCGGCGCGAACACTCGGTCGAGTTGGTAGCCGACGAACACCCCGTCACGCACCAAGTCCCAGTTCTGCGCGGCCACGCCCTCATCGTCGTATCCGACCGTTGCCAAGCCGTGGTCGACGCAACGGTCGGCGGTCACATTCATCACCGCCGATCCGTAGCGCAGCGTGCCCAGCTTGTCTGGTGTGGCGAACGACGTGCCGGCGTAGGCGGCCTCGTATCCGATCGCGCGGTCGTATTCGGTGGCGTGGCCGATGGATTCGTGAATGGTCAGCCACAAGTTGGTCGGGTCGATCACCAAATCCGTCGGACCGGGCGCGACGCTGGGCGCCTTCACTTTCTCCGCCAGCAGCGGCGGAATCTCGGCCAGTTCCTGCGACCAATTCCAGATCGAGTCGTCGACGACGGCCTCCCAGCCGCGCGCGGTGGGCGGGGCTAACGTGCGCATGGAGTCGAAGCTGCCGGCGGCCGCATCGACGGCCACCGCCTCCAGCACCGGCATCACGCGCAGCCGCTGCTGGGTGATCGACGACCCGTACACGTCGGCGTAAAAGGTCTGCTCCTTGACGCCGATGAACCCGGCATACACGTGATCGACACCGTCGGCGGAGATCAGCCGGTCCGAATACTCCCTGAGCACCCCGATTTTGTCGTTCGTCGGCATCGCAAACGGGTCCACTTCATACGACGACACCCACTCGACGTCGCGGTAGACGGGTTCGTCGGCGAGCCGGACGGTTTCGGCGTTGAGCGCCCGCAGCGTGCGGGCCACCTGCACCGCGCGGCGTGCCGTCTCGGCAGCCACCTCGGGCGCAAGTTCAGCATGCGAGGCGAATCCCCAGGTGCCGTCGACGATCACCCGGACCGCCAACCCGATTTCACGCTTGGTCACCGAGGTCTCCAACCGCGCGTCACGCAGATGGATCGTCTCGGTGGTGAGCCGATGGATGCGCAGGTCGGCATGGCTGGCGCCCGCCTCGGTGGCCGCGCTCAACGCGGCATCTGCCAGTTCGTGACGGGGCAAGACCAGAAAGTCGTCGTCGATCCCCCCGCTGGCTGACACGGCTATACCGTAACGGGTTCGCCGGCGCTCACATACGGAAGGCCAAGATCTGCGTGACCTGCCGTGGGTTGAAGTTGTTGTCCGACACCAGCACAAGCGATCGGTGCCCGTCGGGCAGATCCGGCCCCAGCGTGATGCCTTCGATGTTGTCGAGCGGCGGCACACCTGCCGTGGCCGACAGGTCGGCCATCAGGGTCTTGGTCATCGGTTTGGAGACACCGGGCAGCGACGGGCGATCGAGCACGTTGTCTGCGCCTCCCACTTCCGCGCGATAGACCCGCGCCACGTTCGAGTTGCCGTGGGAACGCTCGACCGTCAGAAAAGTGTCCTCGTCGAGGGCGACGAGCGCGGTCAAACCCGTGGGATCTCCCGACTGCGCAGCAATCGGATCGAGCGGATACGCGTACTGCGCGACGGCCTGGCGGGTGGTGACGTCGAACTCGGTGATCCGGGTCAGCGCCCCTGCAGTCTCAGTGGGTGGCTCGCCGTCGTTGCGGCCGGGATGCTCCATCGCCGCCCACACTCGTGTTCCACTGGGAGTGACGGTCAGGCCTTCCAGGCCGGCGTTGAACCGCGGTTGCACGGTCGGCGGCACCGCGAACTTCCCGCGGTTGGTTCCGTCGAGCCCGGCAACCCAGATCGACGGCTCGTCCTCGTTTGACCAGAACAGCTGCTGATGCTGGCGGTCGAACGCGATGTCCTCCGCATCGGCTCGCCCCGGCACGCCCTGCAGGCCGACGACATCGACCAACGTCGCGTCAATACCGTTGCCGCTGAATGTTATTCGCACTGTATAGAACCGGGCGTGGGACTTGTCGTCGCTGATGGCGTAGTACAGCTGGCGGTCAGGGTCGTAGCTGATGCCCGACAGCCCACCGACGGTTGTGTCGTGAAACTGCAAACCCGTCCTGAACGTCGCGCCGCCCACGAACCCGAGCAGCGCGGGACGGTCGTGGACTTCTAGTGGCGCCGCCGCACACGCCGCCGCCACGAAAGCGAGGGCGATAATCGTCGGGCGCAGCATCGCTGCCAGGCTAATATCTGCCATGCCTCGTCGGCGCCTTCGCACTACCGCGCTGCCGTACGCGCTGCTGGCGCCCAGCCTGTTCGGGGTCGCGGTGTTCTTGCTGCTGCCCATGTTCGTGGTGGCGTGGTTGAGTTTTCAGCGCTGGGATCTGCTCGGACCAATCCGCTTTGTCGGACTGGACAATTGGCGCTCGGTGCTCACCGACGGGACGTTCGGCAACTCGTTAGCGGTGACCGCGGCCTTCGTCGCCTTGGTGGTGCCGGTCCAAAGCGTACTCGGACTGTTCGCGGCGTCGCTGCTTGCTCGCGGCCTGCCGGGCACCGCGTTCTTCCGCACGGTGTATGTGGTGCCGTGGATCTGCGCACCGATCGCGATTGCCGTGCTGTGGCGCTGGCTGTTGGCGCCCACCGACGGGGCCGTCAATACCCTGCTGGGCCGGCGGGTGGAGTGGCTCACCGATCCTGGGCTGGCACTTCCGGTGGTGTCGGCGGTGACGGTGTGGACCAACGTCGGCTATCTCACGCTGTTCTTTCTCGCTGGCATCCTGGCCATTCCCGAGCAGATTCACCACGCGGCCCGGCTTGACGGCGCCAACGCATGGCAGCGCTTCTGGAGAATCACCCTTCCTCTGCTGCGGCCGACACTTTTCTTCGTGGTGGTGACCGGAATCATCAGCGCGGCACAGGTTTTCGACACTGTCTACGCACTCACCGGCGGTGGCCCTCAGAACCGCACCGACCTCGTCGCGCACCGAATCTACGTCGAGGCCTTCGGTGCCGCAGCTGTCGGCAGAGCCGCGGTGATGGCGCTGCTGCTGTTCGTGATTCTGGTCGGTGCGACGGTCGCGCAGCACTTTTATTTCCGACGGCGGATCAGCTATGACCTCGCGTAGCCGCGACGCCGCCGTCTACGTGTTCCTGGCCGTCGGTGCGGTGATCACGTTGGTCCCGTTCGTCCTCGCGCTACTGACCGCCTTCACGCCGCCGCATCAGTTTGCAACGGGCACGCCGCTGGGCCTGCCACGACCGCCCACGCTGGCGAACTACACCGCTCTGGGCGACGCCGGATTCGGCCGCGCGACAGTAGTCACGGCGTTGATGACCGCCGTTGTCGCCTTGAGCCAATTGACCTTCTCGGTGCTGGCGGCTTACGCCTTCGCCAGACTCCCGTTTCGCGGTCGTGATGTCCTGTTCTGGATATATTTGGCCACACTGATGGTGCCGCCGACGGTGACAATCGTGCCGCTGTATTTGATGATGGCCCAGGCCGGCTTGCGCAACACATTCTGGGCGTTGGTACTGCCCTTCATGTTTGGTTCGCCGTACGCGATCTTCCTTCTGCGCGAGTACTTCCGGACGATCCCGGCCGATCTGATCAACGCAGCCCGCCTCGACGGTGCCACCACACTCGATGTCCTGGTGCATGTCGTGGTTCCGGCAAGCAAGCCGATCCTCGCCACACTGACGCTGATTACGGTTGTCTCGCAATGGAATAGCTTCATGTGGCCGCTAGTGATCACCAGCGGACCGACGTGGCGGGTGCTGACCGTGGCCACCGCCGGATTGCAGACACAGTACAACGCGCAGTGGACCCTGGTAATGGCCGCGACCACCCTGGCGATTGTTCCGCTGATCGTGGCGTTCGTGGCAGTCCAGCGCCACATCGTCCGCTCGATCATCGTCACGGGCCTGAAGTGATTGTGGGCGTTAAGTTTTCGACGGCGGTCGCGCTGACGATGGTGGCCGTGATGGCAGCGCTTCTGGGTGTCGCACTGATCATCGGTCGCAACGACCAGCCGGCCGGACACACCGTGGTCACGGTGCGACTGTGGGATCAGCAGGTGGCGCAAGCGTATCGCCGCTCGTTCGACGAGTTCACCCGCCGCCACCCCGGCATCGAAGTCCGGCTCGACGTCGTGGCGTTTGCCACCTACTTCGACACATTGCGCACTGACATAGCGGGTGGCGGCGCCGACGACATCTTCTGGATCAACAACGCCTACTTCGCGCCGTACGCCGACAGCGGCCGGCTCGTGCCGATCACCGACTCGACCACCAAATGGGAACCATCGGTGGTCGAGCAGTTCACTCGCCGCGGCACGCTATGGGGCGTTCCGCAGCTGACCGACGCCGGAACCGCGTTGTACTACAACGCTGACCTGCTCGCCGCGGCCGGCGTCGACCCCGCCGCGCTGGACACCTTGCGGTGGAGTCCCGACGACACCGACGACACGCTGCGCCCGATGCTGCGGCGGCTTACCGTCGGCGCCCGCCAATGGGCGTACAACGCCGCCAACGACCTTCAGGGCATCTACCTCAACTACATCGGCTCGGCGGGTGGGGTGTTCTCGGTCGAAGACCGATTCGCGTTCGACAACCCCCAGGCCGCTGACGCCTTCCGCTACCTGGTGCGGCTGATCAACGTCGACAAGGTCGCCCCGCCGGCCTCCGACACCAACGACAACGGCGACTTTTCACGCAACATGTTCTTGCAGGGCCGCATGGCACTGTTCCAGTCCGGTACCTACAACCTCGCCCAGATCGCAGCCAATGCGCCGTTCCGTTGGGGAGTCGCAATGATGCCTGCGGGGCCGGTCGGCAGGGTGAGCGTCACCAATGGGATTGCGGCAGCGGGTAATGCGGCATCACCACATTCGGACGCCGTGGGCGCGGTACTGGCGTGGATGGGCAGCGCCGACGGCAACGCCTATCTCGGCGATACCGGTGCTGCGGTCCCGGCGGTGCTGACCGCACAGCACACCTACTTCGAGCACTGGGCCGCCGAAGGTGTCGACGTCGCACCGTTCTTCGACGTGCTGCGCGGACGGCGCATCCTTGCACCCGGCGGCGCGGGCTTTGCGGCCGGATTCGAGGCTCTCAAACCGTATTTCGACGAGATGTTTTTGGGACGGCTCGATGTCGACAGGGCGCTTGCACAGGCTCAAGCAGCAGCCAACGCCGCGGCCGACCGTTAGTAGCGCTTAGCCGAGAGCGGCGTGATCGATGCGATCACGTCAAAGTCTGCGTCACGGTGGACGAGCTGTGCCTCATGCCGGATTGCAACCGCCGCGACCAGACAATCATTGGGGCTGCGAACGGGCCGGCCTGCGTGACGCGCGGCCCGACAGATGGACGCAGCCGCTCGATAATCCACCGAGGGCTCCACCCTCAGCGAGGCTAGGCCATTGACCAGTCGTTCAAGCTGCTCGGCATTCGCGTCGGTGGCTCCGGCCAAGATCTCCATCGCCACCGGCTCGCACATCGCGACATCCCGTGCGCGCCGGGCCAGCAAATTCCGGACGTGAGCGCAGCATCCGAACCAGTCGCGCGAAAATACTCGATCCACGCTGACGTATCGATGAGGATCACGAAAGGTGTGCCGGCGGCTCGCTTCTCATATCAGCGAGGTCGCCTTCCCATCCGACGCCTTCCAAGCCGAGAAGGAACTCCTTCGTCAGCGGAATGCCGACCAGACGGCGCAACGCAAGATCGACGGCTTCCCGCTTGGTCGTCACCCCGAAGCGCCGCATCACTTCTTCAACCAAAGTGTCGTCGAGCTCGATATTTGTCCGCGACATACACCAATATCACACATGCCATACACCAGCTAGAACCTGGTGGAACCCAGGATCACATCGCTTGCGATCGTTGCGGCCGACACCGCCGCGACGGTCAACAGCGCCATTGCATCCGGCCAGCGTGGGCGCGATGGGGCAGCCGAGATCTGACCGGTGCCGCCGCGTGCCGCGATTGCATCGCCCATCTCGTCTGCCCGACGCAGTGCGACCGTGATAGCCGCGGTGATCATGTCGATCACCTCGTCGCGCCACCAGCGTCGTTTCGCCCGGCGGCTCGACAGCGTCGGACGTGGCCGAAGCCTGCGGGCCGCATACAGCGTGCGGAATTCGTCGATCAACATGGGAAAGGCCCGCAACGCCAGGCCGAGCGCGGCGGCCCACTCGTCGACCGGGATACGCAGCCAGCGCAGCGGCCGCCCGAGCGTGGCGACCGCCGGTGCCACGTCGGCGACGTTGGTGGTCCACGACACCATGCCGCCGATACCCAGCAACACAATCGACAACGCCGTGATCCGCAGGAAGTACAGCAGACCGCCGAATCCCACTGCCGCCGAACCGATGTGGATATCCGGCGACCCGCCGCCGAGCGCCGCGGTGACGCCGCCGATAGCGAGCAGGATCCACAGCCATCGCGGAATCGTCGGCAACGCCGTGCGAGGGATCCGGGCGATCCGCGCGGCGGCCAACACCAGCGCTGCCACGAGAAGTATCGGCACCCAGCCCGGATAGAACGTGAGCAGTACCGAAATACCGAATGCGGCAATCAATTTTGTGCCCGCCCACAACTCGTGTATGGCCGATGTGCCCGGAATCGGGCGCAGCAGTACCACGGGTCGGCGTTGCGTCGGCGTACTCATGCGGCGCCTCCGGCCGTCGTCGAGGCGGGATGAATCGAGCCGTCGTGCAGATGAACCGTGCGCGGACACAGGTCTTCCAGCCCGGCGAAGTCGTGCGAAATCACGATCACGGTCAGCCCCGTGCGGCGACGCAAGCCCTCGAGCAGCCGCAGCAGCCCACGCTGGCTTTCTGCATCCACCCCGGCCAGTGGCTCGTCGAGGATCAAGGCGCGCGGTGACCGCGCGAGCAATCCGGCCAACACCACACGACGCATCTGCCCGCCGCTGAGCTGGTCGATGTGTCTGCCTGCCAGCGACGCGTCCAACCCCACGTCCGCCAGCGCGGCCACCACCCGGTCGGTGTCATCGAGTGCGAAACCCGCCGCCGATGCCACCTCGTGGTCGACACGGCCGCGCATCAACTGCAGCCGCGCGGCCTGAAACGACATCGCCACCGCACCCACCTGGTCGCTGACGGGCCTGCCGTCGAGCAGACAGCTCCCCGACGTCGGCATGGTCAGCCCCGCCATGATCCACGCGAGCGTCGACTTGCCCGACCCATTGCCACCGTGGATAAGCAGACCATCGCCCTCGTGGACGTCGAACGTCACATCGCGCAAAGCTGTTGTGGCCCAAGGCGTTCCACTAGCGTATTCGTGACCCACGCCGTCCACTTCGATCACCGCGGCACCCGACCGCGCGTCGGGCGGCGGTGACGCTCCCGGCGCGGCCGCCAGTTCCACCATCTCGGTGTTGTCGCTACTTCCTGCAGCGAGATTGACGACGCGCTCGGCGGAGTCGGCTTCGTTGTTGTAGTGGGTGATGTGCACTAGCGCCATCCGATGACGTTCCCGCAGCCCCGCGAGAAGCCGAAGCAGTGCGTCGCGGCCGGGCTGGTCGACCATGCTGGTCACCTCGTCGGCGATCAGCAGTGACGGCTCCCGTGCGAGCGCGGCCGCCAGCGCCAACCGCTGCAGCTCACCACCTGAGAGCCCGCCGGTGTCGCGCTCGGCCAGCCCGTCCAGCCCTACCTCGGCGAGCAACTTGTCCACGTCGATGTGCTGACCGGGCGGCAAGCCCCACACGACGTCGTCGGCGACGCGGGTGCCGAGCACCTGGCTTTCCGGATGCTGCATCACCACGGCGGTGCCGCCCACCTTGCCAAGCCCGACGGCGCCGGCCCGCTCGACGGTGCCCGATGTCGGCGGCTGGCCGGCCAACACCAGCATCAGTGTGGTCTTGCCCGAACCGTTCACACCGGTGACCGCGATGTGTTCGCCCGGTTCGACGGTCAGCGTCACGGGGCCCAGCGCGTCGTGATCGGTGTCGGGATAGCGGAACGTGACGTCGTGCAGCCGCACCGGCAGGGGCGCGACCGGGCCCGGATCGTCGGGGAGGTCCAGTTTCTGGATTTCGGAGACACCGGCGAGCCGGGTCAGCACGTGCGACAGCGCCCACCAGCCGATCAGCGTGACGACCACGATGGCGAGCACCGAGGAGCCGCCGAACACCCACGGCCAGTACGCCAGCACCGTGGCGAACGCCTGCCGAAGCCAGTTCGCGACAGGATCCATGTACGGCACGTGGGACAGGAACCGGGCCAGCCCGTTGACGTTGGCGGTCATCGACTCGAAGACCAGAGTCCGCAGCCGCGACAGCACCAGCAGCCCACCGACGCTCACCGCGCCAGCCAGCAGGCCGGCGCACAGCGCCACGACGACGACCGTCGGGGTGCCTCTGCCCTTGCGTTTGACCAGCCCTATCAGCGCACCGATGTAGGCGCACTGGACAACCGTCATCATCCCGCCCATTCCGGCGACGAGAAAAGCGATCAGCCCGCCGGCGATGGTGGCCGCGAACAGCACGCGGATGCGATACCGATAGGCGAGCAACCCCATCGGGACGGTGCCCAGCAGCGACAGCCCGGCCGCGAACGGCACGACGACGGCGATGATCGCCGTGGCCGCCGACAAGGCGGCCATGACGGATGCTTGAGCAAGCTCTCCAGGCCGGAGGCGCCCACGCCGCGGCCTGAGTCGCTCCGCCTGCGGCCCGATCCCTCGCACTTCTCGATTCTGCCAGTCGGGTTTGACGCGCTGTGAACAGCGACACCTTGATCCTGCATAGGCAACCTATGTAATTTGGTGGTATGTCTCGTTCGACGTCGACGCGGGAGTCGCTTGGCATCGACCTGCTGGGCGTGGTGGCGCGGCTGAACCGGCTCGCAACCCAGCGCACGCCGCTGCCCATCCCGTGGGCCCAAGCCCGGCTGCTGGGAACGATCGAAGACCAGGGTCCCACCCGCATCTCCGACCTGGCAGCCCTGGACCACTGCTCTCAGCCGACCATGACCATGCAGGTGCGGCGCCTCGAAGACGCCGGCCTGGTCACCCGGACGGCCGATCCGTCCGACGCGAGGGCCGTCCTGATCGAAATCACCCCCAAGGGCAGCGAGACATTACGCCAGGTACGGACTGCCCGTGCCGGCGTCATCGATCCGCACCTCGCCGCACTCGACGACGAGGACCGGCAGACGCTTGCCGACGCGGTCGACGTGCTGAGACGGCTGCTCGACAACGCGTCGTCGTCTGCGCAACCACCCAACTGACAACCACAAAGGAGAAGCCGCACCATATGTGGCGCCAACCCAAACCTGTTTGGGCCGTAGCCTTTGCGTCCGTCGTGGCGTTCATGGGCATCGGCCTGGTGGACCCCATCCTGAAACCGATTGCCGACAACCTCGACGCCACGCCATCGCAAGTGTCGCTGCTGTTCACGAGTTATATGGCGGTGATGGGTGTTTCGATGCTCGTCACCGGTGCATTGGCGAGCAGGATCGGACCCAAGCGCACGCTGCTGCTCGGCCTCGCCGTGATCGTTGCGGGGGCTGGGCTGGCCGGCTGCTCGGACACCGTCATGGGCATCGTCGGCTGGCGTGCGTTATGGGGCTTGGGCAATGCGCTTTTCATCGCCACCGCATTGGCCACCATCGTCAGCTCGGCGCGCGGATCGGTCGCCCAGGCGGTCATCCTCTACGAGGCAGCGTTGGGTCTGGGCATCGCCGTCGGACCACTGGTGGGTGGAGTGCTGGGCTCGGTGTCGTGGCGCGGGCCGTTCTTCGGTGTGTCCGTCTTGATGACGATCGCGCTGGCCGTCACCGCGGTACTGCTGCCCTCGACGCCGCGGCCCGAGCGTGCCACCACCGTCGTCGACCCGTTCCGCGCGCTGCGCCACCGCGGCTTGCTCGGCGTGGCGATCACCGCCCTGCTCTACAATTTCGGCTTCTTCACGTTGCTCGCATTCACCCCGTTCCCGCTCGACATGAGCGCCCATGAAATCGGCCTCATCTTCTTCGGCTGGGGCGTCGCCCTCGCGTTCACCTCGGTGGTGGCCGCCCCGCGACTGCAACACCGATTCGGCAGCGTCACAACGCTTTTGGCGAACCTCGCCTCGATCGCTGCGCTGCTGGTCGTGATGGCGGTGTTCACCGACAGCAAGGCGGCACTGGCAGCCTGCGTAGTCGCGGCCGGCGCGTTCTTCGGCATCAACAACACGTTGATCACCGAGACCGTGATGAAGGCAGCGCCGGTCGAACGCGGAGTCGCTTCGGCCGCATACAGTTTCGTGCGGTTCTCCGGTGGAGCGGTGGCGCCCTGGCTGGCCGGCACGCTCGGCGAGCAAGTCAATGTGCACCTGCCGTTCTGGGTGGCCGCGGCCGCGGTGCTGTCGGCCGTCGTCGTGCTGGCACGCACGCGGCCGCATCTCGCCGGCATCGACGTCGAAGAAAGCGAGCTCGAAGAGGTCACTGACCAGGCCACCGCGATCACCGTGGGAAGCGAGAGCTGAACCCCCCGTTGGGCCGCGGGTCTAGCCGGTCGGACCGATAAGCAGCCCAACGACATACGTAGCCGCGATCGCGACTCCCCCGAACGCGAGCTGGCGCACCGCTGCCCACCAGACCCGTTTTCCGGTGAATCGCGCGGCCACGCCTCCCGCGATCAGCAGCCCGGCTCCGCCGCACACCAATCCTGCGGCCAGCGAGGCGAATCCGAGCAGATACGGGATGAGCGGAATGATCGCGCCGATTGCGAACAGAAGGAACGACGAGGCCGCAGCCAGACGCGGCGACGGTTTCTCCCGCGGGTCGATGCCCAGCTCGGTGATCATGTGCAGGTTGAGCGCCTGGTTTTCGTCTCGATGGATTTCCTCGGCGGCCGCTCGCGCCGTCCGCTCCGTCATGCCCATCTGGATCAGCGTCAACACCAACTCGTCCATCTCGGCCTCAGGATGCGAGCGGAACGCGCGACGCTCCAGACGCACCTCCGAGTCGATCTGCTCGTTGGCTGTGGTCACCGATGTGTACTCGCCCAACGCCATCGAGAACGAGCCGGCGAGCAGACCCGCGATGCCGCTCAAGACCACGGTGTGACTGTCGGCGCTGGCTGCCACGCCCGCGACCAGTGCGGTGTTGCTCACGAGGCCGTCCATCGCGCCGAAGGTCGCCGCGCGCAGCCAGCCGCCCGACACGTCGCTGTGGGTGTGGTCGAACTCGTGCGGCAGCACCGTGCGACCGTCCGGTGGAGGGGCGGGGTCGGGCGATGTCATGGCGCCAATTGAACGCCAGCGCCGTATGTCACAGCGAATCAGGTAAACCTACGGTGCACCGGTCTGTTTACCAGGCGCTGACTCGGGTTACCGTCGGGTATGACGTCGACTGCGGTTCAAATCTCCCCCGACCTCGCGCGGCATCTTCGCAACACTCTGGACGGCCGATGGCACGTGGTGAAAAACCGGTGCCGCGAGCAGATGTCCGGCGAGGTGTTCCGTCCGCACTACACCCCCAACACGGTGATCGCGCGAACGAAGGCGTTGGAGCAGTTGAAGATCATCGCAGCGGCCGGCGGTGCCGAGGACGGGTTCCGCAAGGAGCACGGCGGCACCGGGGACGTGGGAGCGGCGGTCACCACAATCGAAATGCTGGCGATGTCGGACCTGTCGCTGATGGTCAAGGCAGGTGTGCAGTGGGGCCTGTTCGGCGGTGCGATCGAGAACCTGGGCACCGAACGCCACCACGAGGCGTACGTGCGCAAGATCATCGACCTGGAGCTGCTGGGCTGTTTTGCGATGACCGAGACCGGCCACGGCAGCGACGTGCAGTCGCTGGAGACGACGGCCACTTACGACCCCGAGACCGACGAGTTCGTCATCCACTCCCCCACCAAGACTTCGCGCAAGGACTACATCGGCGGCGCGGCCGAAACCGCCACGATGGCCGCCGTTTTCGCGCAGCTGGTCACCGCCGGCCCTGGCGAGGAGCCGGTAAGTCACGGCGTGCACTGCTTTCTGGTGCCGATCCGCGACGAGGAAGGCAACGACCTGCCGGGGGTCACCACCTCCGACTGTGACTACAAGGGCGGCCTGCCGGGTGTCGACAACGGCCGCATCATGTTCGACCACGTCCGCATCCCCCGAGACAACCTGCTCAACAAGTACGGCGACGTTTCCGCCGACGGCACCTACACCTCGCCGATCGACAACCCGAACCGCCGGTTCTTCACCATGCTGGGCACCCTTGTGCGCGGCCGCGTGACCGTCGGGGGAAGTGCCGCCGCGGCCGCACGGGTGGCACTGGACATCGCAACGCGATATGCGTTGCAGCGCAGGCAGTTCAAGTCGCCCGATGACGACAGAGAAGTGCTGCTGATGGACTATCTGGTGCACCAGCGTCGGCTGCTACCGCTGATCGCCGAGTCTTATGCGCTGCAGTTCGCGCAGAACGAGTTGGTGGGCAAGCTCGCCGAGATCCAGAGCACCGAGATTCCCGACCCGGAGGAGCAGCGCGAGCTGGAGTCACGCGCAGCCGGGCTCAAGGCCGCCAACACCTGGCATGCCAGCCGAGCGATCCAGGAGGCCCGCGAAGCATGCGGCGGCGCAGGCTATCTCGCGGAGAACCGGCTGATCGCGTTGCGGGGGGACACGGACGTGTTCACCACGTTCGAAGGTGACAACCATGTGCTTACGCAATTGGTGGCCAAGGAGTTGCTGACCGCCTACGCCGACGACATCAAGAGCATGAGCCCCGTCGAGTGGGTGCGGTTCGCGGCCAACACCGTCAGCGACCGGGTGATCAAACGCACAGCAGCGCAACCGATTATCCAAACGCTCATCGACACGCGGCAGGACAACGAAGAAGAGGGCAGCCTGTTCAACCGCGGCACTCAGTTGCAGATGTTCGAAGATCGCGAGCAGTACACGCTGTCGAGCGTGGCACGGCGGCTACAGCGCCGGTCCCGGGAGATGGACGCGTTCGATGCATTCAACGAGGTGCAGGACCACGTGCTACATGCGGCCCAGGCCCACATCGACCGGGTGATCCTGGAGGCTTTCGTGGCCGGCATAGAGGCGTGCGACGACGAAGAGGCGCGGCGGGTGCTGTCCATGGTGTGCGACCTGTACGCGCTGTCGGTGATCGAAAAAGACAAGGCGTGGTACATCGAGCACCGTTATCTGTCGTCGGAGCGGGCGAAGGCCGTGACCCGCGGCATCAACGAGCGCTGCCGCTCGCTGCGGCCGTACGCCGAGGCGCTGGTCGACGGTTTCGGTATTCCCGAGCAGCTGCGCGATGTTCCGATGCTGCACCCGGAGCGCATCGGCGAAGAAGACTGAGCCACTTCGCTTTTGGCTGCGCTGCTGGCCTACCGGCCGGGCAGCGGGTCTAGCACCTTGAGCTTCCCGTCGTCACCGAGCTGGAATCGCACCTGGGTGATGCCGGTCGGACGGTTCGGCGCGTCTCCGCTCTGCTCGAACTGGTATTGGACGGTCACAGTGTCTTCGCCCGAGCTCAGCACGACGGTGTACGGCTTGGGCTGAGGCGTCGCGGTGCCGATGGGGGTGTTGTGATCGAACAACAGCAGGTGCTGCGGAGCGGTCGCGTCGCTGCCAGCCTTCACCTGGACCCAGTACAGACGGCAGTTGCGGGTGTGGCCGCGCGCGGTTTCCTGCCACTGGCCGCCCGGTGCCGGAGCCAAGCCGTCGATGGCGGCGCTCACGGTGTCGGCGGTGGGCCCGTCGGCCGGGGTGCATCTGTCGGGTGAGGGCGGCGGCGCGCTGGAAGGCTTCCAGCCGCAGCCGGCGGCAACGACCCCAAACATCAGCAAGACGGCCGTCAGGCGGCGAAATCGCATGGCCTCACCCTAGTGGGCCGCCTGGTCGCATCGAGATTGCGAAACCTCCGCCAATCGAGCCGGCGAGACGGACAATCGGGACTAGCAGCAACCTCGGGAGCGACAATGAAGTCCTCTGTTCTATGTGCGGTCGCCTGTGGAACGTTCGCCGCCGCAGCCGGTTTCTGCCCTGTCGCGGCGGCGAGTCCCGCTCACCCGATCTGCGTCGACGTCCGCACGGGCAGAGTTTGTGAAGCGGATCCGCCTGGGATGCAACACGACGCCGAACTGGGGCTGCCATGTCGCGGCATCTATCCCTTCTATTTGTTCGGGCGCGGCAACGCCGGTGAACTGGTGTGCACCCAGCCCGGGGCGCGCTCCGGCGAATTCATCGACGGGACGTGGACGACGAGGCCGCAAACACTATTCGGGGTGCAAATGGCTGGTTTCGGATGCCCGTCCGGATTTCCGGGCGGCGCGATGGCGCAGACGGGCGACGGCCGCGCGCTGATATGCAAGGGCGACAGCTCGGTTTTGGTCGCCTGACGCTCTTTACAGCATGCCGGCGGTTAGATCACGCCGGCGAAGGCGAGGCCCAGATAGACGGCCATGCAGATGGCGAACACGGCCGCGAAGATCACGAACCCTTTCGCGAACTTCATGTTCGGCGGCGCGGGATTGGACTCCCGCCCGCGGGGTGTGGGCGACTCCCAGCCGCGGCCCCTGTCACTCATGGCATCACAGGTTACTCGTGATTGGCCCGCTTCATCGTTCGCAGGCGACACCATCGCCGTCGCCGTCGAGACCCGAGCGGTAGCCGGGCTGGCCGCTGAGCAGGGGCGCTGCGCCGGCCGCACGTGCTTCGGCGCAGCTGCGGTAAGACACATTTCCCGAGGGAGCCGTCGGCACGGATGCGGCTGGCGCCGGCGGTAGGGCCCGACGGAGACTGCGGTGCGGACTGCGCGCCCGTTCCCGTCGCCGCCGTGCTGCCGTAGCAGGGCGGTCCCCAAAGCCCGCGTCGGGCGTTTCGCGCTTCGGCCTCTGCTGCAGCGATGGCGTCGAAGTGGCTGGCCGGGTTGCCGTGGAAGACATACGAGCGTGCCGCGCCGGCGCGCGCCGCTTCCACCGAGTAATCCCAGCCGTCGGACTTCACCAGGTAAGCCAGGGTGCGGTTAACTGCAGTTGGATGATCCACGTGGTGCGGCTGTGCAGGCTCAACTTGTCGGCCGGTGCGTTTAGTCTCCACGCAGATTGAACTTCCGGACCAGGGGCTGTGATGGATGACGGGATCGAACCGAGACTTGTGGAGGTTCTCGATGTCCCGAGGCTTGGTGCGGTCGTTCGCGGCAATGCGGGCTCGTTGCCGTGGCGTTTGGTCGACGAGTCGGGTGCCGGCGTAAACCACGTCAATCTGTGGTTGGCCGACCTGTTCGCGTGCGACAACTCGCCTGCGACGCTGCGCGCCTATGCGTACGACCTACTGAGCTGGAGTCGTTTCCTCGGCGCACTGCAGGTTTCGTGGACTCAGGCAACGCGGGGCGAAGTCCGGGACTGGGTGAGGTGGTACCGGTGTCGCGCGAACCCGCAACGACGCCGCGGATCGAGTGCGGATACTCATCGGCCGACCCCAGGTTCTGTGAACGAGCGGACGGGCAAGGCCTACCTGGAGTCTTCCTACGCGCGGTCGTCGATGAATCGCAGACTGTCGTCGCTCAGTGGCTTCTACGAGTTCGCCCTGGAGTCGGATCTCGGGCCGCTCATCAACCCGGTACCGAAATCGCGCGACGATCTCACTCGACTCGACGTGCACCGCCAGCACTTCGATAACCCGCGCCCCCAAAAGCGCGCGCCTTATCGGCAGAAGCTAGTGGAACGTGCGCCGCGCGCGCTCAGCGACGACCTGTACGAGGAGGTATTTGCATCGCTGAGAACAAACCGCGACCGTGCCATTGTCGCTACGGCGATCTCCTCTGGTTTACGCGCCAGTGAACTGCTCAGCATGCGGCGGGGGATGCTCCATGCCGCCGACCAAACCGCCGATGTAATACCCAAGGGCGGGAATGGAAGTCGTGTCATGGTCCGTATCAGTCCCACTGCGTATCTCTGGATCGCCCGGTACCTTGCTGAGCGCCCCGTGGGTCCGCCTGAAGAGCCAGTCTGGCTGACATTGCGCGGCACACCGCGGCCGCTGAGCTATTGGGCAATGCGACAGATCCTTGAACGCAGCAACGCGCTGCTGGGCTCCAACGTCACGATGCATGACTTCCGGCACACCTTCTGCATGCGTCTCGCCCAGGACGAGAACATGACCATCGCGGAAATGCAGGAGCTGATGCGGCACGCGTCGATCGCCAGCACCACACGCTACCTGCGACCCACCGTAGCCGAACTCGTCGACAAACTTGATCAGCACTGGAATAGACCCCCGTCACCGCAGCCCACGCCGGCGAAAGGCTATGCGGCAGAAGATCTCCAAGTTCTTTTCGGTCGGGCATTCTGATGGCGCGGGTGCTCACGCGTGCCCAGTCGCTGGCGAGTTCGTCTGCGTTTGCCAACCATCCAGTCGAAGTACTGCCTTCGCTGTCCCCGACGCCCGAGGACCATCCGTGGTTCGGAAACACTGTCACCTGCGCCGAACGTGAACGCATCATCACTGCGGGACTTCCGCTCGTGATGGCACGGATGAGTGAGAAGTACCGCAGCGAGGCAGTAGCCCGCAGCGGTGCACGGCTCTGGCTGAGTCGCCTATTGGACTGGCTGGATGGCTTTGTCGGCGACAGTTATCAAGACCGTTGGATCGCCAGCGATTCCGATCGCCAGCCGAAGGCGTGGTGCCCAGCCTTATCAACCGGATCGCATACACGGCTTGGGGCAAGGCTGTCGATCAACGCACTCATAATGCTGGGGGTCATTCGTCCCGGCCATGACTGGTTGATCGAGAACAAGCAGGCGCGGTTCTACCGTGACTGGACGACCACGCACGAACCGAAGGCGTGGGATCGCTACTTCGCCGCCGCGGAGCACGAGGGCGCACCGGAAGTGAAGAAATGGCGAACCGCCACCCACCTGGTACGTATCAGCATCTGCAACGGGCTGCCAATCACCGAGCTGCACAGCCAGCATGTGTTGGCCTACCGAGACTTTCTCGTCTCGACCGGCAGGATGCCGGGGGATCTTCTCGCCATGTGGCACTACGGACGCCGCGGCGGACTGTTCGCCGGTGAAGCCGACGACCTGCGGCACTACCTCATCGCCAAACGTCTCAGTCCCACCGAACTGGTCGACCGCTTCAATGTGCGAGCTCCCAGCGTGCGAGGACTGTTGATCGCCTACCTCGCCGAGATCGCCGTCGGTCAGGACTACGCCAGCCTGGACGGAACCAGCCGAAACCTGGTGAAGCTGTTCTGGAAACCGATCGAAGACGCCAACCCCGGCATCGACACAATCAGTTTGACGAAGGCCCAGGCATCCGCCTGGAAAGAGTGGTTGCGCACCAAACCGGATGGGACTCCGCGCCGGCACGCCGAGAGCATTCTGGGAGCGGTCCGCAGCTTCTACCTCGACGTGGCTGCCTGGTCCCACGAGGATCCCTCGACGTGGGCCCATTGGGCTGTCTCATGCCCGGTCAGCATCCGCGACGTCCGAGGCCAGCAGAAGCGCCGGGCCCAGCGGGCACACCGCATGCATGCCCGCACCCGCACCCTCACCCCGCACGTCGATGCACTCGTCGCTGCAGCCCGGCGGGCGTACGTGCAAGCAGCAGAGCTGCAAGCGGTCGCGACGACAGCGCCGTTCGGTGAACCGTTCGCCGTGCACGGGAGCACCTACATCAAGCACACACCGGGCAAGCGGGCCGACCGAGTGCGCATCCATGTTCTGCAGGATGGATCGGAGAAGCGGGTTGACATCCACTACACCGTGACACGGGCCTTCATGACCTGGACGATCATCGAGGTGTTGCGCCACACCGGTATCCGGATCGAAGAGATGCTGGAGCTGACCCATCTGAGCATCAAGCAGTACCGCAAACCCGATGGCACCGTGATACCGCTCCTGCAGATCGCACCGAGCAAGACCGATCAGGAGCGGATATTTCCCTGCAGCCCGGAGTTGACCACCACCTTGGCGCGACTGGTCGAGTTCGTCAGCATCGATGGCCGCGTTCCGCTGTGCTGCCGAATCGACACACAGGAACGCCAGGTGTCGGCGCCGATGCCGCATCTGATCCAGATCCGAGAGGGTGGACGGTCGCGGGTAATCAACCAGTGCACGGTCCGAAAGTGGTTATCAGAGCTGGCCAACAGCATGGCCTTGAAGGACGCTGACGGTACTTCGCTGCATTTCACGCCACACGACTTTCGCCGGATCTTCATCACCGACATCGTCAACGCCGGGTTCCCGATCCATTTGGCCGCAAAGATGGTGGGCCACAACAATATCGAAGTCACGCGCGGCTACACCGCGGTGTATCAGAAAGATGTCTTCGAGGCATATGACCGGTTCATCGACAACCGTAGACAGGCACGGCCATCGGCCGAATACCGTGAGCCCACCCAAGCCGAATGGGACGAGTTCGTCGAACACTTCGGCCAGCGCCGGATCGCGCTCGGCAATTGCCACCGCCCCTATGGATCTGACTGTTCCCATGAACATGCCTGCATCCGGTGCGATTTCTGCGAGGTTGAACCGGCCCAGGCCGCAAGGCTCGATGAGATCCGTGACAACCTTCGCCTCCAGGTGGTCGAGGCCCAAAAGAACCGGTGGCTGGGCGACGTTAACCAATTACGCCTCACCATTGAACACGCCGACCGCAAGGCGGCGAGGCTGGCAGCCCTCACCGAGGCGGCCCCGGTACTCCTTGCCGCGCACACGTCCTGACGCGAGCAGTAAGGGACCGTCCTTCTGACAGCTAGGTGCAGCAGTTGGGGTCGAGGACGACGCAGAGTGCCTGCAGGGCTTCGGGTTTGACGCGGTGAAAGACGTTCATGCCGCGCCGGTCGGAGATCACTAGCCCGGCTTTGCGGAGCTGGCCCAGGTGGTGGCTGACGGTGGATTCACTCAGGTCGAGCACCGCGGCCAGATCGCCGCTGGTCTCTTCGCCGGGGCGTGAGCTGAACAGCAGCGACATCATCTTGACCCGCACCGGGTCGGCGAGCGCCTTGAGCCGCATCGCGACCTGCAGGGCATCGGCGTCGCTGATCGGGCCCGCGGCGACCGGGGCGCAGCACACCGGGGCGGACATGTCGATCACGGGCAGCGCTTTGGGCATGACCCCATCCTGCCACCTGTCTTGACATATATCAAAAAGGTGGCATCCTGAGGTCGACGCGCCAGTTCGATATATGTCTCATCCCTAGTGGGAGGTCCATCATGTCCCGTATGCAACTCGCCCTCAACGTCGATGACCTCGACGAGGCGATCACGTTCTACACCAAACTGTTCGGCGTCGACCCCGCCAAGGTCAAGCCCGGCTATGCCAACTTCGCCGTCGCCGAGCCGCCGCTGAAGCTGGTGCTGCTGGAAAATCCCGGTAAGGGCGGCACCATCAACCACCTCGGCGTCGAGGTCCAATCCAGCGACAAGGTGCACGCCGAGATCGCCCGCCTGACCGGCGAGGGGCTGTTCACCGATGAGGAGATCGGCACCACGTGTTGCTTCGCCACCCAGGACAAGGTCTGGGTGACCGGGCCGGCCGGAGAGAAATGGGAGGTCTACACGGTGCTGGCCGACTCCGACACCTTCGGCACCAGCCCACAGCACCTCGACGATTCCGCCGACGGCGAGGGTGGGGTGTGTTGCGGCGGAGCCTCCAAGGAGGCTGACCCCGCCGCAGCGTCCTGTTGCTAGCCGATCGCACCTGCCGCGGCCGTGGTCACATGGCCGCGGCAGGCGCATGATCGGGGCATGGACCGCGATGCCATCGCTGCCGATCTGGAGCGCGCGCGTGTCACGTTCCACCAGCTACTGGCGGCCGCCGGCCCCGACGACTGGGATGCGCCGACGCGCGGAACCCGGTGGACCAACGAACAATTGCTGTTCCACATGGTGTTCGGCTACATGGTCGTGCAGCGGCTGCTGCCCCTGGTGCGGGTGATGGGCCGACTACCTGACCGCGTCAGCGGGGCATACGCCCGGTTGCTCAACGCCGCGACCACGCCGTTTCATCAAATCAACTACTACGGATCATGCGCCGCCGCCATGGTCTACAACCGGCGCAGGATGGGCGCCAAACTCGACCGGGTCATCGACTCACTGCAACACCGGCTCGCCCGCGAGACCGACGACACCCTGCGGCGCGGCATGCATTTCCCGCCGGGATGGGATCCGTTCTTCTCCGACTACATGACGCTGGAAGACGTCTACCGCTACCCCGGGCGCCACTTCGACTTCCACGCCGCCCAACTCACCTTCACCTGACGTTTCATTTGCCAACAACTTCGATATCCGTCAATATTGATGTATGTCGAAGTCGCAGGAGTCGTTGACCGACGGGGACGCGTGCTGCCCACCCGGGGCGCTGCTGCGCGAACCCCTTACCGCCGCGGACGCGGCGGACATGGCGGTCAAACTCAAAGCGCTGGCCGATCCGGTACGCCTGCAGCTGTTCTCCGCGATCGCCAGCCACGCCGGTGGTGAGGCCTGCGTCTGCGACATCTCCGCCGACATCGAGGTGTCACAACCGACCATCAGCCACCACCTCAAAGTGCTGCGCGACGCCGGGCTACTGACCTCACAGCGCCGGGCCTCCTGGGTGTACTACGCCGTGGTGCCCGACGCGCTGGCCAGCCTCGCCGTCCTGTTCGGCATTGACGCAGCCGCCGGGGTGTCGGCATGACCGACACCACCACCCCGGCCCCAGCGGTCGTGGGCAAGCTCTCCACCCTGGATCGGTTCCTGCCGCTGTGGATCGGCGCGGCGATGGTCGCCGGGTTGCTGCTGGGCCGCTGGGTTCCCGGCTTGAACACCGCGCTGGAAAGCGTTCAGCTGGACGGGATTTCACTACCCATCGCTCTTGGCCTGCTCATCATGATGTACCCGGTGCTGGCCAAGGTCCGCTACGACCGCCTCGACACCGTCACCGGCGACCGCAAGCTGCTGCTGTCCTCACTGGTCCTGAACTGGGTGCTCGGCCCCGCGCTGATGTTCGCGCTCGCGTGGCTGCTGCTGCCCGACCTGCCCGAATACCGGACCGGCCTGATCATCGTCGGCCTGGCCCGCTGCATCGCCATGGTCATCATCTGGAACGACCTGGCCTGCGGCGACCGGGAAGCCGCCGCCGTCCTCGTGGCGCTCAACTCGATCTTCCAGGTCATCATGTTCGCCCTGCTGGGCTGGTTCTATCTGTCGGTGCTGCCCGGCTGGCTCGGCCTGGAACAGACCACCATCGACACCTCCCCGTGGCAGATCGCCAAGTCCGTGCTCATATTTCTGGGCATCCCGCTGCTGGCCGGCTACCTGTCGCGCCGGCTCGGCGAGAAAACCAAGGGCCGTGACTGGTACGAGGCCAAGTTCCTGCCCCGGATCGGGCCGTGGGCGCTCTACGGGCTGCTGTTCACTATCGTGATTCTCTTTGCGCTGCAAGGCGACCAGATCACCCACCAACCGTTCGACGTCGCCCGCATCGCCCTGCCGCTACTAGCGTACTTCGCGATCATGTGGGGCGGAGGCTACCTGCTCGGCACCATGCTCGATCTCGGTTATGAGCGCACCACCACCCTGGCGTTCACCGCCGCGGGCAACAACTTCGAACTCGCCATCGCCGTCGCGATCGCCACCTACGGCGCCACCTCCGGCCAAGCCCTGGCCGGCGTCGTCGGCCCGTTGATCGAAGTCCCGGTCCTGGTCGGGTTGGTCTACGTGTCCTTGGCGTTGCGCAACCGGTTCCACCACCACACCTCCCAACACCTTCCTGCCGACGGCTCGACGACGAGAACGGAACCCAATCCATGACTGACAGCCCCGTCACCCACGAGCTTCGCCACGATCTGTCCATCGACCAGCAACTCGCCCTGAAAACCGCGGCGACCCGGCTGGGCGGTGAGTTCGATGGCACCTTCGGTACCGAAACCATCGAACGGTTCTTGCATTCGTCCTACGACCAGTTCGCCGGCCGGGCCACCATTCCGAACTTCCTGCCGCTGTTGGCCGAACGGTTCGCCCGCCAACGCCTGCACGCCCTGGCGAGAGTGGAAGGAAAGATCAGCGACGGCAAACCGACCGTGTTGTTCCTGTGCACCCACAACGCCGGCCGCTCGCAGATGGCGCTGGGCTACTTCACCCACCTGGCCGGTGACCGGGCCGTCGCCTGGTCCGGTGGATCCGAACCCGGCAACGAGATCAACCCCGCCGCGATCGCTGCCATGCACGAAGTCGGTATCGACATCACTGGCGAATACCCCAAACCCTGGACCGACGAAATTGTGCAGGCGGCCGACGTCGTCATCACCATGGGCTGCGGGGACGCCTGCCCGATCTTCCCCGGGAAACGCTACGAGAACTGGGAACTGCCCGACCCCGCCGGCCAGGGCCTCGACGCCGTCCGCCCGATCCGCGACGACATCGAAGAACGCGTCCACCGTTTGTTGGCCGACCTGAACGTGCCCGTCACCCGGTAGCCGCGAAAACCTCAAGGGAACACACCGAATATGGCTGACACATCAGTGTTGTTCGTCTGCGTCAGTAACGCCGGAAAATCGGTCATGGCCGCCGGGCTCATGCGCCAGATCGCCGGACCGACCATCCACGTCAGCTCGGCGGGCACCCGCGCCAAGACCGCCGTCAACGACCTCTCGGTACAAGCCTTGGCAGAAGTCGGCGTCGACATCAGCGACCATCAGCCCGCCCAACTCACCGCGCAGATGCTCGACGACGCCGACCTGGTCGTCATCGTCGGCAGCCAAGCCCACCTCGACGAGTACTGTCCCGGCGTCACCATCCAGCGGTGGGATACCGACGAACCCTCCTTGCGCGGCATCGACGGAATCGACCGCATGCGAATCATCCGCGACGACATCACCACGCGCGTCCAGGCCTTGGCCGCCAACCTTTCCACCGCGATCACACCACCCACCGGCCAGCCATCCCGATCCAACGCGCGTATTGAGCGAAGCTAGATGTATGCGTGTGGAACTTCTCACGAGCCCGGGATGTCCGAATGCGGCGGCGGCTCGGCGCTTGCTCGCCGAGTGTCTGTCTGAGGTTGATATCGCTGAAGATGTGGTGGTGGAAAGGGTCGGTGGATATCCATCGCCAACAGTGCTCGTTGATGGTATGGATGTCATGAAGCCGGGCACTGAGCTGGCAGCTGATGCGTGCCGATTGGACCTTCCGACCAGGGATCGCGTGCTGGCGGCGCTTCGGAGTGCGACGCCGTTGACGTGATCGATCCGGGGTCTTACCCCGATGTTGCGGCCCCGAGTTCAGCTGGCTGCCGTGGTCTTCTGGTTGCGGGTGTGGGCCAGCCGGTGGGAGTCGGTTCCGGTTTCGATGATGGTGCCCCCGAGGGGCTTGGTGCGTCCGGCGCGCACGCCGTTGGCGATGACGACGATTTCGGCGAGTTCGTGCACCGCGACGACCGCGGCCAGCCCGAGGACACCGGTGAGGGCGAGCGGAATGAGCACCGTAATCAATGCCAGTGAGAGGCCGACGTTTTGCAGCATGATCCGCCTCGCGCGCCGCGCGTGGGCCAGTGCTTGGGTGAGGTGGCGCAGGTCTTCACCCATCAGCGCGACGTCGGCGGTTTCGATGGCCACGTCGGTGCCCATCGCGCCCATGGCGATACCCAAATCGGCAGTGGCCAGGGCCGGGGCGTCGTTGACGCCGTCACCGACCATGGCCGTCGAGGAACGTTGGCGCATTTGACCAATTAGCGCGGCTTTGTCTTCGGGCCGCAGATCGGCATGCACGACCTCGATGCCCACCTGCTTGGCCAATGCGTGGGCGGTCGCTTGGTTGTCACCGGTGAGCATGGCCACCTGATACCCGCCGCGGCGCAGCTGGGCGACGACGTGGGCGGCTTCGGGCCGCAGCTCATCGCGCACCGCGACTGCCCCGATGATCTGGTCGTTGTCTTCGATGAGCACGGCGGTGGCGCCGGCGGCCTGCATGGCCGCGACCTGGCCGGCCAGCGGGCCGGGGTCAAGCCAGCCGGGGCGGCCCAGCCGCAATCGACGGCCATCCCGCGCGCCGGTCAACCCGGCACCGGTGACCGCCTGCACGTCATCAGCCGGTTGCACGGGGCCCTGCGCGGCGGCGAGAATCGCTGCCGCGAGGGGGTGTTCGCTGCGGGCCTCCAACGCCGCCGCCACATCCAGCACGTGCTCGCGGGTGGCGCCGTTGGTGGTGGCGACGTCGATGACGGTGGGTGCGTTGGCGGTCAGGGTGCCTGTCTTGTCCAGCGCGATCGTGCGGACCGCGCCCAGGGCTTCCAGCGCCGCCCCGCCCTTGACCAAGACACCGAGCTTGCTAGCCGCGCCGATCGCGGCGACCACCGTGACCGGCACCGAGATCGCCAGCGCGCAAGGAGAGGCCGCCACCAACACCACCAGGGCACGTTCGATCCACACCAGCGGATCGCCCAACACGCTGCCGATGGCGGCGATGAGGACCGCGGCGATCATGATCGCGGGGACCAGGGGTTTGGCGATGCGGTCGGCCAGGCGCTGGGCTTCGCCCTTGCGGGACTGCTCGGCCTCCACGATCGCCACGATGCGGGCCAACGAGTTGTCAGCAGCAGTGGACGTGACCTCAACCTCCAGCACGCCGGTGCCGTTGATCGACCCGGCGAACACCTCATCACCGGGCCCGGCCTCTACCGGCACGGATTCGCCGGTGATGGCCGAAACATCCAGCGCCGTGCGCCCCGACACGATCGTGCCGTCGGTGGCGACGCGTTCGCCGGGCTTGACCAGCATCCGGTCACCCACCGCCAACTCTGCTGGGGCGATGGTGGTTTCGGTACCGTCGCGGAGCACGGTGGCCTCATCGGGCACCAGCGACAACAACGCCCGCAGACCTCGGCGGGTGCGGGCGAGGGAGTATTCTTCGAGGCCCTCGCTGATGGAGAACAGGAACGCCAGCATGGCGGCCTCGCCGACCTCGCCGAGGATCACCGCGCCGACCGCGGCGATCGTCATCAGCGTGCCGACCCCGATCTTGCCCTGCGCCAGCCGGCGCAGCGTCGAAGGCACGAACGTGTAGGCACCGATCACCAAGGCGAGCGCATACAGGCCGATTTCGACCGCATGGGGGCCGCCGGACCAGCCGACCACATAGCCGGCCAAAAGCACCACGCCCGCCACCGCGGCGGCGCGCAGTTCGGTGATCTCCCAAAGCCGTTCGGGTTCCTGCTCGTCCTCGCCGGGGCGGTCGTCGCTGCCGCAGCCGCACGCCTCACTCATCGCCCAACCTTCTTCCGCTCAGTCGGGTGGCCGTAGTTGGGGCACAACGCCACCGCGTTGCCGGTGGCCTCCAAGACAGCTTCGGCGGCCCGCAACATGTCCAGTAGTTCCGGGCGGGCCAGCCGATACACCGAGGCGCGGCCCTGCGGCCGGAAATCCACCAGCCCGCAGTCGCGCAGGCACGCCAGATGCGCCGACACCGTCGACTGCGCCAACCCCAACTCGCCGGTCAGATCCACCACCCGCGCCTCACCGACCGCCAGCCGGCGCAGGATCGCCAACCGGGTGCCATCCGAGAGGCTGTGAAACAACGCCGTCGCCGCATCCACATTCCCGCACATCGCGGGATCGACCGAACCACTTTTCATCGCCACACGACGATGATAGCGTCCAACACTATTGATCGGTCAACCCCGCCAACATCGATACAACCCGATGGATGAGGACGCAGGGCGGGGACGGGCCGACCGGGAAGGAGCAGGCGATGGCACTGACTGCACTGGGCCTGTTCGCGATGTTGATGCTGGTGATCGGGGCCTGTCGGCGCCGGATCCAGCTGGCCCGCATCGGCGACAGCGGCAACCGGCGGGGTTGGCGGCCCGACGGCACCCTGGAATGGTGGGCGCTCGCGCTCGCCGACGTGGGCTATCTGCTGGTCGGCGTCGGCGCCCCAGCGGCGGCCCTGGCCGGGCTCGCCCCACTGCGTTTCGCCGACCATCTGCTGGTTCATGCGACTGGGATCGCGGTTGCGGTGGTGGGCATCGGGCTGACCTTGCAGGCCCAGCTGGGGTTGGGGGCCTCGTGGCGGATCGGGGTTGATGAGACCGAACGCACCGAGCTGGTCACCGGCGGCCCGTTCGCGATTGTGCGCAACCCGATCTTCACCACACTGCTGCTCACCCTGACCGGCCTGACGCTGATGGTGCCCAACCCGATAGCGATCGCCGGCCTGCTGATCGCGATCGCCGGCATCCAGCTGCAGGTGCGCGAAGTGGAAGAGCCCTACCTGCGCCGCGTCCACGGCCACACCTACCGCGACTACACCACCCGAGTGGGGCGCTTCCTACCGTGGCTCGGCCGCACCAGAGATGAGACCAATGATGCTGCCCGACACTACACCTGACTTCGACACGGTCGAGGCGACGGCGGCGTTTGTCGACCTGGCCGGCTACAGCATCCTCACCGAAATCTGCGGCGACCACGAAGCCGCCCAGCTCGCCGCGCGGCTTGCCGACCTGGCACAGGCTGCACTACAACCGGGCGTGAGGCTGGTGAAGACGATCGGGGACGCGGTCATGTTGACCGCCGACACACCCACCCAGATGCTGGCCACCCTCACCGACCTGGCAGAGCAGGTCGCCGGCGAGGACGGGTTCCTGGCGCTGCGCGCCGGAATCCATCACGGACCCGTCATCGCCCGCGGCGGCGACGTGTTCGGCCACACCGTCAACATCGCCGCCCGCATCACCGCACTCGCCGGGGCCGGCCACGCCGTGATCACCGACCCGATCGCGGCTGCCGCTACCCGACAAGGCCTGTCCACCCCAGCGATCGGTGCTCCGCCGCTGCGCAGCATCACCACCCCGATTCCGCTACACACGCTGGCCCTGACCGAGGCCCGCTACCCCCGCGACCCGGTCTGCGGCATGCGGATCAACCCGGAAACCGCCCGGGCGCGACGCCGCTACCAGGACCGGGATTGGTGGTTCTGCTCGACCGACTGCGCCCACCAATTCACCACCACCCCAAGCACTTACACATCGACACTCCCGGTCACCGCCAGTGAACGGCAGCCGACATGAGCCGCCCCTGGGGCCGCAACCGGCTCAAATTCGCCCTGGCCGGACCGCTGTTCGAAGCCGGCAACCGGTTCATCCCCGGCCGACCCCATGACCGGCTCGCCCAGCTCGTCGCCGACCAGAAACCGAAACGAGTGCTCGAACTGTGCGGCGGCACCGGCTACGCCGCCCGCCTGCTCGCCCGCAAATCCCCGAGCACACGAGTGGATTGCCTCGACATCTCCCCGGAAATGCTGGCCGTCGGCCGCCGCTACCTCACCCGCGCCGGGATCGGTACCGTGGCGCTGCATGAAGGTGACGCCGCCGCACTGCCGTTCGGCAATGACACCTTCGACGTGGTGATGAGCGTGTTCGGCTGGCACGAACTGCCCACCGACATCCGCCACCGCGCCATCGACGAAGCCATCCGCGTTCTACGTCTCGCCGGCCAGGTCATCGCCATCGACCTCGACCCACCACCCACCGCCCGCACCATCTTCGAGACCTACATGCGGCTCGCCGAACGACCCCACGCCCGCGACGTCCTGGGCACCGGCCTGGCCGACGCATTCACCGCACACGGACTGGCCGTCACCACCCATCTGCCCGCGCGCAGCTGGGCCGCCCCGTTCCAGATCGTCCACGCCCACAAAAGAGGTATCTGAATGGCGCGCACCAGCCGCATCCTGCTCACCGCGTTCGTCATCGCCGCCATGGCGATCGGGGCGCTGGTCTACCTGTCAGTGCGCGACCGCGACTCGACCACCACGGCACAGCCCGATACCGGCGAGGCCGGGCAGGTGGTGCGCGAGAACAGCCACCGACTCAACACGGTGCCCGACAGCACGGTGACGTTCGTGGAGTTTCTCGACTTCGAATGCGAGGGCTGCCGCGCGGTCTACCCAGAGATCGAAAAAGCGCGGGCCGAATACGGCGACCGGGTGAATTTCGTGATCCGCTACTTCCCGCTGCAAGCCCACGTCAACGCCGAGCGGGCCGCCCGCGCGGTGGAAGCCGCCGCCCAGCAAGGCCAACTGGAGGCGATGTATCGCAAAATGTATGACACCCAAGCCCAGTGGGGTGAAAAGCAAACCCCAGCCGATGACGTATTCCGCGGATTCGCAACAGAACTCGGCCTGGACATGGCCGAGTTCGACGCGGCCTACGCCAATCCCGCCACCCTCGAACGCATCCAACTCGACATGGCCGACGGCCGCGCCTTGGGCGTGCAGGGCACCCCGACCTTCTTCCTCAACGACACCCGCATCCAGCCACACAGCTATGAAGACCTAGCCCAGGCCTTCGATCAAGCGCTCGCCGAGAACTAGGCGCGGCCTGCCGCATCCATCGGCTTGACCGCCCCTCTCCACATCGACACTCATCTCAGTCCGGCCAGGAGGTTCACCCATGCCCGCCACCGCGCTCGTTCTCTACCTGGTCTTTGCCGTCTTAGGGTTCGGCTGGCGCAGCTGGACCCAGCACCGCCGCACCGGCTCGACCGGGTTTCGCGGCATCCACGGCCGGCCTGGCTCGCTGGAATGGTTCGCCGGCGCCGGATTCATCGCTGCCATCCTCGCCGGGGCGGCCGCACCGCTGCTGCAACTGCTCGGCATCCTCACCCCGATCGCGCTCCTGCAGGCGCCGTGGATTCAGGTGGGCGGGACGGTGCTGGCGGTGGCGGGTATCGCGGCCACCCTCTACGCCCAGCGCGACATGGGCGAGTCCTGGCGGATTGGCGTCGACCCCAGTGAGACCACCACATTGGTGCTCCGTGGTGTGTTCGGGCTGGTGCGCAACCCCATCTTCACCGCGATGCTGATCTTCGCCGCCGGCATCACCCTGATGACCCCCAACCCGCTCGCCCTGGTCGCGTTCGTCGTGCTGCTGGCCACCATCGAGCTGCAGGTCCGCGTCGTCGAAGAGCCCTATCTCAACGCTATCCACGGCCAGGCCTACCGGGACTACTGTGAGACGGTCGGCCGGTTTGTTCCCCACATCGGACGCACCCGAATCGTCTGACTGGCCGACTCGAATCGAGGTGAACCATGGCCACCGGTGATCGCACCGCCCGATGGAACCGATACTGGGACAAGAAATCCCGTACCTACGACCGCGAAATCGGATTCTTTGACCGCCACCTGTTCGGCGACTCCCGCCAATGGGTCTGCAGCCAAGCGGCCGGCACCACCCTGGAAGTCGCCGTCGGCACCGGCCTCAACCTCGAGTTCTACCCCGACACCGTCACGCTGACCGGGATCGACTGGAGCGAACAGATGCTCGACCTGGCTCGTCAACGTGCCGCCGACCTCGGCCACCCCGCCACGCTGCAACAAGCCGACGCCCACCACCTACCGTTCGACGACGCCACCTTCGACACCGTCGTCTGCACCTTCGGGCTCTGCGCCATCCCCGACCACACCAAAGCCCTCAACGAAATGACCCGCGTCCTGCGCCCCGGCGGACAACTCATCCTGGTCGATCACATCCGCAGCAGCGTCGCCCCCGCCCGAGCCGTGCAACGCTTCCTCGAACTGTTCACCGTTCCCCTCGGCGGCGAACACTTCCTGCGCCGCCCCCTCAACCACATCCGCAACGACCCCAACCTCGACATCGAACGCGTCGAACGCTTCAAACTCGGCCTCGTCGAACGCCTCACCGCCCGCAAAACCACGTAACCCGACGCGAACTCACCGACCATCCAGCTAGAGCTGTCCCACATCAACAGCTCAGCCGCGCCCTCGAAGGCTCCAAAGACTCCGACTGATGACCGGCCCCGGTGAACCGGATTGACTAGTGCAGATAAGTCCGGCCGTAGTTGTCGGTGCGGTCTTGAGTGGGATCGGCCACCACGGCAACGCGTTGGCCGAGCAGAGTGGCCTTCGCGAACTCGGTAGCCTCAGGCCCCCAGCACTCGACCGGAGATCCGGGCTTGGTCGTTTCCGGGGTATCGATTCCCAGAAGACGGACCCGCAGCCGCCCGCGGACGTCGTCGCGGACGTCGACGGTGTCACCGTCGACGACTTTCAAGACGACCGCGGTCGGAGTGACGGTGTCGGCCCTCGCGAAGGCCGGCTGCAGCGAAGCCAGCAGGGCGGCCGTTGTCGCCGCGACCGCCCATCCGGCCACTGACAGTCTGGGCATCAGCTAGTTGCGCTTGGGCTCGCAGGCGTAGCCGTCGCCGTCACGGTCGAGCTTCGGGTCGTAAGCGTCATCGCCCTTGGGAATGTTGTACCGGCCGTCGTTGTGGGCCTGCGTGCAGTTTGCGTACGGCCCGTCGGCGACGGCAGGCGACGCTGCGCCGATGCCAATACCAGCAACGGCGGCCGCAGTCGCGGCAGCGATGACTATCTTCCGAATCATGGTGTCTCCCCGTGGTGATGATGACCGACGATGACGCGCTGTTGCGCTATCAGCTAAGGACAATAGCTTGTGCGCATCAGTATATTGACGTTACCGATGATTCGCTGGAGGATCCCCGAGATTGCTCGGCGGTTGACATCGTGGGGGCGTTCAATTCGCGCGCCAAGCACATGTGAAGAGTTTGCGGGATTTCCCAAGCCCAGAACACGGACCGGAAACTCGGGCTGACCTGGCTCCCCCGGCTGGACTCGAACCAGCAACCCTTCGGTTAACAGCCGAATGCTCTGCCAATTGAGCTACAGGGGATCGCTCGCACACACGGACCTACCCGCGCAACGCTGGCTGACTCTAGCGTACGAGGGCAGTCCAGTGCCAAGACGCGCCAGTCCTCAGGCAGGATGGTCTGAACGCACAAGGTGATGGAGGGGACCACTGTGATCCGCTACGCCGTCGTACTGGCCGCGGGCTATGTGCTGGGCACCAAGGCCGGCCGCCGCCGCTACGAGCAGATCGTCGGCACCTATAAGGCCGTGACCGGCAGCCCCGCCGCGAAGACGATGATCGACGCGGGTCGCCGCAAGATCGCCGACCGACTCTCGCCCGACCCGCGCATGGTGACGCTGACGGAGATCGACGAGACCACGATCGTGTTGGAGCCGGAAGCCCAAGAGGCTCGCCGCTGACCTCTAAGCGGTCAGGTCGTTGCCGTCTCCGCTCGCCTGCTCGAGCAGGCTGCGCCGGTAGGCCTCCATCGCGACCAGCTCGCCGAACAACGCGTGGTACTGATCGCCCTGCTCGATCGGCGACATGCGCTGCAGCTTCGACTTCACCTCGGCGATCTGCCGACCGACCCACACCTCCTGCAGGCGCGCCAAAACCCCGCCGATGTAGCGCGGCAGCTTCTCGTCGTCGTGGACCCGAATCGTCTCAACCCCGAGTTCGTTGACCAGCGTGGCCGCGCCGTCGGCGTGCTGACGGACCGCGTCGATCCATGCCGCACCGGTCAGACCGGCCGACGTGCCACCCG
Source organism: Mycobacterium sp. NGS35 (assembly GCF_059812855.1). Classification (NCBI taxonomy): domain Bacteria; kingdom Bacillati; phylum Actinomycetota; class Actinomycetes; order Mycobacteriales; family Mycobacteriaceae; genus Mycobacterium; species Mycobacterium sp. NGS35. The sequence continues at coordinate 53,327 of NZ_JCALDL010000008.1, forward strand.
CCCCAGAAATCGCCGCGCGCACTGCCGCATAGCCCGGATGCGTGAAGCTCTCGACCGGCAAGGTGTCGAACACCGGCCCGGCAAGGGCCGGATACTGCAGCGCACACTTGAGCGCCTCGCGTTGCGGCCACAGCGTGGGATCCCGCGGATTGGGGCGCTCGGCGGACGTCGACGGCGACGCCTTCGAGGCCGCTGTCCGCCGCGACTCGCGCCGTACCGCTCCGCCCCGCCGCTGCGCCTCTTCCCGCACCCGGCCGATCACCTGCGCCACGTCGTCCCAACCGACCCAGCCCGCGAGCTGGCGCGCGTACTCGTCTCGCAGCGTCGGGTCCTTGATCCGGGCCACCATGGGCACGCACCGGCGCAACGCGGCGACCCGCCCCTCGGCGCTGTCGAGGTCCATTTCGGCCAGCGCGGAGCGAATCGCGAACTCGAACAACGGTGTGCGGCGGGCGACCAGGTCGCGCAGCGCACCGTCACCGGCCTTGAGCCGAAGGTCGCACGGGTCCATGCCGTCGGCCGCGATTGCGACGAACGACTGCCCCGCCAGGTTCTGCTCACCGTCGAATGCCTTGAGCGCGGCCGCCTGACCAGCTTGGTCGCCGTCGAACACGTAGATGAGTTCGCCACGAAAGAAGCTGTCGTCCATCATGAGTCGGCGCAGCATCGCGAGGTGTTCGTCGCCGAAGGCGGTGCCGCACGACGCCACCGCGGTGGTGACGCCGGCCAGGTGCATCGCCATCACGTCGGTGTATCCCTCGACGACTACGGCCTGATGGCCTTTGGCGATATCGCGCTTGGCCAGGTCGATGCCGAACAGCGCCGCCGACTTCTTGTAGAGCACGGTCTCGGGGGTGTTGACGTACTTGGCCTCCATCGGATCGTCGTCGAAAATCCGGCGCGCCCCGAAGCCGATGACTTCGCCGCTGCTGGCGCGGATGGGCCACAGCAGCCTCCGGTGGAACCGGTCCATCGGCCCGCGGCGCCCCTCGCGCGACAATCCGGCCGCCTCGAGCTCCTTGAACTCAAAGCCCTTGCGCAGCAAGTGTTTTGTCAGCGTATCCCAGCCCGACGGGGCGAAGCCGCAGCCGAAGCGCTGGGCCGCGTCGGCGTCGAAATTGCGATCCAACAAATATTGCCGAGCAGGCGCGGCCTCGTCGGACTGCAGCGCCTGGGCGTAGAACTCCTGCGCTGCGGCGTTCGCGGCGATCAGCCGGCTGCGACTGCCCCGGTCCCGCTGCACGGCCGACGGGGCGCCGGTGTAGGTGATCGTGTAGCCGATCCGGTCAGCCAGCCGCTCGACCGCCTCCACGAACGTGACGTGCTCGACCTTCTGCACGAACGCATAGACGTCGCCACCCTCGCCGCAGCCGAAGCAGTGGAAGTGGCCGTGGTTGGGGCGGACATGAAACGACGGCGACTTCTCGTCGTGGAATGGGCACAGCCCCTTCAGCGAGTCTGCGCCGGCCCGGCGCAGCTGCACGTAGTCGGCAACGACCTCGTCGATGCGGTTGCGTTCGCGGATGGCGGCGATGTCGCGATCCGAGATGCGCCCTGCCACGGAGCTCAGTCTAAAGCCGCCTCGAGACGCTCAATGCGGCCTTCGGTGAACGACGCGATCTGGTCGACGACCACCCGCACGCGCCCGCCGTCGTCGGGCGCGGCATTGAACATCGGCGCGAACAGCGGGTCGAGGGTGGCCGGCGCGCCGGCGAGCAACCACTGCGCCACCCGATGGATGCGTTCTCGCTGCCGCTCCTGCAGTGCCAGATGGCGCGGATCCGACATGATGTATTGCAGCGCAAGGGTTTTAAGTACCGCGACCTCGGCCCGGACCAGGGCCGGCACAAGGAGGTCGGCTTCGTGGCGGCCCAGCGGCCCGTCGCCCGCGGACTTCCTGGTCTCGGCGATCGCCGCGGACGCGAACCTGCCCACCAACTCGCTGGTCAGCCGCTTGAGCGACGCTGACGACGCCAGGGTGGCGTCGTACTTGCCGACCGCAGCCACCACCGGCAGCCGCGACAGCCTGTCGGCCGCCGCGACCAGGTCGTCGGCCGACAGGCCCGCGAACTCGCCGGCGCCGAGCCGGCCGAGCGCAGCCGCCGCATCGTCGTCGGCGAGCACCCGCAAGTCGATCCGCCCGGAGATCACCCCGTCCTCGACGTCGTGCACCGAGTACGCGACGTCGTCGGCCCAGTCCATCACCTGCGCCTCCAAACACGGCCGGTCCGGCGGGGCGCCGTCGCGGACCCACGCGAGCACGTCGACGTCCTCGGCGTACGCACCGAACTTGCGTACGTCGGGCCGTCGCAGCCACGGATACTTGGTGACGGCATCCAGCGCGGCGCGCGTCAGATTCAGCCCGGCGCTGTTGCCTTGAGCGTCAAGAGCTTTGGGCTCGAGACACGACAGGATCCGCAAGTTCTGGGCATTGCCCTCGAAGCCGCCGTACTCGGCCGCGAAATCATCGAGCGCCTTCTCGCCGTTGTGGCCGTACGGCGGATGGCCGATGTCGTGGGCCAGGCCGGCCAGGTCGACCAAATCGGGATCGCAGCCCAGGCCAACCGCCATTCCGCGACCGATCTGGGCCACTTCGAGCGAATGCGTGAGGCGAGTGCGCGGTGTGTCACTCTCGCGCGGCCCGACCACCTGGGTCTTGTCGGCCAATCGGCGCAACGCAGCGCTATGCAGGACGCGGGCCCGGTCCCGGGCGAAGTCGGTGCGATGTTCGGCATGGGTGCCGGGCAGCGCAGCTTGTTTGGGCGCCTCGACCACCATCCGCTCGCGGTCGTGCGCGGTGTAGTTGTGCTCGTTCGCGGTCACCGAGCCACAGTCTGCCAGCACCGTTCATTAGATTGGCCACCATGCGCTCTGTCCGCCTCCCCGGCGTCGGTGCCCGTCTGCTCGGCGTCCTTTTCGCCGTTCTGGCCGCGATCGTGCTCGTCGCGCCTCACGCCGTCGCAGAGCCACCGTTCCGCCTGCCGGGCTACGTCACAGACCGCGCGGATGCGCTCACGACTACTCAGCGCGCGCAGGTGCAGGCCGCGATCGACAAGCTCTACAGCGACCGCAAAACTCGCCTGTGGGTGGTCTACGTCGACGACTTCGCCGGTCTTGGCGCCGAGAGCTGGGCCAAAAGCACCTATAGGACAAGCGATCTCGGTGATTTCGACGCGATCCTGGCGATCGCGACCGTCGACCGGGCCTACGCGTTCCTTGTGCCAGACAGCGTCAAGAATGTCAGCGCAAGCCGGGTGGACGACATCCGGCGCAATCAGATCGAACCGGCACTGCGCAACGACGACTGGGCAGGTGCCGCGGTGGCCGCAGCGAACGGCCTCGGCACGACGGGAAAGTCGTCGTTCTCCTGGCGAACGCTGATTGTGGTGGCAGGCCTCATTGTGGTCGCCTTGGCGGTGCTGATGGCATTGATGCGCTGGCGCCGGCGCCGCAGGCGTGCGGCCGAATTCGCCGCTGCGCGCCGAATCGACGCGACGAACCCGCAGCTACTCGGTTCGGTTTCGCTCGACGTGCTCGACGACCTCTCCAAAGAGAAGGTGGTCGACGTCGACAACGCTGTGCGCAGCAGTGAGAATGAGCTGGCTTTAGCGATCGAGGAATTCGGACCCGAGAGGACCGAGCCCTTCACGCGTGCTGTCAACAACGCGAAGTCGGCTCTGGCACAAGCGTTTGCGGTTCGCCAGCAGCTCGACGACGCCATTCCCGAAACGCCGGCGCAGCGCCGCGAACTGCTGACCCGGGTGATCGTCTCCGCCGCTCAAGCCGACCGTGAACTCGACGCACAGAAGGAAGCGTTCGAGCAGCTGCGCGACCTCGTGATCAATGCCCCAGACAAACTCGACACGTTGACCCAGCAGCTCGTCGAGCTCACGGCCAGAATCGCGCCGGCTGATCAGAAGATGGCCGCCCTGCGCACGGAATTCGATAGTGCCGCCTTGGCTTCGGTGTCCGGCAATGTGACCGCGGCTCAGGAGCGTCTGACGTTCGCCGAGCAGAACATCACGCGCGCGCGGGAGTTGGCGGCGCGTCCGGTCGCCGGCCAGCAGGCCGAGCTGGTCGACACGGTGCGTGCAGCCGAGTCGGCGCTGGCACAAGCCCGGTCGCTGCTCGACGCCGTGGACTCAGCAGAAAGTGACATCAAACGCGCCGCGGCGATGCTGCCGTCGGCGATCGCCGACATCCAAAACGGCATCACGCAAGCCGACGCGCAACTTCGCGAAGGCAACGTCCCTCATGCGACTGAACTCGCAGCCGCCCGCAGTGCCGCCGTCACCGCCGTCGAATCCGCACGAGACCGGGGCGCGGCCGACCCGCTTGGTGCGTTCACCCAACTCACCAAGGCCGACGCCGAGCTCGACCGGCTGCTGGCCAGCGTCGCCGAGGAGCGCGTTGCGGCCGAACGGCTCTCCCGCGCTTTCGACCAGGCACTTTTCACCGCGCAGTCGCGGGTGCGGGCGGTGTCGGACTACATCGACACCCGCCGCGGAAGCATCGGGCCGGAGGCCCGAACCCGGCTCTCTGAGGCTCTTCGGCAACTCGAGGCGGCCCAGGCCATTCGGGCGGCCGACCTGAATCAGGCAATGGCGTACGCCAACGGCGCCTCGATGCTGGCGGCGCAGGCGCAGTCGTTGGCCAACGCCGACGTGCAGAACGCCCAGCGGCTCTATTCCGGGCGGTTCGGCCGCGGCGGCTCGGACATGGGGGCGATGATCGGGGGCATCATCATCGGCAACATCCTCAGCGGGGCGCTGCGTGGCGGGTTCGGTGGCTGGAGCTCGACCGGATTCGGCGGGTCGACGAGCAACTCGGGCGATTTCTTCGGCGGCGGCGGCCGCTTCTGACCCCTTGCTGATCGACCGCGAGCGTGCGTGCCGGTACGGTTCTGGCCGGCGTGTCGCCGTGCAGACCCGCACGCTCGCGCCAAAAAAGTCAGCCGCGCAGCCGCTTGGCCAGATAGTCGGCGACCCCGTCGATCGGGATCCGGTCCTGCGTCATGTCGTCACGTTCGCGCACGGTCACGGCGTTGTCGTCGAGCGTGTCGAAATCGATTGTGACGCAATACGGTGTGCCGATCTCGTCCTGCCGGCGGTACCGCCGTCCGATCGCGCCGGCATCGTCGAACTCCACGTTCCAGTTCTTGCGTAGTTCGGCGGCGAGATCGCGCGCTTTCGGCGACAAGTCGGCGTGGCGCGACAGCGGCAGCACCGCCACCTTCACCGGCGCGAGCCGCGGGTCCAGCCGCAACACCGTGCGTTTCTCCATGACGCCCTTGGCATTTGGCGCCTCGTCCTCGGTGTAGGCGTCGATCAGGAATGCCATGAACGACCGCGTTAACCCCGCCGCCGGCTCGATGACGTAGGGGATGTAGCGCGTGTCGGTGGCCTGGTCGTAGTAGGACAGGTCGACGCCCGAGTGCTCGGCGTGCGTCTTCAAGTCGAAGTCGGTGCGATTGGCGATGCCTTCCAGCTCACCCCACGGGTTGCCTTGGAACCCGAACTTGTACTCGATGTCGACAGTGCGGTCCGAGTAATGCGACAGCTTGTCTTTGGGATGCTCGAACAGCCGCAGGTTGTCCCGCTTGATACCGAGGTCGACGTACCACTCCAGCCGGGTGTCGATCCAATACTGGTGCCACTGCGGCGCGGTGTGCGGCTCGACGAAGAATTCCATCTCCATCTGCTCGAACTCGCGGGTGCGGAAGATGAAGTTGCCCGGTGTGATCTCGTTGCGAAAGCTCTTGCCTATCTGACCGATTCCGAACGGTGGCTTCTTGCGCGACGTCGTCATCACATTCGCAAAGTTCACGAAAATGCCTTGGGCGGTCTCTGGCCGCAAATAGTGCAGGCCTTCCTCGGTTTCGATGGGCCCGAGGTAGGTCTTGAGCATCATGTTGAATTCACGCGGCTCGGTCCACTGGCCTTTGGTCCCGCAATCCGGGCACACGATTTCGGCCACCGGCACCGACTCGGGATCCGTCAACCCCTTCTTGGCGGCATACGCCTCCTGCAGATGATCCTGGCGATGCCGCTTGTGGCAGTTCAGGCATTCCACCAGCGGATCGTGGAAGACCTCGACGTGTCCCGAGGCCACCCAGACCGCGCGCGGCAGGATGATCGAGGTGTCGATGCCGACGACGTCGTCGCGGCCGGTGACCACCGCCTGCCACCACTGGCGCTTGATGTTCTCCTTGAGCTCGACACCGAGCGGGCCGTAGTCCCAGGCTGACCGCGTGCCGCCGTAGATTTCGCCGGACGGGTACACCAACCCGCGGCGCTTGGCCAGGTTGACGACGGTATCGATCACGGATGCCACGGGTAGCCAGCGTAATCGGCCGCGCGCTGCGCCAAGCGGGCCGCCCAACCCGCTGTCGCATGCGTGGTCACGCATGTAATCTGGCCACTAATGGAAACGGTTTCCACTTTGGCGCAAGCGCATCAGCAACACCGGCACGGACAAGCGCCGGGTCAGCTGCCCCCGCGCCATGTGCTCGACACCGCCGGCGACATCCTGCGGGCGTTGGCTGCCCCCGTGCGCATTGCGATCGTGTTGCAGCTGCTGGAGTCGCAGCGCTGCGTGCACGAGCTTGTCGACGCGCTCGGGGTACCGCAGCCGCTGGTCAGCCAGCACCTGAAGATCCTCAAGGCCGCGGGCGTGGTGCAAGGTGAACGATCCGGCCGCGAGGTGCTCTACCGGCTGGTCGACCAGCATCTGGCCCACATTGTCACCGCCGCGGTCACCCATGCCGCCGAGGAGACGACGTGACCGGGGCCGGTGTGCGCAGTACTCGACAACGCGCAGCGATCACCGCCCTACTGGACTCCCTCGACGACTTCCGCTCCGCCCAGGAGATTCACGACGAACTCCGCCGCCGTGGCGAAGGCATCGGACTGACCACCGTCTACCGCACACTGCAGTCGCTGTCGGCGGCCGGCGCCGTCGACACGTTGCGCACCGACACCGGCGAGTCCGTCTACCGCCGCTGCTCGACGCACCACCACCACCATCTGGTGTGCCGCGCCTGCGGATTCACGGTCGAGGTTCAAGGCGGCCAGGTCGAGGCGTGGGCAGCCGAAGTGGCTGCCGCACATGGTTTTTCGGAGGCAAGCCACACCATTGAGATCTTCGGGACCTGTGCCTCCTGCGCGCGAGGCTAATCGGTCAGCGCGCGACGCACGTCGGCGCCCGTGGACAGCACCATCAGGATCAACGTGCGCAGTGCCTCGTCGGTGAGACCGGTACCCGGAAAGTTGTAGCGCAGCAACACTTCTCCGATCCGCTTCTTCTCGATCAGCGTGACCGTGCCGAGCATGGTGTCGCGGGCATGTTCGGCGATCTTGGCCCGGACACCGCGGTCCAGCGGGATGTCCCACGCCAGGATCTGCGACAGCGACACCAACTCTAGACCCTCGGCAACGGTGACCACCCGCAGCGACGCCAACGTCCCGTCGTGCTGAACCGTCAACGCGCCGTCGTCTTCATCCCGCACCGACAGCACGCCGGACAGCACGTCACGCAACCGCTGTTGCAGCGTCATTACGCTCGACCGAATCTCCGGTTGCGGCGGACGTACTCCTCGCATGCCTCCCACAGATCCCGCCGGTCGTAGTCCGGCCACAGCTTGTCCTGGAACACGTACTCGGCGTAGGCCGCCTGCCACAACATGAAGTTGCTTGCCCGCTGCTCCCCCGATGTGCGGATGAACAGGTCGACGTCCGGAATGTCGGGCCGGTGAAGGTGTTTGGCCACCGTGGCCTCGGTGATCCGGTTGGGATTGATCCGCCCGGCCGCGGCCAGCCGAGCGATTTCCTTTGTGGCCTCGACGATTTCGGTGCGGCCACCGTAGTTGACGCAGTAATTGATGGTGATGACGTCGTTGTGCAGCGTCATCTGTTCGGCGATCTCGAACTCTTTGATCACGCTGCGCCACATGCGCGGGCGCGAACCGACCCAGCGCATTCGCACCCCCATCGCGTTGAGGTTCTCCCGCCGGCGCCGTACCACTTCGCGGTTGAAGCCCATGAGGAAGCGCACCTCTTCGGTGCTGCGCTTCCAATTCTCGGTGGAGAACGCGTAAACCGTGAGGTGCTTGATGCCGATCTCGATGGCTCCGCACGTTATGTCGATGAGCACCGCCTCACCCATCTTGTGCCCTTCGGTGCGGTGCAGGCCGCGCTGCGTGGCCCAGCGGCCGTTGCCGTCCATGACGACCGCGACGTGACGCGGCAGCTGGTCGGCGGGGATCTGCGGTGCTGCGGCTTTGGACGTGTGCTGTGGCGGACGTCTCGGTCCACCGCCTGGCGCAGGCGGCAGCTCGGGGAACGGCACCGGCCATACCGATTTGTCGGGGAAGGTCGGATAGTCGTCAGGCGCCGGCGGCAGTTGCGGGAATTTGGCCTTGCGCCTGCGCTCAGCTCCCCGAATCACGCGCCATATCCTGCCCGAACAGCGCCACCCCGTGGTCGCCGACTGCGCGATCCACCCGATCGATGCGTTCCACCAGCGGCAACGTCCGTAGCTGGCGTTCCAGATGCCACTGCAAGTGCGCAGCCACCAGCCCGCTGGCGTGGCTGCGATGCGACGGCGGCGCCGCCTGCGCGTAGTCCCAGTCGCCGTCGTGCAATGCCGACATCAGATCCAGCACCCCGACTGGTGGCGTAGACGACCCCGCTGGCCGGCAGTGCACACACACGCTGCCGCCGGCCGCGACATGGAACGCCCGGTGCGGCCCGGGCGCTGCGCAGCGGGCGCACTCGGTGAGCGCCGGCGCCCAGCCCGCGATTCCCATGGCTCGCAGCAAATAGGCGTCCAGCACCAGTTCTCGCGGGCGCGCTCCGTCGGCCACCGCGCGCAGGGCTCCGACGGTGAGCCGGTGCAGCGCAGGGACGGGGACGCGCTCTTCTCCGGCCAGCCGTTCGGCGGTTTCCAGCACCGCACATGCGCAGGTATAGCGGCCATAGTCGCTGACGATGTCCGTGGCGAAGGCGTCGATGGAGACCACCTGCGTGACGATGTCGAGGTTGCGGCCGGGATGCAGCTGGACATCGATGTGGGCGAACGGCTCCAACCGCGCCCCGAACTTGCTGCGGGTGCGCCGCACCCCCTTGGCGACCGCACGCACCAGCCCGTGCTCACGGGTGAGCAGGGTGACGATCCGGTCAGCCTCGCCGAGCTTGTGCTGGCGCAGCACAACCGCCCGGTCCCGGTACAACCGCATTGATTCAGTTTCCCATCACAAGCCGACATACCCGGTATGCACCGCCGATTAATGTCGGGCCGCGTCGAAACCGGCGCTTGCCGACGCCGTAGTCGACAACGCCGAGAGCCGCTGCTGGTCTCCACTGGCCACCGAGCTCGAGGGTATCCACGGCTGGGCCGTTGCGGCGTCGGCGTAGCAGCCGATTTCGGGTATTCCCACTTCACCGGGATCACCCGGTGGTTAGCATCTGGTTTGCTAGAGCAGTGCAGCGAGCCGTTTGCGAGGCAGCGTGACGATCAAGCGCACGGTCGCCAGGGTCAGCTCGGTCTGTGCTGCGCTCGTCGTATTCGGTGGTGTGGCCCAATCACCAGCCGTCGCAGACGATTTCGGCACCGCCGTGTACAACGGCGTCAAGGTGCTGCGGCAGGCATGCCCCACGATGCGCACCGATGCCCGGTTGACCGCCGCCGCGCAGCGTCATGCCGACGACATGCTGCGGACTGGAGTCGACGGCCATGCCGGTTCGGACGGTTCGACACCGCAGAGCAGGATCGCCGATGCCGGCTACACCCAGGCCACGCGCACCGGTGAGATCGTTTATTGGGGCACAGGCGCTTTGGCCACAGTCGCGGCGGCGCTGGACGCATGGATGAACAGCCCGCCGCACCGGGCGATCATCACCGATTGCGCGTACAACGCGGGAGGGTTCGCAACGGCGTCGAACGGCGCCAAGATGGTTGCCGTCGTCGACTTCGCGGGAAGCTAAAAGCCAAGCCTGCCCAGCTGTTTCGGATCCCGCTGCCAGTTCTTGGCGACCTTGACCCGCAGATCCAGATACACCTTGGTCCCGAGCAGCTTCTCGATCTGCATGCGTGCCGCGGTGCCAACCTCACGCAACCGCGTGCCGCCTTTGCCGATGACGATGCCTTTTTGGCTGTCGCGTTCGACGTAGAGGATCGCGTGCACGTCGATCAGATCGTCACGATCGGGTCGTCGATTCACCTCGTCGATCACCACGGCCAGCGAATGCGGCAGCTCGTCGCCGAGGCCCTCGAGCGCGGCCTCCCGGATGAGCTCGGCCATCAACACCTCTTCGGGTTCGTCGGTGAGTTCGCCGTCGGGGTAGTACGGCGGGCCGGGGGGCAGCTTGGCCGCGAGCACATCGATCAACACGTCGATCTGGTCGCCGCGGGTTGCCGACACCGGCACGATATCCGCGGCCGCGTCGCCGACGAACTCCGCGACCGCCGCGAGTTGCTGCGCCACTTCGCCCTTGGTGACTTTGTCGATCTTGGTGACGACGACGATCAGCGTGGTGTGCGGCGCCATCGTCCGGATCTGCTCGAAGATCCACCGGTCCCCCGGCCCGATTGCCTCGTCGGCGGGGATGCACAGGCCGATGACGTCGACCTCGCTGTAGGTGTCACGCACCAGGTCGTTGAGCCGCTTGCCCAACAGAGTGCGGGGGCGGTGCAATCCCGGGGTGTCGACGATGACGATCTGGAAATCGTCGCGGTGCACGATGCCGCGGATCGTGTGGCGGGTGGTCTGCGGCCGTGACGACGTGATCGCCACCTTCGCGCCCACCAGCCGGTTCATCAGCGTCGACTTGCCGGTGTTCGGCCGGCCGACGAAACAGACAAAGCCGGAACGGAATTCAGCCATTACGGCCCCTCACCGAGCGTGAGCACAGCGCGAAAAATGCGCCGGATTTTCGCGTTGGGTTCACGTTCGGCGCTACACCGGGTTTCCGGCGCGGTCGGTGACGATGATCGCCGCGTCGGCCGAGAGTTCCTGCACGGCCTTGACGCCCGGGTCGTCGGTGTCCCCGCCCACCACGACGGCGGCCTCCAGCCCGACGGCTCCGCTGGATACCGCCGCCGCGACGGCCGCCTGAAGCGCGGTGAGGCTCAGCGCAGACAAGTCCACAGGCGCAGCGGCGTAGGTGCGGCCGTCGACGTCCCGCACGGCCGCACCGCTGCTCGCGTCTGCGCGCGCCATCGCACCCCGCGCAAGCACCACCAGCTTCGAGTCCTCATCGGTCACGATTGGTCGTTCTCCTCCCGCTTGTCCGGGCTGACCAGCACAGTACTGATTCGCACGCGGCCGCGATGGTCGTGGCCGCCCTCGGCCCGCAGGCGCAGCCCATGCGACGTCACCTCAGCGCCGGGCAGCGGCACCCTGCCGAGTTCGAGCGCCACCAGGCCGCCGACCGTGTCGACGTCCAGATCCTCTTCGAACTCGATTCCGTAGAGTTCGCCGAGGTCTTCGATCGGCAGGCGGGCGGATACCCGGAAGTTCTTGTCGCCCAGATCTTCGACCGGCGCCACTTCGTCGGTGTCGTATTCGTCGGCGATCTCGCCGACGATCTCCTCCAGCACGTCTTCGATGGTCACCAGTCCGGCGATGGCGCCGTACTCGTCGACCAGCAGCGCCATGTGGTTGCGGGTGCGCTGCATCTCACGCAGCAGCGCATCGAGTGGTTTGGAGTCGGGCATGAACACCGCAGGCCGCATGACCTCGGTGACCTTGGTGTCGCGTCCACCCGTCGTCGAGTAGTACGTCTGCTGCACAAGGTCTTTGAGGTAGACGACACCGACGACGTCGTCGACGTTCTCGCCGATCACCGGGATGCGAGAGTGGCCGCTGCGCACCGCCAGGGATGTGGCTTGGCCTGCGTTCTTGTCGCTTTCGATCCACACCATTTCGGTGCGGGGCACCATCACTTCGCGTGCCGGGGTGTCGCCGAGTTCGAACACCGACTGGATCATCCGCCGCTCGTCGTCGGCCACCACGCCGCGCTGCTGCGCCAGGTCGACGACTTCACGCAACTCGATCTCGGACGCGAACGGGCCGTTGCGAAAACCACGGCCCGGTGTCAGCGCGTTGCCGATCAGCACCAGCAGCCTACTGATCGGGGTCAGCAGCACCGAGATCGCTTGCAGCGGAAGGGCCGACGCCAGCGCGATCGAATACGCGTGCTGGCGACCGAGAGTGCGCGGCGCCACACCGATGGCCACGAAGCTGATCACCACCATCAGCGACGCGGCGACGACCAGGCCCCATTGCAGCCCGAGGTCGTCCCAAAGGAACGCCACCAGCAACACCGTCGCTGCCGCTTCACAGGTGATCCGCAGCAGCACAATGAGATTGATGTAGCGGGGCCGCTCGTTCATCACCCGCGCCAGCCGCACGGCGCCGGGCCGCTCGTCGCGGACGAGTTCCTCCACTCGAGCCATCGACACGGTGCTCAGTGCGGCGTCGATGGCTGCGAACAGCCCGCCGAATGCGATCAGAACGATCGCGCCCAGTAGTGCGCCCAGACCGCTCACGGTTGGTCGAAGTACCGGGACTTGTCCAGCAGCCGACGGTCCCTTTCGGTCTGGCGATCCTTGTGGTAGGCCTGCACCTGCTCGGCCACCCACTCCTCGAGTAGGTCGCGTTGCAGGGCGAACATTTCTTTCTCCTCCTCGGGCTCGGCATGGTCGAAGCCGAGCAGATGCAGCACCCCGTGGATGGTCAGCAACGCAAGCTCGTGCCCCAGCGAATGCCCTGCTGCCGCGGCTTGTTCGGCTGCGAATTGCGGACACAGCACGATGTCGCCCAGCATGGCCGGACCCGGCTCCGGCGCGTCAGGGCGGCCGCCGGGTTCGAGTTCGTCCATCGGAAAGCTCATCACGTCGGTGGGCCCGGGCAGGTCCATCCACCGCATGTGCAGGTCGGCCATCGAGTTCGGATCCAGCAGCACCATCGACAACTCGGCGGCCGGATTGACGTTCATGCGCTCGATGACGAAGCGGGCGACGCTGATCAGTTCTGCCTCGGAGACGTCGAGCCCCGACTCGTTGGCTACTTCGATCGACATCAGTGCCGTCTCTTCTTCGCGCAAGCGCTCATCAGTGCGTCCGGTGGGCACGCGCACCCGCGGCGCGGCGCTGGGCGCGGTTCATCGACAAGGACGAGTTCTCTGCCCGCGCATAGGCGTCGACGATTTCGGTGACCAGCTTGTGGCGCACCACGTCGGCACTCGTCAGTTCCGACACTGCGATGTCGTCGATGCCGTCCAAGATCTCGACCGCCGCTCGCAGACCGGACGTGGCGCCGCCGGGCAGGTCGACCTGCGTAACGTCGCCTGTGACAACGATTTTCGAACCGAAGCCAAGACGAGTCAGAAACATCTTCATCTGCTCTGGAGTAGTGTTCTGCGCCTCGTCGAGAATGATGAACGCCGAGTTGAGCGTCCTTCCCCGCATATACCCGAGCGGCGCCACCTCGATCACCCCGGCGCTCATGAGCTTTCCGATGACTTCGGGATCCATCATGTCGTGCAGCGCGTCGTACAGCGGCCGCAGATAAGGGTCGATCTTCTCGGAGAGCGTGCCGGGCAAAAAGCCAAGGCGCTCACCGGCTTCCACCGCCGGACGGGTCAGGATGATCCGGCTGACCTGCTTCGTCTGTAACGCATTGACCGCCTTGGCCATCGCGAGATAAGTCTTGCCGGTGCCGGCCGGGCCGATACCGAACACGACGGTGTTGCCATCGATCGCGTCGACGTAGCGCTTCTGGTTGAGCGTCTTCGGCCGAATTGTCTTGCCGCCCCTGGACAAGACGTCGAGGCTCAACACTTCGGCGGGCGACTCGTTCGAGTCGCCGGTCAGCATGGTGATGCTTTGGCGCACCACGTCCGGCGTCAGTACCTGACCGCCGGCCACCAGAACGATCAGCTCGGTCACCACGCGTTCAGCCAGTGCGACATCCGCAGGGGATCCCGACAGCGACACCGTATTGCCGCGAGCGTGCAACTCAGCGGACAGCAGCCGTTCCATCGCACGCAGGTTCTCGTCGGCGGAGCCCAGCAGGCCCACGATCAGATCGGGCGGAACATCGATGCTGCTTCGAACGGTCGGGGCAGCGCTTGTCTCGCGGGGCGTCACGTGGTTACCAAAGCCTGCTTTCGGTCATGGACGATGATCCGCCAGTCTACCGCCGAGACAGATGTCCGCCCAGAGATCGACCGCGGGTAGCGCACCTCACCTGCCACTTTGGCCCCAACGCGGCGTCAGGACCCCCAGCGCGCCCAACGCGACCGCAGCGGCGGTCGACGTGCGCAGGATCGTCGGGCCAAGCCGGACCGCAACCCCGCCGGCGGCCGTCAACGCGTCGAGCTCCTCGTCGGTGATCCCGCCTTCCGGACCCACAACGAGGACAACTGAATCAGCTTGCGCGACATGCTTTTCCGACAACGCCTCCGCGGCCGACTCATGCAACACGAGCATGGTCGCGGCGCCGATGCGGTCGACCAGTTCGGCGGTGGACACCGGTCCGTCGACCGGCGGGATGTACGCCCGCCGCGACTGGCGCGCAGCCGCCCGGGCCACTGCCCGCCACCGGCGCAAGCCCTTGTCAGCACGTGCGGATTCCCAGCGCGCCACACACCGGGCGGCCTGCCAGGCGACGAACGCATCAGCGCCCGCCTCGGTGGCCGATTCGATGGCCAGCTCAGAGCGCTCGGACTTCGGCACTGCCTGCACGACAGTCACCGGGGGCGACACCGGCTCGACGCTCCACCGGCTCTGCACCCGGGCATGCAGCGCGCGCCGGTCGACGTCGCAGACCTCGCATCGGGCCAGCTCACCAGCCCCATCGCCCAGCAGGAGCGGTTCGCCGGGCCGGATCCGGCGGACTGTTGCGGCGTGAAATCCTTCGTCGCCCGCCACCGTCGCGACAGCGCCCTCGTCGGGCAGCGCGTCGACGTAGAAGAGCGCGTCCGTCACTCAGCGACCGGTGAACGTCTCGCGAAGACGGCTGAACAGGCCACCACTAGCCGCGGCGCTGGTGGCCTTCACCTCCGCGATGTCGCTGCGGCGGTGCTTCTTGAGCTGGCGCAGCAGCTCCGCGTCGCGGTGGTCGAGCCGGGTAGGCACTGTGACCTCGACATGGACATGCAGGTCACCGCGCGCGCCAGTGCGCAGGTGCGGCATACCGAGGCCGCGCATGGTGACTACCGAACCCGGTTGTGTCCCTGGCGGAATGGTGATCGCCGTGGGCCCGTCGAGGATCGCGTCGATGGTCACGTCGGTGCCGAGCGCGGCGTCGACCATCGGCACCGAAACGGTGCAGTGCAGATCGTCGCCGTCGCGCAGAAAGACCTCGTGCGGCTGTTCGTGGACCTCGACGTAGAGGTCGCCGGCAGGACCCCCGCCCGGGCCCACTTCGCCCTGAGCGGCCAACCGAACGCGCATGCCGTTGCCGACACCGGCGGGAATCTTGACGCTGATGTCGCGACGCGCGCGCACCCGGCCGTCGCCGCCGCAGCGGTAGCACGGGTCGAGGATCACTTCGCCGACCCCGCGGCAAGTGGGGCACGGCCGCGACGTCATCACTTGGCCGAGCAGCGACCGTTGCACGCTCTGCACCTCGCCGCGGCCACCGCAGGTGTCGCAGCGTACCGGCGCGGACCCGTCGTTGGTGCCCTTGCCGTGGCACTTGTCGCACAGCACCGCGGTGTCGACGGTCACCTGCTTGGTCACGCCCGTGGCGCATTCCTCGAGGTCCAGCCGCATGCGCAGCAGAGAATCGGCACCAGGCCGCACCCGACCGATCGGGCCTCGCGAGGTGGTCCCGCCACCGAAGAAGGCCTCGAACACGTCGCCCAGGCCGCCGAAACCTGTGGTAAAGCCGTTGCTGCTGGCGGCGTTTTCCATCGGGTCGCCGCCGAGGTCGACGATGCGGCGCTTCTCCGGGTCGCTGAGCACCTCGTAGGCGACGCTGATCTCCTTGAACCGCGCCTGCGCGTTCTCGTCGGGGTTGACGTCAGGATGAAGTTCGCGGGCCAGCCGCCGGTAGGCGCGTTTGATCTCCGCGTCACTGGCGTTCCTGCTCACCCCGAGCAGCCCGTAATAGTCCCGTGCCACGGTTGTTGTAGCCCTCTCTGCCGCAGGGTCCTACCTGCGACTCAAAACCTCGCCGATATACATCGCAACCGCAGCGACACTAGCGATAGTTCCCGGATAGTCCATTCGCGTGGGCCCTAACACCCCCATGCCGCCATAGATGTTGCCGTCGGCGCCATAGGTGGTGGTGACCACCGAGGTCGACGCCATTTCCTCGACCTCGGTTTCATGGCCGATGCGAACCGTCACCTTGCCTGCTTCCTGCTGCGCCTGAAGCAGCCGTAGAACCACCACCTGCTCCTCGAGAGCCTCGAGGATGGGCCGCAGCGAGCCGCCGAAATCTGCGGTGTTGCGGGTCAGGTTGGCAGTGCCACCAAGCACCAGGCGGTCCTCGGCGTGTTCGACCAGGGACTCCAGTAGCACTGTGGCAGACCGGCCGACGGCGTCACCGAGCGTGCCGCGTCCGCCGAGCTCCGAAGCCAGGTCTGCGACGGCCGCCGAGGCCGCCGATAGCCGCTTGCCGTCCAGCGCCTGGCCCAGTAGCTCGCGCAACTGCGAGAGCTGGTGTTCGTCGATGACGTCGCCGAGCTCGACGATGCGCTGGTCAACACGGCCGGAGTCGGTGATCACCACCAGCAGCAGTCGTGCCGGCGTCAGCGCGACGACCTCGACGTGGCGGACAGTCGATGCGGACAGCGTCGGGTACTGGACGACTGCCACCTGCCGCGTCAGCTGGGCCAGCAGCCTGACCGCGCGGCGCAGCACGTCGTCGAGGTCCACGCCTGACTCGAGAAAGCTCTGAATCGCGCGGCGCTCTGCGGCGGACAGCGGCTTGACGTCATCGAGCCGATCGACGAACTCGCGGTAGCCCTTTTCGGTCGGAATGCGCCCCGAGCTGGTGTGCGGCTGGGTGATGTAGCCCTCGGCCTCCAGCACGGCCATGTCATTGCGGACGGTTGCGCTCGATACGCCGAGATTGTGTCGCTCGACGAGCGTCTTGGAGCCGATCGGCTCCTTGGTGGCGACGAAGTCGGCGACGATGGCGCGCAGAACTTCGAAACGACGATCTTCGGCATTTCCCATCGCTCTACACCTCCCGCGGCATTCAGTTTACGGTGATCAACTGCGCCGATTCGCGCCGAGCGTTGGTCGCGCCTGATGCTCACAGTGCGGGCGACTACCCTTTCCCTTCATGGTGATGGCGGATGATCTTTAAGGGCGTCCGCGACGGCAAGCCCTATCCGGATCACGGTTTGTCCTACCGCGATTGGGCACAGATTCCGCCGCGTCAGATCCGCCTCGACGAGTTGGTCACGACGACGACGGTGCTCGCGTTGGACCGGCTGCTCTCTGAGGACTCGACGTTCTACGGCGACCTCTTCCCGCATGCGGTCAAGTGGAAGGGCGTGGTCTACCTGGAGGACGGGCTGCATCGGGCCGTGCGCGCCGCGCTGCGCAACCGCGTGGTGCTGCATGCGCGGCTGCTGGACATGGATGAGGTGCGGCCTCAGCAGGCGTGAGTCTCGCCTCGTCGCCTGATCGCCGTCGCCGCCTCGTCGTGGTCGCCTCGTCGCCGCCTCGTCGCCGTCGAGAACACACTTGTTTGCGTTGTTTCGCTGCTTTCGCAGGAACAAGTGTGTTCTCGGCGGGCTAACCGAGGAGCGTCCGCACGACACCGTCGGCCAGCAATCGCCCGCGGTCGGTGAGCACCAGCCTGTCAGCTTCTTGGACCAGAAGCCCGTCTGCGATCGCCACTTCCGCGCGCTGCGTTTCCGCACCCAGCATGGCGAGGGGAAGCCCGCTGCGCAGCCGGATGGAGAGCATGACGGCTTCGGTGTGCATTTCGTCGGAGCCCAGCTGCTCGGAACCTGCAATGGGCAAAGCGTTCTCGGCCAAGGCTTGCGCATATGTGTTGGGGTGTTTGATGTTCCACCATCGCGTCGAGCCGAGGAAGCCGTGCGCGCCCGGGCCGGCGCCCCACCATTCGCCGCCGTTCCAATAGCCGAGATTGTGGCGGCACTCGCCGCCGGGGCGCGCCCAGTTCGACACCTCGTACCAGTCGAAGCCGGCGTCGGAAAGCCGCTTGTCGATGAGCTCGTAGCGGTGGGCCAGCACGTCGTCGTCGGGTGCGGGGATCTCGCCGCGACGGACACGGCGGGCCAGCGCGGTGCCGTCTTCGACGACGAGCGCGTAGGCCGAGACATGGTCGACATGCGATTCGACGGCGGCCTCCACCGAGCGCAACAGGTCGTCGTCGCTCTCCCCCGGCGTGCCGTAGATCAGGTCGATGCTGACGTGCTCGAAGCCGGCGGCCCGCGCCTCGCGTGCGGCGGCCACAGCCCGTCCGGGTGAGTGGGTACGGTCCAGCACTGCAAGCACGTGCGGCGCAGTGGACTGCATGCCCAGGGAATTTCTCGTGTAACCGGCGGCCAGCAGCGCGTCGAACAGCTGGGCGGAGGTCGACTCGGGGTTCGCTTCGGTGGTCACCTCGGCGTCGGTCGAGAGGCGGAAGTTGTCGCGGACCGCCGCCAGGACGGCAGTGAGGCGTTCGGCACCCAGGAGCGACGGGGTGCCGCCGCCGACGAACACCGTGTCGACGCTGCGCGACCCGATTTTTTCCGCAGCGAGTCGCAGTTCGGTGCGCAGCGCGTGCAGCCACGCGTCGGGGTTGGCGCCGCCCAGCTCGGCGGGCGTGTACGTGTTGAAGTCGCAGTAGCCGCAGCGCGTGGCGCAGAACGGCACGTGGATGTAGATGCCGAACGGCCGACCCGTCATGCTCCCAGTCTGCCGAGCCCGTTCAGGGCAGTGGCGATGCGGCTGATGCCTTCCGCGTTGTCGACCTCGGTGGCTTGGTGGGCCTGGGCGGCGGCGACGATCTTGTTGCCGGTCCCTTCCAGCTCGTCGACGGTCGATGTGAAATGAGCGCGCAAATCGTCGTTGAAGGCGACAAGTTTGGGTCCCGTCGCGAAGCCGCGGTTGCCGGCGGCGGCCGCTTCTGCCGAATCGAATAAGGATGCAATGGCTGTTCTGGCCTCATTCGCTTCGGCGGCGACTGTCGAACCCGCAGACGCGACCTGCTCGGGCGCAATTCGTATTTCGTCGCCGCTCATGTCATCCGCCTTCGCATGGGAAATTCGTGGCGGTGGCTGGAAGCCGAGCACCGGGAGGTTGGCTTGCGTCCATCGCCCCAAAACCTCCAATCAACAACCCCATGACGGTCAGCATGCCGGCGAGCAGAATCGCAGGCACAACCAGCCACCATCGTCTCCTCCACACCGCCAGCGCGAGCGAACACCACACGCACAGGATGAAAAATCCGGACAGTACGACCGTGAACCAGCCCATTACGTGGTTGTCGGGCGGTGGCAGTAGTGGGATGCAATGCCTGGCCCGCATGGCATCTTCCCAGGCCTGATCTCGCTTCCCGGAGACCTCGAGCGACAATAAGGCGCCAGCGCCATTAGCGATGGCAACGCAAGCCGATAGTGCCGCCAGCCGAACACGGGTCAGCTGGCTCACCACGCGCTCCTGCAGGGGACCCCTGACGAGTCAGCTGGAAGATGCGCGTCGCGCGGCTGGGAAGCTTCCAACGCACCGAAGCCCAGGAAGAAAAGACCCACTACCGTCAGAACAGCGGCAAGCACCAGGGCGAGCAAAATGACCCACCACCGCCTCTTCCAGGCCGCCACACCGAGTGCAGCCCAGGCGCAGATGATGAAAATCGCAGATAGCACGACGGCGAACCAGCCGACCGCATGATTGTCAGGCACAGGCGGCCAGGGAGGGTGACATTTTCGCCGGAGCATCTCGGCGTCCCAAGCATCGTTGCTCGCGCCGGATATCCGTAGCGCTCGGTCGGCGCCGATGAGGCAGGCGACGGCCACAACCCCCAGAAGTCCGGCGAGCCGGTTCCTGGTCAGCCAGCGAGCCGCCTCCGTGCCGCTCATCTCATCCGCTTCCGCACGGCAGACCACCGGTGTCCGCTGGAGCCAGGGCGTCGGCCGGATGACTCACGTCGATTTGCCCGAATCTGACGAAGAAGAAGCCAATCAATGTGAGCAAACCGCACAACAGCAGGAGTGGAACCACCACCCACCACCGTCGCTTCCACATGGCCATGCCCAGTGCGCCCCACATGCAAACGAGAAATACGCTCGAGGAGACGATGGTGAACCATCCCATCGCCTGGTTGTCCGGAATCGGCAGTAATGGGTAACAGCGCCTGGCGACCATGGAATCAATCCATGCCCGATTTCGCGTTCCTGTCACGTTCAGGGAGTACCAGGCGCAAGCGAAACCGATGAGCGCTCCGAGGCTCAACAGCACAGCGAGGCGATTTCTGGTCAATCTGGTCACCATGTCTGTCGTGGTCGTACGACTGTCACGGTTTGCGCGCCTTCCGCCTGCTCGATCATCGGAAGGCGGTCTTGGGCATCGAGGTTGATAGCCCCGGGCGTGTGCTGGGTGTAGAGCACCTCGCCGTCAGGCAGGACCGCGGTGACGACGGCGACGTGGTGGCTCGACTCGCCGTCCCTGGGAGTTTCGTAGTTGAAGTACACGACGTCGCCTGGCCGAGCGTTGGAGAGTCCGACGTCCACGCCGCCGTTGTTCAGGAAGAACTCCCGCTGAGGGTCCGCGGCAGACCACGAATCCGAGTGCGTAGCCCGATCGGCATCGCGGCCACGAAATGTCAAATCCCGTGGGACATAATCGGATCCCGGCAGTTTGTACCACGACTCCGCCTCACTGATACCGAACTTGTTGTCTAACCCAGCAGCCGCAAGGGTCTCGGACACGAAGTGGGCGCAATTGTTCGGGAACCGGTCTATGCCTTCGTTACTCGCGTTCTGCAGAGCCCACCGCACAGCCTCGACCGCGTTATAGCCCTGACCCGTATTGCTCAGTTCGTCCTTGACCGCCTGCGGAATGCCGGGCAGATCGTGCAATTCGACCGGCACGGCCCGCATCAGTTGCTGCCGCTGCTTTCTCGACAGCTCCGCCCACCATGCAGCGACCTCTTCTGCGGGCAACCCGTCGGGCAGCTGATCGCGCATCTCTTGTAGCGCATCCTTCACCGCCTGGGACTGCGCCGCTTGCGCCTGATCGGTCGATACCGTGTCCGGATCGAGGCTCACCGTGTCGAGCGCATGGACGCACAGTTGGTCGGCCTGCGTGGCCGCCTCGACCGCGTCGTCGATCAGCAGCTGAAGCTTCGCGGCCTTCAGCCCGTCTTCGACGAGGTTCAGCGAGTGCGGATTGAGGTGGATGCGTCCGTCGTCATCCACCGCGAACCCCGCTGCGATCGCGTCGTCGACTGCGGCCAGCAGCTGCCGCTGCGCTATCGCAACGGCGTCCTGCAACGTGTCGACCGCAGAGGCGGCGCCGGAAGAAAGCACGCCGATGTTCGTCATCCGGTTCGCGTGCTTCACCAACTCGCCGCGCGCCAGGCTGCCGGTGTGATCCGGCCAGCTCGATTTCAGCGGCTTGGCTCCATTCGCGTGGATATTGTCCGCAGTCCGATCCGCCTGCGATGCGACTGCCTTCAGATCATCGGCAGCAATCTGCCAAAGGGTGGGCCGAGCATCTCGCAAGTCCGCAAATGAGACCACCTAACGACCGTAACAATGCGTCCGGGCCGGCCCGGACACCAATCCGCAGCGGGAATCGGGCGCGGACTTGGCGCATGTCGTGCCACTTTTTGCTCACCCTGATCGCAAATCTGGCCCGGTTAGGGGTCGCACCGGCGTTCGTGGCAGAATGGCCGACGTGACCGTCGCCAGCCTCCACTTCAACGTTTCGTTGGTAGCGCGGCGGCATGTCGACTTCAAGCGCGTCTGTAGCTGTTGCTGTCTGCCTTGACGTCGTAGACCCGCCAACCTGAACTTCCAGCTGGCTGCCGGATCTGCGCCGCCGGACAGCCCCCGGTGGATTTGCGCATTTCCCAGGCCGGCTCTGACGAGGAGCCACCCAAGATGACATCGATGAGCCGCTTGCGCGAAGAGCAACAGCCGGTGCCAGAGGCCAAATCTCGGCCCGCTCGCAAGCCGCGCGCCGAGGGCCAGTGGGCGCTCGGGTATCGCGAGCCGCTCAATGCCAACGAGCAATTCAAGAAGGACGACGACGCGCTCAACGTGCGTGACCGAATCCTCAACATCTACTCCAAGACCGGCTTCGACAGCATCGACAAGACCGACCTGCGGGGCCGGTTCCGTTGGATGGGTCTGTACACCCAGCGTGAGCAGGGCTACGACGGCACCTGGACCGGCGACGAGAACGCCGACCTGCTCGAAGCCAAGTACTTCATGATGCGGGTGCGCTGCGACGGCGGCGCACTGTCCTCCGCTGCGCTGCGTACCCTCGGCGAGATCTCCACCGAGTTCGCGAGGAATACCGCCGACATCTCCGACCGGGAGAACCTGCAGTACCACTGGATCCGCATCGAAGACGTACCGGAGATCTGGCGGCGGCTCGACGCGGTCGGCCTGCAAACCACCGAAGCCTGCGGCGACTGCCCTCGCGTGGTGCTGGGTTCACCGCTGGCCGGGGAATCGCTCGACGAGGTGCTCGACGCCAGCTGGGCGGTCGACGAGATCGTGCGGCGCTACATCGGCAACGCCAGCTTTTCGAACCTGCCGCGCAAGTACAAGACCGCGATCTCGGGTCTGCAGGATGTCGCCCACGAGATCAACGACGTCGCGTTCATCGGCGTCAACCATCCCGAGCACGGTCCCGGACTCGACGTGTGGGTGGGCGGCGGCTTGTCGACCAATCCCATGCTGGCCCAGCGGCTCGGCGCGTGGGTGCCGCTGGCGGAGGTGCCCGACGTGTGGGAGGGCATCACCTCGGTGTTCCGTGACTACGGCTACCGCCGGCTGCGGTCCAAGGCGCGGCTGAAGTTCTTGATCAAGGACTGGGGTGTCGAGAAGTTCCGCGAAGTTCTGGAGACCGAGTACCTCAAGCGCAAGCTGATCGACGGACCAGCACCCGAGCCGGTCAAGCACCCGGTCGACCACGTCGGCGTGCAGAAACTGAAGAACGGCCGCAACGCGGTTGGCGTCGCCCCGATCGCGGGCCGGGTGTCCGGCACGATCCTCACCAAGGTTGCCGACATCGCCGAGCAGGCCGGGTCGAACCGCGTGCGGTTCACTCCGTACCAGAAATTGATTCTGCTCGACGTGCCCGACGATCAGGTCGCCACGGTCGTCGAGCAGTTGGAAGCGCTTGGCCTGCCGGCCAACCCGACGCACTGGCGCCGAAACCTGATGGCCTGCACGGGTATTGAGTTCTGCAAGCTGTCATTCGCCGACACCAAGGGCCGCTCGCACGCGCTGGTGCCGGATCTGGAGAAGCGGCTCGAGGACATCAACGCCCAGCTCGACGTGCCGATCACGGTCAACATCAACGGATGCCCGAACTCGTGTGCGCGCATCCAGGTCGCCGACATCGGTTTCAAGGGACAGATGGTCGACGACGGCGACGGACCCGTCGAGGGGTTCCAGGTCCATTTGGGCGGAAGCCTCGGCCTGGACAGCGGTTTCGGCCGCAAGCTGCGCCAGCACAAAGTGCTCAGCGACGAGCTCGGTGACTACATCGAGCGAGTGGTGCGCAACTTCGTGAAACAAAGATCCGACGGCGAGCGTTTCGCGACATGGGCAATGCGAGCGGACGAGGCGGATTTGCGATGAGCGCTTGCGCGAAGAGAGAAGAGCACCGATGAGCGCTTGCGCGAAGAGAGAAGAGCACCGATGAGCGCTTGCGCGAAGAGAGAAGAGCACCGATGAGCGCTTGCGCGAAGAGAGAAGAGCACCGATGAGCGCTTGCGCGAAGACTGACCTACGGGAGTTGGCTGCGCAAGGCGCGAGAGAGCTCGAGGGCGCCGATGCGATCGACCTGCTGCGCTGGACCGACGAAACCTTCGGAACCGAGTATGTGGTCGCCTCCAACATGCAGGACGCGGTCCTCATCGATTTGGCTGCCAAGGTGCGTCCAGGTGTCGACGTGCTGTTCCTGGACACCGGTTACCACTTCGCCGAGACCCTGGGCACCCGCGACGCAGTCAGCGACGCCTACGACATCAACGTGATCAACGTCACCCCCGAGCATTCCGTCGCCGAGCAGGACGCACTGCTGGGCAAGAACCTCTTCGCTCGCGATCCCAACGAGTGCTGCCGACTGCGCAAGGTGGTTCCGCTGGGCAAGGCGCTGCGCGGCTACTCGGCATGGGTCACCGGATTGCGCCGGGTCGAGGCGCCGACGCGCGCGAACGCGCCGCTGGTCACGTTCGACGAGGCCTTCGGGCTGGTGAAGGTCAACCCGTTGGCGGCGTGGACCGACCAGGACATGCAGGACTACATCGAAGCCCACGGCGTGCTGGTGAATCCGCTGGTGTTCGACGGCTATCCGTCGATCGGGTGCGCGCCGTGCACCGCCAAACCGCTCGACGGCTCCGATCCGCGCAGCGGTCGCTGGAAAGGCACCGGCAAGATCGAATGCGGTCTGCACGCCTCATGAGTTCACCGGTTCTGGTTCTCGCTGCACACGGTAGCGCCGACCCCCGCGCGGCGGCGAACACCTATGCCGTCGCCGACGAAATCCGCCGGCAGCGGCGTCGCGTCGACGTGCGGGTGGCGTTCTGTGAACAGTCGACGCCCAACCTTCGCGACGTTGTCGCTGACGTGCCCCGCGCAGTCGTGGCGCCGTTTCTGCTCGCCGACGCGTACCACGCACGCGTCGACATCCCTGCGCTGATTGCCGAGTCCGGTGCATCCCAAGCCGATGTACTGGGTGAAGACGAACGGCTGGTCAACGTGCTGCGCCGGCGCGTGCGCGAACTCGGCGTGTCACGGCGGGACCGCGAGGTGGGTGTGATCGTCGTCGCTGTCGGATCGTCACGGCCGCAGGCCAATTCGCGAACTGCAGCTGTCGCGCCGGCCGTCGCCGCCGGCACCCGCTGGGTGGGAGCCGTCACCGCCTTTGCAACCGGCCCTCAGCCCACCCTCGACGATGCCGCTGAGCAATTGCATGCGATGGGCGCTCGCCGATTGATCATTGCGCCGTGGTTTCTGGCGCACGGCCGGATCACCGACCGTGTCGCCAATTACGCTGCTTCCCAAGACATCCCGATGGCTGAGCCGCTGGGCGCACACCGACTGGTGGCCGCCACAGTGCTGGACCGCTTCGATGCTGCAGTGGCCGAAGCTGACCGCATCGCGGCCTAGGCGTTCTGCGCCTGCGCCAATTCCTCCGCGGCGGGCTGCGGCAACTGGGCGCTTCCCGCGATCTGCGGCACCCGCGTCGCGCGCACGTACACCGTGTCGCCTTCCTTCAACGCCAGCGCCTCCGCGTCGCCGCGGGTGATCTGTGCGGTGAACGGCGCTCCGTTCGATGCGGCCGTCAGCTCCACCCGCACCTCGAAGCCGAGGTAGACGATTCGGTCGATCGTCGCGCGCACCACACCGATGCTCTGCGCGGTGCCATCGCTGGTGGCTACGGCCATTTCCGGGTTGCGGCCCACGCGAATGTCGTGGGGGCGCACCAGGATTCCGTTCAGTGAAGACACTGTGCCCAGGAACGACATCACGAACCCGTTCACGGGTTCGTCGTAGACATGGGTCGGCGAGCCGACCTGCTCGATGCGGCCTTTGTTGAGCACGGCGATGCGGTCGGCGACGTCAAGGGCCTCGGACTGGTCGTGCGTCACCAGAACGGTGGTGACGTGAACTTCGTCGTGCAACCGACGCAGCCACGCCCGCAAATCCTCGCGCACTTTCGCGTCCAACGCGCCGAACGGCTCGTCGAGCAGAAGCACTTGCGGATCCACCGCAAGCGCACGCGCCAGGGCCATGCGCTGCCGCTGACCGCCCGACAGCTGACCGGGGTATCGCTTCTGGAACCCGCTCAGCCCCACGGTCTCCAGAAGTTCGTCGACCTTCTTGTCGATCTCAGCCTTCGGCCGCTTGCGGATTTTCAGGCCGAAGGCGACGTTGTCGCGGACCGTCATGTGTTTGAACGCAGCGTAGTGCTGGAACACGAAGCCGATTCCACGGTGCTGCGGCGGGACGTGAGTGACGTCACGCCCGTTGATCGTGATGGTCCCGGTGTCGGGCCGGTCCAGCCCGGCAATAGCACGCAACAGCGTCGACTTGCCCGAACCGCTCGGGCCCAACAGCGCCGTCAGGGAACCGCCCGGCACGGTGAAGTTGATGTCGTCGAGGGCGGCGAAATCGCCGTAATGCTTGTTCACGTCCCGCAAAACGATTGCGTCGGTCATTCTTTCGCTCCTTGCCCGCCTAAGCTCTCGCCCGCGCTCGCCGGGCGTCCAGGACAACCTGAACGACCAGCACTAGAACCGCGACGGTCATCAACAACGTCGAAATCGCGTATGCGCCATATTCCGCGCCGCGGTTGTAGCGATCCGATACCAACAGTGTCAGGGTCTGCGACGTGCCCGGCAAGTTGGACGACACCATGATCACCGCGCCGTACTCGCCGAGGGTACGTGCAATCGTCAGCACCACGCCGTAGGTCAGGCCCCAGCGGATCGACGGCAGTGTGATCCGCCAGAACGTCTGCCACCATTGGGAGCCGAGCGTCGCGGCAGCTTCCTCCTGCTCCGTGCCGATCTCGTGCAGTACCGGTTCCACCTCGCGAATCACGAACGGCAACGTGACGAAGATGCTGGCCAACACGATCCCGGGCAGCCCGAAGATGATTTTGAAGCCCAAGTCGCGCTCGACGAAACCGAATA
Source organism: Mycobacterium sp. NGS35 (assembly GCF_059812855.1). Lineage (NCBI taxonomy): Bacteria > Bacillati > Actinomycetota > Actinomycetes > Mycobacteriales > Mycobacteriaceae > Mycobacterium > Mycobacterium sp. NGS35. The sequence continues at coordinate 80,184 of NZ_JCALDL010000008.1, forward strand.
CGCCCGCCGAACCCCACAGCACGATCAGCGCGACACCCACGACCACCGGCGACACCGCGAACGGCAGGTCGATAATCGCCTGCAGCACACCCTTGCCGCGAAACCTGTTGCGCGCCAACACCAGCGCCGTCGGGATACCGAACAGCACATTGAGCGGCACCACGATCGCCACCACCAACAGCGACAGCTGCAGCGCCGACACCGCTGCCGGCGTGGTGATCTGGCTGAAGAACTCGCCCAGGCCCGGTGAGAACGAGCGCCACAGGATCAAGCCGACGGGGACGATCACCAGCGCGACGAGATACGCGAGCGCGACAAACCGCAGCAAATACTTCACCGGAGGCGCCAGAGTCATGTCGCCAACTCCTCGCGCTTGGCCGCCCGCGCGCCGAGCGCCCGCAGCACGAACAATACGACGAACGAAATGACAAGCAGCACAATCGAAATCGCAGCGGCACCGGTACGGTCGTCGTTCTCGATCAACGTCCGGATCCACTGCGAGGACACTTCCGTCTTCCCCGGCACCGCGCCGCCGATCAACACCACCGAGCCGAACTCACCGATCGCGCGTGAAAACGCCAGCCCCGCGCCGGAAAACAACGCCGGCGTGAGCGCCGGAAGGATGATCGTTCGGAAGATCGTCCAGCTGCTGGCACCCAGCGACGCCGCCGCCTGCTCAGCTTCCTGGTCGACCTCCAACAGCACCGGCTGGACTGCCCGCACGACGAACGGCAGCGTCACGAACAGCAAGGCCACCGCTACGCCGTATTGGGTGTGCTGGATATGGATGTCGACCGGGCTGTTCGGCCCGTACAGGGCGAGCAGCACCACGCTGGCGACAATCGTGGGCAACGCGAAGGGCAGGTCGATCACGGCGTCCACCAGCCGCTTGCCGCGGAAGTCGTCACGCACCAACACCCAGGCGACCACGATCCCGAAGAACGCGTTGATCACCGTGACGACGGCCGACACCGTCAACGTGACCCGGAAAGAATCGATCGCCGACGGCGACGTCACAGCCGTGACGAACGCATCCCATCCGCCCTTGGCCGACTGCCACACGATCGCCGCCAGTGGCAGCAGCACGATCACCGACAGCCACAGCGTGGCGACGCCGACACGCAGCGACGTCGTGCCGCGGGAGAACAGCCCAGGTGCGGCCGGCTCCGGCTCCGATACCTCCGGCCGGACCGCCTCCGGATTGGGGTCGATCGCCGTCGTCATGCGCGATCCGCCTCCGCTTCTCGCTTGCACCTCATCCCGTCGCCTGCTTGTAGATCTTGGTGATCGCGCCGTTGTCTTTGTCGAACAACGCCGGATCAACGCTGCTCCATCCACCTAGTTCGGCGATCGTCCACAACTTCTGCGACGGCTGCGGGAAATCCGCGCTGAACTCCTGAGCTACTCCCGGGTCGACCGGCCGGAAGCCCGCTTGCGCCCACAGCCGCTGGGCGTCCTTGGTGAACTGGAAGTTCTTGAAGTCGGTCGCTTCCTTGAGATGGGCACTTGTGCTCACCACCGCCACCGGGTTCTCGATCTTGAAAGTCTGCGGCGGGATCAGGTGCTGAACGGGCTTGCCCTGCCGTTCGATGTTGATGGCCTCGTTCTCGTAACTGATCAACACGTCGCCGCTGCCCTGCAGGAACACGTCGGTGGCTTCCCGGCCCGAACCCGGCCGAAGCTTGACGTGCTTGCTCACCAGTTCCTGCACGAAATCGATGCCGGCCTGCTGGTCCTTGCCGCCGTTGCTCTTCGCCGCGTAGGGGGCGAGCAGGTTCCATTTCGCCGACCCGGAGCTCAGCGGACTCGGGGTGATCACCTCGATGTCGGGCCGCAGCAAGTCATCCCAGTCCTTGATGTTCTTCGGATTGCCCTGACGCACCACCAGCGCGACCACCGAGCCGAACGGGATGCCCTTGGTGGTGTCGGCGTTCCAGTCCTTGTTGACCTTGTTGGCTTTGACCAATCGGGTGATGTCGGGCTCGACCGAGAAGTTCACGATGTCCGCGGGCTTGCCGTCGACCACGGAACGCGATTGGTCACCGGATGCGCCGTAGCTCGTGGTGATCGCGATGTCCTTGCCCTGGTCGGTTTGGTTGAACGCCGGTATCACCTTGCTCCAGCCCGGTTCGGGCACGGCATAGGCAACCAGCGTCAGCGTCGCGCGCGCGTTCGACGGGCCCTTGTCGCCCGCGACGTCACTGGACCCGCCGCCGCATGCGGCCAAGACCGCCGCCGTGGCGGCGAGTGCGGCCGCCTGACGCAACCGAAGTACTTTGGTGATGCTCAGCATGGATGACCTTTCGAGGCGGGAACGGAGGGAGAGGGTCCGCTGCGGAAAGGTGACGAATCAAGGCGTGAGCCGATCGACGGCCGCTACCACCAAACCGCAAGCGGGCAGGGGCTCATCGACAACAGTGCACGTCTGCGACAGCGCATTCACCGATGGCAATAAGTGCAAGCACGTAGCACTCCTTGCTGCCCCGGGTCGCGTGCATGGCGCGAATGCTAACAGGTTCCGCACCTGGGCGCGCACCGAGCGCGACGGCTACGTCACCGGGTGAGCAGCCACGCGACGAGCACCAGCAGAACCAGGATCACCAGCACCAACGTGACCCGCGACTTGGGCATCTGCGCTCAGTCCCTCTGCCGGATCCGCTGAAGCAATTCGATGCCTTTCCCCAGGGCACCGTCGAGCAGTATCGCCACCCCGTAGGCCAGCGCCAGCACCACCGGCATCACGACGATGGTCTGCAGCACGAAGCCCAGCCCGGACAGCCACAACTCGACGCCGTCCCACCAGCTGAGGAAACCGGCCATCAGCTCAGCGTAAGCGTCGGTTCTGCACCGGGCCAACATGCCAAGATTGCCGCGTGCAGCCCAGCGCGGAGTCAGCGAGATGTGTGATCGCCGGCGGTGGCCCCGCGGGCATGGTGCTCGGGCTGCTGCTGGCCCGCGCCGCCGTTCCGGTGGTGGTGATGGAAAAGCACGCCGATTTCCTTCGTGACTTCCGCGGCGACACCGTACACGCGAGCACGCTGCAATTGCTCGACGAACTCGGCCTGGGTGACCGCTTCAACCAGATGCCGCACCGGCTCATCGACAGCATTCACATGCAACTGCAGGACGTCCCGATCGAGATCGTGTTGCGCCGGTTACCCGGCCGCCACAAACACATCGCGTTAGTGCCTCAGTGGGGCTTCCTCGAGCTATTGGCAAGCGCCGCAGCCGAAGAGCCCACCTTCACGCTGATGCGCAGCACCGAGGTGCTCGGACCGCTGCTGCACAGCGGCCGGGTGTGTGGGGTGCGGTACCGCAGCACCGACGGCCACGCGAGGGAGATGACGGCTGCGCTCACCGTCGCCTGCGACGGCCGCTCGTCGACCCTTCGTTCGTCAATGGGCTTGCACCCCAGAGCTTTTGGCGCTCCGATGGACGTGTGGTGGTTCCGATTGCCCCGACGCGACGACGACCCGCCGGGCCTGAACGGTGTGTTCCGCTCCGGCCACGGCTGCATCGTGATCGACCGGGCCGACTACTACCAGATCGCCTACGTCATCCCGAAGGGTTCGGACGCCGCGCTGCGCGCGGAAGGTATCGACGCACTGCGTGGCCGAGTCGGTGCGCTGATCCCCTGGCTGGGTGACCGCGTCGGCGATCTCGCCTCACTGGACGACGTGAAATTGCTTGACGTGCAGATGAATCGGCTGCACCGCTGGTACACCGACGGCTTGCTGCTGATCGGCGATGCCGCGCATGCGATGTCGCCCGTCGGCGGTGTGGGCATCAACCTTGCGGTGGCCGACGCGGTGGCCGCCGGGACGATGCTGGCCGAGCCGCTGCTCAGTGGCCGCGTCCGCACGACGACACTGGCGAGGGTGCAGGCCCGGCGCTGGCTGCCGACGGTTCTGGTTCAGGCGGTTCAGCGGGCGATCCACGCCCAAGTGGTGGAGACGACGATCACCGACGACACCGCGACCGCGAAAGCGCCGCTGGCCGTGCGGATGATGAGTAAGGCGCCCGCCTTGGGCATGGTCGCCGGATACGGCGTCGCCATCGGGCCGCTGCCCGAGCACGCACCGGCGTTCGCGCGCCGCGGCTCTCCGGCGGTTCAGTAGACGAAAAGTGCGAAAAGAGCCGATGATGAGCAAATGGTTCTGAGCGCCGAGCCGGCTGAAGACGCACACGAGGCACGCTTTTCTGCCACCAGCCCGGTGCCCTACATCCAGAGCAGTTCGACGCGCAACCCGTTCCCGCCGATCGCCGACTACGCGTTCCTGTCCGACTGCGAGAACACCTGTTTGATCAGCTCCAGCGGCTCGGTGGAATGGATGTGTGTGCCCCGGCCCGACTCCCCCAGCGTGTTCGGCGCGATCCTGGACCGCGCGGCCGGCCACTTCCGGCTGGGTCCGTACGGCGTCTCCGTGCCGGCGGCCCGGCGGTACTTGCCCGGCAGCCTGATCCTGGAAACCACATGGCAGACCCACACCGGCTGGCTGATCGTGCGCGACGCGCTGGTGATGGGTCCATGGCATGACATCGAGGCGCGCTCGCGCACCCACCGTCGCACCCCGATGGACTGGGACGCTGAACACATCCTGCTGCGCACGGTGCGTTGCGTCAGCGGCACGGTCGAATTGGTGATGAACTGCGAGCCGTCGTTCGACTACCACCGGATCGGGGCGACCTGGGAGTACTCCGGGCCCGCCTACGGCGAGGCGATTGCGCGCGGGCGGCGAGACCCCGATTCGCACCCGCAGTTGAAGCTCACCACGAACCTGCGGATCGGTCTGGAGGGCCGCGAAGCGCGCGCCCGCACGCGGCTCAAGGAGGGCGACAATGTGTTCGTCGCACTCTCGTGGTCCAAGCACCCGGCGCCGCAGACCTACGACGAGGCCGCCGACAAGATGTGGAAGACCAGCGAGTGCTGGCGCCAGTGGATCAACATCGGTGACTTCCCCGACCACCCCTGGCGGTCCTATCTGCAGCGCAGCGCGTTGACGTTGAAGGGCTTGACGTACTCGCCCACCGGCGCGCTGCTGGCCGCGCCCACCACGTCATTGCCGGAAACGCCTCAGGGCGAACGCAACTGGGACTACCGCTACGCGTGGGTGCGCGACTCCACATTCGCGCTGTGGGGGCTGTACACACTGGGCCTGGACCGCGAGGCCGACGACTTCTTCTCGTTCATCGCCGACGTGTCGGGCGCGAACAACGGTGAGCGACACCCGCTTCAGGTGATGTATGCCGTCGGCGGCGAACGAACACTGGTCGAAGAGGAGTTGCACCACCTGTCCGGCTACGACGGTGCCCGCCCGGTGCGGATAGGCAACGGCGCGTACAACCAACGACAGCACGACATCTGGGGCACCATGCTCGATTCGGTTTACCTGCACGCCAGATCGCGCGAGCAGATTCCCGAGACCCTGTGGCCGGTGCTGAAAAACCAAGTGGAAGAGGCGATCAAGCACTGGCGCGAGCCCGACCGTGGCATCTGGGAGGTGCGCGGTGAGCCGCAGCACTTCGTCTCGTCGAAGGTGATGTGCTGGGTGGCGCTGGACCGCGGCGCGAAACTCGCTGAGCTGCAAGGGGAAAAGAGCTACGCCCAGCAGTGGCGGGCAATCGCCGAGGAAATCAAGGCCGACGTGCTCGAGAACGGCGTCGACTCCCGCGGCGTGCTGGTGCAGCGGTACGGCTCCGATGCGCTAGATGCATCGCTGCTGCTGGTGGTGTTGACCCGGTTCCTGCCTCCGGACGACCCGCGGGTGCGCAACACGGTGCTGGCGATCGCCGACGAGCTGACCCAGGACGGGCTGGTGTTGCGCTACCGGGTCGAGGAAACCGACGACGGGCTGTCCGGCGAGGAAGGCACGTTCACTATCTGCTCGTTCTGGCTGGTGTCAGCGCTGGTGGAGATCGGCGAGGTCAGCCGCGCCAAGCACTTGTGCGAGCGGCTGCTGAGCTTCGCGAGCCCGCTGCATCTGTACGCCGAGGAGATCGAGCCGCGCACCGGTCGGCATCTGGGCAACTTCCCGCAGGCGTTCACCCATCTGGCGTTGATCAACGCCGTGGTGCATGTGATCCGCGCGGAGGAAGAGGCCGACAGCACCGGCGTGTTCCAGCCGGCGAACGCGCCGATGTAGCCACGCTACCTGCGAGCAGACACAAAATCGCACTAAATTGCCCGCGGGTATGCGATTCTCTGTCTGGTCGCGCTATTTCTTGGGCTGCTCGGTGGACAGCGCAGCGACGAAAGCCTCCTGCGGAACGTCCACGCGTCCAATGGTTTTCATCCGCTTCTTGCCCTCTTTCTGCTTCTCCAGCAGCTTGCGCTTGCGCGTGATGTCGCCGCCATAGCACTTCGACAGCACGTCTTTGCGGATCGCCCGAATATTCTCCCGCGCAATGATCTTCGAGCCGATTGCCGCCTGCACCGGCACCTCGAACTGCTGACGGGGAATCAGCTCCTTGAGCTTGCCGGTCATCTTGCGGCCGTACTCGGCCGCCTCGTCGCGATGCACGATTGCGCTGAACGCGTCCACGGCCTCGCCCTGCAACAAGATGTCGACCTTGACCAAGTCGGCTTCCTGTTCACCGGCCTCCTCGTAATCCAGGCTGGCGTAGCCACGGGTGCGCGACTTGAGCGCGTCGAAGAAGTCGAAGATGATCTCGCCTAGCGGCATCGTGTAGCGCAGTTCTACCCGCTCCGGCGACAGGTAATCCATGCCGCCGAGCTCCCCACGGCGCGACTGACACAACTCCATGATGGTGCCGATGAACTCGCTGGGCGCGATGATCGTCGTCTTGACCACGGGCTCGTACACGGTGCGGATCTTGCCGTCCGGCCAATCCGACGGATTCGTGACGACTATCTCGGTGCCGTCGTCTTTCACCACCCGGTACACCACATTGGGCGACGTCGAGATCAGGTCCAGGCCGAACTCGCGCTCCAACCGTTCACGGGTGATTTCCATGTGCAGGAGGCCCAAAAAGCCGCAGCGGAAACCGAATCCGAGTGCCACCGACGTCTCCGGCTCGTAGGTGAGCGCAGCGTCGTTCAGCTGCAAGCGATCCAGCGCATCGCGCAGATCCGGGTAATCGGAGCCGTCGACCGGATACAGCCCCGAGTAGACCATCGGCTTGGGTTCGCGGTAACCGGTGAGCGCCTCCGTAGCGCCGTGGCGCGCCGTCGTGACCGTGTCGCCCACTTTGGACTGGCGGACGTCTTTCACTCCGGTGATCAGGTAGCCCACTTCTCCGACGCCCAGACCGTCGGCCGGCTTGGGCTCGGGTGAGACGATGCCGACCTCGAGCAATTCGTGGGTGGCACCAGTCGACATCATCCTGATCCGCTCGCGGGGGACGATCTTGCCGTCGACGACGCGTACGTAGGTGACCACACCGCGATAGGTGTCGTAGACGGAGTCGAAGATCATCGCCCGCGTCGGCGCGTCAGGCTGCCCGGTCGGGGCGGGCACCTGGCGCACCACCTCGTCGAGCAGCGCGGCGACGCCTTCCCCGGTTTTGCCGGACACCCGCAACACATCGGCCGGCTCACAGCCGATGATGTGGGCGATCTCGGCGGCGTAGCGGTCCGGATCGGCGGCCGGCAGGTCGATTTTGTTGAGCACCGGGATGATCACGAGGTCGCGGTCCAGCGCCAAATACAGATTGGCCAGCGTCTGCGCCTCGATGCCCTGGGCGGCGTCGACCAGCAGCACCGCCCCTTCGCACGCTTCCAGTGCACGCGACACCTCATACGTGAAGTCGACATGGCCGGGGGTGTCGATCAGATGTAACACGTAGTCGTCGTCATCGAGGCGCCACGGCAGGCGCACGTTCTGGGCCTTGATCGTGATGCCGCGTTCGCGCTCGATGTCCATGCGGTCCAGGTACTGCGCGCGCATCGAGCGTTCGTCGACCACACCGGTGAGCTGCAGCATCCGATCGGCCAGCGTGGACTTGCCGTGGTCGATGTGGGCGATGATGCAGAAGTTCCGAATCTGCGCCGGCGCGGTGAACGTCTGGTCGGCGAAGCTAGTGATGGGAATCTCCTGGTGAAGGCGTCAACGGGCTCGCTCCAGGGTATCGCTGCGCCTGGCTATCCTCGGAACCATGGCGTCGGCATGGAAGACGTTGCAGAAAACGTTTCAGCGACGGCTGGAAAGTTTCGTGTTCAGCGAGGGCCCCAGAGTGATCTCCCAAGGCCTTCGCATCGGCTTGGACTTGCTTGCGCGCGGGCCGGAACCGGTGCGCGAGATCACCGCTGGGCGGCCGGTGACCAAGAACAGCGTGCCCACCGCCTACCGCGCCCGCAAGATCGTCTACTGCCCGAGTCTGGACGGCCGAGCGGACCCCGGCGAGATCGTCTGGACCTGGGTGGTCTACGAGGACGACCCGTCGAAGGGCAAGGACCGGCCGGTGCTGGTGGTCGGCCGGGACCGCTCCACGCTGCTCGGCCTGATGCTGTCCAGCCAGGAGCATCACGCCGACGATCCCAACTGGATCGGCATTGGGCCGGGCAGTTGGGATTACGACGGCCGGCCCAGTTGGGTGCGGCTGGACCGGGTGCTCGACGTCCCCGAGGAAGGCATCCGCCGCGAGGGCGCCATCCTGGCGCGCGAGACGTTCGAGCGGGTGGCCGCACGGCTGCGGGCCGAATACTCCTGGAGCTAGCCTCCTTCACCGGGCGTCGTAGCCCTGGCCCGGGCCGGACGCCGATGGTCAGCCGCGGGTGATGTAGGTCTGCAGCTGCTCGCGCTCTGCGTTCAGTTCGTCCATGCGGGTCTTGACCACGTCACCGATGCTGACGATCCCGGCCAGCTGGCCGTTGTCGATTACCGGCACATGCCGTACCCGGTTCTCGGTCATCAACACGGTCAGCGAGTCGACCGCGTCGTGCGGCGTACACGTCACCACGACGCTGGTCATGATCTCCGAAACGGGTTGTGTGAGAAGGTCATTGCCGCGCTCATGAAGCTTGCGCACAACGTCGCGCTCCGAGACGATGCCCAGCACATCGTCGCCCTCGACGACGACCATGGCGCCGATGTTCAACTGCGCCAGCCCGGCCAAGAGCTCGCTGACCGTGCTGTCGGGATTGATAGTGGCCACCGCGGAGCCCTTGCTCCGCAGCACATCCGCGATCCGCATCGCCGCCTCCGCATCTGTGACGTGATTCACATTAGGCTACGGGCGAAGTGCTGCGGTGCGAAAGCCTCGACTTCGTAACGCCTGTATGTCATACCTGACGAATGATCGAGGTCGTCCTGCTCGGCACCGGCGGCCCCATTCCCGACCCGCACCGCGCAGGCCCGTCGACACTCGTCCGCGCAGGCGGTCAGACGATGCTCGTCGACTGCGGGCGCGGTGTGCTGCAACGGGCGGCGGCCGTCGGTGTCCAGGCGAACGAGCTGAGTGCATTGCTGCTGACCCATCTGCACAGCGACCACATCACCGATCTCGGCGACGTGCTGATCACCCGATGGGTGACAACGTTCGCGTCGGATCCGGCGCCGTTGCCGATCATCGGACCGCCGGGCACCGCCGACGTCGTGGACGCGATCCTCAAGGCGTTCGGCCCTGATATCGGCTACCGCATCGCCCACCACGCCGACCTCACCGAACCGCCGGGCGTCGACGTGCACGAGCATGTCGAGGGTCTGGTGTGGGACCGCGAAGGAGTGCGGGTCACCGTGGCGCCCACGGATCATCGGCCGGTAGTACCGACGATCGCGTTCCGCATCAGCTATGAACGCGCCTCGGTGGTGCTGGCCGGTGACACCGTGCCGTGCGCCACCCTCGACGAGCTGGCATCAGGCGCAGAGGCCATGGTGCACACGGTGATTCGCAAGGATCTGCTGAAAGGCGTTGCGCAGCAGCGGATTCGTGACATCTGCGACTACCACTCATCGGTGGAAGAGGCCGCGGCCACCGCGGCGCGAGCGGGGGTCGGCACGCTGGTGCTCACGCATTACGTGCCGCCGCTGGCGCCCGGGCAGGAGGACGACTGGCGCACCAAGGCGGCGTCGGTGTTCGACGGGCGAATCGAGATCGGCCCGGACCTGCACCGCGTGGAAGTGCACGCTACTAGCTGACAGTCGCCAACTGCTCCGCCGCCGCAGCCACGACATCACAGTCCTCGAGAGTCCAGGGGCGACCACGGGTGATCAGCACGGCGTGTTGCATGCCGAGCGTGTGGAGGCGGCGGCAGCGATCGACCAGCGACCGGACGGTGTCGCCGTCGAATGCAGTAGTGACCGTGCGCTCGATTTGCTCATACGGACGACCAGCCTTAGCGCAATGGTGTTGCAGCACATCGACTTTGCGCTGCAGCGTCTGACCGCCGTCGGGGACATCGAATAGGTTGCAGGCGTCGGCATATTCGGCGACCAACCGCAACGTGTGATGCTCCCCCGCCCCGCCGATCAGAATCGGAAGCCGTCCGTTCGCCGGTTGCGGTTGTCCGACCGGGTGCTCTGCCTGCACGTGGCGGCCGTGAAACGCCGACTCGTTTCCCCGCCACATCTGAGAGGCGAGTTGCAGTAGGTCCGTCAGCCATTCGAACCGCGCCGCTGTCGCAGGCAGGTGAAGACCCATCGCCCGGGCCTCGTCGTGGTTGTAGCCGGCGCCGACGCCGAACCACATGCGGCCGCGTGACAGCACGTCGAGTGTGGTGACGGCCTTGACCAGCAGAGCCGGCGCGCGGAACGTCACCGGCGTTACCAGCGTGCCGAGCCGCAATCGCGTGGTCTGGGCCGCCAGGAACCCGAGGGTGGCGTACGCCTCGAGCATCGGATCGCTGAGATCGGCGGCCGGGTCGGCTTGTATGAGATGGTCGGCGACCCACAACGTGTCCACCGCGGCGTCGTCGAGGCGTCGCGCCAGTGCGGCGATGTGTTCGGGGATTGCCACGACCGGCCACGAGTAGTTGGTGAGGCTCACGCTGAGTTTCACGACGCGACCGTCCTGTGAGGGCGCCGCAGCGGAAGCAGCGCGCCGGCGGCGACCAGCCACAGCAGCCCGGGAACGCGGGCAATCGGCAAGAGAACCATGAGCGGAGGCCAGATCAGCACCAGCGCGGTGACCTCCGCCAGCGCAGCGATGACGACGCCTGTCCCGGCCACCGCTCTGGGCAGCAGGTCCAGGATCAGGCTGGGGACCGCGATGCCGGCGATGAGCAGGCCGAGCAGCATCACGTGGGCCGGTCCGCCGGTGAGGAAGACCAGGTAGTAGACCGTTCGCGCCAGCGGCTCCTCGGCGCTCACCTCGTGGCGCGATAGCAGCCAAAGCACGAGGCCGCCAAGGCCGAGCGCACCGGCGGCCAGGATGCCGGCCGCCAGCGCGATCGTCGCGCCAGCGACGGTGACCCCCAACCGGCGCAAGCGGGCACTGGCCGTCGCGGCGTATATGGCCAGTGTCACCGAGGAACCGAAAACGCCCACCGCGGCAGTCTGCGCTGCCGCCGAATGTGTGGTGAAAAAGTCGCTGACCGAGGTGCCCGGCGCGAACGGCGACGGCGGCACGCCGGCTAGCGCAACGCCGATGGCGATGCCGCCGACCAAAAGCACGAAGGATAAGACCGCCAGCACCGCCAACGGCGGGCCGCCTTCTAGTGGCCGGGATCGAGTCGAATCGTTCATATCTTGAACGATAGGCCGCATTGTGCGGAAGGCGCAACGTTCAGCATGTGAATGATTTACTCGATGTACTATGGTGGCATGTCGTCGGCCAGTGATCATGGCGGCGTGGCGTTCCTGCTGGCGCAGTTGGGCGCGCACGCTGCCGAGCAGTTCAGCAAGCGCGCCGCGGCGCTCGACCTGACCCCGCCACAGGTGGGCATCCTGCGGGCGATCGCTGCTGCCCCCGGCCGAAGCCAGCAAGCTTTGAGCATTCAGCTGCAAATGCTGCCTAGCCGAGTGGTCGCGTTCGTCGACCAGCTCGAGAATCGCGGCTATGTCGAGCGGCGCCCCAACCCCGACGACCGTCGGCAATATGCGCTGTATCTCACGGCCGCGGGAAAAGAGTTGATGCACAAGCTTTCCCGCATCATCGGCCAGCATGAGCGTGCGATCACCAAAGGCCTCGACGAGTCGCAGCGGACACAGCTGCGCGAGCTGCTGATTGCGCTCGCCGAACAGCAAGGCTTACAGCCCGGTGTACATCCCGGGTACCGGCGCATCGGCCGCTAGGCCAGCCTGGTGATCTCCACGATGACGTCGAGGTCGGTGGACCCGCCGCCGGAGTAGATGCCTTTGAGTGGAGTGACGTCGGCGTAGTCACGGCCGACCCCGACGGTCACGTACTGCTCGTTGATCTCCTTGTCGTTGGTGGGGTCGAAGTTCCACCAGGCGCCGGTCCACGCCTGGATCCAGGCGTGACTCTGCCCGTCGACCGTCTCGCCGACGGTCGCCTTGCGGCGCGGATGCAGATAACCGGAGACGTAGCGGGACGGAATTCCCATGCTGCGCAACAAAACAAGCGTCAGATGGGCGAAATCCTGACACACCCCTTTACCTTCGCGCAGCGCGTCGAGCGCCGACGAATGCACACCAGTGCTGCCCGCGACGTAATCGAGTTCGCTTTGCACCCACTCCGCTGCGGCGATCACCGCTTCCTGCGGATCGTGGTACTTGGCGATCCGCTCCCCCACCCGCTGCAGCCTTTTGCTTCTCGGGGTGTAGCGCGTTGGACTGAGCACTTCGTCGAACCTGTCGATCACCGTCTCGCTTCTGAGCTCGTCCCACGTGACCTTCTCCGACGGCGGCTCGGCCTTCTCGGTTTCGACGACGCTCGAGGCGGTGACCTCGAGCTCGGTGTGCGGCGCGTGCAGATCGAACGCCGTCACCGCGGTTCCCCAGTAGTCGATATAGCGGTACGACCTTGTCGCAGGGACGGTTTCGACGCGGCTGAGGATCACGTTCTGCCGGTTGTCGGATCGTGGGGTCAGTCGGGCCTCGTTGAACGACGCGGTGGCCGGTGACTTGTACGCATAACCGGTCGAGTGCACCACCCGAAGCCGCCACATCAGCCGCTCCTCTTCGCCATAGCGCTCGTCACTAGATTTCCCCGTCTTCGATCACCAGCGCACCGTTACGGCCCGCGTCGCTCCACGCGACCCACGGTGCGGCGTGAAAGTACTGCAGCGCCAACGCCTCTCCGAGCTCCCGGCAGGTCTTCTGCAAACCTGCGAGGCGTTCTTCCAGCGAGTCGAGCAGCACGCCGGGCCGCAGGAACTCCAGCTCGCTTCGAGCCCGGCCAAGCAGCCGCTGAGCCTCCGCCGTCGCGCCCACGCGACTGTGCGGGCGGTGGTCGAGTTCGTCGAGATTGTGCTCGGCCAGCTTCAGCGAGTAGAACACCGACCGGGGGAAGAGCCGGTCCAGCAGCATGAATTCGACCACCCGGCTGGCGTCGAGCACGCCGCGGTAGGTCCGCAGATAGGTGTCGTGGGCGCCGGCTGAGCGCAGCAGCGTAACCCACGCCGGCGAGTCTGCGCTGTCGCCCACCCGCGACAGCAGCAACCGCACGGTCATGTCGACGCGTTCGATGGCTCGGCCCAGCACCATGAACCGGTAGCCGTCGTCGCGGGACAGCGTCGAGTCGGCAAGCCCGGCGAACATCGCGGCGCGCCCCTCGACGAACGAGAAAAACTCGTGCGGCCCAAGGCGTTTCGCCGCGCGTTCACGTTCCGGCAAGGCGTTGTAGGTGGAGTTGAGGCATTCCCACAGCTCTGTCGAGGTCACCTCACGTGCGGACCGGGCGTTCTCGCGCGCCGCCGAGATCGCGTCGACGATCGAGCAGCCACCTTCGAGATTGCGGGTGAACGCGACGAGGTCGGTGAGCGACCAGACGTTGAGCGGCGCATCGGGCGGGTTAACGCCCAAGACCCGCAACAGCACGCGCGAGGTGTGGTCTGGGTCCACGCTGGAATCCTCGAGCAGCTGATGCACGGTGACGTCGAGGATGCGGGCGGTGTCGTCGGCGCGTTCGACGTAACGGCCGATCCAGTACAGGGCTTCGGCATTGCGCGCCAACATGACTGGCTCCTCCCGCTACTGCTGCTGTTGTTGCTGCTGCTGTTGTGACGATGTGAGGCCCGGCCCCATCTCCGTGGGTGACGGCACCTGAGCGTCGCGCGGCAGCTTGCGCAGCACTTCCGCAGCGGCCAATTCACGGTCGGCGCCGGAGGTGCGTGAGGCCAGCACCCAGGTGTCCTTCGAACCGCCGCCCTGGCTGGAGTTCACCACCAACGACCCTTCGGTGAGCGCGACGCGGGTCAGCCCGCCCGGCAGCACCCACACGTCGTCGCCGTCGTTGACCGCGAACGGGCGCAGGTCGACGTGCCGGGGCGCGAGGTGATCGCCGACCTGGGTGGGCACCGTCGACAGCTGCACCACGGGCTGGGCGATCCAGCCGCGGGGGTCGTTGCGGATCTTCTTCGCCGCTGCGGCGAGCTCACGCTCGGTCGCGTCGGGGCCAAACACAATCCCGTAGCCGCCTGACCCCTCGACGGGTTTGACCACCAGCTCGTGGATGCGGTCGAGCACCTCTTCACGTTCGTCGTCGAGCCAACACCGGTACGTGTCGACGTTGGCCAGCAACGGTTTTTCGCCGAGGTAGTAGTCGATGATGGTCGGCACGTAGGTGTAGATGAGCTTGTCGTCGCCCACGCCGTTGCCCACCGCGCTGGAGATCGCCACGTTGCCGGCGCGTGCGGCGTTGAGCAGTCCGGCGACACCCAGCACCGAATCGGGCCGGAACTGCATCGGGTCGAGGAAGTCGTCGTCGATGCGCCGGTAGATGACGTCGACCTGCCGCTCGCCTTCGGTGGTGCGCATGTACACCTGGTTGTCGCGGCAGAACAGGTCGCGGCCCTCGACGAGTTCGACGCCCATCTGCCGGGCGAGCAGCGAGTGCTCGAAGTAGGCGGAGTTGTAGACGCCGGGGGTGAGCACGACGATGGTCGGGTCGGCTTCGTTGGTGGCGGCCGACTTGCGCAATGCCCGCAGCAGATGTGACGAGTAATCACCGACCGAGCGAACCCTGTTGGTAGCGAACAGTTTTGGGAACACCCGGGCCATCGTGCGGCGGTTCTCCATCACGTAGGACACCCCGGACGGCGAGCGCAGGTTGTCTTCGAGCACGCGGAAGGTACCCGTCTCGTCGCGAACCAGGTCGATGCCGGCGACGTGGATGCGCACCCCGTTGGGTGGGTTGATGCCCGCGGCCTCACGGTGGAAGTGTTTGCAGGACGTGACGAGCCGGCGCGGGATCACCCCGTCGCGCAGGATGTTCTGCTCGCCGTAGATGTCGTCGAGGTAGAGCTCCAGCGCTTTGACGCGCTGAGTGATGCCGCGTTCCAGCCGCGACCATTCCGCGGCGGAGATGACGCGCGGAACGAGATCGAGCGGAAACGGCCGCTCCTGGCCGGACAAAGAAAAGGTGATGCCCTGGTCGATGAACGCCCGGCCGAGCGCCTCAGAGCGGGCGGCCAGCTCTGAGGCGTCCGACGGCGCGAGCTCGGCGTAGATGCCCCGGTAGGGCGCACGCACCGCGCCGCTGCTGTCGAACATCTCGTCGAACGCCGCCGCGTACGGTCCGCGTTTGCGGTAGCCCTGGAAGATTCCTTCGAATCTCCTCGCCGACTGGGTGCGGGCGGCGTGCCCGTTGGTGCTTGTCCTCTCCTTCGTCGGCACATTGCTCACCTTTGACATGCTGCCGCACTCCCGTCGTTTTCGCAGGCCAGCGCCCCGCGCTTTGTTGTGGACGTGCGCTGGCTGATATTCTGGGCTCTCGCTGCCGGCTCGGCGGCACATCCAGACTCTAGGAATACGAAGGAACTCACGCGTGGCCAACATCAAGTCGCAGGAGAAGCGCAATCGCACCAATGAGCGCCGCAGACTGCGCAACAAGTCGGTGAAGTCCTCACTTCACACGGCGATCCGTGCGTTCCGGGAGGCTGCCGAGGCTGGTGACAAGGACAAGGCCACCGAGCTGGCCCGCGCCGCCAGCCGCAAGTTGGACAAGGCCGCCAGCAAGGGCGTCATCCACAAGAATCAGGCCGCCAACCGCAAGTCGGCGCTCTCGTTGGCGCTGAACAAGCTCTGAGTCGGCGTTAGCGGCGCGCCGGCCGCGCCAGCTCGGCGACGCGCCGAGTCGCAGCTTCCAACACGTAGTCGGCGTCAGCCGCCGCTCCCTTGACGTCCGCGTTCAGCGCGGCGACCAGTTGCAACGCTTCCGCGACGGATTCCGTCGACCATCCGCGGGCCTGCCGCTGCGCCTTCTTCACCCGCCACGGCGGCATCCCGAGCTCGCCGGCCAGCCGGAACGGATCACCGGACAGCGGCCCCACCCGAGCGATGCAGTGCACCGCCTCGGCCAGGGCGTCCGCGAGCACGACCCGAGGTTCGCCGCGGATCATCGCCCAGCGCAGGGCCTCGACCGCCCCGGCCACGTCACCGACCACCGCCTTGTCTGCGATGTCGAAACCCTTCACTTCAGCCCGGCCGCTGTAGTAGCGGCGCACGGCGGCCACGTCGACGTCACCGCCGGTGTCGGCGATCAACTGCGAGCAGGCCGTGGCGAGCTCGCGCAGGTCCGAGCCCACCGCGTCGATGATCGCGGCGACCACGTCATCGTCGGCGTCGACTCGTTGGGCGCGGAATTCGCGGCGGACGAAGTCGACGCGCTCGCCTGCCTTGGTGATCCGCGGGCACGGGTGCACCGCGGCGCCGAGTTTGCGCAGCTGGTCCGCCAGCGCCTTGGCGCGGCCGCCCCCGGAGTGGACGACGACGAGAACGGTGCCGGCGGGCAACTCGGCCGCGGCGTTCGCGATCAGCGTCACCGCGTCCTTGCCCGCCTCGGCCGCGGCCTCGAGGACGACCACCCGTTCGTCGGCGAACAGCGACGGGCTCAGCAGCTCCGCCAGTTCACTGGTGGTGACCTCCCCGGCGCGCAGCCGGCTTTCCGGCACCTCGGCCGTGCCGGCCTGGGCGCGGACCTCCCGCAGCACCGCCGCGATTGCCCGCTCGACGAGCAGTTCTTCGTCCCCCAGCACCAGATGCAGACCGGGTCTCACGCTCACTCGACGATCGTGCCACGGCTGCCCGACACCCCCGCTTCCACCGTGCGACGAGCCACCACAAGGCCACCGCGCCGAGCGCGCCGGCGGTGACGACGATCGCGCCGGGCAGTTGAGAGGGCACGGCTACAGTCGCGCCCGGCAGCCCGCCGGCCCACCGCGCGACGCTGAGCAGCCACCACAATTCAGGCCCGGTGAACCGGATCAGCAGCTGCGCTGCGCCGGGCCACACAAGGGCTAGCACGGCGGCGGCGGTGCCCGCGACCGTGATCGGTGGGATCACGGCGGTGACCGCGATGTTGGCCAGCACCGATATGACGCTGACCCGGCCGCTGATCGCGGCGATCAACGGGGCAGTCACCAGCTGCGCGGCCGTCGCGACGCACAACGCGTCGGCCAACAGCTTCGGCCACCCTCTGGCGACAAGCCGCCGAGACCACACCGGCGCGACGACGATCAGCGCCGCGGTTGCCGTCACCGACAGCGCAAAGCCCAAGTCGACCGCCATTTCCGGCGCGGCGATCATCAGCACGATGACGGTTGCCGACAGCGCGGGCATCGCGTGGCGCCGCCGGTGGGTGAGCACGCCGAGCAGCCCGATCGCGCCCATCACCGCCGCACGCAGCACGCTGGCGGACGGCTGCACCACGACCACAAAGCCCACGAGCGCGACTGCCGCCAGCGCGACGGCCGCCCGCGGCCCGACGAGCCTTGCCAGGAGGAGAACCGCGCCGCAGACGATCGTCACGTTCGCTCCCGACACCGCGGTCAGGTGCGTCAGCCCTGCGGCCCGAAACGACGCCACGGTCTCCGGCGGCAGGGTCGACGTGTCGCCGAGCACCAGCGCCGGTAGTGCGGCGGCTTGCTCGGCCGGCAGCTGGGATCGCGCGGCGTCGGCGAATTGCCGGCGCACTGAGTGGGCGGCACGCTGCGCCGGCGACGCTTCACCCAGCGTCGGCGTGCCTTCCGCCGAGAGCACCGCGACGCTCAAGTCCCGCCGCTTGGGTCGCCCGACGATCGCACGGAAACTGGCCGGCCGGCCCGCGGTCAGCTCGGCGAAGGCGCGGGCCGACGCGAACACCGTGACGCGGCCTGACACGTCGTCGTCACCGATTCGCCTGAGGGCACCGCGGAACACCACCCGTCCGCCGTCACGCACTGGGCGGGGTTGCTCGCTGGCGGTGACGGTGACCATCGCAGATCGCCCGTACAACTCGGTGAGCGGATGGTGCTCGACCGCGTCGACCCGGACCGCGGCCGCCCAGCTGAAACCGGCACCGACCACCGCGGCGCCCAGAACCACCGCCGAAACCGTCGACGGGCGGACGTCACGGCGGCGAGCGCGCCAGCCCGCCACGGCAGCAGCGATCGCGACAAGAGTGCACACCAGCGCCGCAACGTTTCCACCGCGCCAGACGATCGCGATCGCTGTCACCGCCCAGCACGTCAAGGCCGCCGGCGCGAGCCTCAGGTCGATGGGCGCAGTGTCCACGCGAATCGCCGGCCCGGCTCATACCCGCACCAGATTCCGCAGTTTCTCCAAGCGCGCAGGGCCGATGCCGTCGACCTCCCCCAACTGGTCGACGCTGGTGAACTTTCCGTTGGCGTCGCGCCACGCCACGATGGCCGCCGCAGTCACCGGGCCGACCCCGGGCAGGGCGTCGAGTTGTTCCACCGTGGCGGTGTTGAGGTCGACCGGGCCCGCCGACGTTCCGCTTGCCGGTCCACGTGATGGCCCGCTCGCTGGTTTGGATGGACTCGGCGACGCTGATGTGCCAGACGCGGGTGTCACGCCACTGCCCAGCTTGGTCGGCTGGCCGGGTGCCGGCGCGATTCCGACGACGATCTGCTGGCCGTCGGTCACCCGCTGAGCCATGTTGAGACCGATGAGGTCGGCGCCCTCGAGCGTGCCGCCGGCGGCTGTCACCGCATCGGCGATCCGAGCGCCGGGCTGCAGCGTGACCAGGCCCGGTTTGTGCACAAGTCCCACGACGCTGACGACCGCCGGCGCATCGGGCGCGGGACTCGGCGCGCTGGAGCTCGGTTTGGGCGCGGCCGACGAGACCATCTGCACCGGCGGCAGTTTCGCCGACACGACCGGCGGCGGCTTGTCCCGCATCATCGCGAACACAGTGACCATCACGGCGATCACCGCGACTGCCGCCAGCGCGAACAACCCCGCACGTCCGGGGTCGGCTCTGATGGCAGCCAGCCAGGCGGGGCCGGTGTCCGGCGCGGTCGCCGGCAACCACCTCGACAGGGACTCATTGGCCTCGGCACCGTCGTCGTCGCTGTCGGATTCGGGTGCCGTACCCAGCCGCCGGTGCAGCCGCTCTGCGGGCAGTTCGGTTCGCATGCCGCAACGGTAAGAATCGACGGCGACACGTGCCGTGCCGCCGAGGCCGCACGATGCCGCGCTGTGGATGAAATGCAGGCTGTGGACAAAGCTCACGGAGCAGTAGCAGATCGCCGCGACCGACCACGCATACTCGCAGTCATGACGAATCTGCCGAGCCGCCCCCTTCGCGTCATCCAATGGACCACCGGCAACATCGGGCGACGTTCGTTGCACGCGATCATCGGTCGCCCGGACATGGAGCTCGTGGGGGTGTATGCGCACGGAGCGGACAAGGTGGGCAAGGACGCGGCCGAGTTGTGCGGCTGGCCGCAACCGACAGGAGTCGCGGCCACCAACGACATCGAGACGCTCATCAGACTCGAACCCGACGCGTGCTGCTACAACCCGCTGTGGCCCAACATCGACGAGCTCGTTCGGCTACTCGAAGCGGGCATCAATGTGTGCTCGAGCGCGGCGTGGATCACCGGTGGCAAGCAGACGCCCGAGGATCGTGACCGCATCAGAAGGGCTTGTCTGCAAGGCAATTCGACGATGTTCGGTAGCGGTGCCCACCCCGGGATGAGCAATCTGGTGGGCATGGTCCTCAGCGGCTCGTGTGAACGCGTCGACGAGATCAAGATCACCGAGTCGGTGGACTGCTCGACGTACGAATCCGCCGAGACCCAGAAGGCGATGGGTTTCTCACAGTCGCCCGATACGCCCGGACTGGCCGAGAGTGTGCGCAGAGAAAGCGAGGTGTTCGCGGAGTCGGCCGCGATGATGGCCGACGCGATGGGCGTCAGGCTCGACAGGATGACGTTCGACGTGACGTTCACTGCCGCGACCGGCGACTCGGACTTGGGCTTCATGCAGATTCCCGAAGGCACCGTCGCCGGAGTGTTCGGCTATCACCGCGGCTGGGTCGGTGAGCGCAACATCGTCAGCGTCGGGTTCAACTGGATCATGGGATCGCATGTGACCCCGCCCAAGCCGCTCGAGCACGGCCACGTCGTGCAGGTCTTCGGGCTGCCCAACATGCGGACCGTCATCCACTGCCTGCCGCCGAAGGACTGGACAGAACCCGGCTTCATGGGCCTGGGCATGATCTACACCGCGATGCCGGTGACAAACGCAGTGCCGAAAGTCGTTGCCGCCGAACCGGGCATCGTCACTCTGGCCGATCTGCCACCGATCACCGGTCGGCCGGCGGTGTGAGCTCAGAAATCGGCGATCTCGACGCACACGCCGACCGCGCCCGACCCGACATGCACACCCAGCACCGGGCCCATCGGTGTCACCGTCGGCGGCTCGGCCGGATGCAGCCGGGCGATCAATTCGTGCGCGACATCATTGGCTGCGCTGACGTTGTCCATGTGATGTACGGCGACGACCACCGGCCGGTCGCCGACCTCCGCGACCACCTGGCCGACGAGAGCGTCCAGCGCCTTGCTTGCCGTGCGGACCCGTTGCGCCAGCACCAACCGCCCGTCCCGATCGATACGCAGCACTGGTTTGATGGCCAGCGCCGTGCTGAGCCACGACGCCGCGGTACCGATCCGACCGCTGCGCCGCAGGTTGTCCAAACGGTGCACCACCACGTAGCCGCGTACTCGGGAAACCGCTGAAATAGTCTGTGCCTCAACAGTATTCAGGTCAGAGCCGGAAGCTGCGGCACGCGCCGCCGCCAGCGCCACGAAACCTGTCGCCGACGCCACCGCCCGGGAATTCACCACTCGCACCGCCCCGCTGAATTGGCGGGCCACCTGCTCCGCTGACGTGACCGTGGACGACAACGCGGCCGACACGTGCACCGCCACCACGCCGTCGCCGCCACTGTCCTCGAGCGCCTGCCGGTAGGCGTTGCTCAACTCCGCAGGCGTGGCCCCCGCGGTGGTCGCCTTGGGCCGGGTGTGGATGTCGGCAGGGATCGCGTCGACGCCGTCACGGAAATCCTCACCGTCGCACAGGATGTGCAGGGGTACCTGCCGAATCCGCCATCGTTCCCGGTCGTCGTCGCACAACAGCGACGACGAGTCCGTCACCACCACCACAGCCATTGCTGTCAGCCGCGCCGCTTGTCTTGGGGCACACCGGCTTCAGCCAACGCCTTGAGCATCAACTCGGCCACCGCCTGATGGGCTTCGAAGTTCCAGTGGATGCCGTCCGGATTGCCGCGGCCCGACAACACATGTTCGGCCACCGCGGCTTTGAGGTCGACGACCGCGACACCGTGCTGGGCTGCCCATTCGGCGATCGCCGCCGCGGTGGCTTCTCGGCCGTGGTGGGCGCGGCCATAGGTGTCGGCGATGTGCACCGACGGCAGCGACGCGATGATCGGGATACCGGGGCGGTTGAAATCAATGGCGCCGCGGGTCATTTCGAGGTATTCCACCGACACGTGCGGAGGTAGGGCTGAACGCGCGATCGGTGACAGCCGGGGCTGCACCCAGCAGTAGCCGTCGCGCACCCAGCGCCGCAGCCACGACGGGCGGACGTACCGGATCATTTCGCGCAGCGCGGTGGGCAGCGGCGAAGGAAGCGAATCCATACCGCCCGTCGCAAAGATCACCGCTCCGGCCCGCGGCAGCGCCGCCCATGCCCGCGGGTCCTGGGTGGCGGCCCACCACACGTCGCGGCATGTCCATCCGATCCGGCCGATCAGCTCGACATCCCAACCCAGTTGAGCAGCAACGAGGTTGGGCCATATCCGCGGGTCGTCAGCGGGAAGCCCGCCAGAGGGGCCGTAGTAGGCCAGCGAGTCGGCGAAGATCAGCAACACAGGTCGCTGCTGCGGGGGTTCAGAGGACATCGCCGGCCACCTGGGCAGAGGCGTTCCACACGTCCAGCCGCCACCGGATGTCCTCGAACGGGGCATCCGCAGCGGAGTGCCCGGACAGCTGTGTCCAGCTGGCGTTGCCCATCCCTCCCAGGGCCGGCCAATTCTCGACGGGCAAGTCGAGCAGCTGGGCCGTCAACGCGGCTATCAGCCCGCCGTGAGCCACCAGCACCACGGCGCGATCCGGCTCGTCGACACCCCAATCACGTTGCGTGGCAACCAATTCAGCGACCAGAGGCGTGCCGCGCTGTGCCACGTCGACTCGGCTCTCACCACCGCGCGGCGCCCACGTCGCGTCGTCGCGCCAATGCATCCGGGCACCCGGCGCCACCGCGTCGACCTCGCTGTGCGTCATCCCCTGCCAGTCGCCCAGGTGCGTTTCGCGCAGCCGTTCGTCGACCAGCAGCGGTGAGCCCGTGCGCTCGGCTAGCACGGTGGCGGTGTCGTAAGCGCGGCGAAGATCCGACGACACGATGAGCAGCGGCTGAGGCTTCGCCAGTACCTCTGCCACCGCCGCTGCCTGCGCCCGACCCAGCTCGGACAGTTCGGTGTCGAGCTGACCTTGCATGCGGCTGCCGGCGTTGTACTCGGTTTGTCCGTGCCGCAGCATCACCAGCCGCCGCACCCTCACGGCGCACCGTCCAGATCAATACCGATTTGTGGGCAGTCGCGCCACAATCGGTCGAGCGCGTAGAAGTCGCGTTCGTCCTCGTGCTGGATGTGCACAACGACCTCGAGGTAATCGAGCAGTGTCCAGCGACCTTCCCGGGCACCTTCGCGGCGGGCTGGCTTGTATCCGGCGCGGCGCATCTTCTCCTCGACCTCGTCGACGATTGCGTTGACCTGCCGTTCGTTGGACGCCGAGGCGATCACGAAAGCGTCGGTGATCACCAGTTGTTCGGAGACGTCGATCACCACCACGTTGTTGGCCAGCTTCGCGGCTGCGGCGCGAGCGGCGATCGTGGCCATTTCGACGGCCTCGGGGGCTGCGGTCATAAATCACCCTCACTGCGGGAGTACAGGCCTCGCTTGGCGACGTACTGCACCACCCCGTCGGGCACGAGGTACCAGATCGGGCGGTGCTCGGCAGCCCGAGCGCGGCAGTCGGTGGAGGAAATGGCCAGCGCCGGCACCTCGAGCAGCGTGAGCGCCTCGGACGGCAGCGAGTCGAACGCTGCGATCACATGACCGCCGTCGAGCTCGTAGCCGGGCCGGCTCACCCCGATGAACCGTGCCAGCGAGAACAGCTCTTCGGCGTCCTGCCAGGTCAAGATCGATGCCAGTGCGTCCGCGCCCGTGATGAAGTACAGCTCGGTGTCGGGAAACCGGGCGTGCAGGTCTCGAAGCGTGTCTTTGGTGTAGGTGCGCCCGCCGCGGTCGATGTCGACGCGGCTGACCCAGAACCTCGGATTGCTGGCGGTTGCGATCACTGTCATCAAGTACCGGTCCTCGGCCGGCGTCACGTCACGGCCATGCTTCTGCCACGGCTCGCCGGTGGGCACGAACACCACCTCGTCGAGACTGAATCGGTCTGCGACCTCACTGGCAGCAACGAGGTGGCCGTTGTGGATGGGATCGAACGTCCCACCCATCACCCCGAGCCGCTTCGGGCCTGTCGACGCCACGTTTCGGCAGCTTACTTGCCGGGCCGGCGGACGTGAGCGCAGTGCGCCGTCAGCCCGGGCGCCATTGCCGTAGCAAACCAATTGCATTCTCAACAAATTGAAGTAACGCAATAGCGCGCCAACTACACGCGAAGGTTCGGACCGAACCAATTCAAGGCCGGCCGCCTCTCCCTTTAGAGAGCGCAAGCTGCCGAAACACCCGAAATACTCCTTGCTGTCGACAACAATCAGAAACGAGTTGAATCGAAAATCACTCGATTGCTTTCGGCTTTCTGTTAAGAATGTGCCCGTCTTGCGGTTCGGGATGAGGAGGCTGCGGTGAAAGCCGAGCACTGGAGAGCGAATTCAGGTTGTGTCCAGGCTCGAAGGTGGCTCGGCGCCATGGCCGTGCTGCTCGGCGTCTGCGCCGCCTTCGTCAACGGGACAGCGATAGCCTC
This sequence comes from Mycobacterium sp. NGS35, assembly GCF_059812855.1. Classification (NCBI taxonomy): domain Bacteria; kingdom Bacillati; phylum Actinomycetota; class Actinomycetes; order Mycobacteriales; family Mycobacteriaceae; genus Mycobacterium; species Mycobacterium sp. NGS35. Next base: position 104,500 of record NZ_JCALDL010000008.1, read on the forward strand.
CGCGGACGGCACCGCATCGGCGGGCTCGTCCTCCTCGTCGACCGGCGGCCCGGCCAAGCCTTCCGGCAGCGACACGAACACCAAGTCGTCAACGTCGGCAGGCGCCGATGCCAACGCGCCGACCGCCCCCGCCAAGGTGAACCCGGCCACGAAGACCAAGCCTTCGTCGTCGTGGGGGCGCAGCGACAAGTTGGCCGGTATCGGCACCCTGCCGTCGTCGACCACCAAGAAGAGCAAGCTGCCCAAGATCGGCGACCAGCCAGCGCAGACCGGTATCGCCGACAATCAGGCGACGCCGCAGCGCGATGCGACGGGTTCGACGCCGGTCGCGTCGTCTGCTGGCGCGGCCGGCGCTGAGCCCGCGGCCTCGGCCGCCTCCGGCACCCCGGAGACCAGCACCTCGGCCGCGGAGGGTACGACCCCGCAGGGCGATGCAACGACGGTGCAGAACGGACAGAGCGGCGCCCAGAACACGGACACGCTGCGCCGAAGCGCGGCGAAGACGGCTGCGGTTCCGCACTTCCGGCGGCTGACCCTGCCGTCCTCGCCTGCGACGAAGACCGCACCGGCGACCGGCAATACCACGACGAGTGCGTTGCGCAGCGTCGACGTCGGCACCGCCCTGGCCAGCGCGGGAACCGCCACGAAGGCCGCACTCGCGTCCGAAACGGCAACTGCGGCAACCGAACTAGGCGAGCCCGCGACCATGCCGGTAGCAGTTGCGACCGCGCCGGCTCCGGCAAAACCCGGCGTCGCAACGTCGATCCGCAACCTTGTGGCTTCGATCACCACCTCTCTGACCGGGACGCCGTCCAACCCGATCTCCGATGTCTTGCAGGGCGCCTACCTGTGGATCCGGCGCAGTTTCTACAACCAGGCACCCACCCTCAAGCCGGTGCAGACCACCGGCCAGGTCAGCGGTCCGATCACGGGCACACTGGGGGCAGCCGACGCCGAAAACGACCCGCTGAAGTACCGCATCGTCCACCAACCACTGCACGGCACCGTAGCGATCAACCCCGACGGGACCTTCACCTATACCCCGGGCTCCGGCTTCGACGGCACCGATGTGTTCACCGTTTCGGCCACCGACACTCGATCTCACGTGAACCTCGCCAACCTGAAGCAATCCCACACCGTCGAGGCGAACGTCGACATCCAGCAAGGGCCGGACCTGCACCAGCTCGATTACTCGTTCACCTACGGAAAAGGCGCGAAGTACTGGACTCCGCAGGCAAGAACGGAATTGGAATACGCGGCCAAAGTGCTTTCGACCTACTTCACGGTGACGTCGCCGGTGACGCTCAACTACGACGTCACGGGCAGCTACTGGCTGAAATACATTCGCAAGACCAAGTGCGACTTCGCGGACTGCTCGGAGCTCGCCTCCGCCTTGAGTCCGCCGGTCCGCGAAGCCCCCGGCTTCTACGACACCGTCGTCCAGAACAAGATCACCACCGGCGTGGACGCCAACGGTTCCGCTCCCGACGGCGAAATAGACTTCAACTTCGCATACCGCTGGGGCATGGGTGACACAGTCAGTCGGACTCAGTACGATTTCGTGTCCACAGCGATGCACGAAATGTTGCACACCTTCGGATTCGCATCGAAGGTATCGGAGCCGGGCGAGAACACCGGCCAAACGTGGAATATCTTCGACCAGTACATTTCGGACTCGACCGGTAACCGGGCGATCGACAGCACTGATTACAAGTGGAACTCCACTTTCGATCCGAACTTGGAGGGCGACAACGGCGGCCTCTACTTCGCCGGACAAAACGCAGAAGCCGCATATGGCGGACCAGTCCCGATCTACACACCGAAACCGTTCTCGGCCGGCAGCTCGATATCACACCTGGACGACGACACTTTCACCAACAAAGACCCGGACGCCGCCAACGCCATGAAGCTGATGAACTCCGCGACGCCCAAAGGGCTGGGTGTGCGCACCCTCAGCGCCGTCGAGATCGGGATCCTCGAAGACCTCGGCTACACCATGGGTGCCCCGGTGGCGTCATCACCGCAGCAAGACGTGCAAGACGTCGCGTAGCAGCCTCAGACCGGCAGCAGCCCGTCGATGACCTCGGCAAGCTGCTTGGCGTTGCGGCACTCGTGCATCGGGATCACGTCCTGATAGCGCGGCACCGCGGAATCGCCGCTGCCCCACAGGTGCCGCGGCTCTGGATTCAGCCAGTGCGCGTGCCGGCTCTCGGTCACCATCCGGTGCAGCACGTCGACCTCGGGATTGCGGTAGTTGTTGCGCCCGTCGCCCAGCACCAGCAACGAGCTGCGCGGTGACAGCACCGTCGGGTACTTCTCGGTGAACGAGGTGAACGCGTGGCCGTAGTCGCTGTGCCCGTCGCGGGTGTAGACGCCCGACTCCCGGGTGATCTGCTGTACGGCCATCGCGAGGTCCGCCTCGGGACCGAACAGGTGAGTCACCTCGTCGGTGGTGTCGATGAACGCGAACACCCGCACCCGCGAAAACTGCTGTCGCAGAGCGTGAACGAGCAGCAGGGTGAAGTGGCTGAAGCCCGCCACCGAGCCGGACACGTCGCACAGCACCACGAGTTCCGGACGCGCCGGACGCGGCTTGCGCAACACCACGTCGATCGGCACACCACCGGTGTTCATCGACTTGCGCAGCGTCTTGCGCAGATCGATCTCACCGGCTCGGGAGCGACGACGCCGCGCCGCCAGCCGGGTGGCCAGAGTCCGCGCCAGCGGTGCAACCACACGTCGCATCTGGCGCAGCTGCTCGCCGGACGCACGTAAGAACTCGACGTTCTCCGACAACTGCGGGATGCCGTACATCGCCACGTGGTCGCGACCCAGCTGCTCGGCGGTGCGCCGCTTGGTCTCGGCTTCCACCATCTTGCGTAGCCGCGAGATCCGCTGTGACGCAATCGCTTTGGCGATCTGCTCTTGTGAGGGACTCGGCTCTTCGCCGTACGGCGCGAGCAGCCCGGCCAGCAGCCGGCCCTCCAATTGGTCCAGCGCCATCGCCTTGAGCGCCTGATACGACGAGTACGACGGCCCGCGGCTCGATGTGTACCGACCGTAGGCCTCGACGATGTGCGCGACGAGCGCCGCCATCCGCTCGTCGCGACCTTCCGGATCTCCGGTGCCCTTGAGCAGTTCGACGAGCTGGGCCCGCAACTCGTCGATGTCGTCAGGTGACGGGGCGTCGTCGTCTTCGACAACGACCGCGGCACGGGTGCCCAGCGCCGCCGGGAACCACAGGTCGAACATCGCGTCATAGGTGTCGCGGTGATCCGGCCGGCGCAGCACCGCGCAGGCGATGCCCTCACGAAGCGCATCGCGGTCACCCAGTCCCAGCACACTCATCACCCGGCCGGCGTCGACCGTCTCCGACGGACCGACCGAAATACCTTGCGCCCGAAGCGCTTCGACGAACCCGACGAGATGGCCGGGGATGCCGTGCGGCGCGAGAGGCTGCGGCGGGCGGGTCCGGCGAGCGGCCATCAGTTCAGCCTCAACTCCCCCGCCGCGCGGTTCAGGTCGGACTGGTGCTTGAGCACCACGCCCAGCGTCGACGCGATGGTCGCGTCGTCGATGGTGTCCAGTCCCAGTGCCAGCAGCGTGCGGCCCCAGTCGATGGTCTCGGCCACCGACGGCAACTTCTTCAGCTGCATGCCGCGCATCACGCCGATGATGCGCACCAGCTCCTCGGCGAGATGTTCGGGAAGCTCGGGAACCCGCGACAACAGGATCCTCCGCTCGAGATCGGGGTCGGGAAAGTTGATGTGCAAGAACAGGCATCGGCGCTTGAGCGCTTCGGACAGCTCGCGGGTGGCGTTGGAGGTCAGCACGACGAACGGCGGCCGCTCGGCGACGATGGTGCCCAGTTCGGGAACGGTGACCGCGAAGTCGGACAGCACCTCCAGCAGCAGACCTTCGATTTCGATGTCGGCCTTGTCGGTCTCGTCGACCAGCAGCACCGTCGGCTCGGTGCGGCGGATCGCGGTCAGCAGCGGACGCGACAGGAGGAACTCCTCCGAGAACACGTCGGTCTTGGTGTGCTCCCAGTCGCCACCGCCGGCTGAGCCGGCAATCCCATCACGGCCAGCTTGGATGCGCAGGATTTGCTTGGCGTGGTTCCACTCGTACAGTGCCCGTGACTCGTCGACGCCCTCATAGCACTGCAGCCGCACCAGCCCGGAGCCGGTGGCCTGCGCCACCGCCCGCGCCAGTTCGGTCTTGCCCACACCGGCGGGACCTTCGACCAGCAGCGGCTTGCCCAGCCGGTCGGCGAGGAAAACCGCTGTGGCGGTTGCGGTATCGGGCAGATACCCGGTCTCGGCGAGCCGACGTGCCACGTCGTCGATGTCGGCGAACAGCGGCGCGGGCCGCGCTGGGACGCTCATTCTTCTCCTGTCAGGCGGGGCGGGTATGACCGTCGCCCCACACGATCCATTTGGTCGAGGTCAGTTCGGGCAAGCCCATCGGACCTCGCGCGTGCAGCTTCTGCGTCGAGATGCCGATCTCGGCACCGAAGCCGAACTGCTCGCCGTCGGTGAACGCGGTCGACGCGTTGACCATCACCGCGGCCGCGTCGACTTCTTCGGTGAAGCGTTGCGCCGCAGCCAGATCCCGCGTCACGATCGCCTCGGTGTGGCCGGTGCCGTACTCGTTGACGTGGCCGATCGCGGCCTCCAAGCCGTCGACCACCGCCACCGCGATGTCCATCGACAAGTATTCCCTGCGCAGGTCGTCCTCATCGGAGTGGACGGATACGCCGGCCGCTTCCAATGCGCCGGTGAGCCGGGGCAGCGCCGTGTCCGCGATCGCCGCGTCCACCAGAAGTGTCTCGGCGGCATTGCAGACGCTGGGCCGACGGGTCTTGGCGTTCAACAGAATTCGTTCCGCGACGTCGAGATCGGCGGCCTCGTGGACGTACACGTGGCAGTTGCCGACGCCTGTCTCGATGGTGGGCACCTGCGCATCACGCACCACCGCGTCGATCAATCCGGCGCCGCCACGCGGAATCACGACGTCGACCAGCCCGCGGGCCTGAATCAAATGCGTCACGGTGGACCTGTCTTCGGCGGACAACAGCTGCACGGCATCAGCGGGCAGGTTCTCCGTGGCCAGCGCGGCGCGCAGGATGTTCACCAGCGCGGTGTTGGAATGCGACGCCGACGAGCTGCCGCGCAGCAGCACCGCGTTGCCGGACTTCAGCGTGAGGCCGAACGCGTCGACGGTCACATTGGGCCGGCTCTCGTAGACGATGCCGACCACCCCGAACGGCACCCGCTGCTGGCGCAGTTGCAGCCCGTTGGGCAGGGTGCGCCCACGCAGCACCTCACCGATCGGGTCGGCCAGACCAGCGACCTGTCGCAGGCCGGCAGCGATGCCGTCGACGCGCTGCGGGTTCAGCGCCAGCCGGTCTAGCAGCGCCTCCGAGGTGCCCGCGGCCCGCGCCGTTTCGAGATCCTCTGCGTTGGCCGCCAGAATCTGATGCATGTGCGACAGAAGCGCGTCGGCCGCGGCGTGCAGCGCGCGGTCCTTGTCAGCGGTGGACAGGGTGGCCAGCACGCGAGAAGCGACCCGCGCGCGCCGAGCCGCGTCGTGAACATGCTGGCGCAGGTCGCGCAGTGTTTCTGCCTGCACAGTCATTGATCCAGGTTAACCTGGCTGCCGTGACCCGCCTGTGCGTGGTCGGCAGCATCAATACCGATCTGACGTTCACTGTCGATGCACTACCTCGGCCAGGCGAAACCGTGCTGGCGTCGGCGCTGACGTCCGCCCCGGGCGGCAAGGGCGCCAATCAGGCGGTGGCCGCGGCCCGTGCGGGTGCCGATGTGCAGTTCGTCGGTGCGGTGGGCACCGATCCTGCGGGCGCGGTGTTAATTAACCACCTGCGCGACAACGGCGTGGGCACCGACGGGGTGATCAGGGTGCCCGGGCCCAGCGGCACAGCCGCGATCACCGTCGGCGCCGACGCGGAGAACATGATCGTTGTCGCCCCCGGCGCCAACGCCCACCTGGTGCTGGACTCTGCAGAGATGCGCGACGTCGTCGCCAACGCCGACGTGGTCCTGGTGCAGCTGGAGATTCCGAGCGCGACGGCCGTGGCGGCGGCCCGCATCGCTCGCTCGGCCGGGGCCACTGTGATCGTCAACGCGTCGCCGCCCAGCATGTCGCCGGCGGTGGCGGAGCTGTCCACGTTCGCCGACGTGGTCGTCGTCAACGAGTCCGAAGCTCGCGCTTGGCAATGGCCGGTGCCTCACTTGGTGATCACCCGCGGCGCACGCGGCGCACGCCACGTCGCCGACGGGACGCAGGTCGATGTCTCCGCGCCGTCCGTCGAGCCGGTCGACACCACCGGGGCGGGCGATGTGTTCGCGGGTGTGCTGGCCGCGGACTGGGCGGCCGGCCCTGATCGCGCGCTCAGGCGAGCGTGCGCCGCCGGTGCGCTCGCGACGTTGGTGCCCGGTGCGGGCGACTGCGCGCCGTCCGCTGAGACAATCGACGACGCGGTGCACTGAGCTGAGCCGGCCGCGAGCGTGAACTCATTGCGACGACACGCCGGGCGGGTCCGCAATGGTTTCACGTTCGCGGACGAAGAAGCTAGTCCTCTGGCACTTCGCGTTCGATCTCGTCGAGCCAGGTGCGCGCTGACATGTCCGACGGCGCGCGCCAGTCGCCGCGCGGCGACAACGACCCGCCATGAGACACCTTCGGGCCGTTCGGCAGCGCCGAGCGCTTGAATTGGCTGAACGAATAGAACCGTTCACAGAACACCTGCAGCCAGTGCCGAATCTCCTTGAGCGAGTACGACGGCCGCTTGTCCGGCGGGAAGCCGGGGGGCCAGTCTCCGCGCTCGGGATCGCTCCACGCGTGGTATGCGAGGAAAGCGATCTTCGACGGCCGAAAGCCGTACCGCAGCACCTGAAACAGTGAAAAGTCCTGCAGCGAGTACGGTCCCACCTTGTCCTCGGTGCTTTGCAGTTCCTCTTCCTCGCCGCTGGGCACGAGCTCCGGACTGATCTCGGTATCGAGCACGGACTGCAGCACGTCGCACACCTCGGCGTCGAACTGGCCCGACGAGATGACCCAGCGAATCAGGTGCTGTATCAACGTCTTCGGCACACCGCCGTTGACGTTGTAGTGCGACATCTGGTCGCCCACCCCGTAGGTGCACCAGCCCAGTGCCAGCTCCGACAGGTCGCCGGTGCCCAGCACGATGCCGCCGCGTTGGTTGGCGAGCCGGAACAGGTAGTCGGTGCGCAGACCCGCCTGCACGTTCTCGAACGTGACGTCGTAGATTTTTTCGCCGCGCGCGAACGGATGGTCCATCTCCTTGAGCATCTGTTCTGCCGTCCCGCGGATGTCGATCTCCTCGAACGTCACACCCAGTGCACGACACAGCCGAATCGCGTTGTTCTTGGTCCTTTCACCAGTCGCGAAACCGGGCAGCGTGAACGCGAGAATGTCGCTGCGCGGCCGGTTTTCGCGGTCCATCGCCCGGGCGGCGACGATCAGCGCGTGCGTCGAGTCGAGACCCCCCGATACGCCGATCACCACCTTGGGGTAGTCCAGCGCACGCAGCCGCTGCTCCAAGCCGGCCACCTGGATGTTGTAGCCCTCGTAGCAATCCTGTTCCAGCCGTTCGGCATTCGACGGCACGAACGGGAACCGCTCGACGCGCCTGCGCAGGCCGATGTCACCGCCCGGAGGGTCGAGCCGAAACTCCAGACGGCGGAACGCATCTGACACCGACGCGTGATGCCGCCGGTTGTCGTCGAACGTGCCCATACGCAGGCGCTCGTTGCGCAACAGCTCCAGGTCGACGTCGGCGACCGAGTGCTGCGGCCCCTTGGGGAAGCGCTCGGTGTCAGCCAGCAACCGACCGTTCTCCCAGATCATCGTCTGCCCGTCCCACGCCAGGTCAGTGCTGGATTCCCCCTGCCCCGCCGCGGCGTAGACGTACGCGGCCAAGCAGCGCGCCGACGCCGAACGCGCAAGCAGGCAGCGGTCTTCGGCGCGTGCGATCGTGATCGGGCTGCCGGACAGGTTGGTCAGCACGGTCGCACCGGCCAGCGCGGCCTGAGCGCTCGGCGGCACCGGCACGAACATGTCCTCGCACACCTCGACATGCACCACGAAGCCGGGCACGTCTGACGCCGCGAACAACAGGTCGGGGCCGAACGGTACCTCTGCGCCGCCCACCCGGATGACCCCGCGCACGTCGTCACCCGGCGCCAATTGACGACGCTCGTAGAACTCCCGGTAGGTCGGCAGGTACGACTTGGGCACCACACCCAGCACCCGGCCGCGGTGAACCACGACCGCGGTGTTGTAGACCCGGTTGCGGTAGCGCAGCGGTGCGCCCACCACGAGCATGGGCAGCAACTCCGACGACGCGTCCACCACCGCGGCCAGCGCGTCCTCGACCGCGTCCAGCAGCGCGTCTTGCAACAGGATGTCCTCGATCGAGTACCCGCACAGGGTCAGTTCCGGGAAAACCGCCAGGGCGACGGCCTCGTCGTGACATTCCCGTGCCATCTGTAGCACCGACTCGGCGTTGGCGGCCGGGTCCGCGATCGCAGTGCTGATGGTGCAGGCGGCCACGCGGACGAACCCGTGCCGGTACGCCGAGTAGAAGTCCATGACCACATTGTTGCCCCCAACCGTGCGCGGATAACCCACGACTGGGTAAGCAGATGGCATGACCAACACCGCCCTGCTCGTGATCGACATGATGAACACCTACGAGCATGCGGATGCGGAGAAGCTGACGCGGAACGTGGAAAACGTGATCGATCCGCTGGCCGAGCTGATTTCGCGAGTCCGTGAGCGCGAGGACATCGACCTGATCTACGTCAACGACAACTACGGTGACTTCACCGCCACCCAGCGCGACATCGTTCAGTCTGCGCTCGAGGGAAAGCGGCCCGACCTGGTCAAGCCAATCGCACCTGACCCGGGGTGCCGCTTTTTGACCAAGGTGCGCCACAGCGCGTTCTACTCCACTCCGCTGGAATATCTTCTGGGCGGCCTCGACATCGATCGGGTGATCCTCACCGGCCAAGTGACCGAGCAGTGCATTCTCTACAGCGCGCTTGACGCCTATTTGCGCCATTTCTCCGTGGTCGTCCCGAAAGACGCCGTCGCGCACATCGACAGTGAACTCGGCGAGGCCGCCCTGCGGATGATGGCGCAAAACATGAGCGCGGAAATCGTCACCGCGGCCGACTGCCTCGAATAGTTCGCCGACGTCGGAGCCCCCGACGTGGTATGAGGAGGTAGTGACGCACGGTCCCGGCACCGATCCGGGCGGTCATCGCACCACACAGGTGCTGCCATTCGTCGGCGACGGCGAGATGGCGGCGCGCATGCGTGCGTTCAACTGGGCGGCAAGTCCTCTCGGGCCCGCAGCGAAGTGGCCACAGAGCCTCAAGACCGCGGTCGGGATCTGTCTGAGCTCGCGGTATCCGATGGTGATTTGGTGGGGCCCCGACCTTGTGCTGCTGTACAACGACGCGTGGGTGCCGATCCTCGGTCCCGAGAAGCACCCGGCGCTGGGGCTGCCAGGGATGCGGGTGTGGCCTGAACTGTGGCACATCATCGGCGCCCAACTGCACAGCGTTCTTGCCACGGGCCAGGCCACCTTCTCCGCCGACCAACTGCTGGCGCCGATGCGCTTCGGCCATCTCGAGGAGTCGTATTTCACCTACTCCTACAGCGCGATCCGCAACGAGCTCGGTGCGGTCGCCGGCGTGTTCACCGCGGTCACCGAGACGACGCAGCGGGTGCTGTCGGACCGGCGGCTGCGCACGCTGCGGACGCTGGGCGAGAAGACCGCCATGGCGGCGACCAAAGGCGCGGCGTCCGTGGTAAACGTCTGTGCGGCGGCCATGGAGGCGTTGGCCGGCGACCGCGCCGACATCCCGTTCGCCGCGATATACATGCTGCATCCCGGCGACCCGGTGGCACACCTGGTCGATTCAATGGGAATCGCCGACGAATCCGTGCTGTCGGCCGCGGTGTACGGATCGACCGCCGGGCTGGTGTTGCGCGACATCGTCAACACCGGGGCCTCTACGGTTTTAGACACCATGCCCGAATCCTGGGCGGCGGCGATGACGCCCGGTGCAAGTCCGGTGGGTGACGCGCCGCCGGAGATCGCGCTGATCCTGCCGGTGCAGGCCGGGGGCGACGACATGCCGGCGATCGTGATGGTGGCGGGCGTGACGCCGTACCGCCGCCTCGACGACGACTTCCGCGGCTTCTTCGATCTGGCCACCGCACAGATCAGCCGCGCAATCGTCGACGCGCAGGCATACGAAACAGAACGCCGCCGCGCCGAGGCGCTGACCGAACTCGACCGCGCCAGAAGCGAGTTCTTCGCCAACGTCAGCCATGAGCTGCGCACCCCGCTCACGCTGATCGCCGGTCCCGCCGAGGATGGTCTCGCCGATGTCGACCAGCCGCTCACCGGCACACAGCGCGAGCGCCTGGAAGTGATACGACGCAACGCCGGTCGGTTGCGCCACCTGGTCGACGACCTGCTGGACCTGTCGCGGCTCGAGGCCAACCAGCGCCAGCCTGAGTTGGAGCCCGTCGACCTCGCGGCCGCCACCCGCGAACTCGTCGCGTCGTTCGCGCCGGCGGTGGCACGGGCCGGTCTCGACTTGCGGGCTGAGATCGAACCGCTGCCGCGACCGTTCCCGGTGGACGTCGCCATGTGGGAGAAGATCGTCCTGAACCTCCTGTCCAATGCGGTCAAGTACACGCTGGCCGGCCACATCGACGTGCGGCTGCACCACGACGACGGCCGCGTGGTGCTGTCGGTCCGCGACACGGGCATCGGTATCCCGGCCGACGAGCTGCCGCGGCTCTTCGAACGGTTCCACCGGATCCGTGGGCGCACCGGACGCAGTCACGAAGGCGCAGGCATCGGGTTGGCGCTGGTGGCTGAACTCGTGCGGCTGCATGCCGGCACCGTCGACGTCGACTCCCGCGAAGACCAGGGCAGCGCATTCACTGTCACACTGCCCTATCCAGTGGCGTCCGACCCCGCCGTCACCGACTCGTCACCGCGGCTGGCGCGCGCGTACGTCGACGAGGCGCTGCAATGGTCCAGTGACAGCGCGCAACCCGCCGACGCTGACAGGGCCGAGGCCGACGCCACGGTGCTGGTGGTCGAGGACAACGCCGATATGCGCACGTTCATCACAAAGGTGCTCTCGCCGCACTGGCGCGTGCTGCAAGCCGTCGACGGCGCCGAGGGCCTCGAGATTGCCCGGGCTCATCGCCCCGACCTGGTGTTGACCGACGTGATGATGCCGCGGCTGGACGGGTTCGAGCTGCTGTCGGCCCTGCGGGCCGAGCCGCGAACCGCGTCGCTGCCGGTGGTCTTCCTGTCGGCCCGTGCCGGCGAGGAGGCCGCCGTCGGGGGTCTGGCCGCAGGCGCCGACGACTACTTGCCCAAGCCGTTCTCGACGGCCGAGCTGCTGGCCCGCGTCCGCTCGAACCTCGAGATGGCCCGGCTGCGCAACCGCGAGTCGGCGTTTCTGCGCACACTGATCGATTCCATGCAGGAGGGCTTCTTCCTGTGCGACGACAACGGAACCATTGTCGAAGCCAACCACGCGTTCTTCGCGCTCACCGGCTATGACGCCGCAGACCTGCCGTATCCGTGGCCGCAGCCGTGGGTGCCACCGCAGGACGCGGACCCGGCCGGTTGGACCGCCAACGCGACCGCGTTCGAACAATGCCAGCGCGACGGCCGCGGCCACTTCATGCTGCCGTTCCGGCACAGAGACGGCCACACGGTGTGGGTTGCCTGCTCCGCGGGCAGCGTCGGTGACCCACACACCGCGGAGCGGCTGTTCGTCGGCACCGCACGCGACGTCACCGACGAATGGCTGAAAAGCCGTCGAGACGCGGCACTTTCCCGCTTCGCCGCCGCAATCGCCGGAGTCGAGTCGTCCAGCGAACTGCTAAAGGTGGCGGCCAAGCAGCTGGGCACCGAGTTGGCCGCGCGCCGGGTACTGGTGGCCCAGTGGAGCCGCGGCATCGACCGGCCGGCGGTGCTCGGCTGGCCGGACGCACAGGCCGAGCGCACAACGCTGAACGTGCTGGACAGTGCACGGCGCCGACAACCTTCGGCCGCGACCATCGTTCCCGGCGACCACGACACCGTGCTCCTCGCCGCCCCGCTCGGCAGCAGCGGCTCAGCGGCGATTGCCGTGGAGTTCGGCGCGGCGCGTTACATCCGCCCCGAGCATCGCGCCTTGTTCGACCTGCTGACAGCTCAGCTGGCTCAGGCGCTGATCACCGCGCGCGAATACGAGCAGACCCGCGCCGTGGCCCTCACGCTGCAGCACGCGATTCTCGGGCCTACGCAGCTGCCGCACGGGTTCGCCGTGCGCTACACCCCGGCCGTCGAGCCGTTGGAGGTCGGCGGCGACTGGTACGACGTGATCACTCTCGACGAGAACCGCATCGGGCTGGTCGTCGGCGATTCCGTCGGCCGCGGGTTGCCCGCCGCTGCCGTGATGGGTCAGCTGCGGTCGGCGGCGCAGGCGCTGCTGCTGCGCACGCCTCGACCCGCGCAGGCGCTCAGCGACCTGGACAGTTTCGCCCGCCGGCTTCCGGCGGCCCGCTGCACCACGGTGTTCTGTGCGGTGATCGACCTGGCGAATGCGACCGTGCGCTACAGCAGTGCCGGCCATCCCCCGCCGGTGCTCGTGGACCGCACCGGCTCCCGGCTGCTCGACCACGCGCAATCGGTGCCGCTGGCCGCCACCGAGAGGGTGTGGTCACGGCCCGAGGCCGAACTGTCGCTGCTGCCGGGTGCGACGCTTCTCCTCTACACCGACGGGCTGATCGAGCGCAGACACGAGTCACTGCAGGTGGGTATCGATCGGGCGGCCACCGCGCTGGATCGCTACCGGCACAGCCACCCGGACTTCGTCGCCGATCATGTGGTGACCGAGCTGGCGCCGCCGGGCGGGTTCGACGACGACGTGGCCGTGTTGCTGTACCGGCACCCGCCGGCGTCGCTGCGTCTGCGGTCTCCGGCGCAACCGGCGAGCCTGGCCACCATCCGCGACCAGCTTCGCCGCTGGCTGCCCGCCGCGGCTGTCAACGCCGAAACCGCTGAGGAGGTTCTGCTAGCTGTGGGAGAAGCCGCGGCGAACGCCACCGAACACGCGAGCCGGGCGGCGGATCATCAGGTTCAGCTGACCGTCACCGCACAGCTGTCAGACGCCCATCTGGCGCTGACCGTCGCCGACGACGGGCACTGGCACGAGCCGCCCGCATCGCAGGCTCACCGCGGACACGGCATCGCGCTGATGAACGCTTTCGTCGACACCGTCGAGATCACGCAGACGGGACACGGCACAACCGTGAGGATGCTCAAGGAGCTGCACTCATGACCGAGGGGCAATTTCGGCTGGCGGTCAGCGCCAACGGACAACCGCCCGTCGTCGTCGCGACCGGAGACATCGACCTCGCCAACGTCAACCAGTTCGAGGACGTGCTGGCCAAGGCCGCCGCCGACTCGTCCGCAATCACCGTGGACCTGTCCGAGGTGTCCTACTGCGACAGCGCCGCGGTGCGCGCGCTGTTCACCGTCGCGGCCAGCACCGATCTCGCGCTCATCGTCCGTGCGACAGGTCCGATCAAGACCCTGCTGTCGGTATCGGGCCTCGATCGCGTCGCCACCGTCACCACGGCTGCCGAGTAGCCGATGTCCGGCGCCGAATTTCACCCGCGCAAGTACCCCCAACTGTTCGCGTTGCTGCATCGCATCCTGGACCGAGTGCACCGCGACATCCCCGAGGCGATCGGGCTGGCCATCACCGTGCACGGCAGGCGCTACAGCGACGGGCCGGTGGTGGCGGCGGCCTCCGGCGGGGGGTCCGACATTGTCAGCGCGCAACTGTCAGGCCTCGGCGGCCCGCTGGCCGATGCGCTTCGGTACGAGGTACCGGTGCTCAGCCTCGACCTGTGGACGGATGACCGCTGGCCGGAGCTGACACTGGAGGCGATGACGATGCGGGCGCCGCAGGACCGTGAGACCTGGGAGCGGGTTCGCGGCGCCGCGGTGGTTCCGGGGCTATGGGAAGACGGCGGCAACATCGTGATCTCGTGTCTTCTCGACCAGCCGGCGACGGCAGCGACGGTAGCGACGCTGATCAGCTACGAACGCCTGGTCAACGCGGCGTTTGTGACCAACGCCGTCCAGAACGCCGCCGGCATCGAGGACATGCTGGCCATCCTGCAATCCCGCGGGGTGATCGAACAGGCCAAGGGCGCGATCATGGGATGCATGGGGTGTGACGCCGACCAGGCCTGGAACGTTCTGCGCCGCGCGAGCCAGGACTTCAACGTGAAGGTCCGTGGGCTGGCCGTCGCGCTCGTCGAGCACATCAGCGGCGCACCCGCCGAGCAGCCCGCATTCAGCGCGCCGATCGTCCCCGACCGGCGCACGCGCCACGCCGCTGAGATGACGTGGGCGGCGCTGTCACGGCCGGCCCGGCCGGTGCCATGAACGCACCGGAGCTCTTGGCGGCGTTGCAGGGACGCCGGATCGCGGTGCTGACGGGTGCGGGACTCTCCACCGATTCGGGCATCCCCGACTACCGAGGGCCGGACTCGCCGCCCAGCAACCCCATGACGATCCAGCAGTTCAGGTCGGATCCGGAGTACCGGCAACGGTATTGGGCCCGCAATCACGTCGGCTGGCGGCACATGGACCGGACGGCTCCCAACGCCGGCCATCGTGCGCTGGCCACACTGGAGCGCGCCGGCGTCGTCACCGCAGTGATCACTCAAAACGTGGATCTTCTGCACACGAAGGCAGGCAGCCGCAGAGTGGTCAATCTCCACGGCACCTACGCGCAGGTGGTGTGTCTGGATTGCGGGCACACGATGACGCGCGCGCATCTCGCCGAGGTGCTGGAGGCGCTGAACCCCGCGTTCGACTCGGCCGCCGACGGGCTGGCGGTGGCACCCGACGCCGATGCAGTCGTGGCCGACACGTCCTCGTTCGTGATCGCCGACTGTCCAGCATGTGGCGGCATGCTCAAACCCGACATCGTCTACTTCGGCGAGAGCGTGCCGAAACACCGTGTGGCGCAGGCGTATTCGTTCGTCGACGAGGCCGATGCGCTGCTGGTCGCCGGATCGTCGCTGACCGTGTTCTCCGGATACCGGTTCGTCCGGCATGCCGCCGCGCGAGGCATTCCGATCGCGATCGTCAACCGCGGCCGCACCCGCGGCGACGACCTGGCGACGGTGAAGGTGGACGCCGGATGCTCGCCGCTGTTGACGCTGCTTGCCGACGAGCTGGCCGTGGGCGCAGTCGCGTGACGGAACAGATCCGCTCGCCGATGGCCGGCACGGTGATTGCCGTTGACGCCGAGATCGGCCAGACCGTGGCCGCCGGCGCAGTGCTGGTGGTGGTCGAGGCGATGAAGATGCATCACTCGCTGCGTGCGCAGCACAGCGGACGAGTCGAGGACATCCGCGTCAAGCAAGGCGACATCGTCGCCGCGGACGACGTGGTGGTGGTGCTGGAGCCCGCCCACTCCCCCGCGGCCGCCGGAGCACCGACGCGCCAGGCCGATCCCGGCGCAATCCGCCCCGATCTGGCGGAGGTGCATCGGCGCCGCGGCAAGCTGCTCGACGAGAACCGGCCTGAGGCCGTGGCGCGCCGCCACTCCCGCGGCATGCGTACCGCGCGCGAGAACATCGCCGATCTGACCGACGGCGGGCTGCTTGTGGAATACGGCGGCTTGGCCGTCGCGGCGCAGCGGGGACGGCGCCCCGTCGCCGAGCTCGAGGACGCGACGCCGGCCGACGGCGTGATCACCGGGCTCGGTCGCGTGAATGGCGCGGTGTTTCCGCCGGAACGGTCCACCTGTGCGATCGTCGCCTACGACTACACCGTGCTGTCGGGCACGCAGGGCCACTTCGGTCACCGCAAGACGGATCGGATTTTGCAGCTGGCCCGTCGGCATCGCTATCCGGTGGTGTTGTTCGCCGAGGGTGCCGGTGGCCGACCGGGCGACACCGACGCTCCGAACGTCGCAGGGCTGCACTACACCACGTTCGCCGAGATGGGTGCGCTGTCCGGGGTGGTGCCGCTGGTCGGGGTGGTGGC
This sequence comes from Mycobacterium sp. NGS35, assembly GCF_059812855.1. NCBI lineage: Bacteria > Bacillati > Actinomycetota > Actinomycetes > Mycobacteriales > Mycobacteriaceae > Mycobacterium > Mycobacterium sp. NGS35. Next base: position 120,647 of record NZ_JCALDL010000008.1, read on the forward strand.
CGGCCGCTGTTTCGCTGGTAACGCGGCACTGCTGGGCACCTGCGATGTCATCATCGCCACCGCCGACGCGACCATCGGCATGGCCGGTCCGGTGATGATCGAGGGCGGCGGCCTGGGCAGCTTCACCCCGGAAGAGGTAGGCCCTATCGACGTGCAGACCCGCAACGGCGTGGTGGACATCGCGGTGGCCGACGAGGCGGAGGCGGTGGCCGCCGCGAAGCGCTACCTCGCGTATTTCCAAGGCGCAGTTGAGGATTACGAGGTGGCCGACCAGCGGGCGCTTCGCCACCTCGTGCCGGAGGACCGCCAGGCTGCTTATGACGTCCGCGCGGTGGTGAACGGGCTGTTCGACGTGGGGTCGGTGCTCGAGTTGCGGCCTCGGTTCGGACGCTGCGTCGTCACCGCGCTGGCGCGCATCGAGGGCCGCGCCGTCGGGGTGATTGCCAACGATCCCGCCGTGCTGGGCGGCGCGATCGATGCCGACGGCGCCGACAAGCTGGCCCGGTTCCTGTCACTGTGTGACGGCTTCGGCCTTCCTGTTGTATCTCTTTGCGACACACCGGGATTCATGGTGGGGCCGGAGGCGGAGAAGAGAGCGACGGTGCGGCACTTCGCTCGGCTGTTCGTGATCGGCGGCCACCTCAGCGTGCCGATGGTGACGATCGTGCTGCGCAAGGGGTACGGACTGGGTGCGATGGCGATGACGGCCGGATGCTTCCACAGCCCCGCGGCCACCGTGGCGTGGCCGACCGGCGAGTTCGGCGGCATGAATCTCGAAGGCGCGGTGCGCATCGCAGCGCGCGACACGCTGGCCGCGATCGCCGACGAGGCGCAGCGGCAGAAGACCTACGACGAACTGCTGGCCGCTGCGTACCGGCAGGGCAGTGCGTTGAACACCGCGGCGCACTTAGAGATCGACGACGTGATCGATCCGGCTGACACCCGGGCGGTGATCGCGGCGACCCTACTGTCGGCGCCGGCGCCGACCGCGGATGGCTGGGCCAATCCGGATCGAAGGCCCGGCATCGACACGTGGTGATGCCTCAGGCGCCGCTGACGTGGTCCCAGCGCATCTGCACTTGCGTTCCGGCGCTTGACGTCTCGATGCTGACGTGGTCAGCGAGGGCTTTCATCAACGGAAGGCCGCGGCCGCGCGAGCTGCTGGGAGCTCTAGAAGCCGGTGGGCGCCAGATCCCTTGGTCGGTGATAGTGACCGTCATGGTGTCGGCGCCGGCGTCGTAGTGGGCGCGCAGATCCATCGTCCTGGGCCGATTGTTGTTGAGGTAGGCGAACTCTGCGGCGTTGGCCAGCGCTTCGTTGATGGCCAGCACGAGATCGCTGGAGCGGATCGGGTCCAGATTGAAGAAGCGCTCCAGCCAGCCCGCGAACTCTTCCCGGATGCGACAAGCACTTTCAGGATCGGCCGTGACGCCAACACGCTCGAAACACTGAGCGTTAGCGACGTCGGCGCGTGACACGGATTCGATCATGGCAGACGCTTGACTACCCGATCATGTCGCTTTCTACGCCGGCTTCTTACGCACTCAAGGCCGACAGCGCTTCGTCGCGGGTGGCGTACAGCTTGATCAGGTCGGCGATGCCGACGAGCTTGAGCGGGCGGCTGGTTGCCGGACCGTCTGCGACCACGCAAAACCGGACGTCCGGTGTCACTTCGTCGTGCACGGCGACCAGCACGCCCATGCCTGCGGAGGCCAAGAAATCGATGTCAGTGAAATCGATCACCAGCCCCGCTGGCTTCTGCTCGAGAGCCGCGCGAATCGCCTGCTCCAACTGCGGCGCCGTCAGCATGTCCACTACGCCGGAGGCCGACACGACAGCCACGCGGCCGACCCATTCCTCATTGACAATGCAGCTCGTCGCCTTAGTTGCCTGTTGTTCGTCCACAGTCGAATTCTCCTGATGTCCCGGACGCTCGCGCGGCTGCGGTCTGAACCTGCACGTTCATGTGTTTCGGCCTGCACCGATGATGGTGCACCTAGAAACAGGGTAACGCAGACGCCTGCGGTTATCGTCTTGCTGGCCTGTCAGAAGGGTAAGGGGGACTATTTGCGGGGTTGGTCAGTGCATCTTGCGAGGCCTCATCCGGTGGTCGCTGCTCCGCCACCGGCGGTGGAGGCTTGGTGGCCGCCGCCTGTTGGCTTGATAGTCACCCAGGATGGCCTTGCTCAGCTTGCGCTCGTCGTCAACGGTGGGCTCATGCATTCGATGCTCCGGCTCGCTTACTTACGCCTTGTCGACCGAATCCTCATGTGGGCGACCGGACTGAAAACGCCAAATCGCGTGATCGGAACCTCTCGCCTGGAATAACTAAGGCGGTCGATCACAGAGGCAGTAATCTCACCCGTAACCGCGTCTGCGGTCTCAGCCGTAGGTGGTGCGGGGCGGGTATCCGATTTCAACCACGTTTGCGCTCATCCTAATTGCGGAAGAAGACCTCTGGCGCGCAGCCTGATTTCGCCTACTGTCGAAAGTGTGGACAGCGAGGTGATCACCAAGGCGGTACAGCTCGCGTGCCGGGCTCCGTCTCTCCACAACACCCAGCCCTGGCGCTGGCTGGTCGGGGTCAACAAGGTCGACCTCTTCGAGGACCCCACGCGCGTCGTCCGGTCCACCGACAGCTCGGGGCGGGAAGCGGTGATCAGTTGCGGTGCCGCACTCGGACACTTCCGCGTCGCGATGGCCGCTGCGGGCTGGAACACGCACGTCGACCGCTTCCCCAACCCCAACGAGCTCGACCACTTGGCCGCAGTTGAGTTCTCGCCCGCCCAGTTCGTCACCGCCGCCCAGCGGGACCGCGCCGACGCCATTCTGCGCCGCCGCACAGACCGGCTGCCGTTCGCCGCGCCCGAAAGCTGGGACGCATTCGAGGAGCTGTTGCGGCCCACGGTCGATCCCACGATGGCCAAGCTGGACGTGTTGCCCGACGATGCCCGTCCGGCGCTGGCCGAGGCCTCGCGACTGACCGAGTCGCTGCGTCGATACGACCAGTACTACCACGATGAATTACATTGGTGGACCCAGCCTTTCAGCCTCTTCGAGGGTCTGCCCCACAGTGCTCTGGTGTCCGAAGAAGAGAATACCCGGGTGGCAGTGAACCGGCACTTCCCGGCCGCGGGCCATGGTGAACGCCGCCCAGACCTGCCGGTCGACCAAGCCAAGATTCTGGTGCTGTCGACACCCGAGAACACCCGCGCCGACGCCCTCAATTGCGGCGAGGTGCTGTCCACCGTGCTGCTGGAGGCGACGATGGCCGGCCTGGCCACCTGCACGCTGACCCACATCACCGAAGTACCGGAGAGCCGCGAGGTCATCACCGGCCTGATCGGTGGCAGCGGCTTCCCACAGGTGTTGATCCGCGTCGGGAAGGTGCCGGCGCTCGAAGAGACTCCGGCGCCCACGCCGAGGCGCCCGTTGAGCGAAGTCATGCAAATTCGCCGCTGATTTCGGGAGGTAGTCATGAAGGCGCGAGTTGGTGACTGGCTGGTGATCAAGGGCACCACTGTCGACAAGCCCGACCAGCGGGGGCGCATCGAAGAGGTGCACTCCGACGACGGCTCGCCACCCTACGTAGTGCGCTGGGTCGCCACCGACCATGTTGCGACGGTGTTTCCGGGCCCCGACGCGCTGATCGTCACACCCGAGGAACAGGAGGCCGCCGAGCAACGGGCCAGATCCCGCGGATAGCGCTGTCGCGCAAGCTAATTGGACCGAGCGACGATCACCGGCGTGTGCGCGGCGTGCGCCACGGCGGTACTGACCGAGCCGAGCAGCATCCCCGTGAAGCCGCCGCGGCCACGGCTGCCCACGACCACCAGCTGAGCGGTCTCCGAGCGCTCGATCAGATGGCGTGCGGGATGGTCCCACACCACCACCCGCCGGACCGCGACGTCCGGATAGCGCTCCTCCCAGCCGGCCAGCCGCTCGGCCAACGTCTTGTCGGCCGCCGACTCGAGCGCTGACCACTCCAGGCTGGACAGGTTGGACGCATCCGTGTCGTTCCAGGCGTGCAGCGCCAGCAGATCGGCACCGCGCCACGACGCCTGATCGAACGCGATGGCCGTCGCCGCTTCGGATGCGGGTGAACCGTCGACGCCCACCAGCACGGGCCACTCGGATCGGGCCGCGACTTCGTCGTGGATCACGGCCACCGGGCAATGGGCGTGTTGGATCAAGCCGCTGCTGACCGAGCCCAGCAGCGTCCGCCGCATCGCGCCTTGACCACGACAGCCCACGACCACCATGTCGGCTGCGGCGGACAACTCGACGAGCGTCGGGACGGCCGCCGCGAACACCGTCTTGGTATGCACTTGCGGTCGGCGCACGGTCTCGGTGCGTTCGACGATCTTGGCGGCGTCGTCGAGCACCTGGCTGGCTTCCTCTTGTTGCCACTGCTCGACGGAATCGGGAACCGGGGCCACCGGCCATGCCAATGCGGCCGCACCGGCCATCGTGGTGCCTCGCACGTGGACGAGCGTGAGGGGCAGTTTGCACATCGCCGCTTGCTGCGTGCCCCAGCGCACCGCAGCGTTGGAAGGCGCCGAACCGTCGACACCGACGAGGATTCCCAACCGCGTGGGGGTCACGGGCGCACCTCCTGTGAAAGGCATTCTGTCAGCGACTCTAGGAGCTCTACCGCAGCGGCGGAGTGGTCGGATTAGATGGGAGCACAGTGCAAACCACCATCGTCACACTCACCATGAACCCGGCGCTCGACATCACGACAAGCGCCGACGAAGTCCGACCGACCAGCAAGGTGCGGTGCAGCGGCCTGCGGTACGACGCCGGCGGCGGCGGCATCAACGTGGCCAGAGTCGCCCAGGTGCTCGGGGGCTCGGTGTCCGCGGTGTTTCCCGCAGGCGGCTACACCGGTGACATGGTGACCGGACTCCTCCGCCAGGCCGGGGTGCCATACCGGCGCGTCGACATCCGCGACTCGACGCGCGAGAGCTTCACCATCGACGAGCAGAGCAGCGGCCAGCAGTACCGGTTCGTGCTACCGGGGCCGCGGCTGTCGTTCGTCGAACAAGCGAAATGCATTGACCAGCTGCGAGAAGTGGCGCAGTCGGCCGAATTCGTGGTGGCCAGCGGCAGTTTGCCGCCGGGCGTTCCTGACGACTTCTATCAGCGCGTCGCCGACATGTGCCAAGAGTTGGGCGTGCCGCTGATTCTCGACAGCTCGGGAGGCGGGCTGCGGCACATCAGCTCTGGAGTGTTCCTGCTCAAACCCAGCGTGCGAGAACTGCGAGATTATTGCGGCCGTGAACTGGCCACCGAAGCCGAGCAGGTGGCCGCCGCCCGTGAGCTCGTCGACTCCGGAATAGCCCAGAGCGTGGTGGTGTCCCTCGGCGCCAGCGGTGCCCTACTGGTGACATTGCATGACACTCAACGTTTTTCACCGGTGCCCGTGAAAGCGGTGAGCGGTGTGGGCGCGGGAGATGCGATGGTGGCCGCGATCACGGTCGGCCTGTCGCGCGGCTGGCCGTTGAGCAAGGCCGTACGGTTCGGGATCGCTACCGGCAGCGCGATGTTGATGACGCCCGGCACGGCGCCGTGCCACCGCGACGACGCGGAGCGGATCTTCGAGATGGCCGCCGAACCCGTGGACGTCAGCTCGTCATACCCCTGAGCAACGGCTGACTCCACTACGGTAGAGGCGATGTCCGAGCAGTCCGCACCTCGGTCGATAGTCGTCGGCGTCGACGGCTCGAAGGCTGCTGTGCGTGCGGCACTGTGGGCGGTCGACGAAGCGCTCGCTCGCGACATCCCGCTACGCCTGCTCTATGCCGCCGATCCCGGCGAGGCCTCGCAGACTCCCGAACGAGTCCCACGTGAAGCGATCGCAGCGATCGACGCGACCGGTAAGCCTGTCAAGACTGAGGTCCAGATCGACCATGACCGCCCCGTGAGCGCACTCGTGCGGGCGTCGCGTGGCGCCGCGATGCTCTGCGTCGGCGCGGTCGGCTCGAAGCACTTTCAGCCGGGCAGAGTCGGCTCCACGGCCGCCGCGGTGGCCACTGCGGCGCGCTGTCCGGTCGCAATCATTCACGGCCACAACGGCCTTCATTCTCGCGATGACGCGGGCTGGATCGTCGTGCAAGCCGACACCGCCCCGCACACCGGCGTGCTGCTCGAGGCCGCCGTGGCCGAAGCCCACTTGCGCGGGGCAGGGCTGCGGGTGGTGACGTGCTGGCGATCCAGCGGCGAAGACACTCACCGCGTCCGCGACGTCGCCGACGCCAATCGGCAGGTGCAGGGCGACCTCGAACGCCGACTGGCCCGCTGGACCCGCCACCACCCCGACCTCGACGTCCAGACGGTGGCGATGCACGGCAGCCTGCTCGACTATCTGAGCCAGAACGCGGAGTCGGTGCAGATGGTTGTTGTCGGCGCGCGCGACCGGCACAACGTCGCACAACTGGCCAGCCCGTCGGGAAATGCCACCCTGCGCCACACGAACTGTTCCGTGCTCGTCGTCGATCATCAACACTTGTGACGTGGTGACCGCCATGAAAGGGGTTGGCCGTGGTTAGGGTTTTTCTGGTCGACGACCACGAAGTTGTCCGACGTGGGCTGTTCGACCTGCTCGACGCCGACCCCGACCTCGAAGTGGTGGGCGAAGCAGCGTCGGTCGGTGAGGCGCTGGCCAAGATCCCGGCCGTGGCGCCCGATGTTGCCGTGCTCGACGTCCGATTGCCCGACGGCAACGGCATCGAACTGTGCCGGGAGTTGCTGTCGGACATGCCGGACCTGCGCTGCCTGATGCTGACGTCCTACACCTCCGACGAAGCGATGCTCGACGCCATCCTGGCCGGCGCCAGCGGATACGTGGTCAAAGACATCAAGGGCATGGAACTGGCCCAGGCGATCAAGGACGTCGGCGCAGGAAAGTCGCTGCTCGACAACCGCGCGGCGGCCGCGTTGATGGCCAAGCTGCGCGGCTCGGCCGAGCAGGCGGACCCGTTGTCCGGGCTGACCGCCCAAGAGCGCACGCTTCTGGGTCTGTTGGGCGAAGGCCTGACCAACAAGCAGATCGCGGCACGGATGTTTCTGGCCGAGAAGACCGTGAAGAATTACGTCTCGCGGCTCCTGGCCAAGCTGGGAATGGAACGACGCACCCAGGCTGCGGTGTTCGCCAGCAAACTCGGCCCCAGCCAGCGGATCACCGAATAACCGAAAGGCCTCCCGCACTCAGCAACCTCGATGCCAACATAAAGGCGTGCCAGAGCACGCAAACCGCGGCATGAGTCCGCTGCGTGACACCCTTTCCCAGCTCCGGCTGCGCGAGCTGCTCAAAGAGGTGCAAGACCGCGTCGAGCAGATCGTCGAAGGCAGAGACCGGCTCGACGGTCTGGTCGAGGCCATGCTCGTGGTCAACTCCAACCTGGAGCTCGACTACACGCTGCGCACGATCGTGCACACCGCGATCAATCTGGTGGATGCGAAGTACGGGGCGCTGGGCGTGCGAGGCCACGACGATCAACTCCGCGAGTTCGTCTACGAAGGCATCGACGAAGCGACCCGCAGGCGAATCGGGCCGTTGCCGGAGGGACGCGGTGTGCTCGGTGTGCTGATCGACGACCCCAAGCCGATCCGGTTGGACAACATCACGCAGCACCCCGCCTCGGTGGGGTTTCCGCCCAACCATCCGCCGATGCGGACGTTTCTCGGGGTGCCGGTGCGCATCCGCCACGAGGTTTACGGAAACCTCTACCTCACGGAGAAGGCCGACGGACAGCCATTCAGCGAAGACGACGAGGTGCTGGCGCAGGCATTGGCTGCCGCGGCTGGCATCGCGATTGACAATGCGCGCCTCTACGAGCAGTCCCGCGCCCGTCAATCGTGGATCGAGGCAACCCGCGACATCGCCACGGAGCTGCTCTCCAGCACCGACCCCGCGCGGGTGTTCCGGCTCATTGCGGACGAGGCGCTGAAGCTCTCGGAAGCCACCGCGACGTTGGTCGCGGTTCCGGCCGATCCCGAATCCCTGGTCACCGAGGTGTCCGAGCTCTTGGTGGTGGAGACGGCCGGTGAGGCGAATCTGCATGTCCCACAGAGCATTCCAGTCGCCGGTACACAGATCGGCGCCGTCTTCACGCAGCGCGCGCCCTGCCGGCTGGACGACCTGAAGATCAACGGCACGGAAGGCCCCGCGCTGGTGCTGCCACTTCGAACCACCGACACCGTGGCTGGCGTGCTGGTGGCACTGCGGCGCACGGGCGAGCATCGGTTCGACAGCGAACAACTCGACATGCTTGCCGCTTTCGCCGACCAGGCCGCATTGGCGTGGCAGCTCGCCACCACCCAACGCCACCTGCGGGAGCTGGACGTCCTCACCGACCGCGACCGCATTGCCCGCGATTTGCACGATCATGTGATTCAGCGATTGTTCGCCGTCGGGCTCACGCTGCAGGGCACGATCCCGCGAGCCCAGTCGACCGACGTGCAGGAGCGGCTGACCAATTGCGTCGACGACCTGCAAGCGGTGATCCAGGAGATCAGGACCGCGATTTTCGACCTGCACGGGGCGTCGTCGGGAATCACCCGGCTGCGGCAGCGGCTGGAAGAGGCCGTCACGCGGTTCTCCACGCCAGATGTGCGGACCTCGATTCAGTTGGTGGGTCCACTGTCCGTCGTCAGCACGACTCTGGCGGAGCACGCAGAAGCCGTTGTGCGCGAAGCGGTTTCGAATGCGGTTCGGCATGCCGATGCGTCCGCGGTGACCGTCTGCGTCACCGTCGAGGATGACTTGGCCATCGAGGTCACCGACAACGGCCGCGGCATCTCAGCAGACATCACCGGCAGCGGGTTGACCAATCTGACCCGACGCGCCGACGACGTCGGCGGCAGGTTCGCGGTGGCGCCGAATCCCGACGGCGGCACCGTGTTGCGGTGGACCGCTCCGCTGGAGTAGCGGCGTCAGACCGCCGGCGCCTCGCTGTCCAGCCACTCGACCACGTCGGACAGGGGGCGGCGCGGGGTGGCCGGCAGCGGTTCGGCGTTGACCGCCGCCCAGCCGACGCGAAGCAACATCTGCGGATAGCCGCTGTCGCCGAAGACGTCCTCCTGCACCGCAGCCCGAGTCGCCGGAATCTCCAGCGGTTCGGTGACCGGGCAACTCGCCAGGCCCTGCGCAGTGGCCGTCAGCAACACCAGGCTCGTGGCTTCGCCGGCGCGCAGGCGCGACAGCTGGCTGTCGTCCTTGGTGCCCAGCGCCAGCACCACGGCGTTGTCCTCGGCGGGCGCCACGCCGTCGGGCTGAGCCAGCCCCGGCCCGGCGAAGAAGCGGCCCGGGATCACGGCAGCCGGATCCGACGGCGGCGTACTGCGGGCCGGCACACCGGCCACCGACCCGTACCGCCCGCTCCAGGCCGTCAATTCAGTCAGGTACTCGCGGTCGGTGGCGTGCTCGCTAACCGCTTGTGCCACAACGCTTTGCAGCTTCGGCAGCGATTCCACCTGACGCAGCATCACGCCGGCCCGCGCGGCTCGCGCACCCATCAGACCGATGTCGGCGATCGGCACCGGCCAGGAGCTGTAATGGCGCCGGTCGGTCCGGCGCCGCGGGATGGCGGCAGCCAGCATGATGTCCAGCTCGTTGGCGGGCTGCCGCCAGACATGGATCGCGGCAAGGTGGTTCGGGTCAGCCGGGTTCGGCAGCCGCTGCACCTTGGCTTGCCAGCCCAGAGCCCCCAGAGCGACCACGCAGTGATGCAGCGATGCACCGCAGGACAGCATCAGATCGCGGCGGTCCGGGTCCGTCTTCGGCAGATGCCGGCTGGGGTCGGCATACAGGTGCAAACTGCGGTGACCCACCCGCCAGCGCCACGGCTGGGAGTTGTGCACCGACGGCGCGCGCGTGGCAAGCTCCATCACCGAACCGATCGTCCCGGTGTCGGGAAACTGCGCGCTCATGGACTGGACTCCCTGCTCCTGCCGTTGAACCTGCTCATAGGCTGCCGTCCGGCGGTCGCGGCGGGTAGGGAAGAAAGACCCTTATTGACGAGGCTGAAGGGCGACCAAGTCGTCGGCGTGCACCACCGGGCGGCGCAGCTCCGGTGCCAGCTCCGAGGTGGAGCGCCCGATCATCGCGGCCAGCTCGGTGGCGTCGTAGGCCACGACGCCGCGCCCCACCACGGTTCCGTCGGGACCTTGTAGCTCCACTACGTCGCCGCCGAAGAACCGGCCCGCCACCGCGGTGATGCCCGCCGGCAGCAACGAGCGGCGCTGTTGGACCACCGCCCGCACCGCCCCGTGGTCCAGAGTGAGCGCGCCCGTGGTCTCGGCGGCGTAGCGCACCCAGAACCGGCGGGCTGACATGCGCGACCCGCGCGGCGCGAACACCGTGCCCACCGACGCGTCGGTGAGCGCCGTGCCGGCGTCGTCGGCGGCGGCCAGCAGCACCGGCACCCCAGCGTCCGACGCCAACAGCGCCGAGGACAGTTTGGACGCCATGCCGCCGGTGCCGAAGTGGTGGCCGCGGCCGGCCACCACGCCCTCGAGGTCGCCCGGCCCGGTGACTTCGGGGATGAACCGCGCGTTGCCTTTGCGAGGGTCCGAGTCGTATAGGCCGTCGACATCGGACAGCAGCACCAGCGCGTCGGCCCCGACCAGGTGCGCGACGAGCGCCGACAGCCGGTCGTTGTCGCCGAAGCGGATCTCGTTGGTGGCGACGGTGTCGTTCTCGTTCACGATCGCCACCGCGTGCAATGCCCGCAGCCTGTCCAGCGTTCGCTGGGCGTTGGTGTGTTGTACCCGCTGGGCGATGTCGTGGGCGGTGAGCAGCACTTGGCCCACGGTGCGGTTGTAGCGGGCGAACGCAGCGCTCCACGAGTTCACCAGCGCCACCTGACCGACGCTGGCCGCCGCCTGCTTAGTCGCCAAATCCGTTGGCCGCCTGGTCAATCCGAGCGGCTCCAGGCCGGCGGCGATGGCGCCCGAGGACACGATGACGACGTCGGAGCCGGCCTTCATCCGGGTTTCGATCGCGTCGGCGAGCCGGTCCAGCCGCGCCACGTCGAACATCCCGGTGGGCGTGGTCAGCGCCGTGGTGCCGATCTTGACGACGACGCGGCGCGCGGTGCGCACCGCCTCGCGGGCGCTCACGACGGTTCGCCCTGCCGGCGCTCACGCCGCGCGGCTTTGCGTTCGGCGGCCGAGATGCGCTCGGTCCTGTCGAGCCGGGCGTCGGTGCCGCGTCCGGAGGGCGTCACATCGACGCCGGCCGGGGTTTGCGGTTCCCAGTCGAACGTCACGTCGCCGATGGTCACCTCGCAACCCGGGGTGCCGCCCAGCCGCAGCAGCTCGTCCTCGACGCCCAGCCGGGCCAGCCGGTCACCGAGGTAGCCGACGGCCTCGTCGTTGTCGAAGTCGGTCTGGTTCACCCAGCGCTCGGGCCGGGCGCCGCGGACGACGAACGCTCCCGGGTGTTCGGGATCTTGTTCGACGGTGAAGCCGCTGTCGTCGACGGGCACCGGCCTGATCACCGGCCGCCGGGCTGGTGCGGCGGGATGGGCGGCACGGTACGCCGAGATCATGTCCCACAACGCAAACACCAACGGCCGCAGACCTTCTCGAGTAAGCGTGGACACTTCGAACACCGGCCAGCCGAAGCGGCGCTTGACTTCGTCGCGGACAAAGTCCGCCAGTTCCCGCGCCTCCGGCACGTCGATCTTGTTCAGCACGACCGCACGCGGCCGCTCGGACAAGTCAACGAGTGCCGAATCCACTTGCAGCGTAGGCGAATACGCGGCCAGCTCGGCTTCCAGTGCCTCGATGTCGGACACCGGATCACGACCGGGTTCCAAAGTGGCGCAGTCGACCACGTGAACCAGTACCGCGCAGCGCTCGATGTGCCGCAGGAATTCCAGGCCGAGTCCCCGGCCTTGCGACGCGCCGGGGATCAGCCCGGGCACGTCGGCGACAGTGAAGGAATGCTCACCGGCCGACACCACGCCGAGGTTGGGAGTCAGCGTGGTGAACGGGTAGTCGGCGATCTTGGGTTTGGCCGCCGACAGCACCGATACCAGCGACGACTTGCCCGCGGACGGGAAGCCGATCAGCCCGACGTCGGCGACAGTCTTGAGCTCCAGCGTCAGGTCGCGGGCCTGTCCCTTCTCGCCGAGCAACGCGAAGCCGGGCGCCTTCCGGGCGCGGGACGCCAGTGCCGCGTTGCCCAGCCCGCCGCGGCCGCCCTTGGCCGCCTCGAAAGTGGTGCCCGCGCCCACGAGGTCAGCCAACAGCCGGCCGTGCTCGTCGAGCACCACGGTGCCGTCGGGCACCTTCAGGTAGAGGTCGTCGCCGTGCGCGCCGTCGCGGTTGCCGCCTTGACCCTGCTTGCCGTTCGGAGCGGTGACGTGCGGGTGGAAATGAAAGTCCAGCAGCGTGTGCACTTGCGGATCGACCCGCAGATAGACACTGCCGCCGCGGCCGCCGTTGCCGCCGTCAGGTCCGCCGAGGGGCTTGAACTTCTCCCGGTGCACCGACGCACAGCCGTTGCCGCCGTTGCCGGCCCGCACATGGATCACGACGCGGTCGACAAACCTGGGCATCGGTGGTTCCTTTCACCGAGAAGTGACGTTCTGAAGAGGAAGCGCGCGAGGGCGGACCTGCAAAACGTCGCTCTCGGCGCGCGTCACTCCCCCGCGGGGACGATGCTGACCGTCTTGCGGCCGCGCTTCTCGCCGAACTGGACCGCACCCGCGGCCTTGGCGAACAGCGTGTCGTCGCCGCCGCGCCCGACGTTGACGCCGGGATGGAAGTGAGTGCCGCGCTGGCGGACCAGGATCTCGCCGGCCTTGACGATCTGGCCGCCGAACCGCTTGACGCCGAGCCGCTGTGCGGCTGAATCACGACCGTTACGTGAGCTGGAAGCGCCCTTCTTGTGTGCCATCTGTCGTCGCCTCCTGCTAGTTGATCCCGGTGACTTTCACGACGGTCAGCTGCTGGCGATGACCCTGCCGCTTGTGGTAGCCGGTCTTGTTCTTGAACTTGTGGATGCGGATCTTGGGGCCTTTGGTGTGCTCGAGCACCTCGCCGGTGACGGCGACGTTCGCGAGCTTGGCCGCGTCGGTGGTGACGTCTGAGCCGTCGACCACCAGCGCGACGGGCAGGCTCACCGTGGCGCCCGGCTCGGCATCCAGCTTCTCGACCTTGACCACGTCACCGGCCGACACCTTGTACTGCTTGCCACCGGTCTTCACGATCGCGTACGTCATCGGTCCTCTTTCTGGGCGCGCGCTACCCGTGGGGCGCGCGGGTCTGGGTTTCTGCCACCGCCCCGTGTGCTGACAGGGCCTGGCGACAACCCGTCAAGGGTACGTGACCAGCGAGTAAAGGGTCAAACCGCGTCGTTACGTCCGCTGAGGTTGTCGTAGCGACAGAATCGGGCTCTACGACAGCTCACCCATCGTGACTCGGCGGACCGGCGGGACGCGCCGCGGCCCGACGGGGCCTGCGGGCCACCGCACCTGACACCGGCGTGACGGCCGGGGAGTCGTCGCGGCCCTCCGAGTCCACGTCCGAATCCGCCCGCGAAACCTCGATCTCCAGATCATCGTCGAGGTCTTCGTCGTCCTCGTCGAGATCGACGTCGATATCGTCGTCCTCGTCCTCGTCGTCCTCGTCGTCTTCGTCCGACGCGTCCAGATCCTCGTCTTCGAGGTCTTCATCGGCGAGTTCGACCACGGCTTCTTCCAGCTCAGCGACCGATTCCGCGCTCTGCGAACCCTCGTCGTCGTCGCCGTCTTCGCTGCGGGCCGCCGCCATCGCCTTGAACAGCGGGTGCTCGCCCGGCGCATGCGCGGGCACCTTCGCGATCGCGGGCTCGTCGGCGCGGGCCTTGCGGGAACGCTTGCCACGCCGGCCGCCGCCTTCCTTGCGCGCCGGACTGGACTCCACCGGGTCCGTGTGCAGCAGGATCCCGCGGCCGCCGCAGTGCGGACAGGGCGTCGAGAACGCTTCGATCAGCCCGGTGCCCAACCGCTTTCGGGTCAGCTGCACCAGCCCCAGCGACGTCACCTCCGACACCTGGTGCCGGGTGCGGTCGCGGGCCAGCGCCTCGGTGAGCCGGCGCAGCACCAGGTCGCGGTTGGACTCCAGCACCATGTCGATGAAGTCGATCACCACGATGCCGCCGATGTCGCGCAGCCGCAGCTGTCGCACGATCTCCTCGGCCGCCTCCAGGTTGTTGCGGGTGACGGTCTCCTCCAGGTTGCCGCCCGAGCCGGTGAACTTGCCGGTGTTGACGTCGACGACCGTCATTGCCTCTGTCCGGTCGATCACCAGAGTGCCGCCCGAGGGCAACCACACCTTGCGGTCCATCGCCTTGGTCAGCTGCTCGTCGATGCGGTGCACGGCGAACACGTCAGGCCCGTCCGGCGACGCGGGCTCGTATTTGGTCAACCGCGGAAGTAAATCTGGCGCAACGGAATTGACGTAAGAATTGATGGTGTTCCAGGCCTCGTCGCCGGATACGACCAGCCTCGAGAAGTCTTCGTTGAACAGGTCGCGGATCACCTTGACCAGCACGTCGGGCTCTTCGTAGAGCGCCACCGCGGCGCCGGCGGCGTTGGCTTTGACCTCCTGGGCCTGGGCCTCGATCTGCTTCCAGCGCTCCTGCAGCCGGTTCACGTCCGCGCGGATGTCCTCTTCCTTGACGCCCTCCGACGCGGTGCGGATGATCACGCCCGCATCAGAGGGCACCACCTCGCGCAGGATCTCCTTGAGCCGCTGCCGTTCGGTGTCGGGCAGCTTGCGGCTGATCCCCGTCGACGACGCGCCCGGCACATAGACCAGGTAACGGCCGGCCAGCGACACCTGCGTGGTCAGCCGTGCGCCCTTGTGCCCCACCGGATCCTTGCTGACCTGGACGACGACGTAGTCACCGGGCCGCAGCGCCTGCTCGATCTTGCGGTTGGTGCCGCCCAAACCCGCTGCATCCCAATTGACTTCGCCCGCATACAGCACCCCGTTGCGGCCGCGGCCGATGTCGACGAACGCGGCCTCCATCGACGGCAGCACGTTCTGCACGATGCCGAGGTAGATGTTGCCGACCAACGAGACCGACGCCGCAGACGTGACGAAGTGCTCGACGAGCACGCCGTCCTCGAGCACAGCGATCTGCGTGTAGCGGGCGCCTTCATGAGGCGGCTCCGTGCGCACCTTGTCGCGCACCACCATCACCCGCTCGACGGCTTCGCGGCGGGCCAGGAACTCGGCCTCGGAAAGGATCGGTGGGCGACGGCGGCCCGCGTCGCGGCCGTCGCGGCGACGCTGCCGCTTGGCCTCGAGCCGAGTGGACCCGGTGATGCCCTGAATCTCGTTGTCGTCCTGGTCAGATTTGCCGGAACTGCGGGGAACACGTTCGTGGACAACGGTATTCGGCGGGTCGTCGGACGAGCCGTTGCCGGCGGAATCGTCGCCGGGTCCTGACCCGGCCTTGCGGCGGCGGCGACGGCGACGCCGCCGGGTCGTCCCCTCGGCCGCCGTCGATTCGTCGTCGCCGTTCTCGTCGTCGCCCTCGTCGGACTCCTCCCCGTCGGCCTCAGCCTCGGCCTCGCCGGAATCGCCGTCGTCGTCGGAATCCTCACCGCTGCCCTGCTCGCCGCGCCCACGTCCACGTCCGCGCCGCCCGCGGCGGCGCCGCCGGCTGGACGGCCGCTCGGACGGCTCGCCGTCGGCCGACTCGACGTCGTCGGACTCGTCCTCGTCCTCGTCGTCGTCCTGGTCGTCGGTGTCCTCGCGCTCGATCGGCTGCGGAGCGACGAACAGCGGCATGTAATCCGGCGGATCGTGCTGCCCGTCGTCGGGTACCGGAGTCAGCGCATCGACGCTGGACGGGTCCGGTGACACCTCCGGCGGTGCGCTGCTGTCGGGCTGATCAAGGATTTGGTCATCGTCGGCCACGTAATCTCCTAGAAGCCCCCGGGCGCGTCCACAGACGCGGCCACGCGAGGGCTATCGCTATGAACCCGGGCGCTGGTCCCGAGTGTTGTAGGTCTTCGCGCCGAGTGGCCCGGAAGCTCTCGGCACCTGGTGCGAATGACGGCTGTGACGGTCCGCGCCGCATCGCAGAGGCCGCGATCGTCGCGCTCGTCTAAGTCTTCATTCGGGTCGTCAGCACCGTGTGGCGCCGGCTACCCGCGCCCAGTATCCCATACGACCGCCAGCACACGGCCAACTGCTATCGATCCGGGAACCACAACGCGATTTCGCGGGCCGCGGACTCCGCGGAATCGGACCCGTGGACCAGGTTGTACTGCGTCTCCAGCGCGAAGTCGGCGCGGATACTGCCCGGTGCGGCCTTCTCGACCGGATCCGTGCCGCCGGCGATCTGCCGGAACGCCGCCACCGCCCGCGGGCCTTCGACGACCGCGGCCACCACGGGCCCCGAGGTGATGAACTCCAGCAGCGAATCGAAGAACGGTTTGCCGTCGTGTTCGGCGTAGTGCTGGCGGGCCAGCTCGTCGCTCACAGACCTCAGCTCCAGCGCCGCCAGCGACAGACCCTTGCGCTCGATGCGGCCGATGATCTCCCCCACCAGCCCGCGCTGGACACCGTCGGGCTTGATCAACACAAGGGTGCGCTCCACGGCGGCCAGATTAGTCGAGCCCGTCGGGCGGGGGCTGCTGGCCGGGCAGCAGCCCCCGCTGCTGGCGGCGCAACACCTCGGCGCGCAGGTAAGCCAGCAGCAGCCACACCGCGGTGAACAGCACGCCGATGAACCCGATTGCCGGATCCAAGAAGAACCCGGCCAGCAGCACCAGCTGCACCCCCAGGTTCAGCCAGATCGCCCAGCTGTGGCGCTGCAGCGCGGGCAACACCACGAGCACGGCCGCTACCGCGATCAAATACGTGCCGGTGCTCTCCAGCACTGAATGGCCGACCACCAGCACCACCGGAAGCGCGAGCAAGACCACCACCGCCTCCAGCAGCAGCACACCGGCCATCACGCCACGGAAGCTCTTCCACGGGTCGGGCTGCGTCACGCCGGGTCCTTTCCGAACAGCGTCCGGGCGGCACCCGCGGTGACCACCGATCCGGTGATCACCATGCCTGCCCCGGCGAAGCCGTCGTCGGCGCCGGCCTCCTCCACCAGCGCAGTGGCCGTCTCGATCGCGTCGACGAGTGTGGCCGCCCGCACCACGCGGTCGGGCCCGAAGCGCTCGACGGCCGCGTCGGTGAGCACGTCGATGTCAAGACCGCGCGGGGATCCGTTGTGGGTGACGACGATCTGGTCGAACGCCGGTTCCAGCGCCTCGAGAATGCCGGCGACGTCCTTGTCGGCCATCACTGCGACCACCCCGACCAGATAGCGGAAGTCGAACTCGCTCTGCAGCGTGTGCGCCAGTGCCGCTGCGCCGGCCGGGTTATGCGCCGCGTCCAGCAATACAGTCGGCGCCGAGCGGACACGTTCCAGCCGCCCGGGGCTCTTGACCGCGTTGAAGCCGGCGCGCACGGCGTCGACGTCGAGTTGGCGCTGCGCTCCGGCACCGAGAAACGCCTCCACCGCGGCCAGCGCGATCGCCGCGTTGTGTGCCTGATGCTCGCCGTGCAGCGGCAAGAAGATGTCGGAGTACACCCCACCCAAGCCCTGCAACGTCAGCAGCTGGCCCCCAACGGCGATTTGGCGCTCCAGCACCGCGAACTCCGAATCCTCCCGCGCCACAGCGGCATCCGCGCGCACGGTCTGCGCCAGCAGCACCTCCATTGCTGCAGGAAGTTGACGGCCGATCACGGCGACGGTGTCGGTGGGATCCAACGATTCCGGCTGGCGGGTGATGATGCCGGCCTTCTCGCTGGCGATCTCGGCGACGGAGTGACCCAGATAGTCGGTGTGGTCGATGCTGATCGGGGTGATGACGGCGACCGGCGCGTTGACCACATTGGTGGCGTCCCAGCGCCCGCCCATCCCCACTTCGATGACGGCGACGTCGACGGGCGCGTCGGCGAACGCTGCGAACGCCATCGCGGTGACCACCTCGAACTTGCTCATCGCCGGCCCGCCCGCCGCTTGCGACTGCGCGTCCACCATCTGCACGAACGGCTCGATCTCGCGGTACACCTCCACGTAGCGCGCCGGGGTGATCGGCTCGCCGTCGATCGCGATGCGTTCCACCGCCGACTGCAGATGCGGACTGGTGGTGCGGCCGGTGCGCCGGTTCAGCGCAGTCAACAACGCGTCGACGGTCCTGGCCACCGACGTCTTGCCGTTGGTGCCGGCGATGTGAATCGACGGGTAGCTGCGTTGCGGCGAGCCCAGCAGATCCATCAGCGCACTGATGCGGGCGAGACTGGGCTCGATCTTGGTCTCCGGCCAGCGCTGGTCCAGCAGATGCTCGACTTGAAGCAGTGCGGCAGCCTCGTCGGGGGTGGGATCGAGGCTCATCCGAGCGATGCGAGCCGGTTCGTAATGCGCTCGACCTCTTCCCGCGCGAACTGCTGACGGTTGCGGATCTTGTCGACGATGTCAGCCGGCGCCTTCGACAGGAACTGCTTGTTGTCGAGCTTGGCCGAGGTCTGCGTCAGCTCCTTTTGCGCTGCGGCCAAATCTTTTTCGAGCCTGCGCCGCTCGGCCTCGACGTCGACGGTCCCCGAGGTGTCCACTTCGACGGTCACGGTGCCGCCCGCGAGTCGCACCTCGACCGACGCTGAGGGCGTGAAGTCGCCCTTCGCCTCGGTCAGCCATGCCAGCGACGACACCGCCGACACTTGACCGGTCAGGTCGGCGGCGTCCACGCCCACCAGCCGCGCGGGCACCTTCTGGCGGTCGGCCAGCCCCTGGTCGCTGCGGAACCGGCGCACCTCAGTCACAAGCTTCTGCATGTCCGAAATCCGGCCTGCAGCAGAGGGATTCAGCACCCGGCCGGACGGCTTCGGCCACTCCGCAATCACCAGCGATTCGCCACCGGTGAGCGCCTTCCACAATGCCTCGGTAACGAACGGCATCACCGGATGCAGCAACCGCAGCAGCGTGTCGAGCACTTCCGCCAGCACGGCGGTGGTGTGGTAGATGCCTTCGGCCAGTTGGACTTTGGCCAATTCGACATACCAGTCGCAGAACTCGTCCCACGCAAAGTGGTACAGCGCTTCGCAGGCGCGGTTGAACTCGTAGCCGTCCAGCGCCGAATCGACCTCGGCGCGAACCTCTTCCATGCGGCCGAGAATCCAGCGGTCGGCGTCGGTGAGCCAGCCGTCGTCGGGCAGAGCAGCCGGGGCAGCACCATTGATCAACGCGAACCGGGTGGCATTGAACAACTTGGTGACGAAGTTGCGGGACGCCCTGGCATGGTCCTCGCCGATCGACAGGTCACCGCCCGGACTGGCACCGCGCGCCAGCGTGAAACGCAGCGCGTCGGCGCCGAACATCTCCACCCAATCCAGCGGATCGATGCCGTTGCCGCGCGACTTGCTCATCTTACGGCCGTACTCGTCGCGAATCAGCCCGTGCAGGAAGACATTCTCGAATGGGACCTGCGGACCGCGTTCGCCGCCGAGCGTGATCGCGTCGTCGTCGGCGACGAACATTCCGAACATCACCATCCGCGCAACCCAGAAGAACAGGATGTCGTAGCCGGTGACCAGCACGTCGGTGGGATAGAACGTGCGCAATTCGGGGGTGTGGTCGGGCCAGCCCATCGTCGAGAACGGCCACAGCGCAGAGCTGAACCAGGTATCGAGCACGTCGGGGTCCTGGTCCCAGCCCTGCGGCGGAGTCTCGTCGGGCCCCACGCACACCATTTGCCCCTCGGGCCCGTGCCAGATCGGGATGCGGTGACCCCACCACAGCTGGCGCGAGATGCACCAGTCGTGCATGTTGTCGATCCACGCGAACCAGCGGGATTCGAGGCTGGCCGGGTGAATCACGATGTCGCCGTTGCGAACTGCGTCACCGGCGGCTTTGGCCAGCGACTCGACCTTCACCCACCATTGCATCGACAGGCGCGGCTCGATCGGTTCGCCGCTGCGCTCGGAATGCCCGACGCTGTGGATGTAGGGCCGCTTCTCCTCGACGATGCGGCCCTGCTCGGCCAGCGCCTCGCGCACCTTGACCCTGGCCTCGAACCGGTCCATCCCGTCGAAAACCGTTCCGGTGTCGGCAATTCGGCCACGCGCGTCCATGATCGTCGGCATCGGCAGCTTGTGCCGCAGGCCGATCTCGAAGTCGTTGGGGTCGTGAGCCGGGGTGACTTTGACTGCGCCCGTGCCGAATTCGGGGTCGACGTGCTCGTCGGCGACGATCACCAGCTTGCGGTCGAGGAACGGGTGCGGCAGCGTGGTGCCCACCAGATCGCGGTAGCGCTCGTCCTCGGGATGCACCGCGATTGCGGTGTCGCCCAGCATTGTCTCGACCCGAGTGGTGGCGACGACGATGTGCGGCTCGTCGTCGCGAAGCGAGCCGTACCTGAACGAAACCAGCTCGCCCGGAATGTCTTCGTACTTGACCTCTAAATCCGAGATCGCAGTCTGCAGCACCGGCGACCAGTTCACCAGCCGCTCGGCCCGGTAGATCAGGCCCGCGTCGTAGAGCCGCTTGAAGATCGTGCGCACCGCCCGCGACAGGCCCTCGTCCATCGTGAACCGGTCGCGGGTCCAGTCGACACCGTCGCCCAGCCGCCGCATCTGCGCGCCGATGGTGCCGCCCGAGTCGTGCTTCCAGTCCCACACCTTCTGGATGAACAGCTCGCGGCCGAAGTCCTCTTTGGTCTTGCCGTCCGCCGCGAGCTGCTTTTCGACCACGCTTTGGGTGGCGATACCCGCGTGATCCATACCGGGTAGCCACAGGACCTCGTAGCCCTGCATGCGCTTGCGCCGGGTGAGCGCGTCCATCAGCGTGTGATCCAGCGCATGGCCCATGTGCAGGCTGCCCGTGACGTTAGGTGGCGGCAGCACGATCGAGTACGCGGGCTTTTTGCTGTGGGGGTCGGCGGTGAAGTACCCGGCGTCGACCCAGCTCTGGTACAGCTCGCTTTCAGCAGCGGCCGGATCCCATGCCCTGGGCAGGGCGTCGGCAGCCGGCGAAGTGGGTCGGGGGGTCACCGGTCAATTCTAGGAATGCCCGGTGACCCGGCGCGAAAGCGGCTACTGGGCGCGCAGGTGAAACCGCTGTCAGGCCAGGCGGACGGTCTCCAGTGACACACCCGCGCCCGGGAAGCGCGCCAGCAGCGCGTCACCCATCGCGGCGGCCGGCGTCAGCACACCGCGCAGCTCCGACAGCTTGTCGCGGTCGAATGCGAGCGCCAGAGCGCTCTCACCCAGCAGCACCGAGGTGGCCTTGTAGCCGGGGTCACCCTGCTGCGTCATCCTCGCCACGTACCGGGCGCCCGTCGTCGTGGTGCTGTAGGTCTCCACCTTGTAGTAGCCGCGTTCTCGGGCGGTCTCGCTGGGCCCGGTGCCCGGCTTCGGGACCACTCGCTCGACAAGCCGCTGCGGAAGGAATCGGAAGAACCGGCTGCCGAGGCCGGTTGCGACCGCCGTACCGCCCGTCGCGACCGCTGCCAGAACCGGCGCCACCGGCGACGTCCCGACGCTCATCACCTCGGAGTATCGGAACCGCCGGCCGTACGACCAGCCCATCAGCGCGTTACTGCGCCGCACAGTTCGGGTGTTGGGCAGCGCCATCACGAAGCCGGTGGTCCACAGGCCGGCGAGTTCGGGAGCGATGTCGCGGCCTCGGCGCAACGTGTTGTCCGGTTGTGCTCCCAGATCTGGTTCTGCGGGCCGGTCGGGCGAGAGCAGATACGGGTCGGCAAGCATGCGCCGCACTTCGGGGTTGGTCGACGAGTCGCGCATCACCTCGAGCATCGAGGCGATCGTTCCCCCCGACAGCCCCCCGGACATCCCGCGCAGCACGAACGTGGTGTCAGT
The DNA here is from genome assembly GCF_059812855.1 of Mycobacterium sp. NGS35. Classification (NCBI taxonomy): domain Bacteria; kingdom Bacillati; phylum Actinomycetota; class Actinomycetes; order Mycobacteriales; family Mycobacteriaceae; genus Mycobacterium; species Mycobacterium sp. NGS35. The sequence continues at coordinate 142,532 of NZ_JCALDL010000008.1, forward strand.
CAATTCGCCGGTGCCGTCCTCGGCCGCCTTGCGGTAGAGGGCGTACACGGTCAGATCGGACGGTATCGAGTCGAAACCGCACGCGTGCACAATGCGCGCGCCGGTGTCGACGGCCTGCTTGTGGAACAGGTCGATGCTCTTGCGGATGAACTGCGGCTCGCCGGTGAGGTCGGCGTAGTCGGTGCCGGCTTCGGCGCAGGCTTCGACCAGCGGAAGGCCGTACTTCGCGTAAGGCCCGACAGTGGTGACGACGACGCGGGTACGCGCGGCCATCGCTTTCAGAGTGGACGGCTGCGACGCGTCGGCAGTCACCAGCGGCCACTCCTTCGCCGCTTCGCCGAGCGAGTCTCGGACCGCACGCAGCTTGTCGGTGGAGCGGCCCGCCAGCCCGATGCGAGCCCCCGAACCGGCGCTGGCCAGATACTGCGCGGTCAGCTTTCCGACGAACCCGGTGGCGCCGTACACGACGATGTCTAGTTCACGCTCCGCTGCGGTCATGTGTTGAAACTACAGTCGTGCCCATGCCGAGACGGGTCGTGGTGGTGGGAGCGGGCATCGCAGGGCTGGGGGCCGCGGTGGCGCTGCAGCGGCGCGGCTTTGACGTCGCGGTGGTCGAGGAACGCACTGACACCTCCAGCGGCGCCGGCATCAGCATCTGGCCCAACGCCCTTGCAGCGCTCGACCAGATAGGCCTCGGCGACGCAGTCCGTGCCGCCGGCGGCCGCGTCACCGCCGGCGCGATGCGCTGGCGCGACGGCACATGGGTGCGCCGCCCACATCGGGATCGGATGATCCGGGCGCTCGGCGAGCCGCTGGTGGTGATCCAGCGCGCTGCGCTCACACGCATCCTGGAGAACGCGCTGACCGAGGGCACGGTGCGCCGCGGCGTAGCGCTCACCGGTATTGAAGAAACCGCAGGTGGTGTCCGGTTGGCGCTGTCCGGCGGGACGGAGGACGCCGACGCGCTCGTCGGCGCCGACGGCACCCGCTCGCTGACCGCGCGCCACCTCAACGGTCCGCTCGCCGACACCTACACCGGGTACACCGCCTGGCGCGGGGTGGCGGACTGCTCGATCGACCCGGATCTGGCAGGCGAGACCATGGGCCCCGGCGTCGAATTCGGGCACGTTCCGATGGGTTCCGCGCACACGTACTGGTTCGCCACCGAACGCGCTACCGAAGGCGCGGCGGCCGCCGAGGGCGAGCTGGCCTATCTGCGCCGCAGATATTCGTCATGGGCGCAACCCATCCCGGACATCCTCGCCACCACGGATCCCGCGGTGGTGCTGCGCCACGACCTCTACGACCGCACCCCAGCGAAAGTATGGGCGAAAGGCCCGATCGTGCTCGTCGGCGACGCTGCGCATGCGATGCGCCCGCATCTGGGCCAGGGCGGCTGCCAAGGGCTGGAGGACGCCGCGATCCTCGCCGCGTTCGCCGGCAACGCCGACGATCTGACCGTCGCGTTCGCCCGATTCGCTGCGTTCCGCAAGCCGCGCGTCACGCCGCTGATCCGGGAATCGGCGGTGCTCGGGCGGATCGTCAACCTGCGCCCACCCATGCTCTCGGCCATCGCGACGCGTGCCAGCGTGCTGGTGCCCGAGGCCCTGGTGACCCGCCATCTCGCCGCGATCGCCTCCAGGGGCGCGTTCGCCATGCCCACCGACCGCGACGCGCAGCCGGCATGACGCACGCCGAGATGGGGCGTCCGTGTGGTCGGGGCGGCGGACCCCGGTGTCAGCGAACGGGGCCGCCCAAGACCTGCAGTGGAGCGGTGAGTGTGGTGCACAGCAGGTCGAGCCTGATCCCGGCCAGGCTGCCGACATTCTGGCAGCCGGTGGTCGCAGACACGGTGCGGACGGCCGGCGCCTGAGCGGTGCGATTCACGGCAGGCATGGGGCTGCCGGCGTAGGCGCCGCACTTCGGCCACGCACCGAGCCCCTGCGTGCGCAGCACGTTCTCGGCGACCCGGATCTGCTCTTCGCGGCTGGCGCCGGCCGGTGAGCCGACACCGCCGTTTGCCGTCCAGGTTGCCTGCTTGAACTGGAGACCGCCGAAGTGGCCGTTGCCGGAGTTGCTGGCCCAGTTGCCGCCCGACTCGCACTGCGCGATCGCGTCCCAGTTGACGGTGTCGGCGTGAGCGGTGGCGGTGGACAGTACCAGCGGCGCGCTCAGTAGTGCACCGGCGCAGGCGGCCATTGTGATCGTCTTGCGGATCCCCATCATCGCGGTCCCTTTCCCAAAGCCCCCGAAACATTGGTCGATGGGGTGATCGGGATCACATGGGCAGGTGTTACTCAGGAGACCGCTGATAAGAAATGTTTTTAAAGTTAAGAGATTTGCAAAAGAGGCGGGCGGTGTCGAAATTCTTCGACACCGCCCGCCTCTACAGCAGCGATTTCTCAGCCGCGCTTGCCGCACACCGGCCACGCGCCGAGCCCCTGCGAGCGCAGAACGTTCTCCGCGACCCGGATCTGCTCCTCGCGCGAGGCCTGCGCCGGCGAGCCGGTGCCGCCGTTGGCCCGCCAGGTGCTCGGCGTGAACTGCAGGCCGCCGGCATAGCCGTTGCCGGTGTTGATCGACCAGTTGCCGCCCGACTCACAAGCCGCGATGGCGTCCCAGTTCACGCTGTCCGCCTGCGCGGTCGCCGTCGACATCGCCAACGGTGCAGCGACGAGCCCGCCGGTGACGGCGGCCCCTGTAATCACCTTCGTGATCACCTTGCGGAGGTTGTTCACATCATTCCTTTCGCCAAGCGCGCGCCAAGGACGCCCGCCGAAGCGGACGTAAGCGCCCCAGGAGGGGCGGGGTGCTTCCTCGAATCGCGCCGTCTCGGTCAGGCGCGACAGGGAGACAAGATTCGTCTCACCGGGCCACGGTGTCCCGGTGGCCGACGGAGGCGACGCGATCAGTCGCAAGCCTCCCAGTGGCCCCACACACGCAGGTTCTGGTTTGAAATTGTTTTGCTCCGGTTACGAAGACAAATGGAAGTTACAAACGATCCGACAAAAAGTCACATCGCGAAATCGCCAATCTCGAACCGATAACGACGCGGTCACGGGAAGTGGCTCTCAGCGTCCTGCCAGGTCAGCCCGGCGTGTCTTAGAAACTCTCAGCCTCGGGTTCGCCCGTCGATTGGTGATCCGAATCACCAGCATTTTGTGAACTGGCTCACCGAATTCGGGGGTCGATATCCCCGTGAGATGCGGCCTGACGTGCTGTGATCCAAACCGGCGCTGTCGCATCAGGTGATATTGGTAACACTATTACCCGGCGGCGAAGACCGGACCATTGACGAATATGTCAATAAATGGCGGGCCCAGATAGGGCGCACAGATCGGTGCGTATCAGCGCAGCAGACGTAAATCCGCAGCGGAATTTACGTTGGTCAGCGGCCGGCTGTCGGCGACCACAATTCGCTGCGCGTCAACGGAATTCACCAACGCCGCCATACTGCGCTCGCCCGCGGCTACCAACTCGTTGATCCGCTCGACCAGCGACGTCCGGTATAGAGCCGCGAGAAAGTGGTCGCGGCCGTCCCACGGCAACACCACCTCCGCGGGAAGATCCTTCGACGACTCGATCAGCACGTCGATGAGCGCCGCGTCCAAGAAAGGCATGTCCACGGCGCAGACGAACGCCCACGGCACCCCGGCTTCGGCTGCGGCACGCAGTCCCCGGCCAGTGGCGAGGAGCGGGCCCACGCCGCGTACGTCGTCGCGTAACACGTCGGCGTCCACGTCCGGGATGCGCTGCCCCGGAGCGGCGATCACGAACACCGGCGAGCAGCGCTGCTTGACCACACTCACCACATGCTGCACCAGCGTGGTGCCCATGTACGGCAGTGTGGCCTTGTCGCGGCCCATCCGGCGGGAAGCGCCACCGGCCAGCACCACACCGGCCAGCGGCGAACCGAGATCAGTCAACAGTCCAGGTGTCGCGTCCCCGCAGCAGCGATTGCAGTGCTGCGGTGTCGTGCGGGGTGGCCGCCTTCGCGTCGCGTACCTGAGTTCGGACGCCGTCGTCGTAGGTGGGTCGCTGCACCTGCCGGAAGACACCCATCACGGTGTGTTCTAGGTCCTGGTCGCTCAGGCGCGACAGCGCGAAGGCGTAGCTGGGATCTTCGATGGACGGGTCGTGCACGACGATCTGGTCGACGGCCACATCGGCGGTCTTGGCCACCTCGAGGCCGAAGCCTGATTGCACGACGCAGTATTCGCCGTTGTTGCCGAAGGTGATCGGCTGGCCTGCCGTGAGGTTGATCAGCCGCTCCTCGGCGCCCTCTTTACGCAACAGGTCGAATGAGCCGTCGTTGAAGATCGGGCAGTCCTGCAGAATCTCGACGAACGAAGCGCCTCGATGCTGGGCCGCAGCCCGCAACACCGCGGAGAGCCCCTTGCGGTCGGAATCCAACGCGCGGCCCACGAACGTGGCTTCTGCTCCCAGTGCCACCGACACCGGGTTGAACGGCTGATCCAGCGAGCCCATCGGCGTGGACTTGGTGATCTTGCCGACTTCTGACGTGGGCGAATACTGGCCCTTGGTCAGCCCGTAGATCCGGTTGTTGAACAGCAGGATCGTGATGTTGACGTTGCGGCGCAGCGCGTGGATGAGGTGGTTTCCGCCGATCGACAGGGCGTCGCCATCACCGGTGACCACCCAGACCGACAGGTCGTCACGGGCCAAAGCCAGCCCGGTGGCCAGCGTCGGCGCGCGGCCGTGAATCGAGTGCAGACCGTAGGTTTCCAGGTAATACGGGAAGCGGCTGGAGCATCCGATGCCGCTGACGAACACCATGTTCTCGCGGCGCAGCCCCAGCTCCGGCAAGAAGTTGCGGATCGTGTTGAGGATGACGTAGTCGCCGCACCCCGGGCACCAGCGCACTTCTTGGTCGCTGGTGAAGTCCTTGGCCTTCTGCGGAACGTCGGTGGTGGGCACACCGCTGATCGCGGTCAGTCCCAGGTCTACACCGATCCCGGCCGGAGCCGCTCGGCCGGCGACATCCACATCAGTCATGCACTAGCTCCCGCTTACTCACCGACACGCTACCGTCAAACTTCGCGAATCTGGTCTTGTCTCTTTCTTTTTCAGCCAGTGACCCGTCGAGGGCGGAGTCGATGACGTCCTCGATTTCGTCGGCGAGGAACGCCATGCCCTGCACTTTGGTGACCGACTGCACGTCGACCAGGTACTTGCCGCGTAGCAGCAGCGCCAGCTGCCCGAGGTTCATCTCCGGGCAGACCACGGTGCGGTACCGGCGCAGCACATCGCCGAGATTGGCTGGGAACGGGTTGAGGTGGCGAAGGTGGGCTTGGGCAACCTTGATGCCGTTGCGACGAGCGCGCCTGCACGCCTCACCGATGGGCCCATAGCTGCTGCCCCAGCCGATCAGGAGCAACTCGGCGTCGCCGGTCGGGTCGTCCACTTCGACGTCGGGCACCGGGATGCCGTCGATCTTCGCCTGGCGCAACCGCACCATCAGGTCGTGGTTGGCCGGGTCGTAGGAGATGTTGCCCGACCCGTTCGCCGACTCCAGACCGCCGATACGGTGCTCGAGCCCGGGAGTGCCCGGAATCGCGAACTGGCGCGCCAACGTCTCGGGGTCGCGAGCGTAGGGCTGGAAGTCCTCGCCCGGCTGCGCCAGGTTGCGCTCGATCGGTGCGAAAGTGCTGACGTCTGGAATACGCCACGGTTCAGAGCCATTCGCGATCGCGCCGTCCGAGAGCAACAGCACCGGCGTGCGGTAGGTCAGCGCGATCCGCGCGGCCTCGATCGCGACGTCGAAGCAGTCCGATGGGGAGCGCGCGGCCAGCACTGCAACCGGCGACTCGCCGTTGCGCCCGAACAGCGCCTGCAGCAGGTCGGCCTGCTCGGTCTTCGTGGGCAAGCCCGTGGACGGACCGCCGCGCTGCACGTCGATGACCAGCAGCGGCAGCTCGGTCATCACCGCCAACCCGATAGCCTCTGACTTCAGCGAGATGCCGGGGCCCGAGGTGCTGGTGACGCCCAAGGCGCCGCCATACGATGCGCCGATTGCGGCACCGATTCCGGCGATCTCGTCTTCCGCCTGGAACGTGATGACGTCGAAGTTCTTGTGCTTGGAAAGTTCGTGCAGGATGTCCGACGCGGGCGTGATCGGATAGCTGCCCAGCACCACTTTGGTGCCGGCCAGCTGGCCGGCGACGATGATCCCGTAGGCCAACGCGGTATTGCCCGAAATCTGGCGGTACTCCCCTGGCTGGAGTTTGGCGGGCGCCACCTCGAAGGTGGTGCCGAAGGCCTCGGTGGTTTCGCCGTAGTTCCAACCGGCGCGCAGCGCCAGCACGTTGGCCTCTGCAACGTCGGGCTTGCGGGCGAACTTCTCGCGGATGAAGGTTTCCTGCGGCTCGATCTCGCGGCCGTACATCCAGGACAACAGGCCCAACGCGAACATGTTCTTTGCCCGCTGGCCGTCCTTCTTCGACGCGCCGATCTGTTCGACGGCCCCCAGCGTCAGCGTGGTCATCGGGACGGCATGCACAACGTAGTCGGACAGTTCCCCGGACTCCAGCGGATTCGCCTCGTAGCCGACCTTGGCGAGGTTGCGTTTGGTGAACTCGTCGGAGTTGGCAATCACCAGGCCGCCGCGCGGGAGGTCGCCGATGTTGGCTTTCAGCGCCGCCGGGTTCATCGCGACGAGAACATCGGGCCGGTCACCGGCGGTCAGGATGTCGTAGTCGGCGATCTGGATCTGGAACGACGAAACGCCGGGAAGCGTGCCTTGGGGTGCACGGATCTCGGCGGGGTAATTCGGTTGGGTGGCAAGGTCGTTGCCGAAGAGCGCGGCCTCAGAGGTGAACCGGTCACCGGTGAGCTGCATGCCGTCGCCGGAATCGCCGGCGAATCGGATGACGACCCTCTCGAGTTTTTGTCGCCCGTGAGGGCTGGCGCCGTTGCCGGTCGGCGTCACGACAGACCACCTTTCGCCCCAAGCCGCAAGGTTGATGTCACTGCTAGTACCGATTATGCACTTTCTTAGTGAACCCTTTACCTACGACGCACGCGTAATCGCCCATTGTGCTCACAAAAAAAGCAGCTCACGGGGTGCGACACTCGCGCAGCCACGAGAAAGTGTGGTTTTCGTCACGTCGTGTTTGAACGGTTTCTAAGAGATGTGCTTACTTGCGCAAGCACCAGAGCCGGGTCTGCGATAACGCCTTCCCGGCAGCGCCGCCAAACCTATGCTCATCGGTGATGAACCGGAACCTCCCGATGTGGCGGGTCAGCATCGCTGGCCTGGTTCCGATGGCAACAGCCTCCGCCGCGTCGCCGGGTATCCCCGGGACACTGTTCAGCTCCGTCCGAGCGGCGCTGCGGCGACCCCGCGCCCGCGTCCCAGCACTCGTCGACGCACCCGACGCGGCCTACGACATCCCGTTGAACACCCCGGCGCCGCCGCTCGAGACGGCGCCGAAGCAGGCGCTGGGCAGCGCTTCGGTGGGTGCGTTCCCCACCGGAGTTGCGGTCAGTCCGGACGGTAACCGCGTATACGTCGTCAACACCGGTGACGACTCCGTGTCGGTGATCGACGCCGAAAGTGGAATGGCGGCCCTGACGATCGCCGTCGGGCGCGCACCCTACGGGATCGCGCTGAGCGCCGACGGCCGGAATGCTTACGTGGCGAACGCGGCAAGCGATTCCGTGTCGGTCATCGACACGCAGATCCAGGCGGTGACGGCGACGATCGCGGTGGGCTCGAACCCCTACGGCGTCGCGGTGTCCCCCGACTCCGAGCGGGTGTTCGTGACGAACCAGGGTGACGGCACGCTGACGGTCATCGATGCCGCCAGCTCGACGATTCGCCTGGGCGGCGCACCGACCGGCGTGGCCGTCAGCCCGGACAGCCGCGAGCTGTATGTGGTCGACAACGCCCGTGACCGGTTACTGGTCGTGGATGCGGACGTGGGGATCGTGGTCGGGACCATTCCGGTGGGCAAGCATCCCGCGCAGGTCGCCGTCACTCCTGACGGCAGCCAGGCTTTCGTCACCAACGCCGGCGGCGGTTCGGTGTCGGTGATCGACCTCAGAAGGCCGGCGGTGACAGAAACCATTCCCGTCGAGGCGCACCCGATCGGGGTGGCGGTGGACGCCTGCGGGCGATTCGCCTACGTGACCGCGCTCGACGCTTCCCGGCTCACCGGCACGGTGACGATCGTCGACATCGCGACCGGCGCGACGAACGTCGTGAGTGCGGGCGCGCCCTACGGTGTCGCGCCCGACCCGTCCGGTGACTACGCGTACGTCACCGACATCCGTTGCCACACCGTGTCATTGATCGACGTCGCCGAATCCGGCGGTCCCGGCAGTACGCGGGTCGAGCGAACGGCGCCGTCGCGGCGCGACGGCAAGGTTCGCGTGATCGAGTTCGACCGCGGCAGGTGCGGCGTCACCACCGACCCGAATGCGGGGCGCGCCTTCGTGGTTCGCAGTGACGACGACCTCGTCGAGGTGGTGGGGGCCTGCGGCACCACCGCGGTGGTGCCGGTGGGCCGCTACCCGTCGGCGCTGGTGCTGAGCCGCGACCGCAGCCGCGCGTACGTCACCAACCACCAGGACGGCACGCTGTCGGTCGTCGACACCGTCCGCGACAGCGACAGGTGCCACACGGTCGTCGCCACACTCGAGGTCGGCCGGTGCTGGTCCACCGGCGTGGTGCTCAGCACTGACGGCAGTCGCGCCTACGCGGTCGACGAAGTGGACGGCCGCCTGTCGGTGATCGACACCGACGCCCAAAGCCCCACCCGCGACTCAGTGATCGGCCACATCGAGCTCGGCTGTCCGCCCACGGCACTTCAGGTCGCTCCAAACCAGCGATGGGTGTATGCGATCAACCAGTTCGACCGTGCGGTATGGGCTCTGCATATCGCCACCGGCCGAGTCGCGGCCATCCCGCTGCCGTCTCAACCGTATCGAATCACCATGGCGCCCAACGGGTTACGCCTGTATGTGAGCCTGCACGACGACGGATCGGCCTGTGTTGTCGACACCGACCCGACAAGCGCCGGCTACCACCAGGTGATCGCCCGCCTGCGGCTCGGCGGCCATCTGCCCGACCCGGTGTTCACCCCCGCGGGTTCGCGCGCCTACATCGTGAAGTCCGACGCAAATGCGGTGGCGGTCATCGACACTGTAACCAGTTCTGTCAAAGACGTTGCGGTGGGCCAGTATCCGTGGGACGTGGCGGCCAGCCCCGATGGCCGTCGCGCGTACGTCGCCAACTATCTCGACGATTCGCTGGCGGTCATCGGCTCGGCAACCGATGCCGTCGCCCGAACGTTGTCCGTCGGTGCGCGCCCGTGCCGTGTTGCGGTCGACGCCGACGGGACCCGGGCGTTCGTCGTCAACAGCCGGGACAACTCCCTGTCGGTGATCGATACGGGCAGAACCGCGGTCGCCACCACAATCGCGGTGGGCCGCAGACCATTCGACGTCGACGTGAGCGCTGACGGCAGGCGTGCGTTCGTGCATGACCGCGACGGCATGTCACTGCTGTCGCTCTAGGCGCTCAGCCCAGGTGCACGCCCCAGCCGAACACCCGCGACGTCAGCAGCACCAGTCCCAGCGACACCGACGCGACCACCACCAGCCCGATCACCGCCACCACCAGTGGCCGCCAGCCGGTGCGGGCCAGCTCCCGCAAGTTCGTGTTGAGCCCGACACCGGCGAACGTCAGCAGGAAGGCCCACTTGGACACGTTGGCCAGGTTGGTGGTCTGCCCTTTGGTCAACCAGCCCGCGGTGGCGATCGCCGACACCGCCAGGAAGCCGAGCACGAACTTCGGGAACTTCTTCCAGACGAACAGCGCCTTGGCCTTGACGCCCGGAGCGAGTTCGTCGGCCTCACCGCGCGACGCCCAGTAGAGGGCGAATCCCAAGACCACAAACCCGATCAGCGCGTTGCGGGTGGATTTCACCAGCACCGCGATCTTGCCGGCCTCGTCGGAGAACAGGTATCCGGTGGCGGTGGTTTCGGCGGTGTTGTCGACCGCTAAGCCCGCCCACAGCCCGAACTCCTGGTCGGTCAGTCCGAGCGCATGCCCCAGCGGCGGCAGCGTGAACAGTCCGACGGCGCCCAGGGCCAGGATCGCTGCGATCGCATATCCGGCCTCGGTGTTGCGGGCCCGGATGGCGCCTTTGGACGCGATGATCGCCGACACCCCGCAGATCGAAGTGCCGACGGCAAGCAGCGAACCGAGCTTGCCAGACAGTCCGAATAGCCGGGCCGCGGCCAGGATGATGCCGCCGGCGACCGTCATGTCGACCAGGATCTGGATCAAGCTCAGACCGCCGAGTTTGACGACGTCGCCGAGGACGAAACGCGCGCCCAGCGCGACGATGCCGATCTTGAGCCAGAACTCGTAGGTCGCCACACCCGGCCGGAAGATGCGGTGCAGGCCGACAGTGTTGGTGATCAACAGCCCAAAGACGATGGCCCACAACACGTATTCGATGTCAGGCACGGTCCAGTGCTGGTGGCGCGCGAGCGCGTTCCACCCCACCTGGGCGTATTTGCCCAGCAGGCCGATCGCGATCAGCAGCAGCACCCCGGGCACGTAGTCGAGCACATTGCGAGCCGGGAAGGTCGGCTCCGGTGTCTCGGTGTCGGGTTCGGTGTGGACGGCGCTCATCTCGCTCACCACGGGATCTTCGGCAGCACGTCGGCGACCGCCAGGATCACGATCACGCCGGCCACGATCGTCGCGCACCAGTCGACGCCGAGTTTCTTCACCCTATGCTCACTCATGGCCGACATGCTGACCCCGGTCAGCGCTGGTTGCCTAGAGATTCGATCCGCCTGAGCGCAGCATCGGCGCGTTTGCCCGCGAAACAACCCGCCGGAGGGCATGCTGAGCGCCGATGCTCGTTTCAGGCGAAGGAAGGCCGCTCCGATGAGTCGATTCACCACGACGATGTACCGGAATGCCCGCCTCAGCTCGCACGGGCTGGTCACCGGGGAACCGCACGCACCGCTTCGGCAAAGCTGGTGGCAGGTGCACGAACGCGCCCGCCGAATAGCCGGCGGCCTCGCCGCCGCCGGGGTGAGCCGTGGCGACGCCGTGGGTGTACTCGCCGGCGCTCCGGTCGAGATCGCGCCGACTGCCCAGGGCGTATGGATGCGCGGTGCCAGCTTGACGATGCTGCACCAGCCGACGCCGCGCACCGATCTCGCACTGTGGGCACAGGACACCACCCGGGTCATCGACATGATCGCCGCCAAGGTCGTAGTGATCTCCGAGCCGTTTTTGGCCGCGGCACCGGTGCTGACGGCTCACGGCGTCACCGTGCTGACCATCGAGGAGCTACTCGCTGCCGATCCGATCGACCCCGTCGACACCGACGAAGACGACATCGCGCTGATGCAACTGACGTCCGGGTCGACGGGCCATCCGAAGGCCGTTCAGATCAGCCACCGCAACATCTACTCCAACGCCGAGGCCATGTTCGTCGCCGCGGAATACGACCTCGACCACGACGTGATCGTCAGCTGGCTGCCGCTGTTCCACGACATGGGCATGACTGGATTCCTCGCAGTGCCAATGTATTTCGGCGCCGAACTGGTCGTGGTCACCCCGATGGACTTCCTGCGCGACATCTTGTTGTGGGCACGGCTCATCGACAAGTACAAGGGCACGATGACGGCTGCGCCGAACTTCGCCTACGTGCTGCTGGCCAAGCGGCTGCGCAAACAGGCCAAGCCCGGCGACTTCGACCTGTCCTCGCTGCGGTGGGCGCTGTCGGGCTCCGAGCCTGTCGAACCTGCCGACGTCGAAGACCTGATCGAGGCGGGCAAACCGTTCGGCCTGCGTCCGGAGGCGATCCTGCCCGCGTACGGGATGGCCGAGTCGACGGTCGCGGTGTCGTTCTCCGAGTGTGGCGGCAGCCTGGTGGTCGACGAGGTCGATGCGGATCTGCTCGCCGTGCTGCGTCGCGCCGTTCCCGCCAGCGGCGGCCGCACCGTCCGTTTGGCCACGCTCGGCCCGCTGCTGAAGGGATTGGAGGCCCGGGTCGTCGACGAAGACGCCAATCTGCTGCCGCCACGAGCGGTCGGCGTCATCGAATTGCGCGGCGAGCCGCTGACTACCGGCTACATCACGACGGCGGGCTTCGTGTCGGCCCAGGACGATCAGGGCTGGTACAACACCGGCGATCTCGGTTACCTGACGGAAAACGGCCACATCGTCGTCTGCGGGCGAGTCAAGGACGTCATCATCATGGCGGGCCGCAGCGTCTACCCCACGGACGTGGAGCGTGCGGCCTGCCGCGTCGACGGCGTCCGCCCGGGCTGCGCGGTGGCGGTACGGCTGGACGCCGGCCGCTCCCGGGAGACGTTCGCGGTGGCCGTCGAGTCGAACGCCTGGGAGGACGCCGCGGAGGTCCGCCGCATCAAGCATGCGGTGGCTCATGCCGTGGTAGCCGAAATCGGCGTGCGTCCCCGCAACGTCGTCGTGCTCGCGCCCGGCATGATCCCGAAGACGCCGTCGGGCAAGCTGCGTCGTGCGCACGCGCTCGCGCTGGTGAACTGAGCTGTTCGTTAGATTTGAGACGATGGGCCGGGTGACCGCGCGCCGGCGCGCACAGCATCTCAAGGGCGGCGATATCGTCGACCGGCCCGAGACGCTGGCAGTCGAAGAGCCGCTGGAGATCCGGGTGAACGGCGAGCCGGTGAGCGTGACAATGCGTACGCCTGGCTCGGATTTTGAACTGGCGCAAGGGTTTTTGCTCACCGAGGGGGTGATCACGCGCCGCGACGACGTGCTCACCGTGCGCTACTGCCGCGGCGCCGACGACGGACCCAACACCTACAACGTGCTCGACGTGACGCTGGCCGACGGCGTCGCGGTCCCCACTTTCAGCGTCACGCGCAACTTCTACACGACCTCGTCGTGCGGTGTGTGCGGTAAGGCGTCCCTGGAGGCGGTGCGACTGATCAGTCGTCACGGCCCGGGCGACGACCCCGCCACCGTCACCACCGACGCTCTGACCGCGATGCCCGGCCAATTGCGAAGAGCCCAGCGGGTTTTCGCGAGCACCGGCGGACTGCACGGGGCCGCGTTGTTCGAGGTGGACGGCACCATGCTGGCGGTGCGCGAAGACATCGGCCGCCACAACGCCGTGGACAAGGTGATCGGCTGGGCAACCGAACAGCGACGGATACCGCTGAGCGGGACGGTGTTGCTGGTCAGCGGCCGCGCCTCGTTCGAGCTCACGCAGAAGGCGCTGATGGCTGGGGTGCCGGTGCTGGCGGCGGTTTCGGCGCCGTCGTCGCTGGCGGTCGATCTGGCCAGCCAGTCCGGGGTCACGCTGGTCGCGTTCCTGCGCGGCGACTCGATGAATGTCTACACCCGTCCGGACCGCGTGGTGAGCCCGCGGTGAGGCTTTCGCCGGAGATGCAGCAGACCGTTCTCGAGCAGCGGTTGGGCTTCGTCGCAACCGTCACCGCGGATGGACGGCCCAACCTCTCACCCAAAGGCACCACCACGGTGTGGGACGACGAGCGGTTGATGTTCGCCGACGTGGCGTCGCCGGGAACCGTCGCCAACCTGAAAGCGAATCCCTACGTCGAGGTCAACGTCGTCGACCCGATCTTGCGAAAAGGCTTCCGGTTCAAGGGAACAGCCGCGGTGTACACATCCGGTGAGATGTTCGAGCGGGGTATCCGCATACTGCGCGGGCGCGGTTCCGCGCTGTCGCTGGACCGAATCCGCTCGATCGTCGTGATCGACGTGACGTCAGCGGCGCCGCTGATCTCACCGGTGTACGACGGCGGGACCACCGAAGAAGTCATCGTCCGGCGCTGGCTGGACTACTACGGGGATCTGTACCCGCGGTAGCTACGCGCCGAGCGTGCAGTCACCGCGAAAATTCGGCCCGGAATCCGCAGTGGGCTCGCGCTCGGCGACGGGTCAGGCGAGTACTTGATTGCCTGACTCCTCAACGCGGCTCGTCCCTCGCCGCTTGATCGTCGTCAGGCGAGTACTTGATTGCCTGACTCCTCAACGCGGCTCGTCCCTCGCCGCTTGATCGTCGTCAGGCGGTCTTGTCGCGACGTTCTTGTCGCGACGGCTTGCGCGGCACGATCGTGGGCAACACGTTGTCCTGCACGGTTTCCTTGGTGACGACCACCTTCGCGACGTCGTCGCGGCTGGGGATGTCGTACATCACCGGCAGCAGCACTTCTTCCATGATCGCGCGCAGCCCGCGAGCACCGGTGCCGCGGTGGATGGCCTGATCCGCGATGGCCTCGAGCGCGTCCTGGGTGAACTCCAGCTCGACGCCGTCCATCTCGAAGAGCTTGGTGTACTGCTTCACCAACGCGTTCTTCGGCTTGGACAGGATCTGCACCAGCGAGTCCTTGTCCAGGTTGGTCACCGAGGCCACCACCGGGAGCCGGCCGATGAACTCGGGAATCAGCCCGTACTTGATCAGGTCCTCGGGCATGACTTCGGCGAAGTGATCCTGGGTGTCGATCTCGGCCTTGGATTTGACCTCGGCGCCGAACCCGAGCCCGCGTTTGCCCACCCGATCGGAGACGATCTTCTCCAGCCCCGCGAATGCGCCGGCCACGATGAACAACACGTTGGTCGTGTCGATCTGGATGAACTCCTGGTGCGGATGCTTGCGTCCGCCCTGGGGCGGCACCGACGCCTGGGTACCTTCCAGAATCTTGAGCAGCGCCTGCTGTACGCCCTCACCGGAGACGTCGCGCGTGATCGACGGGTTCTCGCTCTTGCGCGCGATCTTGTCGACCTCGTCGATGTAGATGATCCCGGTTTCGGCGCGCTTGACGTCGTAGTCGGCGGCTTGGATGAGCTTGAGCAGAATGTTCTCGACGTCCTCGCCCACGTAGCCGGCCTCGGTCAGCGCGGTGGCGTCGGCGATCGCGAACGGCACGTTGAGCATCTTGGCCAGCGTCTGCGCCAGATACGTCTTGCCACAACCGGTGGGGCCCAGCATCAGAATGTTGGACTTGGCCAGTTCGACGGGCTCGGAGCGGGAGTCGCGACTCTTCTCCCCGGCCTGGATGCGCTTGTAGTGGTTGTACACGGCGACGGCCAGCGTCCGTTTGGCGTTGTCTTGGCCGATCACGTAGCCCTCGAGGAACTCGCGGATTTCGGCCGGTTTGGGTAGCTCGTCGAGCTTGACGTCGTCGGCGTCGGCCAGTTCCTCTTCGATGATCTCGTTACACAGGTCGATGCACTCGTCGCAGATGTACACGCCAGGGCCAGCGATCAGCTTCTTGACCTGTTTTTGGCTCTTGCCACAGAACGAGCACTTCAGCAGGTCACCGCCGTCTCCAATGCGCGCCATGGTGGTCGGGTCCTACTTCCTGTCGCCGTCGTCAGTTCTCTATGTTCCGTGTCGTTTCGACGTCGTATCCGACGTCTGCTCCGACGCTACCCGCTTGATCGGCCGGGGTGCGACCCATCGAGCGAATCGCGTCAGTGGTTTTTGTTACGCGGGCGGGGGCCTGCGCTGCACTGAAACATATCCCCTGTCCGGGCGGACGGCGCGTTGTACCGCAGACCGTGTCCTGGGCGTGTCGTGGCCGCAACCCGCGCGCGACGTCACGACGCAGAAAGTCAGGCCGTCTGCGCCGACAGTTTGCGGTATTCCAGCACCGTGTCGATGATCCCGTAGTCCTTCGCATCTTCGGCAGTCAGGATCTTGTCGCGGTCGGTGTCCTTGCGGATCACTTCTGGATCTTTGCCGGTGTGACGCGCCAGCGTGTGCTCCATCAGCTTGCGCATCCGCTCGATCTCCGCAGCTTGGATCTCCAAGTCGGAGAACTGACCCTGGATCACCCCGGCCAGCGCCGGCTGGTGGATCAGCACCCGAGCATTGGGCAGAGCCATCCGCTTGCCGGGCGTGCCGGCGGCCAACAGCACTGCGGCCGCCGACGCGGCCTGGCCCAGGCACACCGTCTGGATGTCGGCGCGCACGTACTGCATCGTGTCGTAGATCGCCATCAGTGACGTGAAGGAACCGCCTGGCGAATTGATGTACATGGTGATGTCGCGGTCGGGATCCAGCGATTCCAGCACCAACAGCTGGGCCATGATGTCGTTGGCCGACGCGTCGTCAACCTGCACGCCGAGGAAGATGATGCGTTCCTCGAACAGCTTGTTGTACGGGTTGGATTCCTTGATGCCGAAGCTCGAGTGCTCGATGAACGACGGGAGGATGTAGCGAGCTTGCGGCTGATTCACGGCTCCGCCGTGGGCCGGCTGCATGTGCGATGTCATTTGTCTAGTCCTGCTCCCGGTCCTGACCCGTTGACTTCGGCGCGGGTGATGATGTGGTCGACGAAGCCGTACTCCAGCGCCTCTTGGGCGGTGAACCAGCGGTCGCGGTCGGAGTCGGCGTAGATGCGCTCGATCGGCTGGCCGGTGAACTCCGCGTTGAGGCGGAACATCTCCTTTTTGATCACCGCGAACTGCTCGGCCTGGATTGCGATGTCCGCGGCGCTGCCGGTGACACCGCCGAGGGGCTGATGCATCAGGATCCGGGCGTGCGGCAGCGCGTAACGCTTGCCCTTGGTGCCCGCGGCGAGCAGGAACTGTCCCATCGAGGCGGCCATGCCCATCGCGTAGGTGGCGACGTCGCACGGCGCGAGCACCATGGTGTCGTAGATCGCCATGCCCGCACTGATCGAGCCGCCCGGTGAGTTGATGTAGAGGTGGATGTCCTTGGTCGGATCCTCGGCGGCGAGCAGCAGAATCTGCGCGCACAACCGGTTGGCGATGTCGTCGTCGACCTGCGAGCCGAGGAAAATGATGCGCTCGGTCAGCAATCGCTCGTAGACCGAGTCCACCAGGTTGAGCCCCGGCGCGCTCGAACGCATGTCCGTCACAGCTGGTACCTGCTTTCTCGCTGCTCTGCTTGTTTCCTCGACACTAACCAACTCGCCGCGCCCCGCACTCCCGGCAAGGCGCCGGTTCGCTCTCAGCGTGACTGGTCGTCGTCGGCCGCGTCGTCTTCGTCGTCTTCTGCTTCACCGGCGCCGGCCTCGTCCGCTTCCGATTCTGCCTGCTGGCGCGGACCGAAGAACTCGTCGGTGTCGATGACGTTGCCGTCGCTGTCTTTGACGGTCGCGCCGTGCACTATCGCGGCGAGCGCCTTGCCCCGCCGCACGTCGGCGTACATCGCCGGCAGCTGGTTGTTCTGCTGGAGGAACTGAAGCAACTGCTGCGGCTCGACGCCGTACTGACGGGCCTGCAGCACCAGCCGCTCGGTGAGGTCCTCCTGGCCGACCTCGATGCCGAGCTGATCGGCGATCGCGTCAATGAGCAGTTGGGTCTTGATCCCCTTTTCGGCGTTCTGGCGTGCTTCCGCTTCGAACTGCTCGCGGCTGCTGCCCTGCTCGGCCAGCGCCTCGGCCAGCCGGTCCTCGTCGTGGTCCAGGCCGTGCAGCGCATTGTGCACTGCCTCGTCGACCTGAGCTTGGACGATGTTCTCCGGCAGCGGCACCTCCACCTGCCCCAGCAGCGTCTCGATCGCGGCGTCGCGGATCTTCTCCGCCTGCTGAATACGCTTCACCCGCGCCACCTGCTCGCGCAGGCTGGCCTTCAGCTCGTCGATCGTGTCGAATTCGCTTGCCAGTTGCGCGAATTCGTCGTCGGGCTCGGGCAGCTCGCGCTCCTTGACCGACTTCACGGTCACGGTCACCTGCGCTTCCTTGCCCGCGTGCTCGCCCGCGGCCAGCGTGGTGGTGAACACGCGCGACTCACCGGCCGTCAATCCGACGATCGCCTCGTCCAGCCCCTCGATCAGCTGCCCGGAGCCGACCTCATGCGACAGGCCCTCGGTGGCGGCTTCCGGAACCTCCTCGCCGTCGACGGTGGCGGCCAGGTCGATGGAGACGAAGTCGCCGTTCTGCGCCGGGCGGTCGACACCGGTGAGCGTGCCGAAGCGGGTCCGCAGCGACTGCAACTCGGCGTCGACGTCCTCGTCGGTCACTTCGAACGGGTCGACGGTGATGGTCAGCGTGCTCAAATCGGGCAACTCGATCTTGGGCCGCACGTCCACCTCTGCCGTGAACACCAGTTCGTCGCCGTCCTCGATCTTCGTGATCTCGATTTCGGGCTGGCCGATCGGCTGCACGTCCGAGGACGTGACGGCCTCGCTGTAGCGGCTGGGCAGCACGTCGTTGACCACCTGCTCGAGGATCGCGCCCCGGCCGATGCGTGCCTCCAGCAACTTCGCGGGCGCCTTACCGGGCCGGAAGCCGGGTAGCCGAACTTGCTGCGCGAGCTGCTTGTAGGCACGGTCGAAGTCGGGCTGCAGCTCGGTGAACGGCACCTCCACGTTGATCTTGACCCGGGTGGGGCTCAGCTGCTCGACGGTGCTCTTCACGTGCTCATGGCTCCTTGATTGGGTAGTCAGCTCCAGTCGGGGTGACAGGATTTGAACCTGCGGCCTTCCGCTCCCAAAGCGGATGCGCTACCAAGCTGCGCTACACCCCGAATCCAGTAACCAGGCGATCCTACGGCTAGCTTGGCGTGGTGCGCGAAGGCACCGTACAGTGCCATCGTTGCTGCACTGCGGGTGTAGCTCAGTGGTAGAGCCCTAGCCTTCCAAGCTAGTTACGCGGGTTCGATTCCCGTCACCCGCTCCGAACGCCGGGCCCGGTGATCGTCCAGAGCGACGTTTCGCAGAAGAAGTGCGAGAAGAGCCCTGCAAAACGTCGCTTTCGGCGCAGCCTTGCGCTGGGGCATCGTCGGTACTGTGGACGCCATGAACGCCGCGCTACTCGTCATCCTCGTCTTGGTGATCGCGGCGATCGCCTGGGCGGTCATCGGCTCCTCGCGAGCGTCGCGCCGTCGCACCGAAGCCACGCTGGCTGACGCCAAAGCAGACGCGCGCCGGCTCATCGAGCGGCTCGGTGGCCAGGTGCTCAACCTGACGGCCACCGACGATGCAGCCAAGCAGGCGCTGGCTGACGCGTCGGAGCGCTACACCGCAGCCTCGTCGCAGATCGAGCAGGCCACCACTGTGAAGCAGGCCCAACTGGCAAAGGAGAGCGCGCTCGAAGGGCTCTACTATGTGCGCGCCGCGCGGCAGGCGATGGGCATGGACCCGGGCCCCGAGCTCGAGTCACTGAACGGGCAGCGCGCCGCCGGCGCGGTCACCGAAGACCGTCGGGTGCAGGTGGAAGGCCGCGAGATCGAAGCATCGCCCACGCCGTCTCCGCGCACGCCGAACTACTACCCCGGCGGCACCGTCGCCGGCCGTCCAGTGCCGGCAGGCTGGTACTCCGAGCCGTGGTGGAAGACGGCGCTGGTGGCCGGCGCGTGGGGTGTCGGCTCGATGCTGGTGTTCGATGCGCTGTTCTCCGGGATGCACGGCGTCGGCTACGACAACGCGTACGACAGCGGATACGACGCCGGCTTCGACGCCGCTGAGGCCCAGGACGCCGGCAACTGGGACAACAGCGGCTGGGACAGCGGGGTCGGTGACAGCAGCGGCTGGGGCGACTTCGGCGGCGGCGATTTCGGGGGCGGAGACTTCGGCGGCGGCTTCGGCGACTTCTGAGCCGGTTTCACTTCACGTCGCCGGTTTCCGGGTCGGCGATTGTCAGCACCGCGTCGGCGATGTGCGGGTCGGATTCCAGTTCCCGCTCCAGGCGTCGAAGAGTATGGGCGACGCTCGATTCCACGTCGTTGCCGACGAGATCCACACTGGCGACGACAAACAGGCGCTTCGGTCCGACGAACACCAGACGGATGAACCGGACATCGACGACCTGGGGCAGGTCCTTGATGCGCGCCACGACGGCGTCGCGCAGTTGATCAGAGGCCGGCTCGCCGGTGATGAATCGGCGGTTGCGGTCGATCAGCACCACGGCGATCACACCCAGCAGCACACCGACGAGGATCGAACCGATCGCGTCCCACATTGCGTTGCCGGTCAACTGGTGCAGTCCGATGCCGGCGAAGGCGATCACGATCCCGATCACCGCAGCGCTGTCCTCGGCGAACACCGCCCGCGTCGTCGGATCGGACGTGGCAAGCGCATGCTGCAGGAGGTCGCGGTGGTACAGCCGCGCCTCACCCCGCAGTTGCCGCACGGCCTGAAGGAACGAAATGCCCTCCAGCACAAGCGCAATGGCCAACACGACGTAGGCAGGAAGGTAGTCACCCCGCTCGGATTCGCCGCGGAGAAGTTCGGTGATCCCGTGCCAGATCGACACCGAAGCCCCCACCACGAACAGGCCCACAGCCGCTAGCAGCGACCAGACATAGGCTTCACGGCCGAAGCCCAGCGGATGACGGGCGTCGGGAGGCCGCCTGCTGCGGCGGTCGGCGACCAACAGAAACACCTGGTTTCCGGTGTCAGCCCAGGAGTGCGCCGCCTCGGCCATCATCGATGCCGAACCGGAAAGCCCGGTGGCGATCGTCTTGGCAGCCGCGATCAAGCCGTTGGCCACAAGTGCGATGATCACGGTGCGGGTGCTCTCGTTGGAGTCCGCCGCAGGGGCGATCTGATCGTTCGTCACCGGCGCCGAATTCCCAATTGCCTGTCCTTCCAATCAGCGTGCGCCATGGTCGTCGCTGCCGCGTTTCGCCGAAAAGCGGTACTGATGTGCGATACCGTCTGCCTACCTTCCGCGCGGCCCTGAGGGGACCAATGGACTATCCCTGGGAATTGGTGCTCGACCACAGCTATAAGGGCGTGCCCGGTGTGATATTCGACCAGTCTCCCGCGCGGGCTGGCCATGGCACAGCACACCGCATCGCCGACACGGATTTCCTTGTCGACGGCAGTGCGCCGCGTTCGGGCGCGGTTCGCATGCGCGGCGCGGACAGCGCGATCGCCGTCCACCTGCCGTTCCAGTGGAGAGTGGTCGGTGGTGTGGCGGTCGACATCGTCTGCTCCCGAGATGTTCTCGATCAGCCCGGCACGCTGATCGAAAGCGAGTCGTTCAATCTGGCGGTAAGGGCTCCGCGAAAATTCGACGGGTTTGTCCAAACCCAAAACCGCAGCGTCGGTTTCGGTGGGGATGAGCCGGTCAGCGTCGACGTCGGCGGCTGGGTCACTGTCAGCTTGTTCTACGACGGCTGGCAGTTCCTCGACGTCTCGATCGATGGCCAGCTGGTCCTCAGTTTTCCGGACCGGGGCGGATATACCCCACTGATCGCCGGCCAGCGGATCGCTATTGGCAACCGGCTCAACGGATCCGATGGCGTCCGCACGGTGATCGACGACGTCAAGATCTGGCGGCTGAACCCACGGGCAATCGACGAGAACGTGCGACGCCGACCGGTGTTTGGAACGGTGAGCCACTGCTGGGCGGACTGGGGCAGGCAACTTGTGCTGGCACTCAAAGACGATCGGGAGTGTGCTCTGGAATTGCGTCGCCTGATAGAGGCAGCGACGAATGCGCTTCGCGGTGTGGTGCACACGGACGAGGCCTTCGACCGTTGGGAGTCAGGCGCTCGTGATTACGCGACGGCATGGTCGACCAACAAGCTCCACAAGATTCCGCCGATAGCCACGGCCATGTTGGGTTGGCTGCGCGAGCAGGGAGTCGAGCCGATGGACCTGCCGGAAGTTCAAGCGCTGCTCGCAAGCAAGTGCTTGAAGAAGGTGATCGACCGTACGTTTTCGCCGCTCGCTTGTGACCCGGCATTTGGCAACATGATCGTCGGAATCGCACAGGGCTACTGACATGCCGAGCATCAGTATCACCTCGGGCAGCGGCACCGGGGACGCCGCGATCTTCCTTACCGACACCGCCCATGTCGACGCCGACACCGTGGTGTTCGTCTTCGTCACCAGCGCCCGGGCGGCCCTCCTGCCGGCCGTTCCGGCCAAGCCGACCGTAACATTCGCTGGCGTGACACTCAAAGAGATCCAGACCGCCAATACCGACGACCGTCGGCTGACGTGCTACCAGCTCGTCCCGGTAGGGGCCGAAACATCGCAATTCACAATCGATTTCGGCGGCGAGAAGCAAGATTACTGCGCCTGGTCGGCCTTCGCCTTTGTCAACGCCGCTCTCGCGGATCCTGTCGTGCAGGCAATTGCCGCGAGCGATCAAGCCACCACTGCCGCTACCGTCGCGTTGCCTCCCCCGACACCGGCCGACCACCAACTCTGCGCCGCCGCGATCGCGTTGTCGTCGAGCCAAACTGTCGCCGTCGCAGGCACTTTGACTCAAGTCCACCAGCTACCTGTGACACAGGGGGTGCTCGCCAAATCGGCAGTCCTGCAATCGGCCGCCGCCGACGACGTACCGCCGAGTGTCAGCTGGACATGGCCCACCCCGGCCGACGTGGCCGCCATCGCGCTCGAAATCAAGGTTCGCACTGCTGATCCCGGCGCGACGCATCCCGACGAGCCGCTGATCCGCCGCTTCGAGCCGATCCTGGTGCTGCATCCCAGGGAGAAGTACGTGCCGGTCAACGTCAAGCGCTTCGTGGAAAGTGCCGCTCTGTGGTCAGCCGGATCTCCGGCCGACGACAAGTCGCGTTGGGGTGGTGCCGCGAGTGCTGCGTTCCCACGCGAACCCAAAGTCGTTGCGGGTCAGCTCACCGCCGTGCCGGAAGCGAGCGGCACCTTCCTGGGCAACGCGCTCGCCGGCGAGAACCAGGAGCACTTCCTGGAACTCGGCGGCTGGAAAGACGTGGCGGGGTCGCACGAGAGCGGCGTGACGAGCACCAGTGTCAACGTCTACTCCGATCGCGACGCCATCAAGACCGCCTACGACGGCGCGCTCGAGGACTCTCGCTTTTGGTACCACGCTGAGGTTTTCGACCAGAATCGACTGACCAGGCTGGCCTCGCGCAGCGCCGCGCCGAATCTGAAACCGATCGTGAACAAGCTGCACAATCCGAAGCTGTTGTGCTATTACTTCTTCTTCCCCGCCCACGAGCAGTCGGTCGCATGCAGCGAGATGTCCGGCGCCGAGGTGTCCAGCCACGCCGGGGACTGGCAGTGCATCGCCGTCATGCTCGAGGGCGACGGCACCGGCGACCTGGAAGGCTACACGCCAAAATACCTGGGGCTCACCGGGTCTCGGCCGGCGCCAGGTGACAGCGGCTACCCCGCTCATCAGTTCGACGACGAAAACCGGACCGCCATGACGGTGCGCACATGGAGCGGATCAGACACCCCGGATACCGTTCGGGGCCACCCGAGATTCTATGTTGCACTGGGTACGCATAGCCTCAACCTGCAGCCGGGCAACCACGACGTCGACCCGTATCCGGCATCGGAAGAACCTCAGGGCTGCGGCGCATTCGACGGACCGGGCCTGGTGCCACCACCGCCGCCGCCGGGACCGGACCCGTCTGGAGACGACGGCAGTCCCGGTCGGGTCCTCGAGGGACTGGCCGCATGGCTCGCCAAGATTGTGGCCGGCGCGAAGGCCGGTGCGGCGGTGGGCGGAATCCCCGGTTCGGCAGCGGCCGGCTGGGCCGGGTTCGCCTCAGGGATCTATGAATTCATCGACGCCGCCAGCGGCTCGTTCGCCGGTCCGGATATCCCACGCCCCTCTGCGGACACCCCGACACCGGACAACGGCCCCGACGAGCCGACGTCGGGACGGACGATCCGCCCGAAAGACCTGCCGATACCCGGCATCACCGACGTAGTCGACTGGAACTCGGCGCAAGCAGCGACCGTCCTGTCCCAGCCCGGCCGCACCTACGACTACATCGTCGACCGCTCCATCCAGACCTGGTGGCCCAGCGACGACGAGGAGGGCGGTTTTCACGGCCGGTGGGGCCAGCGCGTCACCAACGACAGTCTTGGCCGCCGCGCGGGGCCACGCTTCCCCGATTACGTTCGGCTGATGCTGTTGGCGCTGGCCGATGGTGCCAACCGCGACATCTTCCCGGAGCTGCACACCGCTGACGGCTAGCTCTGACAGGCCGGGCACCAGAACACGTTGCGGCCCTCGACCACGGCCGTGTGTACCTTTCCGCCGCATACCCTGCACGCCTCACCGGCGCGGCGATACACGTACGTCCGCGGCCGGCCCGGCCGATACGACGGTGCACCATGGTCATGTTCCGGACGCACGACGTGGATCTTGCCGCGCCGGTATCCGACTTTCATCAGCTCCACCAGGTCGACCCACATCGACTCGAACTCACTCGCGTCGATGGTCCGGCCCGGACGGTAAGGATCGATGCCGTGCCGATACAGCAGCTCGTTGCGGTACACGTTACCCACGCCGGCGATCACCGCTTGATCCATCAGCAGGGCACCAATTGGCCGCTGCGACTTGGTGATTCGGCTCCACGCGCGGGCGGGGTCGGCGTCGCGTTGCAACGGGTCGGGACCGAGCCGGGCGATCACCGCGTCCATCTGTGCCTCGTCGATCACCTCACATGCCGTCGGCCCGCGAAGATCGGTGCCGAAGTCGACGCCCACCATGCGCATCCGCACTTCACCCACCGGCAGCGGCATCGGCACCTCCGACTCGGAAAACGACCCGTAGAGACCGAGGTGCACATGCACGATCGGCCCCCCGGCGTAGTGGTGGAACAGGTGCTTGCCGTAGGCGGTGGCCCGCTTGAGCACGCGGCCGTCGACAATCGCTGCGCCGTCGGCGAATCGGCCCTGCGGGCTGGATACCGCGACGGGGCGCCCGCCGAATTTGCGTTGGTGCAACCGGGCCAGCCGGTGCAGCGTGTGGCCTTCGGGCACTAGGCCCCCGGCACGGGCGGCGCCTCGTGCGTGCGCTCGTACTCGGCCAGAATGTCGATACGGCGTTGGTGCCGTTCGGCTTTCGACCACGGGGTGGACAAGAACGCGTCGACGATTGCCAGCGCCTGCTCGACGGTGTGCATGCGCGCGCCGATCCCGATCAGCTGGGCGTCGTTGTGCTCGCGGGCCAGCGACGCCGTCTCGGTGCTCCAGGCCAGTGCGCAGCGCACACCAGGCACCTTGTTGGCGGCGATCTGCTCGCCGTTGCCTGAGCCGCCGATCACGATGCCGAGGCTGCCCGGGTCGTTGACGGTGCGTTCGGCCGCCGCGATGCAAAACGCCGGGTAGTCGTCGTCGGCGTCGTACGAGTAGGCGCCGCAGTCGATCGGCTCGTGGCCGCTACGTTTCAAGTGGTCGACGATCGCCTGCTTGAGTTCGAATCCGGCATGGTCACAGCCGAGGTAGACGCGCATGGCGCCGAGCCTATCGGTCAGTCGAACTGCGGCGGCTCGGTGCGGGTGCGCTTCAGTTCCCAGAAGTGGGGGTAAGAGGCGAACGTCACCGATGCGTCCCACAGCTTGCCCGCGTCCTCGCCGCGGGGAATGCGCGACAGCACTGGGCCGAAGAACGCGACGCCGTTGACGTGGATGGTCGGGGTGCCGACGTCTTCGCCGACCGCGTCCATGCCGGCGTGGTGGCTCTTGCGCAGCGCCTCGTCGTAGCGGTCGGTGGTGGCGGCTTCGGCGAGTTCGGCGGGCAGGCCGACTTCGGCGAGCGACTCGGAGATGACGGCGTCGAGGTGTTTGTTGCCTTGATTGTGAATGCGGGTGCCCATCGCGGTGTACAGCGGCGCGAGCACCTCGGAGCCCTTGGCCTGCTCGGCAGCGATGAGCACGCGCACCGGCTTGAACGCATCCTTGAGCTTCTCCCGATACTCGTCCGGCACGTCCTTCTTCTCGTTGAGCACCGCGAGGCTCATCACGTGGAAGTTGGCCTCGATGTCGCGGACCTTCTCCACCTCGAGGATCCAGCGCGAGGTGATCCAGCACCACGGGCACAGCGGGTCGAACCAGAAATCGGCAACAGACTTCTCGGGCATAGCGGTCCTCTCGAGCGGATGCGTTCAGTGTTGCACTCAGGCACAACCCACAAGCGCGAGGACCTGTTCCGAGCCGATCGGAGGCGTCTGTTCCCTACAGGGTGCCGGAAGGTGAGGACATCCCGGTCTCGATGACGGTCACACTGCTGTCTGAATGGTTCGTCACGTAGAGGCGGCTGCCGCCCACGGCAATGTTTCTGGGGTTTGGTCCCACCTGCAAGGTATCGACATCAGAGGTCGTCGGATCGACATCAATGACCTTGTTCGTCGCCGTGTCGATGACCGTCACCTCGTCGCCCAGGTGGCTGGTCACGTAGAGCCGCTCACCCACAACTGCCAAACCGGCCGCGCTCGAGACAGCGATGCCGTCGACTTCCGGTGTGCTGGGATCGATATCGATCACGGTGTTGCGCCCCGGACTTGCCGGGTTGATGTCGATAACAGTTACCCGGTCGTCACCCGGATCGCTGACGTACAAGCGGTCGGCGGTGGCGGCGATGTCTGAAGCCGCACTATAGGTGGGGCCTGCGGCGGCTCCGGTATCGATGTAAGCGATCACCGTGTGGTAATCATCGCTCTCCGGGTTGAGGTCGATCACGCTCACCACCCGGTCGAACGGGTCGTTCACATAGAGCCGATCTCCACTGGCAACCATGGCTGCTGCGTAGTGAGGATTACTGGGCGACCCGAGGAAGATGGTGTCGACCGCGGTGTGATAGTTCGCGCTCGCCGGGTTGACGTCGACGACGTCGACGGCGCCGTTCTCTCCTACATAGAGGTACTTTCCGGCCGCCGCCATGTCGCCGGTGAAAGCGAACGATCCGCTCGTCGAGGGATCAAAGATGGTGCCGGCCTGGAGATAGTCCGGGCTGTCGGGATCGGTGTGAACCATCCAAATGTCGCCCCCGGCAACTACATACAACCGGTCGTCGACGAGAGCCATACCGTCAGGAAAGCCCGAGTTCGGGTCGTCGACGGTGAGGGTCGCGACCACCTTGCCGTACGTCGGACTGGCCGGATCGATGTCGACCACCGCCACGTTGTCCAAGCCGTCGGAGACGTAAAGCTGCTTACCGACCACCACCGCGTCCTCTGCGAAATGTTGCCTATCGGTCAGCGGCAAGGTCCCCACGACAACTGCGGCGCGTGGGCTGATGGCGACTGTGCCGTCGCGTGTCACTTGGTTCTTGCCATCGCTCACGGTGACAGTGAATGTGTCCGCGTCCGGCCCCGTGCCGTACGCCGCGACGCGCGCCTCTGGTGTGGGCGTGTACGTAGCGATGTACACTCCGTTGCTCAGGTAGTCCGGATTCGAGATCGTTCCTGTTGTCGGTTGCTGTGTGATCGAGACGGTAATGGGGTCGCCGTTCGGCGGCTCCACGCCATTGCGGTCTCTGACGGTGATGAAGACAGTCACCGCGCCGTCCTGGTTCGGCGCCGTCGAATCGACCGACACCTCCGGTGCGACGTTCAGCGCACTGATCGGCACAGTCACCGGGACCTCGGCGACGCGGTAGCCGTCGTTGACCAAGACCGTGAAGCTGTCCTGCGTCGGCCCGGTGTGATAGTCGATGCGGCTCTGTTCAGTCGGCGTATAGGTGACGGTGTAGGTGCCATCGCCGTTCGCAACCACCGCCACATCGCCATGTTGTGCTTTGCTGGTCGTGACGATCGCCGAGTTGCCCTCGGGATCACCGACTGTCACCGCCACCTGGACTGCGCCCGTCGCATCGCTGATGTGTGCCTGGTCGACTACCGCTGTGGGTTGCGGCGCCTTCGCGTTCTCCCCCGCTACAAGAGAGAGCACCGTGACATTGTTGTCCGCCGCATCGTCGACGAACAGGCGCTTGCCATCGGCGCTGATCGCGGCGAGGTTGAGCGACGACGGAGTGGAAGGGTCGGGCGGGGCATCGAAATGAATTGTCGTGATGACCTGATTGGACGTGGTGTCTACCACTGACACAGTGTCGTCGCTCGAATTCGTGACATACGCTACCGTGCCGTCTGGGCTGAATACGATGGAGGAGGGGCTGGCGCCGACGGCCACCGTGCCGACGACGTGATAGTTGGTGCTGTCGATCACTGTCACCGAGCCGTCTGTGCTGTTGGAGACGTAGATGCGGTCGCCGCTTGCCGCCACTGCGAACGGGGCGCCTCCCACGGAGATCCCTTGGACGCCAGGCGTATTCGTGTCAGTGTCGACGACTTGGTGCGTCTGGAGATCGATTACGCTCACAGTGTTGTCGCCTGAGTTCGCCACGAAGAGCTTGTCGCCGTTGACGGCCAGTCCCAGAGGTCGGGCGCCCACCGGAATCGGGGCGATGCCGGCGGCCGGGCTGTCGGCGGAGGTGTCGATCACCGTCACCGTATTATCGCTGACGTTGCTGATGTAGGCCTTATTGCCGGCGGCAGCGATTTGTACGGAGTTGGTGGCTACCGGAATACGCGCCACTTCTTTATTCGTCGTTGTGTCGACGACCCCGACATAACCGGCTGGCGAGGCGACGTAGAGCTTCGTGCCGTTGACAGCGATGAATCCCGGGTATTGGGTGACCGAGATGGGAGTGGCGCCAGCAACGGAATTGTCCGTGTCGACCGGCTCCAGAGTGTCGGCATTGAACACAGACACTGTGCCGCTCAACTGGTTCGCGACATACAGCCTGTCGCCAACCGTAACGATTCCTATCGGCTGGTTTCCAGTCGACGCAGTCGCAGTAGAAACCTCGAAATGCGTTGGCGTCACGACGATCTGGTCGACGACCACCGGCACCGGAGGGTGCTGCGGGTCGGCGACCGAGAAGGTGAAGCTGTCGGTCTCATCGGCCTCAGTGAGTCCTGCCTTGATGCTTCCCGCTTGCGTCGGCGTGTAGGTGTAGTTGACCTGTCGGGTTGTCGCGTCCACCTGGGAGACGGTGTAATCGAGTCTGCCGTAGTCCGGCTGGTCCGCCACAGCGACCGTCACGTCGTTCACGTGGGGATCACTGACGCGGAATGATCCGCCAAATGACCCGTCGGCGTTTGGAGTTCCGCGAACTGGCTGGCCCACAGCCGGAGCTGTATCGGCCGCCGGCAGCGTCACTGTCACGGTTTTCGTGGAAACGTGGCCGCCGTTGGGCTTGAGGAAACCTAAGAGCCCGTGCAGGTGAAAGTTCGTGTTGTCGTTGGCCTTCACGGTGAACGTGTCTGTGCCGGTGGCACCAGGATCGGGCTTGTAGGTCAAGCTGTGCCCGTCGGAATTGACCGTGACCGTGCCTTTGGCGCCGTTCGTGGCGGTGTAGACCAAGCGGTCGCCGTCGGTGTCGGTCTCGTTCAGCGTTATCTTGATGTTGCCCAAGGCATCTGGGGCGCCGACTGTCGGCGAGATGTTCGGCGACTGATTCACGAACGAGCGGCGCGCCCAACCAAGAACCGCCCACAACAGCGGATGCTGGGGTGCAGGAGCGGCCGGTGACGGCGCGAGCAGCGGCGACAGCACCGCGCTCATCAGCGTCCCCATGACTCCAGTGGCGCCGGGGGTCGCCAGCGTCGGCTGGGTTGCCTGCGCTTGTGTCACAGGCGTTGCGGCGGCCGTCGCGAACGACGTCGGCACAACTGCTGAAGTGGCCGTCGCCGAGGAGGACGGCGACTGTGGTGCGGCGAACTTCAGCACCCCCGGCTCGGCGCTTCGGGCGTTGCCGGCCAGGGTCGTCTGCGTCGTGGGAGCGTCGACGTCGGCTGCGGGCTTGGACGGGTCTGATGACCCGGTGAGCGCAACAGCAGGGCCGCGGTTGAATTGCCTCTGCCTCGCTGGCTGTTCGTGGGTTCGGTTCAATTTAGGAAGCGCCGCCGTCGGGAGCACTGGCTCGGCAAGCGAATCATCCGTCGACACAGGCGGATTCGGCAAGGACACCGGTGACTGCAGTGACGAAGGAGGTTGTGCGCCGACGTCGAACGCCACGACGGGCTGCTTGTCCTTTTCGGAGGCGGTGACGTCGGGACCTGTTGGGGCGTTGGCGGCAGGAGCGCCTGCTTTTCCGTCGGTGTCGTGGTCGTCGACTGAGGTGTTCAGAGCACCCGGGCTGCTGACCGCGGTCCCGGAGTCGGGTGTATTGGTCGGGCCTGACGGCGACTGCCTCGGGGGTTTCTTGTGCGGGTTCCACTTGCCGGGCTTCTGCAGCGGGGGAAGCGACCGGTGCTTCTGGCTCGGCGGCGTGTTGGCAGCCGGCCCGGGCGAGGTGCCCGGGCTGGAGTCCTCGCCACCCGGCGAGGCCGGCGAGGTCGAGTTCTCGGGGCTGGCCCAGGCCACACCAGGTGTGCTGGCAATCGCCGCCCCAACGCCGAGCGCGACGGCCAATGCGCCGACTCGACCGATGTACCGCGCATAAGTTGTGCCGCCCGCGCTGCGGTGAGCTTTGCTAGAGACGGCCCGGTGCGACCCCTTTGTCGATGCCATGCTGAACTCCCAAGATTCTGCGACGCGACCTGCCAACCACTGTTTGGGCACGCGCACAGGCAATGAGCAGCGTATGTCCAGGAAAGACAGAGATCCTGGAAATTGACGCATACGTAATGATGTGCTTTCTCATGCAAATAGTTGCTTGGTCTTCCGGCGCGCGGAATCGGCCGAACCCGCTGCTCAACTATCAACAGAAGTTTGCTGCTCGAATCGCTCGTAGCGCGAAATGATCATGACAGTCTCGTTTGCTGGATGAATCAGCTGTTGATGCCAGCCCGCCTGAGCCGCCCGGCGCCCCGCGCACTGCGGCGATATGTTGGACGGCGTGGCACTTCCGAACCTGACTCGCGACCAGGCCATCGAGCGCGCCGCGCTGGTGACCGTCGACAACTACAAGATCGAGCTGGACCTCACCGATGGTGACGGCGCACCGGGCGAACGGACCTTCCGGTCGGTGACCACGGTGACGTTCAATGCGCTGCCGGGCGCCGACACGTTCATCGACATAGCCGCAGAGACGGTGCGCAGCGCCACCCTCAACGGCATCGACATCGACGTGTCGGGCTACGACGAGTCCACCGGCATTCCGCTCACCATCGTCGACGAACACAACGTATTGGTCGTCGACGCCGACTGCCTCTACTCCCACACCGGCGAGGGGCTGCACCGATTCGTCGACCCCGTCGACAACGAGGTGTATCTGTATTCGCAGTTCGAGACCGCCGACGCCAAGCGGATGTTCGTGTGCTTCGACCAGCCCGATCTCAAGGCCACGTTCGACGTCGTCGTCACTGCTCCCGCGCACTGGCAGGTGGTGTCCAACGGCGCGACGGTCAGCGTCGACAACGGTGTGCACACGTTCGCGACCACGCCTCGGATGAGCACCTACCTCGTCGCGTTGATCGCCGGACCCTACGCCCGCTGGGACGACGAATACACCGACGAACACGGGTCGATTCCGCTGGGACTGTTCTGCCGCGCCTCGTTGGCCGAATTCATGGACGCTGAAAGGCTTTTCACGCAGACCAAGCAAGGCTTCGGCTTTTACCACCAGAACTTCGGCGTGCCGTATGCGTTCGGCAAGTACGACCAGTTGTTCGTGCCGGAATTCAACGCCGGCGCTATGGAAAACGCCGGCGCGGTAACGTTTTTGGAGGACTACGTGTTCCGGAGCAAGGTCACCCGGGCGTCCTACGAGCGGCGCTGCGAAACGGTGTTGCACGAGATGGCGCACATGTGGTTCGGCGACCTGGTCACCATGCGATGGTGGGACGATTTGTGGCTCAACGAGTCGTTCGCGACGTTCGCGTCGGTGTTGTGCCAAAGCCGCGCGACCGAGTTCACCGAGGCGTGGACGACGTTCGCCAACGCCGAGAAATCATGGGCGTATCGGCAGGACCAGCTGCCATCGACACATCCCGTGGCCGCCGACATCCCGGATCTGGCCGCGGTGGAGGTGAACTTCGACGGCATCACCTACGCCAAGGGCGCCAGTGTGCTCAAGCAACTGGTGGCTTACGTCGGGCTGGAGAACTTCCTGGCGGGCCTGCGTGACTACTTCCGCGCCCACGCCTTCGACAACGCGACGTTCGACGACCTCCTGTCGGCGCTGGAGAAGGCGTCCAGCCGCGACCTGTCGGACTGGGGCAACCAATGGCTGAAGACCACGGGCCTCAACACATTGCGCGCTGACTTCGAGGTGGATGCCGACGGCCGGTTCACGCGCTTCGCGATCCGGCAGGGCGGGGCGGCTCCCGGCGCCGGTGAGACTCGTGTGCACCGGCTCGCTGTGGGCATCTATGACGATGACGGCGCGGGAAAGCTGGTGCGGGCGCATCGCGAAGAGCTTGACGTCTCCGGCGAGGTCACGGAAGTGCCTGCGCTGCAGGGGGTTTCGCGCGGCAAGCTGATTCTGGTCAATGACGACGACTTGACGTACTGCTCGCTGCGGCTCGACGACGAGTCGCTGTCGACCGCGCTGAGCCGCATCGCCGACATCGCGGAGCCACTGCCGCGCACACTGGTGTGGTCCGCGGCATGGGAGATGACCCGCGACGCGGAGTTGCGCGGCCGCGACTTCGTGGCGCTGGTGTGCCGGGGCGTGCAGGCGGAGACCGAGGTCGGTGTGGCGCAGCGGCTGCTGCTGCAGGCGCAGACCGCGTTGGGCTCCTACGCGGACCCGGGCTGGGCGTGTGAACACGGCTGGCCGATGTTTGCCGACCGGCTGCTGGAGCTGGCCCGGGCCGCTGAGCCGGGCTCCGACCATCAGCTTGCGTACGTCAACGCGCTGTGTTCGTCGGTGCTCAAAGTGCGCCACATCGAGGTGCTGTCGGCGCTGCTGGACACCGCGCCGGAGGAAAAGGGACTGCCCGGTCTCGTCGTCGACACCGACCTGCGGTGGCGAATCGTCACCGCACTGGCCCGTTCGGGTGTCATCGACGCCGACGGCCCGGAGACACCGGTGATCGACGCGGAGGTGCAGCGCGATCCGACAGCTGCGGGCAAGCGGCACGCCGCGGCGGCGTCGGCGGCTCGCCCGCAGGTCGACGTCAAAGAGCAGGCGTGGGCCAAAGTGATCGAAGACGACACGCTGCCCAACATCGTCGGGCGCGCGATCATCGGCGGACTCGTCTCGCCCGGGCAGGCGGAGTTGTTACGGCGGTTCACCACCCGCTACTTCGAAGACATCCCCGGGGTCTGGGCACGACGGTCCAGTGAGGTCGCGCAGACCGTGGTGGTCGGTCTCTACCCGTCGTGGGACATCAGCGAAGAAGGCCTTGCGGCCGCCGATGCGTTTCTGGCGGGAGAGTTGCCGCCGGCGCTACGACGCCTGGTGGTGGAAGGCAAGGCCGGTGTCGAGCGTGCGTTGCGCGCTCGGCGCTTCGACGCGACGGCTTAGCGGGCGGATTGTCGCTAAGAGCCGGGCACGACGACTCCAGTCTGCGCTCGGGAGTTGTGTGAGTAAGAGACAGATGTGGTCTCATTGGTCACTTCTGCCTCAGACAAACCGCGACGCGCTACGGCGGAGAGATCGCGGCGCTCATCACCCGCACGGCGCTGACGAGCCCGTCGATCAGATTGCCTTCTTTGAAAGCCGACGCCGCAGCAGCGACACCGAGCGGAGCTGCGGATTCCGCGCCGCGGCCGCGCACGCCGGCGCCGTAGACCACCTCGATCGCCCGCTGGTTGGGCGACACGGCCAACAGCACGGCGTCGTTGGGGGTAGGCACTTGGGCCAGGATCTCGCGGGCGCGAGCCGCCGTGTCCTCCCCGAGGTCGCCGATGTAGACGGCCATGCGGGCCTTCGACGTGCGCGACCCGTAGGTCAGGGCGTCGTCGAGTTTGACCAGATCCATCGTGGAGAACGGATACTGCAGCGACAGCTCGCCGGGCTCGGTGACACTGGAGATGCGCCCGCTGGCGGTGATGACCGAGCCGCGTGGTAGGCCGGTTTCCGGAATCGTCGCGAGCTCACCACTTGCCACTGGCGCCACCTCCGATCGTCAGCTGATCCGAACCGTGACCGTGCCCGTCGCCGATGCGCTCGTCGACCGCTGCCCACAGGATCGGCTCGTGCGTCCACGGCTCCGACATCTTGTACGCCGGAGGATGCGGATTCTTCCCCGACCAGATCAACGCGACGAGAATCAAAACCAGCAACAGCGGAATACCCACGAACAGGGCGTGGACCTCGAAAGCGTTCACGAGGCAAACCGTATCTCAGCGCTCAATTACGCCGCGCCCTCACCCAGGTATCGCATCCATGCCGGGTCGAGTTCCTTCACGGTGGACAACAGCCGCCAGTGTTGGCCCTTGGGTGTGGTCGGTACCAGCCGCAAGGTCCAGCCGAGCTCGCTGAGCAGCCGGTCGGCCTTGCGATGGTTACAGGTCGAGCAACTTGCGACGCAGTTCTCCCACGTGTGGCTGCCACCGCGGCTGCGCGGGACAACGTGGTCGACGGTGTCGGCCTTCGCCCCGCAGTACGCGCACCGAAAGCGGTCGCGGTGCATCAGCGCCGCGCGGGTCATCGGAATGCGGGCCCGGTAGGGCACCCGCACGTAAGAACGCAGTCGGATCACCGACGGCACGACGATGGTGCGGCTCGCGGAATGGATCACTGGCCCGGCGGGGTCGTCGTGTACCACGTCGGCCTTGCCACAGAGCAGCATCACCACGGCGCGACGAATCGGCAGCGCAGTCAGCGGCTCGTAAGTGGAGTTCAGCAGCAAAACCCGGCGGCGGCCCCACAGCGAGGTGGATTCGGGGGCGGCGTGGTCTTCGACGCTGTGCATGACGCGCTCAGCCACGCGGCTCTTCCTGCGCTGCGCCATGTCACCTCCGCCGATCAGTTCACCACGGATAGGGCCATAGTGCACGACATTTCTGATCGTGTTCGCAGGTCAGTCGGTGAACATCGGGTGACGGTCGGCTATGGCCCACAATGGAGGGGATGGATTCCACAACCCAGCAGTCGTTCTACGACGCCGTCGGCGGCGCGCCAACGTTTCACAAGATCGTGTCGACGTTCTACGCGCTCGTACGAGACGACGAAATCTTGCGGCCGCTGTACCCGGAGGAAGACCTGCACGGCGCCGAGGAGCGGCTACGAATGTTCCTCGAGCAGTATTGGGGCGGTCCGCGGACCTACTCAGAACAGCGCGGCCACCCAAGGCTGCGGATGCGGCACGCACCGTTTCGGATCGGCCCGTTCGAGCGCGACGCATGGTTGAGATGCATGCATACGGCGGTGGCGTCGGTCGACTCAGAGACGCTTGACGACGAGCACCGCCAGGAGTTGCTGAACTACCTCGAGATGGCAGCTCACTCGATGGTGAATTCGCCGTTCTGACGCCATGACGAGTATTGACCCGTGGTGGGCGCGCGCGGTGTTCTACCAGGTGTATCCCCGCTCGTTTGCCGACAGCAACGGCGACGGCGTCGGCGACCTCGACGGCGTCGCCGCAAGACTCGACTATCTGAACCTGCTTGGCGTCGACGCGATCTGGCTCAATCCCGTCACGGTGTCCCCGATGGCCGACCATGGCTACGACGTCGCCGACCCGCGCGACGTCGACCCGCTTTTCGGCGGCCTCGACGCGCTCGACCGCGTCGTCGCAGCCGCACACCAGCGCGGCATCAAGGTGACCATGGATCTCGTTCCCAACCACACCAGCTCGGCGCACCCGTGGTTTCAGGCCGCACTGTCCGCCGGACCAGGCTCCGTGGAACGTGACCGC
The DNA here is from genome assembly GCF_059812855.1 of Mycobacterium sp. NGS35. NCBI lineage: Bacteria > Bacillati > Actinomycetota > Actinomycetes > Mycobacteriales > Mycobacteriaceae > Mycobacterium > Mycobacterium sp. NGS35. Next base: position 177,998 of record NZ_JCALDL010000008.1, read on the forward strand.
TACATCTTCCGCGACGGCCGCGGCCCGAGCGGCGAACTGCCCCCGAACAATTGGGTCTCGGTGTTCGGTGGCCCGGCATGGACACGGGTGACCGAGTCCGACGGCACTGCCGGTCAGTGGTACCTGCACCTGTTCGACGGCGAGCAGCCCGACCTCAACTGGGACAACCCGGAGGTCTTCGCCGACTTCGAGAAGACGCTGCGGTTTTGGCTCGACCGCGGCGTGGACGGGTTCCGCCTCGACGTCGCGCACGGTATGGCCAAACCGCCTGGCTTGCCGGACATGGCGGACCCCGGCGCCAAAATGCTGCTGACCGGCAATCGGGATCCGCGGTTCAACCATGACACCGTGCACGACATCCACCGCGCCATCCGCGCCGTCCTCGACGACTACCCGCACGCTGTCGCCGTCGGCGAAGTCTGGGTGTTCGACAACGAGGAGTTCGCCAAGTACTTACGTCCCGACGAGCTGCATCTCGGCTTCAACTTCCGGCTTGTGCGGGCCGAGTTCGACGCAACCGAGATCCGCGACGCCATCGAGAACTCGCTGGCGGCCGCCGCACTAGAGAACGCGACGCCGACGTGGACGCTGGCCAACCATGACGTCGATCGCGAAGTCACCCGCTACGGCGGCGGAGAGGTCGGGCTTGCGCGGGCACGGGCCATGGCATTGGTGATGCTCGCCCTACCCGGCACCGTGTTCGTCTACAACGGCGAGGAGCTCGGGCTGCCGAACGTCGACCTGCCCGACGAGGTGCTGCAGGACCCGGTGTGGTTCCGCTCGGGCGGCGCCGAACGCGGTCGCGACGCCTGTCGGGTGCCAATACCGTGGACGGGTGACGCGCCGCCGTTCGGGTTTTCCGACAACCCCGACACATGGCTGCCCATGCCGCCAGAGTGGGCGATGTTGACCGTGGAACGCCAACTGGCCGAACCGAATTCGACGTTGAACTTCTTTCGTCGCGCCCTGCACTTGCGGCGCGGATTGTCCGGCGCACAGTTGCACTGGGACGACGACGCGCCGAGGGGCGCGCTGATCTTTCGGGTCGACGCGCTGGTGTGCGCGCTGAACGTCGACGCCGATTCCGTCGAGCTACCGCAGGGCGAATTGCTGCTCAGCAGCGGTCCGCTCGCCGACGGCCGGCTCCCCCGCAACACCGCCGCCTGGCTGCTCCGCTGACCCGGGCGCAGCGTCACACGATCCGCAGCAGCTGACGGCGGTAATACACCGAACCATAGGGCGCATCGATGCGCAGCCACGGCCCTACCGTGCGCACCCGGATCATGCCTGAAGCCGGATCGACGAAGCTCATTGCCGTCAAAGCGAATACGCACCGAAGCGGAATTCCGACAGTCACGCCGGCTCCGCTGACGTGCAGTACTTCCTGATCCAGCAGCGACACCGGCGGACCCTGGGCCCCCTGCTCTTTGGATACCTCTGCCCCGCGCTCAGCCAGTTCGAGCACCACCCCCGCCGGCACGTCGTCGACGTGGACGAATCCCGAATCCGGTGGCAGCGGCCCGCGCCACGCCGAATCCAGCGGAAAGCCGGTGTCGACGAATCCCGAAGCATCCGCCGCGGCCAGTCCGCGAAGAAGCGCGTCGGTGCCGACGCAGACGTCGACAGGCCGCACACTGCCGACGGCTACCCGGCTCGCGAGAACATCGAATCCTGTTGCGGCCCAAGCCACGACCGTGCGCTCAGAGCGCTGCCGCAGCCGGATCACCGCAGCGTCGTCGAGTCGACGTACACGTTCGGCGAAGGCGGTGAGGTTCGCTCGCTCGGCGGGGTCAGCCACCCACAAGCCCTGCTCGGGAGCCGGGTTCATCGCATCCAAGCCCGCAAATAGTCCTGCTGTGACGGTGAAAGCCGTTGCAGCCGCTGCTCTTTGATGTGCACCGCAGCCAACTGCGTCTCGGCGACCACCGCCGGCTTCGAGTGTAGGTCGGCGTGCACCGACCGCACTTCGTAGCCGAGCGTGAAGTCGACCGCGCGCACGCGCTTGGTCCAGATGGTGACCTGCAGCGGCGAGTCGACGAGCCGCAGCTGGCCCTTGTAGAGCACCCGCACCTCGTGGATCAGCAGACCGATCGTGGTGATCTCCGCTTCGAAAGGCTCACGCAAAAAGGGCACTCGGGCCTCTTCGAGGATCGTCACCATCGTCGCATGGTTGATGTGCTGGTACATGTCGATGTCGCTCCACCGCACCGGCACAGGTGTGGTGAATCCCCGGACACTCATGCAGACGTTCCGGTTCCGGTTCGCGTCATCGTGCGGATCTGGCGAGCCGCCACTGACAGCGTCGCCAGGTCGTGCTCGTCGCTCTCATATATCTCCGTCAGAATGCGTCGCGCCCGCTCGATTCGCGACGTGTTCGTGTGCTCCCATTCCGAAATCTTCTCTTCCCCGCTCTCCTCCGGCTCTCCGACTGCGAGCACATCGAAGCACAAAGACCGCAACGATCCGTAAATGTCGTCGCGAAGTGCCAACCGCGCCAACGCGTGCCAGTGGTCATGCCGGTCGAGCTCCGACACCGCCGACAGCAAGCCGTCGATGCCCAGGTGACCCATCAGCGCGAAATATGTGTCGGCCACCTCCACGGTGTCACGGTCGAGGATGTCGGCGATGTCGATCACGTCGAGCAGGCTGTAGCTGTAGAGGCCCGCAGCCACTGTGCCCGCCAAATCCTCTGTGGCGCCGTGGGACACCAGGTCCATCGCCCTGCTGGTGACGATCTGCCGGTCGTCGGCGCGGAGCCATTCCGCGATCCGCGGTGCCAGCCCCCTGACCTTGGACTGGAAGCGGTTGATCTCCGCGCCTACCGCCAGCGGCTGGGGCCGGTAGTTGATCAGCCACCGCGAAGCGCGGTCCAGCAGCCGGCGCAGATCGAGTGTCATCCGATCCGAGAGGCTGACGGGGATCGCACCCTCTTCGCCGGCGGTCTTGATCCGGCGCCAGGTTTCGCCGATTCCGAAGATCGCGTCGGTGGCCACAAACGTGCGTACGGCGTCAATCGGGCTGACGCCGGCTTCCTCCACCACGCGGTACGCGTACGTGATGCCGCCGCAGTCCACGACGTCGTTGACCAACATCGTGGTGATGATCTCCCGCCGCAGCTGGTGGGAGCGGATGTCACTGGTGAAGTTCTCGCGCAGCTTGGCGGGAAAGTACATCGGAAGCCGCGACGCGAACACCTCCTGGTCGGGAAGCTCACTGGCCAGCACCCGGTCTTTGAGATCGAGCTTCACATGCGCCATCAACGTCGCCAATTCGGGTGAAGTCAGCCCCAATCCCTGGTCCATCCGCCGCCGTATCTCCTTGTCCGACGGCAACGCTTCCAGTTCGCGATTGAGCCCGCGGTTGCTTTCGAGGTCACGGATTTGGCGGGCATGTACGGTCAGCAAGCTTGCCGCGTTGGCGCGGCTGGTGCCCATCAGGTCGTTCTGCTCAGAGTTGTTGGACAGCACCAGATGTGCTACGTCGTCGGTCATCGACTCCAGCAGCTGCGTGCGTTCCCCCTCGTCGACCTTGCCGGCAGTGATCAACGAATCGACCAGGATCTTGATGTTGACCTCGTGGTCTGAACAGTCGACGCCGGCCGAATTGTCCAACGCATCGGTGTTGATGCGCCCGCCCGCCAGGTCGTACTCGACGCGTCCCAACTGTGTGACACCCAGATTGCCGCCTTCGCCAATCACTTTGGCGCGCACCTGATTCCCGTTCACGCGAACCAGGTCGTTCGAGCGGTCGCCGACGTCGGCGTTGGACTCGGACTCGGCCTTGACGTAGGTGCCGATGCCGCCGTTGAACAGCAGGTCCACCGGTGCACACAGCACCGCACGCACCAGCTCCGGTGGCGTCATCTCGCTCACGTCGTCGGTGATTCCCAGCGCCTGGCGCACTTGAGGGCTCACCTCGATCGATTTCTGCTCGCGGCTGAACACGCCGCCGCCCTCGCTGATCAACGACTTGTCGTAGTCGTCCCAGTTGCTGCGCGGCTGCTCGAACAGGCGCTTGCGTTCCTCCCACGACCGTTGCGCGTCCGGGTCGGGGTCCAAGAAGATGTGGCGGTGGTCGAATGCGGCGATCAGCCGGATGTGTTTGGACAGCAACATTGCGTTGCCGAACACGTCGCCGCTCATGTCGCCGATCCCGACGACGGTGAAGTCCTCGGTTTGGGTGTTGACGCCCATTTCCCGAAAGTGCCGTTTGACAGCTTCCCAGGCGCCTTTGGCCGTGATGCCCATGGCCTTGTGGTCGTAGCCCACCGAGCCGCCCGACGCGAATGCGTCACCGAGCCAGAAGCCGTAGGACTTGGCGATCTCGTTGGCGATGTCCGAGAACGTCGCTGTGCCTTTGTCGGCGGCGACGACGAGATACGCGTCGTCGCCGTCGCGGCGCACCACCCGCTGCGGCGGTGTGATCTTGCCGGACGAGCGGTCGACGTTGTCGGTGACGTCCAGCAGCCCGGCGATGAACATCTTGTAGCAGGCGACGCCTTCGTCGCGGACCGCTTCGCGGTCGGCGCCGGGGTCACCGATGGCCATCGGCGGCTGCTTGACGACGAACCCGCCCTTGGCCCCGACCGGCACGATGACGGCGTTCTTCACCGCCTGCGCCTTGACCAGACCGAGGATTTCGGTACGGAAGTCTTCACGGCGATCCGACCAGCGCAACCCGCCGCGGGCGACCGGGCCGAACCGCAGATGCACCCCTTCCACCCGCGGCGAGTGCACGAAGATCTCGAATTTCGGCCTGGGCAACGGTAATTCGTCGATCAGGCCGGGGTCGAGCTTCAGCGACAGCACACCCTGCTCGCGGGCTGACCCTTCGCGCGTCACGAAGAAATTGGTTCTCAGTGTCGCCTGCACCAACGACGCGAACGCCCGCATGACGCGGTCGGTGTCGAGGCTGACCAGCGCGTCGATGTCCTTCGCGACGGCCGCAGCCGCCGCCTGCGCGTCCCGTTTGCCGGAGTCCGACGGGTCGAACAGCGCCTCGAACAGTTCGACCAGCGAGCGTGCGGTGTGCGGGTTGTCGTTGACCACCGATTCGATGTGCGACTGGCTGTACGGAAAACCGGCCTGGCGCAGATATTTCGCGTAGGCCCGCAGGATCACCACCTGCTGCCACGTCATGTCGGCCCGCAGCACGAGCTCGTTGAACCGGTCGATCTCGGCCTGTTCGCGCCAGATCGCCGTCACGGCGTCGGCGAAGCGCTGTGCCCGCTCCTCGGGGTCGGTGTCTTCGGACGGCTCCGGAATCGTCGGGTGCAGGGCAATTTTGAACTGGTAGATCCACACCTGAAGGCCGTCGGCGCGGGTCACCGTGAACGGCCGCTCCTCGAGCACGATCACGCCCATGCTCTGCAGCATTGGAAGCAACCGGCTGAGCGACGCCGACTGGCCGCCGAGGAACCAGGTCAGTTGCGCGACCCGGTCTTCGCCGTCGTCGGCTTGGGTGAAGACGAGTTTTACCGAATCATCTTGCAGCTCTTCGATGATCGCGATGTGGCCGATCGCGTCCTCGGGTGTCACCGCCTGCTTGTAGACCTCGGGAAATGCCTCGGCGTAGTGCTCGGCCTGTTCTTGTCCGATGAAGCCGGACCGAACCTCACCCAGCAGCCGGTCGGCCCACGTGCGCGCCGCCTCGGTGAGCAACGACTGAATCCGCTGACGATTCTCCGTGGAGGTGTCGACGGCTCCGGGCGGCGCATCGTCCGGCAGCCTGATCGTGAAATGCACTGCAGCCCAGGGTGATTCGCTTACCCGCGCGGTGTAGTCGATGCTGCTGCCGCCGAGTTCGTGAACCAGAATGTCCATCATGTGCAGTCGCACGGCTGTGGTGTAGCGGTCACGCGGTAGATACACCAGCGCCGACACGAAGTGCCCGAGCTGGTCGGTGCGCATGAACAACAGGGTCCGGCGGCGCGATCCCACGTCGGTGATCGCTGTGGCCATGTCTAGGATGGCGTCGACGTCGAGCGCGAAAAGCTCTGAGCGCGGGAAGGTCTGGATGACGTCGAGCAGCAGTTGTCCGGACAGCGAGTCGGGGTCGCGGCCGGACTTGGTGAGCGCCTCCTTGACCCGATGCGAGATGATGGGGATCTCCAAGACATTGGCGGTGGACGCGGCCGCGGTGAACAAACCGACCAGCCGGTGCTCGACCGCCTCGCCCTTCGAATTGTCGCGAACCACAACGATATACGGGTGGGCGCCGTACCGAAGATATGTCGGCATCGTCGCTTGCGTGACCACCAGCAGCTCGTCCGACTCCGTCAGCTGCGGGAACACGTCCTGGCGGCGCCGCAGCACACCGAGCCGGCTCGATTCGTCGACCTCGGCCTGTCCCTCCGACACCGAACAGCGCTGATAACCCAGCAGCACGAAGTGGGCGTCGTCCAACCAGCGCAGCAGTTCTGCGACGCGGTGGCGCTCGGCGGGGAACCGACCGGAGGTGTCGCGGTCCAGCGCGTCGGCCAGTGTGTGCAGCGCATCTCGCATGGCGTCGGTGTCGTGCGCTACGCGTTGGGCGTCGGTGATCACCGACGGCAGCTGACGTTCGACTTGGTCGAGCGCCTTGCGGTCGACGCCGGGGGCGAGCTCGACATGGACCCACGCTTCGTCGATCTCGCCGGACCCGGCGCGGTTATTGTCGGGTCGGGGCCGGATGTCTTCGAGCACGCCCTCGGGGCTGCGGCGCACCCGGAACACGGGACTCAAGATCGCGACGTAGGCCACGCCGAGGCGATTCAGCAGCACGGTCAGCGACTCCAGCAGCATCGGCGTCTCGTCGGTGATCACCTGAAGCGCCGGCCCGAAGCCGTGACTGTTGTCGTCGCCGAAGGCGGCGACGTTGGTGGCGCCGGACTTGCGCGAGAATCCCAAGCGGCCATGGGCGGCCAACAGCGCGGGCGTCACCACCTGTTGCGCGCGGACTTGGATCGGTGCGGTCAGCCCGCGGTCGCCGATGACCGGAGCATCACCTTGAGGCCCGCGGTAACTGCCGACGTAGGCGTGCAAAAGCCCCGGTGCGAATTTGTCCCACCCGTCGACGCTCGCGGCCTCAGGCTTCACCGTCATAGGGCTCCTCGTTGAGCGCGGCGTGCCGGCGAGAGCACCCGCAGCCTAGTCGCGTGTCAGTCTCCGGTGCGTGACGCGATGCGGACGAGCGGCGTCGGGGCCGAGCCTATCGACCTTGTTCTCCTCGTAAGCCGCGAAATTGCCTTCGAACCAGAACCATTTCGCTTCGTTTGTGGCATCACCCTCCCACGCGAGGATGTGCGTACAGGTGCGGTCCAGGAACCAGCGGTCGTGGGAGATCACCACCGCGCATCCGGGGAACTTCTCCAACGCGTTCTCCAGCGAACTCAGCGTCTCGACGTCGAGATCGTTGGTCGGTTCGTCGAGCAGCAGCAGGTTGCCGCCTTGCTTGAGCGTGAGCGCGAGGTTGAGCCGGTTGCGTTCACCACCGGACAGCACACCCGCGGGCTTCTGCTGGTCGGGGCCCTTGAACCCGAACGCCGACACATAGGCCCGCGACGGGATCTCGTTCTGGCCCACCTCGATGTAGTCGAGGCCGTCGGACACCACTTCCCACACGGTCTTCTTCGGATCGATGCCTGATCTGGTCTGGTCGACGTAGCTGAGCTTGACGGTGTCGCCGATCTTCACCGTGCCGCTGTCAGGCTTCTCGAGGCCGACGATGGTCTTGAACAGGGTGGTCTTGCCGACGCCGTTGGGTCCGATGACGCCGACGATCCCATTGCGCGGCAGCGAGAACGACAGGTCCTTGATCAGCACGCGTCCGTCGTAGCCCTTGTCGAGGTGCTCGACCTCCACCACGACATTGCCCAGCCGCGGGCCGGTCGGAATCTGGATCTCCTCGAAGTCGAGCTTGCGTGTCTTCTCCGCCTCGGCGGCCATCTCCTCGTAGCGCTGCAGCCGCGCTTTGCTCTTGGCCTGCCGCGCTTTGGCGCCGGAGCGCACCCACGCCAGCTCTTCTTGCAGCCGCTTTTGCAGCTTGGCGTCCTTGCGTCCCTGGACGGCCAGCCGCTCGGCCTTCTTCTCCAGGTAGGTGGAGTAGTTGCCTTCGTAGGGGTAGGCGCGGCCGCGGTCCAGCTCGAGAATCCATTGCGCCACGTTGTCGAGGAAGTAGCGGTCGTGAGTGACGGCCAGGATCGCGCCTTTGTAGCTGGCAAGGTGCTGCTCCAACCACTGCACGCTCTCGGCGTCCAAGTGGTTCGTCGGCTCGTCGAGCAGCAGGAGATCGGGCTTGGACAGCAGCAGCTTGCACAGCGCCACGCGGCGTCGCTCGCCGCCGGACAGGTGGGTCACCGGTTCGTCGGGCGGCGGGCAGCGCAGCGCATCCATGGCCTGCTCGAGCTGGCTGTCGATATCCCACGCATCGGCGTGATCCAGCTCCTCCTGCAGGCGGCCCATCTCTTCCATCAGCTCGTCGGAGTAGTCGGTGGCCATCAGTTCGGCCACCTCGTTGAAGCGGTCGAGCTTGACCTTGATCTCGCCGAGGCCCTCTTCGACGTTGCCGCGTACCGTCTTCTCCTCATTCAGCGGCGGCTCCTGCTGCAGGATGCCGACCGTTGCGCCGTTGGCCAGGAACGCGTCGCCGTTGTTGGGCTGATCCAATCCGGCCATGATCCGCAAGACGCTCGACTTGCCTGCCCCGTTGGGCCCGACGACGCCGATCTTGGCTCCCGGCAAGAAGCTCAGCGTGACGTCGTCAAGGATGACCTTGTCGCCGTGCGCCTTGCGGACCTTCCGCATCGTGTAGATGTATTCGGCCATGCCGTCGGTGATGCCTTTCGTAGATCGGCTCGAGTGCTCCCGACCATCCTAGGCACCACCGAGCAGGGCTAAGCCGACAGAGGCAGCGCCTCCTTGCGCGACTCGGCGTCCGTCTGCTCTGCGGCGTCGGTTGCAGGCTCGGCCTCCTTGGCCACTACAGGCGCCGGTTCGATGACCCGTACCAGCGTCTGCGACAGGTCAGGGCCGACTGAGGTGGCCCGCATTTCCAGCGACGAGCGGCGCACGCCGTTGCTGTCGTCGTACTCGCTGGTGTAGACGTGACCGACAGCGATTACCGCGCGGCCCTTGCCCAGCGCGGCACCAACTCCGGTGACCAGCTTGCCCCAGCAGTTCACGGTGATGTAGAGCGTGTTGCCGGGCTCCCAGCTGCCGTCGGCGCCGCGTCGGCGCGAATTGCTGGCCATCCGGAAGCTGATGACTTCCTGGTTGCCGACCTGGCGGCGTCGTAGATCGGTGATGATGCGGCCGACCACGGTCATTGGCGTCTCGAACATGTTGTTTCCTCTCATCCGGTTCACGCTCACGGCGTGCAGCACCATTGACGCCAACGGCACCGACGCCGCCCGGCCGATCGGTCGTGTCGAACGCCGCGCCTGTGGATGAAGCGGCTGTTGGGGATAACGAGTGCCATGTTGTCGGGCGAGGCCACACCTCGCGCGATCCACACGTCTCGAACGTGAAGCTGTGAAGGCGACACGCCGACGAGCACCGCAACAGGTTCACGTTGGCGGGCGAAGCCAGCGGCCCCGAGCGGGCGCAGCCAGCAGATCCCGAGCGGCCAGGCCCCGGGCGGGCGGGGTGCGCGGTTAGCGTGACCGCGCGTCGCGGCGCGCGAGTTCGGCCAGCATTGCGTTGTAGGCGGCCAGCTCCGCGTCCTCGTCGCGGTCGGCCGCCCGGTCCAGCCTCTTGGCGGTGCGCTGATCGCTGCGACTCCATTGGATCAACAGCGCGATCATGACCACCGCCAGTGGTATTTCACCTGCGGCCCAAGCGATTCCGCCTCCGAGCCGCTGATCCCCGAGCAGGTCTGTGTGCCAGCTCAAATGCAGCGACCGGTAGAACCCCTCAGCGAGCACCGTGCGGGTGCCCATGAGCACGACCCCGAAGAAAGCGTGCAGCGGCAGTGACGCGAACACCGTGGCCAGCTTGGCCACGGGCGGAATGGGCCGCGGTGTGGGATCGATGCCGATCACCACCCAGTAGAACAAGTAGCCGCTGAGCAAAAAATGGACGTTCATCAGGACGTGTGCGGCGTGGTTTCCGGCGGCCGCGTCGAAGATGCCGCCGAAGTACAGGCCATAGAAGCCGACGACGAATATGAGCGTCGCGACGATCGGGTGCGTGAAGAAGCGAGATAGCTTGCTGTGCAAGGCAATCAGTAACCATTCGCGCGGCCCGGGCGGCTCGCCCCGACCAGCCGCCGGCAGCGCGCGCAACGCCAGGGTCACCGGGCCGCCGAGCGCCAGCAAGATCGGCGCGAGCATCGACAACAGCATGTGCGCGGCCATGTGCATCGAGAACATCGCCGGCATGTACCGGCCCACCCCCGAGGACGTCGCGAACAGCAGCACCGTGCAACCGCACAACCACGCGAAAGTCCGCCCCGCAGGCCACGCGTCGCCGCGACGGCGGAGTCGGCGCACACCAGCCAGATACAGCAGCGCCAACACGATGGCCGCCGTGCCGAAGATCAGGTCGAACCGCCAGTCGAAGAGAACCCGGGTCACAGTGGGCGGACCGGAAAAGTCGTAGCCGATCTTCACCTGCGGGATCGAGGGATAACCGATAGGCGACGAGGGCGGCGGAGTGCGCCCTAGGCCGACCGCGATACCGAAAGTGAGACCAAAGACCACGGCCTCGATCAGGGCAAGCCGCACCAGCGGCCTACGCGCAGCAGGATCCCGGCCCAGCGCGGCCAGCCCGACGCGGCGCTGGCGCCATCCGAGCACACCGAGCACACACAAGGCTGTCGCCTTGGCCAGCACCAGTCCGCCGTACGTGGTGCCGACCAGGTCGCTCAGCCGGATGCGGACCAGCGCGTTGATCACCCCGCTGAGTGCCATCGCCACGAAACACCAGCCCGCCAGCCTGGAGAACCGGCGCGCGGCGAGGTCGCCGTGTTCCCCGCCGCGCAGCGCATGGACCGCTAAGGCGAGCAACCCGCCAGCCCACAAAGCGCCCGCGAACAGGTGGATGACCAGGCTGTTGGTGGCCAGGTCATGGGAGCCGCCGGCCGAGGAGTGACCGGTCAGGCCCAGCGGCAACAACGTCACCAGCGACCCGGCCAGCAGGAACGGCGTCAGCGACCACCGCAAAACGGGCATGCTCGCGACGGTCACGATGGCCGCGAAGAGAGCGGTCCACCGCCATGCGTCGGCAATGTTGATCACGCCGGCGGCTGTCCAGACCGTCGCCGGGTTCAGGATGTCGACCACGGGCCGGCCAGACACATCGGAGATGGTCAACGGCACCAGCAACACCGCGCACACTGTCCATGCACCGGAGGCCACGGTCCCGATGCGAAGCGCGCGGTACCCGTCTGCGTCCAGCACGCCACTTTCTTGCGGAGGCACGAGGAACGCGGCGAACAAGAAGGAGCCGACAGCGATCACCGCGGTGACTTCGCCTGCCGCGCGGACGAACGGCAGCCCGTAGGCGGTCAGGGATCCTGGATCTGGCAGACCTGTTGCGCTCAGCGCGGCCGCCAGCGACAGCGCCCCGATCGCGGCCGCCGTCGCTCCGGCCAACACCGCCACCCCAACGAGCACCGGCCAAATGGGTGCCCGTCGAGCGGTGCGTGGCTCTGCGGTCATGACCTCAGCGTATGGCCGCGGGAGGATGACCTACCAATGCCAGAGCGTCGCTCTCGATACGAACGGCGGGCGTGTGTCGGAAAACACAGTTGATTCGGTGAACGCGATCGCGGCGGTCTCGTTTGAATATGCATCAGCGGAAACCGTGTCGGTCCCAAGGCATACGTTCGCCTGGACGTACGCTCCGGGCAGGAGAAGATCATGAATCTTGTTGTGATAGCGATGTTATCGGTCGGTGTTCCGCTCGTGGCCTTTGCCTTACACCTGGCACAAGAGCGGTTGGAACGCTGGGATCAGCGCCGCCACGCCGACGACTAAACCCGATCAGCCCGCTTGCAGACGCTGACGACGCCGCTGGGCCTCCCGCTCGTTGAACTGCGCAACCGACGCCATCTCGATGCGATCCATGTCGCTCAAAATCGCACGCAGCTCCGCCAGGAACGCTTTGCGCCGCTCCATCAAATCGGCTGCGGGCTGCAGCAATCCCTGGTCGGCCGCCACCTGCCGGGCGGTGCCGAACAGCAGCGCCGACACCGACTCATTGCTGCGCACTCGGCCCTGCGCTAGGTACTGCTCACCGACACCGAGCGCCAGCTTCGTCAGCTCCTTCTCGCCGATCTCCGCGGGAGCGTCGCGCAGCACGTCGGCGACGATCTCGTAGGCCTGAAAGAACGGACGCAGCATCGCGTGCGCCATCAACGGCTTCTTGTCGTGCAGCAGTGTGTCGATGTCGCGGCCCCCGGACCGCACACGCGCTTCCCAGTCGTCCTGCCACGCCATCTCCTCGGCGATGTGCTCACGAAACGCCGCGGAGTCAGCGAAGTAAAACTCGAATTTGAGCAGATCACGCAACCGCATCGCCTGTGCCCAGAACGCTTCGACGCGGTCGCCGTCGGCCCGCGCTGCGCCTGCCAGGGCCAGTTCGACGATCGACGTCTCCAGGAACGCGTCGATCATGGTGTTGCGGTAGAACGCCGCCTCGTGCTCGTGCTCCGGCGCGATGCGCCACACCGGCTCCCGGCCGCTGTCCACCCGAGTGACGGGATGGCCGTTCGACAACGCGTCGGCCGCAGTCCGCACTCCTTCCCGGGTGCGAAGCCGTAAAGCGCTGTTGGTCATCGGGATCTTCTTGCGCTCGAGGTAGTCGAGCGAATCCTGCAGCGTGTGATGGATCTGGTCGAGCGTCAGCGCTCGGCCACGGGTGGTCAGGAGCAGCGCCGACACCAGCGCGGTGGCGTTCACCGGTGTCGCCCGAAGGATCCGCCATGCCACTTCGAACGCCATCTTCTGTAAAGCGAGGCGTTTGGCAGCTTCATCGGTGGCCATCGGCCCGTGCGGTTCGCCAAGGTATTCACGCATCGACACCGCTTCCGGGAACCGGACGTAGATCTTGCCGTAGTTGCGCTCCCCTTGCGCCTTGATGAAGTTGTACAGCCAGGACAGGCCCTCAGGGGTTTTCTCACCGCCGCGCGCATAGGCGGCGTACTCGGCGGTCTCGTGAAGCTGGTCGAAACTGATCGACACCGGCTGCAGCAGAATGTCTTCACTGCGCCCGTCGAGGTAGGCGTCGGCAACGAATGCCAGCAGACCGAGCTTGGGCGGCAACATCTTTCCGGTTCGGGATCGGGTGCCCTCGATCGACCAGCTGAGGTTGAACCGCTTTTCGACGATGTAGCCCACGAACTCTTTCAGCACGTACTTGTAGAGCGGATCGTCGATCTTGCGGCGGATGAAGATCACCCCTGAGCGCCGCATCAACGGGCCCATGAACCCGAACGACAGGTTGATACCGGCGAACGTGTGCACCGGCGGCAGCCGGTTCTCCTGCATCGCGACGGGCACAATCACGCCGTCGAGATAGGACCGGTGCGAGAACAGCAGGACCGCGGGATGGGTTTCGAGCGCCCGCCGCATTCTTTCGACTTCCTCGCGGTCGTAGTCGATGTTGGGGTCGAACCCCCGGCTGAAAATCGCGCGGCCCAGCGCCGGGATGAGGTCGACCGAGAACCGGCTCCAGCCGGTCGCGAGTTCGTCGAGCATCTGGCCGGCCTTCTCGACCGATGCGCCCGGAATCTGTTGCAGCCCTTCGACAAAGCGTGCCGACGCCAACATCTCCGGTTTGACCAACCGCGGCGACTTGTACGCCGGGCCGAGCAGCCGCAGTTCCACCCGTTCAATCGCGAGTGCGGCGCGGCGCAGCACGAATCGCGCAAAGTCGCGCGGATTGTCGCCGACGGTCGTGTCTTGCCACTGCTGCCGGAGTTCGGAGACCTTGGCGGGTTCGCCCGCGACGATCCGAGCTCTGGACGGGTCGCGGTGCAGGATGCGCTTCTGCAGGATCTCGGGCGGCCGGTACGTGTCGCGGCCCGAGAGCAAGCCGACCAGCTTCACCCGGGTCGGCAGACCACCTGGCACCCAGAACACGCGCACCGGCACCACCGTCCGGTCCTCGTCGGCGCTGAGCTGCTCGACGAGTTGAGCAACCACCCCAGGGTCGGGCTCGTCCTCAGCGGGCAGCCGCAGCACCTCCACCTTGGCCTCCGGATGCTCGCGGCGCTGCTGGGCGAGCCAGTTGTTGAGCAACTCCACCTCGGCCGCCGACGACACGGAAGCAAGCACCAACGCGTCGTCGGTCGCGGTGAAACTGTCCAGGTCGTCGGTGCGGGCGCTCATCGCTGCCTTTCCGCCCTGTCACCGACCTGTGAATTACCCTCTGCCACAGTCTTTTTCACCGCAGCTTTCTTAGCCGCAGCCTTCTTAGCCGCAGCCTTCTTAGCCGCAGCCTTCTTGGCTGGCGCTTTCTTCGCCGGCTTCGGCTTGCCTCGCAGATTTTCAGGTAGTTCCGGAACCTTGTCGTGCGGCCAGTTCTTCAGCGTGTCCAGATAGAGTTGGCGCACCTCGGCGATGTGTTGGTTGAGATTGTCGTGCGTCCAGTCGTCGATCGGTATCGGTGGGTAGACGACGACGTCGACGGTGCCGGGGTTGAAGGTGCTCGAATCGCGCGCGGCGATGACTTCGGCGTTGCGAATGACGATCGGCACGATCGGGATCTTCGCCGCCATCGCGATCCGGAACGGGCCCTTTTTGAACGGCCCCACCTCCGTGGTGTCCAGCCGGGTGCCCTCCGGGGCGATGACGATCGACAAGCCTTTGCGCGCGAGTTCCTCGACTTTGTGAAGCTCTTCGACGGCGGCCTGAGTATTTTCGCGGTCGATGAACACCGCATCCATGACCTTGCCGATCGGGCCCATCAGCGGGTTTTTCTCCAGCTCCTTCTTGCCCACCGAAGTGAAGTTGTCGCGGACCAGATAGCCCGCGATGATCGGGTCCACCTGGTTGCGGTGGTTGAAGATGAACACCGCCGGCCGCTGCGCGGTGAGGTTCTCCTCGCCGAGCACGTTGAGGCTGACGCCGGTGGTGGCCAGAAGCAGCCTGCCCCAGTTCGTGGTGAAGAAGTTGACGCCCCGGCGCTTGCTGCCGGCGAGCAGGCCCACGCCGACGGCACCGGCGGCGACAGGCGCCAGTGACGCCACGCCGGCCAGTGTGCGCAGCGCCGAAACAGGGCTGCTGCCGCTGCGGCTGGAGAACCGCAGCACCGGCCAGCCACGCTTGGCCGCCACCGCCGCGAGCTTGCCTTCGGGGTTGGTGGGCCGCGGGTTGCCGACCAGGTACATCAGCGCGACGTCCTCGTCGCCGTCGGCGTAGAAGTAGCTCTTCGTCAGGTCGATGTCATGGTCAGCGGCGAACTTCTGCACTGCATTCGCCTTACCCGGACCCCACAGGATCGGCTTGAGCACACGGCCGGTGAGGATGCCGTTTTCGTCCACCTCGAAGCGGTTGCTCAGGATGTTGTCGATGCCAAGAAATCGAGCCACGGGTTCCACCTGGACGGTGAGCGCCGACGAGCTGAGTACCACGGTGTGCCCGCGGGCCTGGTGCGCCCGAACCAGCTCTCGCATCTCGGGATAGATCCGCGACACGATGTGCTGGACGAACAGTCGCTCGCCGAGCTCGTCGATGTCGTCGATCGAGCGCCCCTTCATCATCGCCGCGCCGCGGTAGATGAGTTGTTCGAAGTCAGCGCGGCCGAGACGGTGGTTCAGTGCCGCCTGGACGACTCCGAGGAACTCACCGATCCCAATCTCTCTGCGCCGGAATCGTTCCCGCGTCATGATCACGCCGGTGAAGCCGGCCACCAACGTGCCGTCGAGGTCGAAGAACGCACCGATGTGCGGGCCCGGCGGGCTGGCTTCCACTTCTGCCACAGAGCCGGGCAGCCTCATGTCCCGGCGATCGAGGGACCGATTGTCGGACGGGCTCATGACGGTGAACTCCCGTTGGGTGACGGCGCCTCGGCGCTGGACTTGGCAGACTCGGTGAATGAGGCGGGCGTGGCGCGGCCTGAGCCACCGAGGGCGAGCACCTCATTGAACCCCGCCAGCAGGCACCGCGCCCAGAGTTCGTCGTCGACGAATGACGCCCGGTCATAGCGGGTGGTGACAGTACAGATGCCGCCACGCGAAATCAGCACCGCCATCATCGCGACACCGGGCAGGGGCCCAATACCGTACTGACGCAACACTTTTGCTCCAGCGATGTAGGTGTCGCCGCCGTACACCGGCAGGTTGCTGGCTTGCACGTCTGCCGAAACCACTGAACCCGCCACCGATTCCAGCAGCGGGTCGGGCAACAGGCTGAGCAGTGGCGCGACGGTGCCGATCATGTCGATCGCGGGTTCTTCGCGCCGCTTGCACATCTGAGTGCGGACATTGTGGATGCGTGCGGTTGGGTCGGAAATTCCCAGCGGCGCGGAGATCATCACGCCGGCGAAGCGGTTGCCCCCGGCGGGATCGGCTTCGGCTCGCAGGTTCACCGGGATCGCCATCGGCAGCGAGTCGATGGGCACGCCGAACTCCAGGTGGTAGAGCCGCAGGGCGCCGCACAGCGCAGCTAGGTACGCATCGTTGATGGAGCCCTCGGCGGCTTTGGCGGCGGCGCGGATGTCGCCGAGCTCCATGTCGATGGCCTCGCTGCGAGAAGTGAGGCTGCGACGGCGAAGCAGCGGGGAATGGTCGGCACCGGGCGACATCACCCGAGCGCCGGAGCGGGCGTACTCGACGACGCCCTCGACCGCCGCAACCGGGTTGCTCAGCACGCGGCCGACCACCTGGGCGGCGCCGGTGACGGCCTCGCGGACGCCGCCGAGGATGGTGAACGGCAACCGGTTGAGGCCCTCGCGGGCAAGGTCGTTGCCGGTGAGGTCTTCGGGAATGGGCAGCGGCACTGGCTCGCGAGGCGGCGGATCGCGTTCCAAGTCGTAGATGTGGGCGAACATCTCCACTGCACCGACACCGTCGGTGACCGCGTGGCTCATATGCAGCAGCAGCGCGGCGCGGCCGTCGGGCAAACCTTCGACCAGCGTGACGGTCCACAGCGGACGTGAAATATCAAGCGGCGATTGAAGAATCACCTCGGCGAGGTCGAATACTTCGCGCAGCGTGCCGGGGTCGGGCACGCGGATTCGTCGTACGTGGAAGTTCAGGTTGAAGTCGGGGTCCACCACCCATCTGGGCGCGGCCGTCGGGACCGTCGGCACGACCACCTTCTGGCGCAGCCGCAGCACGCGGCGCGACGCATACTCGAAAACGTTCAGGAAGCGGTTCCAGTCGGGTGTGGTGTCCAGGATTTCGACGGCCATGATCCCGGAGCGAGTCCGTGGGTTGGCCTCGCCGCGGTGCAGCAACATGTCGAACGCACCGAGTTCTTGAGGAAGCCCCGCCGCGTCTACTGCCTCAGCCACCGTCTCGTTCACTCCTCCCCGGTAAATCGCGTTCGAGGACAACGCTAGTCCGCTCGACTACCTCGTGGGAGAGGGATTGACGTGGCGTCGAGATCGGCCGGGCGGACCGTCGCTGTTGGATAGACTGCCCGCGCTGCCCCCGTAGCTCAGCGGACAGAGCAGCCGCCTTCTAAGCGGTAGGTCGCAGGTTCGAGTCCTGCCGGGGGCGCACAGGGGGGCCACAGGGGCGTGCCGAGCCCGATATGCAGTACGCAGGTCCTCTCCCCGAATCAGTGCACATCACCCGGCTTTGGCCGTGCGACGATTCTCGTGGAGGTACTGATGTCACAACGGATAGAAGTTCGTCCTGACCAGCTTGCCCGCGCGTCCAGTCGGGTGATGCAGTGTGTCGACGAAATCGCCGCCGGGTATGCCTCGGCGGACGCGCGGATCGCAGATGCGCAGAGCGGATGGGTCGGGCGGTCAGCTGGTGCACTGAGCGCCCGAGTGGGTTCATGGAAACAGACGAGTGCGGTCCTGCTCGAGCGTCTCGACGGGCACGGCACCGCGTTCTACGCCAGCAATCTGAGTTTCGCCACGACCGAAGACGACAACGCCCAAGCCGTCGCTGAGATCGGCGCCCTGGGTGCGGTTGCGACCGTCGACTGAGATATGGGCGGTTTGTCGGTAGCCGATATCGACCGGTGAAGTTCCGATGCGGTCCGCGACGTATTCAGTGCTGAGAGAGCACGCGCCGAAATCACGGTCGGCGCTTCAGAGCAATTGGAGTCGTTGACAGTGTTCGACGATTGGGGCGGCGACGCCGCGGACGCGGCGCGGGACGCGGTCGGCCAGACACGACGAGACCTCGACTCCCACGGCCGGGAGGCGCTCGCAGTCGCCCGCGCGGCCGATGCCGCCGCCGAGGGCATTGACAAGGTGAAGGAGCGACTGCGTCAACTCAGGGACAAGGCACCCACGATGGGTTGTCGGGTGAATACTGCTACCAACATGGTCGAGATTGACCCGAACACCAGGCTTTTGCCGTTCGAGGCGATGCTCAACGCAATCCAGTTAGACCGTGAGCTGAAACTCATCCTCGCCGCGGCGGACGAGGTAGACGATCAATTGGCGCATGCAATCGAAATGGCTGACGGCACCGATCCGATACCGGTCATGCCAGGGCCGCCGGAACAGGCGCCGGCCCGGTTGCAGAACCAGATCGAAGCCTTCAAGCAGGTTTTCGGTCGCGAACCTGAGTCATTGGCCGATTGGCATACGGCCGGCGTCCTCGACCCCCACACCTACGACCCCAAGAACCGTGGCGCCGTGTCGAACGTGGTCGTCGGTCGGATCAACCCCGTTCCCGGCCAGGGCATCGTTCGCGGCAATCTGTTCATACCGAGCGACTCTGTCTTGGCACCGAACTTCACAATCCCCAATCTGGTCGACCGCAACGTTGGCGACAACCGCGGCTTCGATCCGGGCGCCCTTCCGGAGAATTCGCGTGTGTCCTTTTTAATCGACTACGAGAACGGACTCGTGGTGGCACGGCAGAACCCGTCAATCAATCTCGACACTGGTGAGATCCAAGCCGGCTCACCACAAGTCAATGTTGCGCAATTGCGGGATGGGACGGTGTACCTCCGGTATGCGGCCGCGGATCCATTCTCGCCGGGCGGCGAGAACCTTGCCAAGGCGACCGTCGCCGTGAAAGGCATACTCGCGGTGCAGCCCGGCTCGTCAGGGCCGACAATCGGCGGCACTGCGACGGCATTTCCGGCCTTGGAGGTTTACAACGAACGCATGCAACTCAGGGACTCAATGACCATAAGCACGACAACGACGATGGCACAGGTATATCCAGACATAGACGACGAGTGGGGACCGATGTTGGGACTAATCCGCGACCAGCAAGTCGGTGACCAAGCGTTGGTCCCCCGCTTCTATGGCTACGACACCCAATTCCCCCTCATTCCGCCGACGACCCAACTGGGCTCACCGGTTAAACCGCCGACTGTGGCCATTCTCGGTAGGTAGCTTCCGTGACGCATCACAGAGGCGAAATCGTCTGGCTGCCCGCAACTTTCGCTGGTGCGGCGCTTGGCGGAATTATGTGGGCTATCGTTGTTCGTCTGACAATATTCGCCAAGTCGGGACCGCCCTCGCCGTTCGTTGCGTGGTCCATGATCGCTATCGCCTGGCTGTTGTTCACCGCAATCGGCGCGATTACCGCCGCATTCGCGCGCCGCTCCCTGTTCCGTAGCGCGGGGATTGCGCTGGCGATTGCCCCCAACACAGGTGTGGCGGTCTTGCTACTGGCCGGCCTGCTTACGCTCGTGAACTGGATTTTCTGATGTCATTTTCAGCTGCCGACGGCTCGAAACGCCCACATAGTCCGGTCTTTCTACTTCTCGGACTTCTAGTCGGCACCTGGTCGCTGGCCGTGTTCGGATTGGCGTTTTTGCCGCTCGCACCGTTTATCCCGGCGGTACTTGCAGGTGCAACGATTTGGTTTGAACGCCTTCGGACCTTCGCACTCGGCTGCTCGGCTGCGGCGTTCGGAGCATTCGTCGCGCTGCTAACCGAGTGGCTCCTGCTGGGTTTCTAAGTCATGACGCCATCTCGGCGATCTCCGCCCCGGTCTCCCATATCCATACAGAAGCGGGAGCGGCCGCTTCTCCTCGGATTGTTGGTGGGCACGTGGTCGCTGATCCTGTGCGGCATCTGGTTCTGGCCATATGCGTGGGTGTTTCCATCACTTCTGGCGCTCGCGACGGCCTGGTCGAAACGTACGAGAACGTTCGGCATCGGAGCGTCAGCCGCAGCGTTCGGAGCCTTCGTCGCGGTGGTCACCGAGTGGCTGCTCGTGGTCTTGTGAGCGATACGAGCGCAAGAGCCCCAGTTACCCGACGATCCGCCCGCTCGTCGAAACATCTCCAGACTCCCGGCTAATCGGCCATAGCTCACCTCGCTTAGTCCCTCCCGACCGGCGCCCCGCGATGGTCCGGCACATCGGCGCCTGATGTGGGTGGGGGGGGGGGGGGGGGGGGGGGG
>NZ_JCALDL010000009.1:0-180341 GCF_059812855.1 Mycobacterium sp. NGS35
ACCCGCGACCACCGACTCCAGCACTGCCCGCATCGCGTCGGCGCTTTGGCGCCAGGAGAATTCGAGGCTGCGCGCCTGCGCTTTGCGCCCGAGCTCGTCACGCAGCAGCGGATCGGTGAGCAACTCCTCGAGCCGCATCACCAGCTCGTCGCGGTCGTCCACCAGCACGCCGGTGACGCCGTCGACAACCGAGTCCGTGAGGCCGCCGGATGCGCGGTAGCCGATCGTCGGCACCCCATGCTGAGCCGCCTCCGTGACTGCCAGCCCCCAGCCCTCCTTCCGCGAGGGCAGCACATGCACCCAAGCCTGCTGCAGCAGAACATGTTTGGCGGCATCGCAGACATGCCCGCGAAACGTCACCGAATCGGCGATGCCCAGCCGCGCCGCACGGGCCACGAGCCGGTCCTGCCACCAACCGCCGCCCACGACGTCCAGATGCAGGCCCGGGATCCGGCCACGCAGCACTGCAATCGCTTCCAGCGCGTCCTCGATGTGCTTGTGCGGCACCAGCCTTGACAGCACCACCACCCGCGGCGCCGACGAGCGCGGCGCTTGCGGGCCGGGCGGAAGCGGGTCAAGGCCGTTGCGCACCACGGCAATCCGGCCGGCGTCGACGCCGAGGTCGGTCAGGTCACGCGCCGACGGCAGCGACACCGTGACGTATTGATTACGCCGATGCGCCCGCGGCGATACCGTCGACTCGCAGAACCAGCCCAGCCGCCCCATCACCGGGCCGGCCAGCGGCCACTGCTCGCGGTGACAGTGGTGCACCAGCACCATCGCTCTCCGGCCGAACACCAGCCGGGCGAAGAACGGCCATCCGTTCTGCGTGTCGATCACGACGTCGGGCCTCACCCCGCGCAGCGGACCGACACCCAGGCGGGCGCCGATCATCGCCAGCAGCGCCCACAGGTACACGCTGTAGCGTCCGCCGCCGCGGTTGATGCGCACCCCCTCGACCACCTCGTCGCGCGTGGCGCCGGGGTAGCGCGCCGTGCGCAACGTCACCGCGATCCCGTCGGCGGCAAGGTGCGCACCGATGCGTTGCAGATAGGTCTCGCTGCCCCCACCCTGCGGATGCCCGACGTCGCGCCAGCACAGCATCAGCACCGAGCCGACGCGTCCGGATTGGTCAGCGGCGGACGACATCCGGTTCAGCGTAGCCTCAGCGCGATGCCGCCGACCGACGTCTTCGCCAAACGCGCCACGCTGCGGCGGTCGCTGCGACTGCTGACCGAATTCCGCTACGAGCAGCGTGACCCCGACCGCTTCTACGGCGCGCTGGCGGCCGACACCGCAGCGCTTGTCGACGATTTGTGGCGCGGGCTGCACGCCGAGCCGGCGGCGGGCCGGTTGCTGCTGGACGTCGGCGGCGGCCCCGGCTACTTCGCGTCAACGTTCGCCGAGCGTGGCGTGCGGTATCTGGGCGTCGAGCCTGATCCCGCCGAAATGCACACAGCCCCTCGCGGGGACGGCGGCGGCACATTCGTCCGCGCGTCCGGGATGGCCCTGCCCTTCGCCGACGACAGCGTCGACATCTGCCTGTCGTCCAACGTCGCCGAACACGTCCCGCAGCCATGGCGACTCGGCGCCGAGATGCTGCGCGTGACGCGGCCCGGCGGCCTCGCGGTGCTGTCCTACACGGTGTGGCTCGGCCCGTTCGGCGGCCACGAGATGGGGCTGACGCACTACCTCGGCGGCGAGCGCGCCGCGCGCCGCTACATCCGCAAGCACGGTCGCACACCGAAGAATTACTACGGGTCGTCGCTGTTCGACGTCTCGGTGGCCGACGGTCTGCGCTGGGCGCGATCGACGGGCACACTGGCCGCCGCTTTCCCCCGCTACCACCCACGATGGGCGTGGTGGATGACGTCCGTGCCGGTGCTGCGCGAGTTCGTGGTGAGCAATCTGGTGCTGGTCCTGACGCCGTGACGGCGGCAGGACTGGAACAGGTTCTCGTTTGGCCCGCGGCTGGGTAATGTGGGCCACACCATGACAGTGCCGTCCACACTCACCACGTCACTACGCGAGGTCTTCGAACAGTGGCTGGCCGCTCGGCAGGCCGACGCGGCGGTGGCTGTGGCGGCGCTGTCGGCCGAACGCACGGTGCTGGTGGACGCCGGCTGGGGCGGAGAAGCCCACCGGCTGGTGGTGCGCCTCGGGGCGGTTGGCGACTTCGAGACACGCTTGCAATACCTCACGCTGCGCCGGCTGGGCACGCAGCTGTCACGGCCGGCGGTGCCCCCAGCGCTGTGGTACGAAGACGACCCGACCCTGCTGGGCGCGCCGTTCTTTGTGACGGCCCGCGTCGACGGACTCACGACGGCTAGGTACGAGACGCCGTACACCTTCGCCTCGTGGATCACCGATGCAAGCCCCGCCGAACGCGCCCGCATGCAACGAGCGACGGTCGAGCAGCTGGCGCGCGTCCACACCGCCGCGCCCGCCGACTTCACGTTCTTGGACCGGCGCCGTCGCGGCGAATCGGCGTTGGCCACGATCGTGCGGCGCACCGCCGAGCGCTACGAGTCCGTCGCGTCGCGGGGTCTTCGCGCTCCGCTGATCGAGCGCGGATTCGGGTGGCTGCGCGAGCACTGGCCCGTCGAGCGGACGCCGGTGCTGGTGTGGGGCGACGCGCGGATCGACAACATCACCTACCGCGATTTCACGCCGGTGGCGCTGACGAACTGGGAGCGCGCGACGCTGGGCCCGCGGGAGTTGGACTTGGGCGCGCTGGTGTTCCACCACCAGTTCGTCGACGAGCTGGCGTATGCGGCAGCGCGGCCCGGCCTTCCCGACTTTCTGCGGCCCGACGAGGTCGCCGCCACCTACGCCGACGTCACTGGGCATGAGCCTGAGCACCTCGGCTTCTACATCGTGTTCGCCGCGCTGGAGCATGCGATTGAAAAGATCCGAAGCCCGTTGCGCGCCAACGCTTTCAAGGCACTGACCCAGGCCCTCGAGGACACAGGAGAGAGATGACCGCGCAGTACAAGACCGAGTGGGACAAGTTGTTCATCGGCGGCAAGTGGACGGCACCGTCGACTGCCGAGGTGATCGAGGTCCATTCCCCCGCGACCGGCGAGCTGGTGGGCAAGGTGCCGCACGCGGCGGCAGCCGATGTGGATGCGGCCGTAGCTGCCGCCCGCGCGGCGTTCGACTCTGGCCCGTGGCCGTCGACCCCTCCGGCCGAACGCGCAGCGGTGATCCAGGCCGCGACCAAGCTGCTCGAAGACCGCAAGGACTACTTCACCTATCTGCTGACCTGCGAGACGGGACAACCCGTCACCATCATCGAGACGATGCACTGGGCCGGCTCACTGGGCGCGCTCAACTTCTTCGCCACCGGCGCGGACAAGGTGGCGTGGAAGGAAATCCGCAACGGCGCCTACGGCCAGTCGATCGTCACCCGCGAGCCGATGGGCGTGGTCGGGGCGATCATCGCCTGGAACGTGCCGCTGTTCCTGGCGGTCAACAAACTCGGCCCTGCGCTGCTGGCCGGTTGCACCGTGGTGCTCAAGCCCGCCGCGGAAACACCGTTGAGCGCCAACGCACTTGCAGAGGTGTTCGCCGAGGCCGGCCTGCCCGAAGGGGTGCTGTCGGTGGTGCCCGGCGGGATCGAAACCGGCCAGGCCCTGACCGCGAATTCCGACATCGACGCGTTCACGTTCACCGGCAGTTCCGCGGTAGGCAAGGAGGTGGGCAAGCGTGCGGCCGAGATGCTCAAGCCTTGCACGCTGGAGCTGGGCGGCAAGTCGGCGGCGATCGTGCTCGAGGACGTGGACCTCGCCTCGGCGGTGCCGATGATGGTGTTCTCCGGGATCATGAACGCCGGACAGGGTTGCGTGAACCAGACGCGGATCCTGGCACCGCGGTCGCGCTACGACGAAATCGTCGACGCGGTCAAGACTTTCGTCGAGGCGTTGCCGGTGGGTCTGCCGTCGGACCCGGCGGTGCAGATCGGCCCGCTGATCAGTGAGAAGCAGCGCCAGCGCGTCGAGGGCTACATCGCCAAGGGCATCGAGGAGGGCGCGCGGCTGGTGTGCGGCGGCGGCCGACCGGAGGGGCTGGACAGCGGCTACTTCGTGCAGCCAACGGTTTTCGCCGACGTCGACAACAAGATGACGATCGCCCAGGAGGAGATCTTCGGACCCGTGCTCTCGATCATCCCTTACGACACCGAAGAGGACGCGATCAAGATCGCCAACGACTCGGTCTACGGGCTGGCCGGCAGCGTGTGGACCACCGACGTGCCCAAGGGCATCGAGATCTCGCAGAAGATCCGCACCGGTACCTACGGAATCAACTGGTACGCCTTCGATCCGGGCTCACCGTTCGGCGGCTACAAGAACTCCGGTATCGGTCGCGAGAACGGCCCTGAGGGCGTCGAGCACTTCTGCCAGCTCAAGAGCGTCCTGCTGCCGATGGGCTACACGGTCGAGTAGCTCGCGTCTTTACCGCGAGCAGACGCTCAATCGCACGCTCCCGGGTATTGGTGATGCGATTCCGCGTCTGCTCGCGAGAAAAGGTGAGCTAGAAGATCACCCGCACGATGGTCTCCGCCACCGCCGCCGGCTTGTCGGAGCCGTCGAGTTCGATCGTGTGCTTCACCGTTAGGTTGACCATGCTGTCGCCCACCTTGGCGGCGTCGACGAGCTCGGAGCGGGCCCGGATCCGGCCACCCGACGGGACAGCCGCCAGAAAGCGAACCTTGTTGAGCCCGTAGTTGATTGCCATCTTGGCGTTCTCGACGCGGAAGTTGTCCTTGCTCATCGCCGGAATCATCGACAGCGTGAGGAAGCCGTGCGCAATCGTTGTGCCGTAAGGACTTTCGGTCTTGGCACGCTCGACGTCGATGTGGATCCACTGGTGGTCCTCGGTGACGTCGGCGAACGCGTCGATGCGCTTCTGGTCGATCTCTTTCCACTCGCCGACACCAAGCTCCTGGCCGACCAGACCGACGGCGTCGTCGATGGATGAAATCACCTTCATTGGCGTGCTCCCTTGGCTAACGCAGTGTTGACGAGGGTCACGATATCTCTGCGTGCTGCCCGTCGCGCTAGAACGATTCCTCGCGCATCTCCATGATCGTCAGGTCCACGTTCTCGACGATGCTGCGCTCGGCGGACAGCCGCGGCAGCACGTTCTTGGCGAAGAACTTCGCGACCGCAACCTTGCCGAGGTAGAACGCGCGGTCACCCTCGTCGGGGTCGCCGTCGAGGGCCTGCAGCGCAATCTCGGCCTGCCACAACAGCAGCCACCCGATGAGCAGGTCCCCCACCGACAGCAGGAATTTCACCGACTCCAGACCCACGCGATACAGCTCTCGCGCATTGTTCTGAGACTCGATCAGATAGCCGGTGAGTGCGGCGGCCATGCCCTGCAGATCGGTGACCGCAGTGGCCAGCAGTGTCCGGCTCTCGGCCAGCTCCTGACGCGCCCCGTCGTCGTCGAGGAACTTCTGGATGCGGCTCACGACGTGCTGCAGCGCGACGCCGTGGTCGCGCGCGATCTTGCGAAAGAAGAAGTCCTGCGCCTGGATCGCGGTGGTGCCTTCATAGAGGCTGTCGATCTTGCTGTCGCGGATGTACTGCTCGATCGGGTAGTCCTGCAGGAAGCCGGAGCCGCCCAGCGTCTGCAGCGACTCGGTCAGAATTTCGTATGCGCGTTCGGAGCCGACGCCCTTGACGATCGGCAACAGCAGATCGTTGACCCGCTCGGCCAGCTCGGCGTCGGCTCCGGACACCACTGCGGCCACTGCCGGATCCTGATGCGCGGCGGTGTACAGGTACAGCGCCCGCAACCCCTCCGCGTAGGCCTTCTGGGTCATCAAGGCACGACGCACGTCGGGATGGTGGATGATCGTCACCCGAGGCGCGGTCTTGTCGGTCATCTGAGTCATGTCCGCGCCCTGTACCCGGGTCTTGGCGTAGTCGAGAGCGTTGAGGTAACCGGTGGACAGGGTCGCAATTGCCTTGGTCCCCACGAACATTCGCGCGTACTCGATGACTCGGAACATCTGCGCGATGCCGTTGTGGGTGTCGCCGACCAGATAACCGACCGCAGGTTTGCCGTGCTGACCGAAGGTCAGTTCACACGTGGCCGACGCCTTCAGCCCCATCTTGTGCTCCAGGCCGGTGACGTAGACGCCGTTGCGCTCGCCCGGCTCTCCGGTCTGCGGATCGAAGAGGAACTTCGGCACGTAGAACAGGCTCAGCCCCTTTGTGCCCGGGCCTGCGCCCTCGGGCCGGGCCAGCACCAGGTGCTGGATGTTTTCGAACAGGTCGTCGGTGTCCCCGTTGGTGATGAACCGCTTCACTCCGTCGATGTGCCAGGTGCCGTCCGGCTGCTGGGAAGCCTTGGTGCGGCCGGCCCCGACGTCGGAGCCCGCATCCGGTTCGGTGAGCACCATCGTGGCGCCCCAGTTGCGCTCGATGGCGAGCTTGGCCCAGTGCCGCTGCTGCTCGTTGCCTATGTGGTAGACGATGTTGGCCATGATCGGGCCGGCCATGTACATGAACACCGCGGGGTTGGCGCCCAAGACGAACTCGTTGATCGCCCACGCCACCATCGCCGGCGCGGGCACGCCACCGACGTGTTCGTCGAGCCCGACCCGGAACCACTCACCCTGCTGCCAGGCCCGCAGCGACTGCTTGAATGGTTCCGGCAGCCGCACGGCGTGCTCGGCGACGTCGAACGTCGGAGGATGACGGTCGGCTTCGGCGAACGACTCGGCCACCGGACCCTCGGCCAACCGCGACGCTTCGGCAAGCATCTGGCGCACCGACTCGCCGTCGAGGTCGCCGAATCCTCCGCCGGCCAGTGCCTTGTCGAGCTCGAGGACCTCGAAGAGATTGAACTCGAGGTCGCGCACATTGCTCTTGTAGTGACCCATGCCCGGCACCTTCCGTAGTCGCGCGAAGCGCCGGTTTGAGGTGCTTCGCGTGAAGAGCCGAACCGAGCGTAACCCGCGCTAGGTGACCAGGCGCAACGGCCGCGGGTCACGACGCGAGCGGCGGACCCGCTGCAGCGCCTCGGTCGCCGACCGCACGGCGGGAACCAACTGGTCGCGGTCGCCGACCCGCAGCAGCCGGTGCACGGCGTGGCTGCCGATGACCGCCCATCGGGTGTCGGTGCGCATGGACTCGACGTTCCACGCGAACAGGGCGCGCAGTCCGTCGACGCCGATGAAATCCGTGTCGACCATGTCGACGATGAGCGCGCCGTCCTGGGGTATCAGCGCGATCACCCGGTGACGCAGTACGTCGGCATTGGTGGCGTCGATCTCGCCGCTGATGGTGATGACAGTCAGCCAGCTGTAGATCTGGGCCGTCAAATACGCACGGCCACAATCGATTACTGATGTGCCATGCGGCGCGTCAGACCTGGTATCGGTATGCACAGCAGTCATTGACGTACCCTCGTCGAGTCTGTCGCTGATCTTGTCGAAAACGCCTGGCGCGCAAGGGCTCTAATTGAACAACAGGTAAATTATCCGCCGCGCAGCGCTTTCACGGAGGCTGTGATCTCAACCTGCGGTGAGTGTAGCGCGGATCACGTCGAGCACCCGGGTGCTGACCACCGCGGAACCAGTTCTAACGGTTTCTTAACGGTAGCTTTCGCCACCGCGCGTAGACGAAGTCGCCGTTGACCCCGGATTCCACCAGCGACCACTCCGAAGCCGTGGGCAACAGCCGCCCGCCGCGGCCGAGCGTGCACGGGGCGAAGCTGACCACCAGTTCGTCGACAAGCCCCGCTTCGACGAATTGCGCCGCCGCCTCGCCGCCGCCGACGATCCACACGTCCTTGTATCCGGCGGCCTGGGTCGCACCCATGACCAGCGCACCGACCGACCGGATGAACGCTTCGTAGCCGTACGGGCCGGCCGGGTCGATGTCGCGCGACGTCAACCAGTCCAGGCTGTCGTGTTCGTCGACGATGAACCCGTCGAGGCTCGAGCCGGTGAAGTAGATGGTTGACATCGCTCGACCGTCAGCAGGGGGGTTTGGCCGGTTTGGTGGCGGTGACGTACTGCAGCACCCGCTGGGTCTCCTGGCGGACGTCGGTCAGGCCCGCCTCGGTGAACAAGTCGACGAACTCGCGCTCGTCGAACATGCGCAGGCCCACGGCGTCGGCCAGCGGTGCGGTCACCAGCCGCACCGGCGCCACCGTGCTGCGGCAACTGGTGAGGATCGCGATGCGGCCACCGGGCGCCAGCACGCGCACCATGTCCTGCGCGACGCGCAGCGGCTCGGGCATCAAGTACAGGGCGCCGAAGCAACACACCGCGTCGAAGGTTGCGTCGTCGAACGGCAGGTCCCGCGCGTCGGCGCGCACGTAGCAGGTGCGCGGGCCGCTGTTGTCGACCACGGCCCGCGTGAGCATCGGCTCGGAGATGTCCAGCCCGATCGCGATCCCACCGTCCGCCAGCTCGTCGGCCAGACGGCGCGTGAAATTGCCTGGGCCGCAAGCCACATCGAGCAGCTTGGCGGCGCCGACGGGCCGCAGGTCGTCACGGGCGCGGCGTAGCTCGGCGCCCGTGGTGACACCGCTTGCGACGTAGAACGACAGCGGCCGCCACACTCGCTCGTAGACGCCCGCGACGAACCGGCTGTTCATCGCACGCTGGGCGAACGTCGGCGCAGGCGAGCTCACCGATTCGCCGAGGACGTCGAGGTACCCGTGCCGCACATCCGCGTTGCGGTTGAGCAGGCCGCGGGTCACCTCGATCGGCGACATGGGCGCGCTCAGGATCCGGTCCAGCGCGGCGCGCGCTTCTCGGCGAACGCGATCGCCCCCTCCTTGGCGTCGTTCGACGCGAACACCGGCATCAGGATCTTGGTCTGCTCACGCCACATCTCGTCGGGACTCCAGCCTCGGGACTCGACGATGATGCGCTTGGTCGCGGCCACGGCGAGCGGGCCGTTGGCGGTGATCTTCTCCGCCAGCGCCAGCGCACCGTCCAGCGCCTTACCCGGTTCGGTCAGCACGTTGACCAGTCCCAGCGCGTGCGCCCGGTCGGCGGGCAGGTTGTCGCCGGTCAGCGCGAGCTCCATCGCGATCGCATACGGGATGCGCTGCGGCAGCCGCAGCAGCCCGCCGCCCCCCGCGACCAGCCCGCGCTTGACCTCCGGGATGCCGAAGGCGGAATTGTTGGCCGCCACGATCAGGTCGGTCGCCAGCGCGAGCTCGCAGCCGCCGGCCAGGCAGTAGCCCTCGACGGCCGCGATCAGCGGCTTGGCTGGCGGGCGTTCGGTGAAGCCCATGCCGCGGCCCTCGACGACGACGTTCTCGCCGCGGGCGAACGCCTTGAGATCCATGCCCGCGCTGAACGAGCCGCCCGCACCGGTCAGCACCCCCACCGACAGGCCGGCGTCACCGTCGAGGCGGTCCATCGCGTCGGCCAGACCGCGGCTCACGGCCGCGTTGACCGCATTCTTGGCTTCCGGCCGGTTGATGGTGATCAGCAGGATGCGGTCGCGCTGCTCGACGAGGACGGGGGCTGACGATTCGGCTGACGATTCGCTCATGAGTACCTGAAACTACTCCACGGCCCGTCGGTAGGATTCGACCATGGCAGACGCCGACGTCGACCGTGCCGAGATCGAAAAGTGGGATCCCGAGTTCACCGAGCGTGTCGTCGGCATCCTGCGGCCGCTGCTGCGCCGGTACTTCAGGACCGAGGTGCGCGGCCTGGACAACATTCCGCCCGCCGGCGGAGCGCTGCTGGTGTCCAACCACTCCGGCGGTCAGTTCGCGATGGACGTGCCGATCCTGGCCGTCGAGTTCTACGAGAAGTTCGGCTACGACCGGCCGATCCACACGCTCAGCCACGACATGCTGTTCTTCGGGCCGGTGGCCAACGCGCTGCTGCGCACCGGCTTCATTCGGGCGAACCGGGAGAACGCCGCCGAGGCACTGCGGTCGGGTCATCTGGTGGTGGTGTTCCCCGGCGGCGACTACGACGCGATGCGACCCACGGTGTGGGAGAACGTGATCGACTTCGACGGCCGTA
Source organism: Mycobacterium sp. NGS35 (assembly GCF_059812855.1). Taxonomy (NCBI): domain Bacteria; kingdom Bacillati; phylum Actinomycetota; class Actinomycetes; order Mycobacteriales; family Mycobacteriaceae; genus Mycobacterium; species Mycobacterium sp. NGS35. The sequence goes on from NZ_JCALDL010000009.1 coordinate 10,016, forward strand.
AAGGCTACGTGCGCACCGCAATTGAAGCCGGCGTGCCGATTGTCCCCACCGTGTCGATCGGCGGACAGGAAAGCCAGCTGTTCTTGGCCCGCGGAACGGCACTGGCCAAGGCGCTCGGCCCGATCACCCGGGCGGCGCGCACCAAGATCATGCCGGTGTCGATCGGATTCCCGTTCGGCGTAAGCCTTTTCGGTGTCTTTCCGCCGAACCTGCCGCTGCCCACCAAGATCGTCACGCAGGTGCTCGAGCCAATCGACATCGCCGCGGAGTTCGGCGACGACCCCGACATCGACGAAGTCGACGCCCACGTCCGCGAGGTGATGCAGCGAGCGCTGGACCGCCTTGGACGTGAACGCCGGCTGCCGATCATCGGGTAGACGATGGCTGACTGGTTACGGCGCCTGCGGCGGCCGCGCCCACTTGTGCGTGCGGCCGTGGAGACGATCAACGCGCTCAACGGGTTGACGCCCCTGCGACGCACCGGCTTCAGCAGCGTGGTCGTGTTCTGGTTCGGCTGGCACACCTCGGAGCTGCCGCAGCTGTTTCTGGCCGGGTCGGCCCTCGACGCGATCCGGCGCGGGCGCCGGGGCGACTTCGGCGGGCGGCGCGGAAAGATCGCGCTGGCGTTGACCGTTGTTTCGTGGGCCGTGCTGGCGGTGGTCTACCGGCGCAACGTGACGACACCGGGTCCGGTACTGCAATCGGCGTTGCGCGACGGGCTCGGCGACGACTATCCAGAAGTGGTGTCGTCGCTGCCGACGACGCCGTCGCGCTCCGGGCGGCCGGCGGGCGCGCTGCGCACCAGTCAGATCCGTCGTCGCTACGTCGCACGCGACAACGTCGTGCGGTACGGCCCGCACCGGGCGAACGTCGCCGACGTCTGGCGCAAGCGTGATCTACCACGGGACGGGAAAGCGCCTGTGCTGGTTCAGGTTCCGGGCGGTGGGTGGATGATCGGGATGCGCCGGCCGCAGGCTTATCCATTGTTGAGCCACATGGCCGACCGCGGCTGGATCTGCGTGTCGCTGGGCTACCGTGTGTCGCCGCTGCACACCTGGCCGGACCACATCGTGGACGTCAAGCGTGGCCTGGCATGGGTCAAGGAGCACATCGCGGAGTTCGGCGGCGATCCGAATTTCGTTGCAATCACGGGCGGTTCGGCCGGCGGGCATCTGGCTTCGCTGGCCGCGCTGACGCCCAACGACCCGGTGTGGCAGCCGGGCTTCGAGGAGGCCGACACCTCGGTAGCAGCGGCGGTACCGATCTACGGCCGCTACGACTGGTATTCGATCGAGGGCCGGGATCGCCGCGAATTCGTCCGGCTGCTGGAGAAATTCGTGGTGAAGAAGAGCTACCGCGAGCACCGGCAGGTCTACGTCGACGCGTCGTCGATCACCCGCGTGCACTCCGATGCGCCGCCCTTTTTCGTGCTGCACGGGCGCGACGACACGCTGATCCCTGTGCAGGAGGCCCGCGACTTCGTGCACGAACTACGTGACGTGGCAAAGCGCCCGGTGCTCTACGCGGAATTGCCGCACGCTCAGCACGCCTTCGAGATGTACGGGTCTGCGCGGGCGCATCAAACCGCCGACGCGGTGGCGAACTTCCTGTCCTGGGTGTACGTCAAAACCCGCGAGGACCATAGCTGAGGTAGCTGCGGCGAGCAGACGCGGAATCGCCTTATCACCGGCTGGATTGTGCGAGTTGGTGTCTGCTCGCACGGCTCAGCCGGCGCGGTAGCGCTTCTGCCGACCTCATCCCACCCGGGCCGGCGCCATCGCCGTCTCCACCGGTGTGAGCTCGCTGGAAAGCCCTGCCGCAGCTCGTATTTCAGCGAAGGAATGCACCATCGCGGCTGTGGCCTCGTGCGGATCGTCCAAGGTGACGTCGTCGGTGAGCACAGAGATGTTGAGCTGGTCGACATAGCTCCACACGGTGATGTTCATCCCGCTGCCTGCGACCAGTGGTCCCACCGAATAGATTTCGCTGACGGTGGCGCCACCGATGCGGCCGCGCTCGCGCGGGCCCGCCACGTTGGAGATCGGCAGATTCAGCAGCCTGCTCTGCGCTTCACGTTTGGACAGCCAACGGAACACCGGCGGACCGAGGGTGGGTGGCAGGTACGCCGCCCATTGCGCCACCACATCCGAGCCGAGCAGACGGAACTCCTCTTTGGCGATGCCAGCCGACAGCGCGGTCAGCCGCACCCGCTCCAGCGGATCGTCGACGTGTACCGGCAGCGAGACGTTCATTCCCAGAAACTCGTTGCCCGTCAATCGATCCGGCGACGTATCGAGCGCGGCCGGCACCGACGCAATCAGCGGGGCGTCCGCGCGGCCGTCGTACCGCAGCAACAGCTCGCGCAGGGCGCCGGCCGCGGTGGCCAGCACCAGATCGTTGATCGTGATGCCGAGCTGCTTGCTGGTCTGCTTGACGTCGGAGAGCGCGAGCGTAGCGGTGGCGAACCGGCGGCCCGGTGACACCACATGGTTGATGAATGTCGGCGGCGGCGAGAACGGCTTGGCCAGCTCAGGGTGCTCCCCGCGCTCCCTGGCGCGTCTGCGTACCCGTCCGATGCCCGCGGCGGTCTCCTTCGCCAGCCTTGGCAGCTTGCCGAACTGTTGCAGGTGGTCACGCCACGCGGCCGAAAGCAATTCACTGGTGGACGGTGCCGAGTTGGTGGCGTAGAGGTCGCGCTCGTCTTGGATCGGCCCCTTCAGGTCCATCGCCTTGGCCATCAAGTTCGCCGACGCAACCCCGTCAGCCAGCGCGTGATGAACCTTGCCCACCACGGCGAACCGGTTTTCGGCCATGCCCTCGACGAAGTACATCTGCCACAACGGCCGGCTACGATCCAGCGGGGTGCTCGCGATCTCGCCGATCACCTCGTCGAGTTCGCGGCGCCCACCGGGCGAAGCCACCCGCACCCGGCGCAGGTGATGGTTCAGGTCGATCTCCGCCTTCTCCATCCACATCGGGTGATGCAGTTTGAACGGAATGTCGACGAGCTTGTAGCGCAACGGTTCGAGCAGATGCAGGCGGCGGCGCAGTGTGCGCCGGAACAGTTCGAAGGTGAATTCGCCGTCGAAGTCTGACGCGTCGATCACGCCGATTTTCAACGTGTGCGTGTGGATGTTGGCCGTCTCGCTGTACAACAGCATGGCGTCCCAGCCGTTGAGCCGTTTCACAGCCCACCTCTTTCAAGGTCGACCCGACGGGTGTCGTAGCTAGATGACTTCTTTGGCCCTGCTCTGCAGATAGCTTCGGTGAATCTCGTTGAGGAACAACCCGATGACGGTGGCCACGGATCCAGTGCGGGCACCGTCGATCATGTCGAAGCCGTGGCTGGCGCCCGGCAACTCCAGGTAGCCGACCGTCGAACGCGACACGCCGCGCAGCTTTCCGACGAACGCGCGAGCCTGTTCGACCGGGATCACGCTGTCGCCCGAGCCGTGCACCACCAAGAACGGCGGCGCGTCGGGGCGCACCCGGGCGATCGGCGACGCTTTGAGGAACAGGTCGGGGTGCTTGGCCAGCCGTTTCTTGACGACGACGCGTTCCAGGAAGTCGACGAAGCGGTCGCGTTCCGGGGTGGAGCGGTCCACCCAGTCGTAGCGGCCATAGATGCCCACCACGGCGTCGACGGACGTGTCGGCATCTGAGGACAGCTCCATGTGGAATTCGGTGTCGTCGTGGGTCAGGCCGGCGAGCGCCGCCAGATGGCCGCCGGCCGAACAGCCGGCGATCGTGACGAACTCCCGGTCGCCGCCGAACCGGTCGACGTTGGCGCGCGCCCACGCGATCGCCGCCTTCACGTCGGCGATATGCCGCGGCCAGCGGTGATGCGGCGACACCCGGTAGTCGATCGACAGGCAGACCCAGCCCTGCTCCGCGAGGTGGCTGAGCAGCGTGTATCCCTGCAGCAGCCGGCTGCCGTGCACCCACGCACCGCCCGGCACGAACACCAGCACCGGCGCAGGTCCGGACACATCCGGCCGGCGCCACACGTCGAGCACCTGGCCCGGCGCGTCGCCGTACCGAACCGTGCTTCTGTGCAGGTAGCGACGCCGCTGCGAGAGACCCCGCAGCACCGGGGCGACCCGATCCGGCTGCGGGAACTCGACCTTCTGCCGCTCGGGGGACACGAAGTCCTTCAGCGCGGCGGCTGCCACCTCGTGGGTCATCATCCGGTGTTGCCGGCGCTGCTCTGCAGCGGCGCGATTGCGGCTGCGGATCGCTGCGGTGACGAAGTCCGGCGCGTGCCGATACCCCCACACCCCCATGGCGGCGAGCCCACCGAAGGGCTCGAAATACTTGCCGACCAGCGGTAATCCTGCGTACATCTCGCTGAGGGCCAGCAGATAATCGCCAGGACTTGCGCGGAAGAACCACTCTGCCCGGGACTGCAGACTCGGCGTGCGACGCCCCGGATGCTGGGAAACCATTGCCTCACCGTACCCCCGCGGGGTCCGTTGGAAACGGCATTCTCGGCTGTGCGCTAGCTTCCTTTATTTGTGAGCGCTGCGTTCGACTCGGCGGTTCTCGAGGAAAGGCACCTGGGTTATGGCCCGTGACGACGGCTTTCACCCCGAATTGCGCTGGATAGCACGATTTCTGCCGCCCACCGCGGTGACGCCGAGAACGTTGTGGCTCATGCGTGTGTTGGAGCAGTGCCTGCCGGACAAATCGCAGCACGTTGAGGTGCTGACACTGACATCGGGCCGTAAGGTCCGGCTGTATCGGCCCGAGGGCGCCGCCAGCGGCCCGACACCTGCGGTGTTGTGGATTCACGGCGGCGGATATGTCATGGGCAGACCCAAACACAGCGACGACTTCTGCCTGCGGCTCAGCCGCACATTGGGCATCACGGTCGCCGCGCCCCAGTACCGGCTCGCGCCCGAAAACCCTTATCCGGCCGGGGTGCAGGACTGCTATGCGGCCCTGCGATGGCTGGCGTCGCTGCCGTCCGTCGACGCCAGCCGCATCGCGATCGCGGGCGAAAGTGGCGGCGGCGGCCTCGCGGCGGCGCTGGCTTTCGTCACTCGCGATCGCGGCGAGATCAGGCCGGTGCTGCAACTGCTGAGTTACCCGATGCTCGACGACCGGACGGTCGCGAAACATTCTGTGGCGCACTTGTATCGATTGTGGAACGAGCGCACCAACCGGTTCGCGTGGGAGTCCTATCTGCGCGGCGTGGACCGAGACGTCGCCGTTCCCGCACGGCGGACCGATCTCGCCGGACTGCCGCCGGCCTGGATCGGCACCGGGACCGTCGACCTGTTCTACGAAGAAGACATCGCCTACGCCAAACGGCTTCTCGAGGCAGGCGTGCCCTGTGATCTGGAGGTGGTGCAGGGCGCGTTCCACGGCTTCGACCGCATCGCCAGACGCACCTCCGTCGCGCAGAGGTTCTTCGAAAGCCAATGCGAAGCACTGCGAAAAGCGTTCGCGCTCTGAGCCTTTGGTGCGGCTGCTAGAACTGCAGCGCGGTGAACCGCCAATCCAGCACGGCACGCTCGTCGTCGCCGACTGCGGTGACCAACGAACGTAGCCGCAGCAAACCGCCGCTGTGCGGCAGTGGCTCGGTGGACTCCACATGCAGTTCGCTGACCAGCGTGTCACCCTCGTAGACGGGGCCGGTGTGGTCGCACGACTCCCAGGCCAGCACGGTCGCCACATTCGGCAGCAGCCGGGTGGCTTGGGCCAACGCTATCCCGATGGTGTGGCCGCCGTATACCAACCGTCGTCCGTTGACGCGTGAATCATGATGCACCGCAGCGATATTCAACGTCAAGCGGGCCAGCTCCGGAGCGCTGGAAACGACGTCCGCACTGCTGTGCAGCACCGCGCCGGCCAACCCGGGATCGAAATGCGGGCCCGGTACGCGGGCGCGGAACGCGTCGGCGTCCCAACCGTCGGTCGCTCGGGTCAGCGCGACCGCGTCGGCACCGATCGTCGACAAGTCGTCTGCGGGCGGGTCCCGATCCGGGTCGGCGTCGGAGCTCAGCGGCAGCATTGCGCAGCGGTAGAAGTCCAGAACCAGCTGGCCGAGCTGGTCGATGGTGGTCATCCGCAGTGCCGCCATGCCGGTGGGCGGCCGTCCTGGCTTAGGTGAATTCTGGCGCAGCGCAACCACTTCCGTGCGCGTGAACAAACTGTCGCCGATGACCGGAAACCGGTGGAACACCAATCCCCGGTAGAACAGGTTCGCCTTCACGTGGTGGGTGGCCAACGTCGACTGCCCGATCGCCACGTCACACACCAGCTGCGGATGCGCCAGCGCCGCAGTGGATTCCGTGACCGCGTAGGAAAGATGTGCATCCAGAGGCAGTCTGAGCCGGTCACCGACGATCGCCTGGTGCGCGGCTGCCACACCCGAAGTGAGCGTCATCGACGGCGCCGTGTCGAATACCTGGCCGACGTGCAGATCGTCGAAGTATGGGCTCATTGCACATCCTGTTCTACCGAACGGCCAGTCATGCCACGGTTTCCCGGGCTCAAAAGCGTCCGTCAAACCCTACGCTCGAGCGCTGCGCGACCATCTACGTCGGCGGCGGCTCGGCCTGACCCAATTCCCGGGCGCGCCGGCGCGCCGCATAGACCGCCTCCCACAGGGCAGCGCGCACACCTGCTTTCTCCAGCTCATGCAGACCCGCAAGGGTCGCGCCGCCGGCACTCGACACATGGCCGCGAAGCACCGCGGGGTGCTCACCGCTTTGCGTCAGCAACTCGATGCTTCCTCGGAACGTCTGGACAGTGAGCGCCAGCGCCTGCTCATGTGTGAACCCGAGGCTGACGCCGGCCTCGACCAGCGCCTCGACCAGCAAGAAGATGAAGGCCGGCGCCGGACCGGTGAAGCCGGTCGCCATCTCGACGAAGCCTTCGTTGGGCGCCATGAGCTCCAGGCCGGTCGCCGCGAGGATGGTCCGTGTGAGCTCCAGCTGATTGGCGCTGACGTCCTCGCTGGCCGCCCACACCGTCGCACCCATCGAGATCCGGGCCGGCGTGTTGGGCATCGCGCGCACCAGCCGGCGGTGTCGCAGCCCCGTAGCCAGTGTGTCTAGCGTTGCACCTGCGACGATGCTGATCACCAGCGCTTCGGAAGGCAGGTGTCCCCGCAATTCCTGCAGCACGGCAGGAAGCACCTGCGGCTTGACGGCCAACACGATGACGGTGGCGGCGTCGACCGCGGCCCGGTTGTCGTGCGTCACCCGGACCGCGAATTGCTCGCTCAACACCGTGCGGCGGCGCTCGGCGACATCCGAGACGACGATTTGCTGCGGCGCGACGATGTGGCGCGCCAGCATTGCCTCAATCATCGCTTCGGCCATGATCCCCCCGCCCACGACGGCGATTCGCTGGTCTTTCACGGCACCGTCGTCGGGTTCGGTTGGATGATTCCTTTGACGATGCTGCCGAATTCGACGGCGGTGAGAGCACTATCTACCTGGTCGAGCGAATAGCGGCTACTTACCATTTGCTCCCAGCCGGCTCCGCCGACATCTCCGCCGTGGCGCGTGAGCACGTCGATCATCCGGTAGAAATGGCTGAAATCGACCCCCCAGACCCCCCGAATGTCGAGGTGTTTGCGGTTGATGTCGAGATGGGGATTGAGACTGACTTCACCGGTATCGGTGTAGTGCCCCACAATGCAGTACCGGCCTCCGTCGCGGGTCATCCGAACTCCCTCTTTGACGGCGGCCGGCACGCCGGTGGCTTCGATCGTGACGTCGGCTCCGCGTCCGTTCGTCGCGTCGAGCACCGCGTCGACGTGACTGCCGGGCCCGTCGGCGTCGAGTCTCACCGTTGCGTCGGCCCCGAAAACCTCCGCCATCTGCAAGCGGTTCGGATGCTGGTCGACGACGAACACGGCTCCCGCGCCGGACAGCCGTGCCAGAATCGCCGCGCTCAGGCCCACTGGGCCGCCACCCTGGATCACCACGACGTCGCCGAGACGGATCTGCGCGCGATCGATCGCATGCAGCGCGGTGGGAAGTGCGCAGCCGCCGGCGATCACCCGTTCGGGCGACAGCGAATCCGGCACGTTGAGGATCTTCACGCCGGGCTTCAGGTAGATGTACTGCGACCAACCACCGAGCGGCCCATTCGCCGCCGAGTACGTGACGCCGTACACCCGGCGCGACGGGCAGCGATTGGGCGTCTTGGCCACCAAGCAGAACCAGCAGTTGTAGCAGGTCTCGGCGACGTCGAGGAAAGTGACCACCGAGCCGGGTGTGACCGGGGTTCCGTCGACGTCGCGCACGTCGCCGTTGGCGTCCACGACGCGTCCGACCGAAACATGGCCCGGGACAATCGGATACGGCACGCCCGAAAGCCGGCCGTGGCGCAGGTGCACGTCGGTCCCGCACACTTCGGAGAAAATCGTCTCCAGCAGCACTGCGCCGCGCTCGAGCGGCGGAATCTGCAGACTCTGCAGTTCGAGTGACCGGTGGGGCCCGGTCATCACAGCCGCTAGAGAGCTCGTTACCACCTCAGGACCATAGGCCTACCACGTCGTCGTCGAAAATGCCGATCGCCGACGTGAAGGTGGTGCGTCGCCCGCTACTGGGCATCACCTCGTGGTAGTTGCGCGTGTTGAAGATGTACACGTCGCCGCGCGTCGGCGTGAAGGTGGCCCGTCGCACGTCGCCACCCAGCACTTCGCGCCGGTAGCCGTAGGTGTTCGGGATTTTGAAACTCTCATCCTGCGGCACCCACTGCCTCTCGTAGACGTGGGTTTCACCCGCCCCCGTGGGATCGAGTTCGAGGTAGACGTTCCACGAAAGCTGGATGTCGACGTTCGCCACATGCCAGTTCGGCTCTTCAGCCGGGGCGAAGTCGATGTGCAACATCGTGCCGTCTTCGATTCGGCGCACATTGCCCGCGTGATAGGGACCGTGCTTCGGGTCGACCGCAATTCCGACCTTCCCGCTGACTGCGCCGGAAAGGCGATCCATGAATCGCTGCAGCGGGTCGAACGAGGAGCTGAAAATCTGCTCCTGGGTGGCGCGGGCTTTCTCCACTTCGTCGAAATAGCCGGTCACGCTGGTCTTGTCGTACTCGAATACGGTGATACCGACCCGATTGATCGGTGGCACCACTTCCTCGTAGGGTTCGAACCCGATTTTGTTCGCTCGATCGACGAGTCGGGCGCATTCGTCGTCCGAAGCGAATCCGGGGATCACAATTAGCGGAATTTCATTCGCCAGCAGTTGCTTCCAGGTCGTGTCGCTGAGCATCTGCGGCTCGTCCGTAAGCCACTGTCGCACGCGCAAAATCTATACGAGGCCTACAAGCGGTCGCAACGCGTGTAGCGGTGCGCTTTGCTACTCCGGCTGCTTCGGCGGCGTTCGCGAATATTTCTCAACGAGCTGCTGCTTGTAGAGCTTGCCGGTGTCCGTGCGCGGCAGCTGCGCCTCGAACGAGATCGAGCGCGGACACTTGTAGTGCGCCAAGCGTTCGCGCAGCCAGCTCAGCAACTCCTCGGCGAAGGCGTCAGTGGCATCGGCAGGATCGACGGTCTGCACCACCGCTTTCACCGACTGGCCCATCTCGTCGTCGGGAATGCCGAACACCGCCGCGTCGAGCACCTTCGGATGGGTGACCAACAGGTTCTCGGCCTCCTGCGGATAGATGTTCACCCCGCCGGAGATGATCATGTGGTGGCGGCGGTCGGTCAGGTACAGATAGCCGTCCTCGTCGAGATAGCCGATGTCGCCGACGGTCACCCAGCCCTGCTTGCTGCGTGAGGCGGCTGTCTTCTCCGGGTCGCGGTGGTATTCGAACGACACCTGCCCGATGTCGAAGTAGACCTGGCCGGGCTGACCGGGCGGCAGGTCGTCGCCGCTCTCGTCGAGGATGTGGGCCACCCCGAGCAGCGGCTTGCCCACCGAGCCGGGATGGGTCATCCAGTCGTCGGCGGTGATGAACGTGATGCCTGCACCTTCTGACGAGGAGTAGTACTCGTCGACGATCGGCCCCCACCAGTCGATCATCTGCTTCTTGACTTCCACCGGGCACGGCGCGGCCGCATGCACCACCCGCTGCAGGCTCGACACGTCGTACGAATTGCGAACGGCCTCAGGCATTTTCAGCATGCGCACAAACATCGCCGGGACGAACTGGCCGTGGGTGACGCGGTAGCGCTGGATGGCGTCGAGCGTCTGTTCCGGATCGAACTTCTCCATCACCACCGCGGTGGCGCCCATCGCCAGCGCCGACATCGACCACAGGCAGGGTGCCGTGTGATACAGCGGAGCGGGACTCAGATACACCGCGTCGGGCGTCATCCCGATCGCCATCAGCAGTGCGCTGAGCACATTCGGGGCATCCGCGGGGCTTACGTGCGGCAGCGGGCGGCGAATCCCCTTCGGCCGTCCCGTGGTTCCCGACGAATACTGCAGCAGATCGCCTTCGCGTTCGTCGTCGATCGGGGTGTCGGGTTCGTCGGCCACACACTCCGGATAGCGTTTCCAGCCCGGCACGTCGTCGTCCGCGATCATCAACAACTCGGGCAGCTTCACGTGTTCGGCGATCCCCTCGCACACCGCTCGGGTGCGGCGCGAGCCGATCACCGCCTTCGCGCCGCTGTTGTCGACGATGTAGGCCGCCTCGGCGGCGGTGAGATGCGTGCTGATCAGCGCGTAGTACAGCCCAGACCGGCGCGCCGCCCACATCACCGGATGCACGTGCTCGCTGTTCTCCAAGATGACAGCCACGGTGTCGCCTTCCCGCAACCCCGCCTTGCGGAAGTGGTGCGCCAGCCGGTTCGCGCGCGCCTCGAGGTCCGCGAAGGTCACCACGGTGCCGGCCGGGTGCACGATGACGGCCGGTTTGTCTCCGGCATGCTCGCGGATCTGCATGCGCAGCACTGTAGTTGACGGGTGTCGAGAGCCGTCGTGGCTGGGGCATCCGAACCGGAATGTGAACCGCGCCACACGCCGGCGGTCGGATTGGGTATGTCGGCGATTGCCCTGTCACGCTGTTGCACTGGAGGTGTTTGCAGTACCTATGGGCACGCACAAGATTTCCACAGCAAGCGTGGCAGCGATCGTAGGTGCAGCGCTGGCGTGGCTGGTGGCGACGATCGCGGTCGCGGAGTCGACGTCATGGCCGGTGTGGGCCATCGTGCCGCTGACGTTGCTGTTCGGCCTACTCGTCGGCGCGGTGTCCCGCGCGACTGCCAGCGGTCCGGTGCGGGGCTGGTCGGTGGTGGGCCGGGCTGCGGTCGCCGTGCTGGTAGGCGCCGTCGTGGGCGAGCTCGCCGCGCTGGTGCTGTTCGCCGGCTCGATCGACCGCCACATCGACCAACAGGCTGCGCGCACGTCAACGCCCGGGATTGTGCAGGCCGAGGCCGACCTCGCCCGGGCACGAGACGCACGCGCTGCGCTGGACGCCAGGGTCGACCAGGCCCGCATTCAGCGTGACCAGGCGCTCGTCGTCGCCCGGTGCGAGTTCCATCCGACGCCGAGCTGCCCGCAGACCCACATCACCGGTGTTCCCGGCGCTGGACCCGAAACCCGCACGGCCAATGACGTTCTCGCCGACGCTCAGCGGGAACTGGACAACGCGGTCGCCGCCCGGGACCGGCATGCGCCCGCGCTGGACGCGGCGGTCACCGGCGCCCAGCAGCAGTTGGCTGAGCAACGTCACACCGCGGTCGCCGCTGCGGATCGCGGCCTCGGCGCCCGCTGGGCGGCAATGCACGCAGTCACGCTGGCGAGTGCGGGCGCGCTGGTGGTGTGGACGCTGACGATCGCATCCTTCGTGCTGCTGAGCCTGCTGCCGCTGATCCTGACACTGCTGCGCGGCGAGACGAGCGACGAGCGCGGCGCGGCAGCGCAACTGGCGCGAGAGCGGGCCGAGCTGGACGCCGACACCGCGATCGCGGTCAAGCGGGCCGAGGTGCGCGCGGCCATCGAGACGATGTGGGCCGAGCAGCAGCTGGCCAGCGCCCGGCTAGCCGTCGAGGCGCAGCAGGAGATCGACCGGGAGATGCAGCGGCGCCGCGTCGCCGAGGTGCTCGACGAGCCTGCGGCGCAGGCGAGGCTGGAACGAGCCGCCCCACCAGCCGACGACGACGTCTACCTGCCGATCGCCGCCGAGGCCGAAGCCGCCAGCCTGGCGGCACTGTCTGGCCCCACCCAAAACGTGCCGGCAAAAGCGGACGACGACGCTGTTGCCGCCCGCCCGGCGACCCCTAGCATCACCAGGACCGCCGCCCGCTGGATTCGGCCGCTGGTGCCGCCGATCGTCGCGCGTGCGATCGACACCACCGCTCACCCGCTGCGCACCGCGCGGCAGGTTTTCGAAGAGGTCGAGGAGATCACGTTCTCGTTCAAGCGCACCTACCGCGCGACCGTTTCCGACGAGCGCACTGACGAGCGCACGGCCGAGCCTGGCGCGCAAGCCTATTCGCCCGCCGGCGATGCGGGCGAGTCGTTGGAGTGGGTGAGCGCCGAGGAGACCTACCGGCTGGGAGTGCGTGAGAATCAGCCCGAGCTGCGGCACGCGAACGGCCCGGGTCGTCTTCGCAGTCCGGACGCGCCGCGTGAACTACCACCCGGGACGTAGACCACACAAAAGTCCGCGGATCGTCGAGAATCGCTGCCGTGCGCACGTTCGAGATCACGACCTCGCTCGCGGCGCCCGCCGACGCCGTGTGGAAGCGCGTCGTCACTCCTGAGGGCATCAACGACGAACTCATGCCGCTGCTGCGGATGACGATCCCGCCGAGCCTGCGCGGCGCCACGGTCGAGACTGTGCCGGTAGGCGAAAAGCTAGGCCGCAGTTGGATTTTGGCGTTCGGGATTGTTCCGGTCGATTTCGACGATCTCACCATCGCCGAACTGGGTTCGGGTCGCTTTGTTGAAGAATCCCGGATGCTAACGCAGTCGCGGTGGCGTCACGAGCGCGTGGTCGAACCGCACGGCAGCGGTTGCCGCGTCACCGACCGGCTCGCATGGCAGGGCCGCGTCAAAGCGCTCGGCGTGCTGTTCAGCGTGGTCATCCCCGTCGTGTTCCGGCATCGGCACCGCCGCCTGCGCCGCCACTTCGTGTGATTTCGGTGCGTTAACCGGCGCTTAGCGCACGGTATCGCACCGAAATCGCTGGACCGGGAGCGCGGCGGCCGCAGGCGGCGTCCAACGAGAGTGCTCGATGAATATCTGCGTCTCCAGGATGGCGTCATTACTCTTGCTCAAGCCCAACGCTGCGGGCTCAGTCCTGACGCAGTGCGGCGTCGCGTGCGTTCGGGGCACTGGCGTCGATGCGCGCGCGGCGTCTACTTCGTCGACGATCGTCCGTTCACCCATGCCGCACGCGTTCGCGCGGCGGTGTGGGGGCACGGCTCGCAAGCAGCGGCGAGCGGTCTGGCCGCGGCATGGTGGCTGGACCTCACCCAATTCGCCCCGGACACAATCGAAGTCACCGTTCCGAGGAACAGCCATAGTCGCACGCACCCAGGCTCGCGACTTCGACGACGTGATCTTCACCCGTGCGACACTGTCATCCACCGCCGATTGCTCGTGACCGCATTGCCGCTGACGGCCATCGAAGCCGCGGTAAGGCGACGCGGTGGTGCGAAGTTGATGGACGCCGCGCTGCAGCGTCATACGGAGCTGCAGCAGTTATGGCGTGCACACTTACGCAACAAAGGCCGGTATGGCTCGCCTGCAGCCCGCATACTCCTGCAGTCGGCCGGCGACGGCGCGCGGTCCGCGGCCGAACGTCTCTTGGTGAAGCTGCTGAAAGATGGCGGGATGACCGGTTGGCGGGCGAACTACCGGATCGGTCCGTACAAGGTCGACGTCGCGTTCCCAGAGGCCAAGGTCGCTATTGAAGTCGATGGCTGGGCGTTCCACACCGACGAGGAAACCTTTCAGAACGATCGCAGGCGTCAGAATTACATCGCGCTGTGCGGCTGGCAGGTGCTGCGGTTCACCTGGCTGGACCTCGTCGAGTACCCCGACCGGGTCCTCAACCACGTCCGGCAAGCGATTTCGGTGCGTTAACCGGCGCTCACCGCACGGAAACGCACCGAAATCACTCGGCCGAGAGGCGGTGCTTCAGTGCGTCGAACTCGTCTTTGATGCCGGTGGGCAGCTTCTCGCCGACGAACTCGAACCACTCCTCGATCAGCGGCAGTTCCTCGCGCCACTCTTCAGGCCGGACCGCCAGCGCCTCTTCCACGTCGCTGCGGTCGACGTCGAGTCCCTCGAGGTCGAGATCCTCGGCGCTCGGCACGATGCCGATCGGGGTGGACTGGCCGTTGGCCCTGCCCTCGACGCGGTCGATGACCCACTTCAGCACACGGCTGTTCTCGCCGAATCCCGGCCACAGGAAGCGGCCGTCGTCGCCGCGGCGGAACCAGTTGACGAAGAAGATCTTCGGCATCTTCGACTCGTCGGACTGCTTGCCGATGTCGATCCAGTGCGCGAAGTAGTCGCCGACGTTGTAGCCCAGGAACGGCAGCATCGCCATCGGGTCGCGGCGCACGGTGCCGACCTTGCCCTCGGCGGCAGCGGTCTGCTCGGAACCCATTGTCGCGCCAATGAATACGCCGTGCTGCCAGTCATTGGCCTGCGTCACCAGCGGCACCGTGGTCTTGCGGCGGGCACCGAACAGAATGGCCGAAATCGGCACGCCCTGCGGATCGTCCCATTCGGGCGCCAGCGTCGGGCACTGCGACATCGGGGTGCAGTAGCGCGAATTGGGATGCGCCGCTTTCTCTTTCGAGTCAGGCGTCCAGTCGCGGCCCTTCCAGTCGATGAGGTGTTGCGGGTCGCCTTCCAGGCCCTCCCACCACACGTCGCCGTCATCGGTCAGCGCGACATTGGTGAAGACCGTGTTGCCCGCCGCGATCGTCTTCATCGCGTTCGGGTTCGAGTTCCAGTTGGTGCCGGGCGCCACGCCGAAGAAACCGAACTCCGGGTTGACCGCGTAGAGCCGGCCGTCCTTGCCGAACCGCATCCAGGCGATGTCGTCGCCGATGGTTTCGGCACGCCAGCCCGGAATCGTCGGCTGGATCATCGCGAGGTTGGTCTTGCCACACGCCGACGGGAACGCCGCGGCGATGAAGTAGCTCTTGTTCTCCGGCGAGATCAGCTTGAGGATCAGCATGTGCTCGGCGAGCCAGCCCTCGTCGTGGGCCATCGCCGACGCGATCCGCAGCGAGTAGCACTTCTTGCCCAGCAGCGCGTTGCCGCCGTACCCCGAGCCGTAGCTCCAGATCTCACGGGTCTCCGGGAAATGCGTGATGTATTTGGTGTCGTTGCAGGGCCACGGCACGTCCTTTTGGCCTGGCTCGAGCGGGGCGCCGACGGAGTGGAGGCACTTGACGAAGAACCCGTCGCTGCCCATCTTCTCCAGCGCGGCCTTGCCCATGCGGGTCATCGTGCGCATCGAGACCACGACGTACTCGGAGTCGGTGATCTCCACCCCGAGCTTCGGATCCTCGGCCCCCAGCGGCCCCATGCAGAACGGCACCACCCACATCGTGCGGCCGCGCATGCAGCCCCGGTACAGGTCCGTCATGGTCGACCGCATCTTCGCGGGGTCCATCCAGTTGTTGGTGGGGCCGGCGTCGACCTCGCGTTCGGTGCAGATGAAGGTGCGCGATTCCACGCGCGCCACGTCGGACGGGTCGGACTGAGCCAAATACGAGTTGGGCTTCTTGTCCTCGTTGAGCTTGATGAACGTGCCGGCGTCGACGAGGTGCTGGCAGAGCCGGTTGTACTCCTCCTCGGAGCCATCGGCGAACATGACGCGGTCGGGCTCGGTGAGCTCGGCGACTTCCCGCACCCAGGCAAGCAACCCTTCGTGATCTGTCGGGGCGTTGTCCAAACCGGGGATGGTCGCTGCAGTCATCACTCAACTCCTGCTGTCAGGTTCAATGCCAGGACACAGCCACGCTGCGCCGGCACGGCAGCGGCGGACGTCCCTTGAACTTCAGGTTAACGCGACCGCTATCACTCTGGTTAACCGGTGCGGAGCCGAATTACTCACAGGAACGATTCAGTTCGGCATCGACGGCCTCCAACGCGCGCCGCAACGAGGGCAATTCGCGCTCCCGGCGCACCGTCGCCGCCGCGGCGGCCGCGGCATGTTCGCGGAGCTCGTCGTCGATGCCGGCGACCCGCTCGGCGACGGTTGCCGCCTGCTGTTCGTCGCGCTGGGCCTGCTCGGTGGTCAGCGCAGCTTCGGCCTCCAGGACACGGCTGGCCACGTGCTCCTCGACGACCGGGCGCAGCTCGCCCACGACGTCGGCCACCCAGCGCTCCAGCACCGCCCGATCGCGCAGCGTGCGGCGCATGCCGACCACCCATACGGCGACCGCCAGCCCGACCGCAGCGCCGCCGGCAACACCGCCTGCGGTGTACGCCGGGGCCAGGTCGGTGAACACTCGGCTCAGCGTCAGCGCCACGCCGACGCCCAGGACCGCGCCGAGCAACATCATCAGCCGGCCCTCCAGACCGCCCGGCCGCAGCGGTGCCCGGGTGACCAGCGGCGTCGTCGGCCGCATTCCCTCCTGCGGCGGGGTGAGCCCGAACTCGGACGCCAGCTGGCGCAGATGGGTGCCGACGCCGACGTGGACGTCAGTGATCACCTCGTCGATGCGCCCGGCGACGTACTGCTCGAACTGGGGTAGCCGCCGCCGCGTCATCGAAGCGGCGTCCTCGGCCAGTTCGCTGCGCACCGAGGCGCAGCGGTTGCGGGCGAAATACCCGAGTTGCACCCTGGCCTGCTGCAGGCGGCTGCGCAGACCGATCGCGTGCTCGGACTTCTGCAGCCGGCGCTGGCGCAGCGTGTCGGCGCGTTCGCGCCGCAGCGCGGCCATCCTGGCTTCGCGGCCGACGCCAGCGGCAGCGTCGTCGTAGCCCTGCACAGCGCGGCGCAGCCGGTGCTGCCAGCTGCGCAACCGGTTGCGCCGCGGCAGGTCGGCGGCGGCCAGGCCGTCCGCGAGTGCGTCGGCCAGCTCGTCGATGCGACGTTCACCCCGCTGCGGGGCGGCCGCGACGCCCACCCACACCATGTCGGCGTAGCGGGGGTCGTGCGCGGCGGCGGCGGCACGGTCCGCGGTGAGCACGTCGCGCCAGTTGCGGTGCACGTCGACCTTGCTCACCGCGCCGATCACCAGGTCGGTGTTGGCGGCCGCGGCGTCCAGCAGCGCGCAGTCCGACGCCGTGAGCGGCGCGACCGCGGAGGCGACGAACACCACCGCCGCGGGGGCGTCGCCGTCGGCAAGATCCTCGGCCTCGACGAACGTGTGCTCCGGCAGGCGTTCGCGCAGCGCGGCGACGACGCTGGTGACGCCGGCCAGCCACGGCCCGGCGACGAGCACGACGTCGCGGGTGCGGATGCCCGGGTCGGTGCCGGCGCCGACGTGATGGCGCGTCACCAGCGCGTCGACGGCCGCTTCGTCGGTCACGACGCGGCCCGGCGCCACAGCCGCAGCGAGCCGCGCGCGATGTCGGCGCCGCACGAGCGGTGCACCGCGGTGACCGGTCCGCGCTGATAGCGCTGCCACGTCGCGGCCCGCGACAGGTGGGCGGCTGGATCGTCGCCAGGGTCGACAGCCATACCGGCAGCTTCCACCACGTCGACGGCCGCCGCCATGCAGGCGATCACCGTGTCGTCGTCGCGCAGGAATTCAGCCACGCCAGCCGCCTGCTGCGGCCCGGCCGTCACCGCGAACGCCTCCAGCTCATGGCGTGCCCGCACAATGCGCCGGTAAGCGGCCTCGGCGACCAGCGGCGTCAACGCGGCCACCACGCCCTCGACTCCGCTGCGGATCCGCAGCACCCGCCGCAGCGCGGGCGCGTCCGCGCCCGCGCGTACCGCCTGCACGGCATGCTCGAGCCCGTACCAGTCCAGCGTCTCGAGCAGCCGGTCATCAGGTGCTGCCCGCAGCGCGGCGAGCATGGAGTCGTCGACCTGAACGTCTGCCAGGTGCGCGGCCATCGGGACGGCCGGCACCCCGGTCAGCGCGCGGTATCGGTCGCACAGCGCATGCGCGCCGGAAATCAGGTCGGCCTTGTTCAACACGAGCAACACCGGCCCGTGGGATGCCGCGAGCGCGGCCCGGTCCTCGGGTTTGACCACCTCGGCGACGACGTGCACGTCGACGTCTCCGTTGTCGGCGACCCCGATCCCAGCGGCCCGGAGCGCCCGCGCCACGCTGCCGCGGCCCACGCCCGGCCGGCCATGCACCGCCACCGTGACGGCGCCGGCGACGCGTGCGGCGATGGCGTCGACGCCGGGATCGTCCACAGCGGCCGCGAACCGCGTCAGCCGCTCGGCGAAGATCGCGTGTCCCTGTGTGCTCACCCTTGTTCATCGAAGATCCGCCGTGCGCCGCGGGCAAGTCGGATTCCACAAGCCGGATCGCTGGAACCGTGGTGCTGCCGGCGGCGTCTAAGCAAACTTGCGGTCAGCCTGCCGGCCGACCGGAAGTAGGGTTTACCCATGCTGCGAGTCGTTCCTGACGACCTGACCGTGTCCGGGCTGCGCACCCGTGACCATGCCGAGAACGTCGAAGCCGTGCATGCCGCATCCGATAGCCGCATCGCGTCCGCGCTACCGGGATGGTCGGGCTCGTCGCAGGCTGCGCTGGTTGCCAAGGCCGCGCAGTGGCAGGCAACCAGCACGCTGCTGTCCGCCCGCCTCTTCGACCATGCCCACGCACTGCATAGGGCCGGAAGTGATTACCAGACAACCGAATTGGACAACGCCCAATCGGTGAAAAGAGTGGGCGCAGAGGCCGGTCCCGAGGCGGGTTGAGACTTGGTTCTCAACGTCGCCGACATCGAGCGCTGGAATCCCGAGGATGTCCGTGACGTGTTCCACGCTGCTCGCAACCGCGCCGAAGCGGCGCACCTGGCTGCTGACGGGCTGGCTTCTCTGCCGGCTTTCGCCCAGTGGGGCGGCGACGCGGCCGAAGCCGCCCGCCAAGCACTCGGTAAGACGAGAGCCGACCTCGACGCCCACGGCCAAGAGGCGCTGGCCGTGGCGCTGGCCGCGGACCAGGCCGCCGACGGCATCGCCGACGTCAAGAGCCGGCTGGACCGGTTGCGCCAGCAAGCCGCTGGCCTGCACATGTCGATCGACGAGATCACCAACACCGTGCGGCCCGGCCCTGGCTTCCGCGGTGACGCACGCGCCGCCCAGGCCGCCATCGATGTGCTTCAGCCGCAATTGAATTCGATCATCGAGCAGGCGAACCGGGTCGACGACGAGCTCGCGCACGCCATCAACATGGCCGGCGGGAAAGACCCGATTCCACAGGTGGGCCCCCCGGTGGTCAAGGACGGCCTCACGCCCAGCCAGGTGGACAGCGACGCAAGCCAGGAACGGCTGCGCCAGCTGCGCGCCGACACCCAGGCCAGAGTCGACCAGCTGCAGCCGATCGTCGACAAACTGGCCGCCCACACCTACATGACCGGCGAGGAGTTACCGCCGGAGCTCAACGTCATGGTCACCGAGCTGCAGGACGCGAAGAACCGGCTCGCCGATATCGGCTCGATCGAGCAGGCCCTGCGGACCCCGGAGAGCTACCTCACCCAGCTGCGCGTGCCCGACGACCCGAGCAAGCAGCTGCTCGCCGCGATCGCGGTCGGCAACCCGGACACCGCCCAGAACGTGTCGGTGGCGGTGCCGGGCGTTGGGTCGACCACCCGAGACTCTTTGCCCGGCATGGTGACTGAGGCCAACGCGCTGCGCACCGAGGAAATGCGGCAACTGTTCCTGGCGGGCAAGCCGCCGTCGGCCGCCGCGGTGGTCTGGATGGGCTACGACACCCCACCGAACCCGCTCAACGACCAGGCTTTGGACAACGCCGCCATGCACGACGTCTGGCAGACCATGACCGACGGCACCGCACGGGCCGCCGCGCCGGATCTCGCGAACTATCTACAACAGCTGCGCACCAACAACCCCGGCACGCACCTGACCCTGCTCGGCCACTCGTACGGATCGCTGACGTCCTCGCTGGCGCTGCAGGACCTCAACGCGCACGGACTGCATCCGGTCAACGACGCGGTGTTCTATGGTTCGCCGGGCCTGGAGTTGGTCAGCCCGGCGCAGCTCGGACTCGACGGCGGCAGTCCGTACGTGATGCAGGCCGCCCACGACCCGATCACCAACGTCGTCGCGCCGCTGGCGCCGCTGCACGGTTGGGGCGCCGACCCGTACGCGATGCCCGGGATGATCGAGCTCTCCACGGAATCGGGGCTCGACCCCGGGCGCGTTTGGCGCGACGGCGTCTACAGTCACGCGGACTATCCGCGCATGTTCACCGACGCCTCCGGGCAGGAGGTGCTGCGAATGTCGGGCTACAACATGGCCGCGGTGGCCGCGGGCCTTGCTGATAATGAGGTCAAACAGTCACTTCTGCCGCCGATGCTGGGCGGTGGGATGCCCAGTGCGCCCGCTCCGGGAGGTCGTTGATGCGGTGGTCGGCGATCGGCGCGATCGCGCTGGCCTGCGCCGCGGTGGCGGGCTGCGACAGCAGCACAAACGGAGGTCAGCACGTGAGCCCCGAACAAGCTGCAGCGCTGGAGCAACAGCTGCGCGCCAAACCGCCGTTCGAGACCGCACAGGCGCAATACCGCGAGGCCGCCACCCGGCTGGCTAATCAGATCGCGGCGCTGATGCCCGGAACGACGTGGACCTTCGTCCAGGACACCTGGATGGGTTGCGGAGGCGACTTTGTCTGGACCCGCGGTAAAGCGGCGTACTTCATGGTCGGGTTCTCCGCCCCCATCCCCGACGACAAGTGGGATGAGGCCGTCGACATCGTCAAGAAAGGCACCGAGCAGTTCGGTGCCACCCGCTTCGGCGTCATGAAGAACAACGCCGGCGACCATGACGTCTACTTCTCCGGCCCCGACGGCGTCGAATTCAAGCTCGGCACCCAGAAGGCAGCGGTGCTGACCGCGCGCGGGGACTGCCGGATCAGCCGAACCGACACCGCCACCCCGTCGGCCACGCCTGGTCGCTGACGGTCCGTGGTCGAAGGCAACTGTTGGGTATCAATCTGCACCACATGTTCAGGCCAACCAGTTGATGGGCCACCATGGACGGATGCAAACGCAGTGCGACGGGGCGCCAGAGGTGCAGCCACCGCCGCAGCTGCATCGTCGGGTCACCAGCTTTCGGTCCCGCCGCGCCAGCCTTACCGACGCTCAACAGCGGACCTGGGCGCGGCTGTGGCCGCAGCTGGGCACCGAGGCCCGCACCACTGCGGGTGAGCCGATCGACGCGGACCGCTGGTTCGGCCGCGCCGCACCGCTTGTCCTCGAAATCGGTTGTGGCACAGGCGTTTCCACTGCGGCGATGGCCAAAGAGGAGCCGGGCGTCGACGTCATCGCGGTCGAGGTCTACCGCAAGGGCCTGGCACAGCTGCTCGGCGCGATCGACCGCGAGCAGATCACCAACATCAGGCTGATCCGCGGCGACGGCCTCGACGTGCTCGAGCACATGATCGGGCCGCAGACGCTGACCGGCGCGCGGGTCTTCTTCCCCGATCCGTGGCCGAAGGCGCGCCACCACAAGCGCCGGCTGCTGCAGCCCGGCACCGTCGCGCTGATCGCCGACCGGCTCAGGCCCGGCGGCGTCTTGCACGTCGCGACCGACCACGCCGGCTACGCCGAGCAGATCGCCGCCACCGCTGATGCGGAACCGCTGCTGCAGCGGGTGACCACGGACGCGCCGCTGCCCATTTCGGTGCGACGGCCCGTGACGAAGTACGAGTCCAAAGCTCACCACGCCGGAAGCGCGGTCGCCGAGCTGCTGTGGACCAGGAGGTGAGACGTTGAGCGTCACCGAAGAGATCCGCATCACCACCCCCGCCGACGTCGAAGCGCCGCCGGCGCCGCGGCGGGTGCTGTTGGTATGGGACGCGCCCAACCTCGACATGGGCCTCGGGTCGATTCTCGGTGGCCGCCCCACCGCCGCCTATCGCCCGCGGTTCGACGCGCTGGGGCGCTGGTTGTTGATGCGGACGGCTGAACTTGCCGCCAGGCACCCCGACGTGTCGCTGGAGCCGGAGGCGACCGTGTTCACCAACATCGCGCCCGGCAGCGCCGACGTCGTGCGGCCGTGGGTGGAGGCGCTGCGTAACGTGGGGTTCGCGGTGTTCGCGAAGCCGAAGATCGACGAGGACAGCGACGTCGACACCGACATGCTCGCCCACATTGCCCTGCGGCACAGCGAGGGGCTAGCCGCGGTGCTGGTGGCCTCAGCCGACGGCCAGGCCTTCCGCCAGCCGCTCGAAGAGATCGCCCGCGAGGGCGTCACCGTGCAGGTGCTCGGATTTCGTGAACATGCAAGCTGGGCGCTAGCCTCGGATACCTTGGACTTCGTCGACTTGGAAGACATTCCTGGCGTATTCCGGGAACCCCTGCCGCGGGTGGGCCTAGATTCGTTACCAGACCAGGGCGCGTGGTTGCAGCCGTTCCGGCCGCTGTCGTCGTTGCTGACCGCGCGCGTCTAGGCGACTGTGTAAGAGAGCAGCCCCGGAGGCGGCAAGAAACATATCGAGCGCGGCAATAGAGGCATAAGGAGCATAGGTGTTCGCCTGGTGGGGTCGAATCGTGTACCGCTACCGGTTCATCGTGATCGGGGTGATGGTCGCACTGAGCCTCGGCGGCGGCATCTTCGGGATGAGCCTGGGCAAGCACGTCACCCAGAGCGGCTTCTACGACGACGGCAGCCAGTCCGCCCGCGCCTCGGTCCTCGGCGACGAGGTCTACGGACGTGACCGCACCAGCCACATCGTCGCCACCTTCACCGCGCCGGACGGCAAAACGGTCGACGATCCGGACTGGCAGAAGAAGATCACCGACGAACTGAACAAGCTGCAGACCGACCATCCGGATCAGATTCTGGGCTGGGTCGGCTGGCTCAAGGCCCCGACGACCACCGATGCGACCGTGCAGAAGATGCACACCGCGGATATGCGGCGCACGTTCGTCAGCATCCCCCTCAAGGGCGACAACGACGACGAGATCCTCAACAACTACAAGTCCGTCGAAAGCGCGTTGCGCCAGCTCGACGGCGGCAACGTCGAACTGGCCGGCCTGCAGCCGGTGGCCAGCGAGCTGACCGGCACCATCGCCGAGGACCAGCGGCGCATGGAGGTATTGGCGCTGCCGCTGGTGGCGGTGGTGCTGTTCTTCGTGTTCGGCGGGGTGATCGCGGCCAGCCTGCCGGTGATCGTCGGCGGCCTGTCGATCGCCGGGTCGCTGGGCATCCTGCGTTTCATCGCGATCTTCGGCCCGGTGCACTACTTCGCGCAGCCCGTCGTCACGATGATCGGGCTCGGCATCGCTATCGACTACGGCTTGTTCGTGGTCAGCCGCTTCCGCGAAGAGATCGCCGAGGGCTACGACACCGAAGCGGCGGTGCGGCGCACGGTGATGACGGCCGGGCGCACGGTGGTGTTCTCGGCGGTGATCATCGTCGCGTCGGCGGCGGGTCTGCTGCTGTTCCCGCAGGGCTTCCTCAAATCGCTGACGTACGCGGTGATCGCCGCGGTGATGCTCTCAGCGCTGCTGTCGATCACCGTGCTGCCCGCGGTGCTGGGCATCCTCGGCCGCCACGTCGACGCCCTGGGCGTGCGCACGTTGCTGCGGGTGCCGCTGTTCCGCAACGTCGGCTGGATCAACGCCTACCTGAACTGGTTGGCCGAGCGGCTGCAGCGGACCAAGACCCGCGAAGAAGTGGAGCGCGGCTTCTGGGGCAAGCTGGTCAACCGCGTGATGAAGCGGCCGATCCTGTTCGCGGCCCCGATTCTGGTCATCATGATCCTGCTGATCATCCCGCTCGGAAAGCTGGCGCTGGGCGGCATCAGCGAGAAGTACCTGCCGCCCGACAACTCGGTGCGGGTGGCGCAGGAAGACTTCGACCGCACCTTCCCGGGCTTTCGCACCCAGCAGCTGACGCTGGTGATCCAGAACGCGTCGCCGCCGCAGATCGAGGAGATCGCGAACAAGGCCGCCCAGCTGAGCGGCTTCACCAACCCCACCTGGCAGACCCGGCCCGCGACCAACGAAGGCAACCACGACCCCAAAGTCACGGTGCTGCAGAACGGCTTGGTGAACCAGAACACCGCGGCCGACAAGATCAGTCAGCTTCGGTCGATCCAGCCGCCCAAGGGCGTGACGCTATGGGTCGGCGGCACACCGGCTTTGGAGCAGGACTCGATTCACAGCATCTTCGAGCACATGCCGTTGATGCTGCTGATCCTGATCTCCACCACGACGATCCTGATGTTCTTGGCGTTCGGGTCGATCGTGTTGCCGATCAAGGCGACGGTGATGAGTGCGCTGACGCTGGGCTCGACGCTGGGGATCTTGACGTGGATCTTCGTCGACGGCCACGGTTCGAGCGTGCTGAACTTCACCGCGACGCCGCTGACCGCGCCGGTGATCGGATTGATCATCGCGGTGGTGTACGGCTTGTCCACCGACTACGAGGTGTTCCTGGTCTCGCGCATGGTCGAGGCCCGTGAGCGCGGCATGTCGACAGCCGAGGCGATCCGGATGGGCACCGCGCAGACCGGCCGCATCATCACCGCAGCCGCGCTGATCCTGATGGTGGTCGGCGGCGCGTTCATCTTCTCGGACCTCGTGATGATGAAGTACCTGGCGTTCGGTTTGGTGGCCGCGCTGCTGCTGGACGCCACCGTGGTCCGGATGTTCTTGGTGCCGGCGATCATGAAGCTGCTCGGCGACGACTGCTGGTGGGCGCCACGCTGGATGAAGCGGCTGCAGAACCGCATCGGGCTGGGCGAGATCCACCTGCCCGACGAACGCAAGCGGCCCGCGGTGCGTGAACCCGAAGAGGCACTGGCGGGTGTCGGCGCCCCGGTGCTGCCGCCTCCGCGGCGCCCGCACGACCCGACCCATCCGGCAGTCGAGGCGCCGGCCCGCCCTGGTGCCGCACAGCCCGCGCCGAGGCCCGGCCGTCCGCCGCAGGCGCAGCCGCCGTCGGTGGCCGGGACCACGAGGATGCCGGGCGCTGCGCCGGCCGCCTCCTCTGAGCCGCCCACCACGCGGCTGTCGACAGCCGCAAAGAACGCAGCCAAGGCCGTCATCAACAACGCCGCCGCGATCACCCAGCGCACACAGCGCGCCGCTCCGACGCCGCCACCACCGCGCGAGGAGCGTGAGATCGAGTCGTGGCTCGGCGAACTGCGCGGCACTTCCCCTGGTTCCGCAGCGCCGGCGGAGCGCCCGCCGACACCGCCCTCGGCCGACGCCACCCGTGCGATGCCGGAGGCTGGCGCCGCCGCAGACGACAGCGCTGAGGAAACCACCGCGATCCCGGCGCACAGGCCCGACCCTGAGTCCACCGAGAAGCTGCCCGCGCCGGGTCAAAAGCCCGACGAGCGTCGGCGCGGCGGAGTGAGCGCCCAGGATCTGCTGCGGCGTGAAGGCCGCAGGCTGTAGTTAGTCGTCTGCGGTAGACGGGACCTCGTCGGGTTCGGCGGTGATGCCCACCGGCTCGTCGTAGTCCGATGTTTCTCCCGGCCCGCCTACGTCGTCGTGCCGTTCCAGCAGCACGCGCACGGCGCTGTTGAGGAACGCGATCGTGGGCACGGCCAGCAGCGCGCCGACGATCCCGGCCAGCACCCCACCCGTCGAGATCCCGAGCACCACGGCAAGCGGGTGGATCTGCACCGCACGGCCCATCACCAGCGGCTGCAGCACATGGCCCTCCAATTGCTGCACCGCGATGATCAACCCCAGCGTGATCAGGGCGTAGATGAAGCCCTTCGACAGCAGAGCCACCACCACAGCCAGGAACCCGGCGATCACCGCACCGACCAGCGGGATGAACGCCCCGAGAAACACCAGCGAGGCCAGCGGCAGCGCCAGCGGCACACCCATGATGGCCAGGCCGGTGCCGATGCCGGTGGCGTCGACCAGTGCGACCAGAAACGTCGCGCGCACGTAGCCGATGAGCGAGCCGAACCCGGCCTTGCCGGCGTCGCGCACCTTCTCCCGGACGCTGGCCGGGAAGATGCGGGTGACGAACTCGTAGATGTTGCGGCCGCCGTACAGGAAGAAGATCAGCGTGAACAGCACGACGAACGCGCCGGTGACGATCTCGGTGATCGTGCTGGCGGTCGACAGCGCCCCGCTGGTCAGCTTCTCCTGGTTGTTGCGCAGCGCGTCGACCGCCGACTTCCCGGCGTTGTCGATCTGCTGATTGTTCAAGTGCGCCGGCCCGTGGATCAGCCAGTTCTTGGCCGTGTCGATGCTGTGGGTGACCTGGTCCACCAGCCCGGGCAGGCCCTCGATGAACTGGCTGACGACGAACGCGAGCACCCCGCCGACCAGCGCGATACCGAACAACAGCAGCAGGAAAACGCCCCAGCCGCGTGGCACGCCGTGCCGGTCCAGCCAGTCGACGCCGGGCAGAAACAGCGCGGCGAGCATGGTCGCGATGGCCACCGGTACGAAGATCACCTCGAGGTGCTTGAACAACCACAACCCGGCCAGGACCAGGCCGAAGATGACCAGTAGGCGCCACGACCAGGCGGCCCCCTTGCGCACCAGGGGCGGGACGGCTGAGTCTTCGGGCGCTGGCATTTCCGTAGCGTAACCACCACCGCCGCCGCGAAACCGCGTCGACGTGTGCCGCGAGCCGTGGCCGTCGTGGCGGGTCTGCGGTCTTAACCTGTAGCACGTGTCGCACGACGCCCCGGTCAGCGATGCCTGTAGCGGCGAAGGTCAGTCCCGCGGCAAGTACTGGTGGTTGCGCTGGGCGATCATCGGAATCGCCGCGGTGGTGCTGTTCGTCGAGATCGTGCTCGTGCGTGACCAGCTCGCTCAGGCGTTTCGCAGCATCTCGGCGGCGAAGTGGTGGTGGGTGGCCGCCGCGGCCGCCGCTGCACTGGCGTCGATGCACAGTTTCGCGCAGATCCAGCGCACACTGCTGAGGTCGGCCGGGGTGGTGGTCAAACAGTGGCGTTCGGAGACCGCGTTCTACGCCGGCAACGCGCTGAGCACCACACTGCCGGGCGGACCGGTACTGTCGGCGACGTTCATCTACCGCCAGCAGCGACTGTGGGGCGCCTCGCCGATGGTGGCCTCGTGGCAGCTGGTGATGTCGGGCGCACTACAGGTGGCCGGGCTGGCGCTGCTCGGGCTTGGCGGCGCGTTCCTGTTGGGCGCCAAGAACAACCCGTTCTCGCTGATCTTCACGCTCGGCGGCTTCCTGCTGCTGCTGATGCTGGCGCAAGCAGTGGCGTCACGCCCGGAACTGATCGACGGCATCGGTGTGCGGGCGCTGTCGTGGGTGAATTCGGTTCGCGGCAAACCGTATGACGTCGGGCTCGACAAGTGGCGCGCCATGCTGAGCCAACTCGAGTCGGTGAGCCTGAGCCGCCGCGACCTGTCGGTCGCCTTCGGCTGGTCGTTGTTCAACTGGGTGGCCGACGTGGGCTGCTTGCTGTTCGCGACGTTCGCCGCGGGCGGCCACCCGTCGCTGGCCGGATTGACCGTCGCCTACGCCGCCGCGCGGGCCGTCGGGTCGATACCGCTGATGCCCGGCGGGCTGCTGGTGGTGGAGGCAGTGCTGGTACCGGGCCTGGTGACCAGCGGGGTGTCGCTGCCCGACGCGATCTCGGCGATGCTGATCTACCGGCTGATCAGCTGGATCTTCATCGCGGTCATCGGGTGGGTGCTGTTCTTCTTTCTGTTCCGCACCGAAAGCCAGATCGACCCGGACGCCGCCGAACGCGGCGGCATCGACGCCGAGCCCAAGCCGGCAGGCGGCGACTCCGACGGCGACGGCGCGTCGTGACGCCGTGCTTGGATGTCCGCATGCGACAACGTGTTTGGGCGACGGTGCTCTGCGCAGTCCTGGTCGCCACGTCGTGCGGCACCGGATCGCGGTCAAGTCCTTCGCCCGCCCCGTCGACCGTCACCGTCACCACGGGTCCACCACCGGCGGCACTCGCACCCGCCGGCCCCGCGGCCGCCACACCGGTGATCGGGTCGGTGCTGGCGCCGCCGATGCCCGTGACCGGCAGCGACGGCAAGACGCACCTGGCTTACGAACTGCTGCTGACCAACACGACGGCGCAAGACGTCACCCTGACGTCGGTGGCAGCGACCGCGGACGGCAAACCGCTGCTGAACCTCGACGGTGACGCGGTGGCGGCATGGACGCGGGTGCTGGGCAATCCGGCGCCTACCGCGACGATCGGGCCGGCCCAGACCGCGGCGGTGTGGTTCGACGTGGCGCTCGACGAGGGCGCGAGCATTCCCGCCGCGGTCAGCCACACCGTGTCGCTGTCGCTGCCCCAGCCCCAACCGCCGCTCACCGAGGCGACGATGAGCGAGACCATCGCGCCGACGACCGTGGACAACCGCAAGCCGGTGACCGTCTCGGCGCCGCTGGCCGGGGACGGCTGGGTTGCCGCGAACGGCTGCTGTGACATGAACCCGCACCGGATGGCGCTCAACCCGATCAGCGGTGCCCTGTGGGCGGGCGAGCGGTATGCGATCGACTACGTCCAGCTGACGCCCGACGGCCGGCTGTTCAACGGCGACAAAGGCGACCCCGCGAGCTATGCCTACTTCGGTGCCGACGTGCACGCCGTCGCCGACGGCCAGGTGGTCGCCGTCGTCAACGACCAGCCCGAGCAGGTTCCGGGCGTCCGGCCGACCGGCCTGGCGCTGCAGCAGTATCCGGGCAACCACGTGGTGGTCGACATCGGCGGCGGCAACTATGTCCTGTACGCACACCTGAAGACGGGCAGCGTCAAGGTCACTCCGGGCGAGCGCATCATCACCGGCCAGAGCATCGCCTCGGTGGGCAACACCGGCAACACCGACGCGCCACATCTGCACTTCCAGGTGATGAATACGCCAGATCCGTTGCGCTCCAACGGAGTACCGTTCATGCTCGACAAGTTCCGGCTGACCGGCCGATTGACGTCGCTCAGCGACGAGTTGGTGAGCACCGGCGGACCGGCACCGTTGCAGCAGGGCTTCGCGGCCACAGACAAGACGTATGCGATGCCGCTGGACCTCGACGTGATGAGCTACCCGGGCCGCTGACAGGCTAGCCTCACCAGGTGGCTGTGATGCGGGTGCCGTGGGCGCTGGCCGCCGATGCGGCGTGCGTGC
Source organism: Mycobacterium sp. NGS35 (assembly GCF_059812855.1). Classification (NCBI taxonomy): domain Bacteria; kingdom Bacillati; phylum Actinomycetota; class Actinomycetes; order Mycobacteriales; family Mycobacteriaceae; genus Mycobacterium; species Mycobacterium sp. NGS35. The sequence goes on from NZ_JCALDL010000009.1 coordinate 39,160, forward strand.
TGGTGTTCTGCGCGGTCGGCCGGCGAAGCCATGCCGAGGGCGTGACCGTGACCGGCGTCGCCGAGACGGCATGGCCGTTCCTCGCCGGGGCGGCGGTCGGCTGGCTACTCAGCCGCGGCTGGCGGGCTCCGCTGGCCGTTGTGCCCACGGGCGTGACCGTCTGGGTGTGTACGGTCGCGGTGGGAATGCTGCTGCGCAGAGTCAACTCGGCAAGTGTGGCAGTCACTTTCGTGATCGTCGCTTCACTGGTGACCGGCGTCCTGCTGCTGGGCTGGCGGGGCCTTGCAACGGCGCGTCGGACGACGGCGCGCCCGCGGTAGCGACCGTCAGCGTCGCCCGTAACCCGCCGAGCGGTCCGTCGCACAACTCGATGCTGCCGCCATGCAGCGCGGCCTGCTGCGCGACCAGCGCGAGCCCGAGCCCGGACCCACCTGTCGCGGCCGTGCTGCCCCGGGTGAACCGGCCCAGCACCGCGCGGTGTTCCTCGGCGGGCAGCCCGCGCCCGTTGTCGTCGACCACGATGTCGAGTCGCTCGCCGTGCCGGAGTGCGGTCAGCACCACGCGGCTGGCCTCGCCATGCGTGATCGCATTGCGCACGAGGTTGTCCACCGCGAGCCGCAGCCCGCTGGGCCAACCGACGATCGCGCCCGCGTCGTCGGCGCGCACCTCGATCTGCACAGGCGGCGACTGTCGCATGTTGTCGCGGGCCACCCGCTCCAAAAGGTCTGCCACATCGATCGTTTCGCGGTCTTCGGCGCGGGCCAGCTGCCCGGACGCCAACTGACCCAGGGCGGTGATGATCGCCTCGACCCTGCGCTGCGCCCGCGACAGGTCGGCGACCACCTCCTCACGCTCTTCGGCGGGCAGGTCGTGGATGCGCAGTGTGTCGAGGTCGGCGCGCATCGCGGTCAGCGGAGTCCGCAGTTCATGCGCCGCGTTCGCGGCGAAGTCCTGCGCTGTCTGCAGCGAATTGGTGGTCGATTCCTGCGCGGCGGCGAGCCGTTGCAGCATGTCCGTCATCGCATCCGAAAGGTCCTCGGCCTCTCGGATGCCCCGCACCGGCGGCAGCGTGTCACTCCCCTTGCCCAGCCTGCGCGTGTGTGCGGTCAGCCGCCGCAGCGGGCCCACCGCAGGCCCGGCGAAAAGCCAGCCCAGCCCGGCCGCCACCAGCACCGCGGCTCCACCCATCAACAGGTACAACGGGATTCGCGTGCGGTCCAGCAGGATGCTGTCGACCCGGATGCCGATGGACACCAGCACGTCGCCGTCCGGGCGGGCCTGTTCGACGGTGCGCACCCGGTAGTTCACCCCGTTCACGCTGACCGTCGTGGTGCCCACCGGTAGCGGTGGCAACTGAAAACCATTGCGGTACAACACTTCTTGTGTGTTCTTTGACCGGATCGTCTGCAGGATCGCGCGCGGTTCAGCTGTGTTGCGGTTCGGCTCGATGCTGGTCTCGATGATCGCGTCGAGCCGCCGGTCCAGCTGGGCCGCATCGTTGTTCACCAACAGCACCGACGTCACGATCGCGAACAACGCGACCACCGCAGCCGCCGCCAGCGCGGCGGCGATGGCCACCCGGGTGCGCAGCGACACCGACCGCAGCCGAATCCGCCTCACGGCTCGCGATCCTCTGGTCGCCTCACGGCTCGCGATCCTCTGGTCGCCTCACGGCTCGCGATCCTCTGGTCGCCTCACGGCTCCGTCCGCAGCACGTATCCGATCCCGCGCACCGTGTGGATCACCCGCGGCACTCCGTCGCGCTCGAGCTTGCGCCGCAGATAGCTGATGAACACGTCGGCGACGTTGGTGTCGACGTCGAAGTCGTACCCCCAGACCAGTTCGAGCAGCCGCTGACGGGTGAGCACCACCCCGGCGTTCTCGGCGAGCACTGCCAGCAGGTCGAACTCCCGCTTGGTCAGCTCCACTCGCTCGCCGTCGACGAACACCAGCCGGCGCGCGGTGTCGATGGTCAACGGGCCGACCGTGATCGCGTCGGAGCGCTCGTCCTCGCTGCGTTGCGCCGAGTGCGACGATCGTCGCAGCAGGGCATGCAGCCGCGCGACCAGCTCACCGAGGTCGAACGGCTTGGTCAGGTAGTCGTCGGCCCCGGCCTCCAGCCCGAGGATCCGGTCGTTGACGGTGTCGCGGGCCGACAGCACGCAGATCGGGATGTCGTTGCCCAGCGCGCGCAGTGCCGTCACCACCGCGACGCCGTCCAACTCGGGCATCTGCACGTCGAGCACCAACGCGTCGTGGGTCTCGCTGGACAACAGGCGCAACGCTTCTTTGCCGGTCGCGGCGACCCGGACGTCGAAGCCCCAATGCCGCAATCCGCGCGCCACCGAGGTCCGCACATCCGGGTCGTCGTCGACCATCAACACCAGGGGGCCCGTGCCGCCGTTACGCGCGGGCGGTTGACCGCCGCCGGGGAGATTGGTTCCCAGCTCGGGCCGCACCGGCTACTGGCAGCGGTTCTTCAGGTCGACGAGCGGTTGGCGGATGCCCTGCAGGTCGGCCCGCACGGTGGGGTTGGCGTCGAGGTAGTTCTGCACGTCGTCGCGGATCTCGCTCTTGGGCTGACCTTTGAGACCGGTGAAGAACGCGTTGACGTCCGGATGGGTGAACAGATAGGCCGACGTGGACGCCGCGACGCCCGACGCCACACCAGCGAGGTCAGCCGCGGTGCAACCTGGCGGTGGGTCGGCCAGCGCGGTGGGAGCGGCGGCCAGCAGCACTGCGCCGGTGATGGCACCGGCACCCAGCAGGCCTGCAACCGCGCGGCGCGCGGCACAACGGGAGAGCGTCATCAGATAGCTCCTTCAGTCACGTGGCAAGTGAACCGTAACCATTGATGGTCATCGACATAGTCAAGCTAAGCAGAATCGACGTCCACTTTCTTGGCTTGCCGCCAAGCTGACGAAGAAAGCCGGCGGTCAGTGACTAGTCGGGCTGGTGGCGCCGCTGCTCGGTGCGCTGACCGGCGATACCGGCGCGGTGGCTGCCGGTCCCGGCAGTGGCCCGGGCGCGGTCGGCGCGCCCGCCGGCAAGCCGGCCCCGTTCTGAGCTGCCTGCACGAATTGCAGCAGCTGCGGGAACGAGATCGGCAGCCGGCACTTGCCGGCCAGCGCCTGCAGCGGTTGTTGAAGCGCCTGCAGATCCTTGCTGACCTGCGGGTTGGCGTCCATGTACGTTTTGACCGCGGCGACGGCCTGCGGCCCCTGCTGCTGCGCAGCAGCGCTCAGCGCGGTGTTGGTGGCCGGATGCGCGTCCAGATAGTTGCCGGTGTTCGTCGCCACCGACCCGATGGTCCGCGCGATCTCGCTCGCCGCACACGGATCGTTGGCGGCGGTGGCCGACGGAACCGTGCTCGCCGCCACGACACCACCGCTCAGGCAGGCCGCGAAGACGCCGGCAAGGGCACGGCGCACAGTCGGGGAAGCCGGGTTCATGGGACAGCTCCTCACAGTTCGCGGACATTCGGGGCAATGCGCATCGCTGCGACGCCGCCGTCGATGACCGCTGCCAGCAAACGACCGATCCACATGGTGCCACCTGCGGTGGGCTGGCCGCCAATCGAAGGACATACGCCCACGTCATGGCAGTCTCCCCCGCGTCGGCCCGGCCGCAGAAAACCCACGTGCGAAGCGTCCAAGCGCAGGTCAGAGTCGCAGTCGCCGCACAGCATCCTGTTGTAGGCTCACGACCACGGGAGAAAGCGGGGGACAGCCATCCAGCAGTTCATGATGCGCTTGAGCAGCAACCTGCGCCGCTACCGCTGGGCGGTGTTCACCACGTGGCTGCTCGTCCTGGTTCCCGCCGTGCTGATCGCGTTGCAACAGTCCAGCAACCTCACCGGCGGCGGGTTCGAGGTCGCCGGCTCGCAGTCGCTGCGGGTGCAGCGGGAACTCGAGAGTCACTTCCCCGACCAGGGCGCGTCGCCGCTTGCGCTGGTCGCCGCCCCGCGTCCCGGCGCCACCGCCGAGGACATGAAAGCCGCCGTGGCTCTGCTGGAGCAGAAGGCCGCCGAAGTGCCCAGCGTGACGGTGGTGCCCAACCCGGCGCAGCCGCCGCCGCGGCCGGACCGGCCCTATGTGGTCTCGCTCAAGCTCGGCTTCGGCAACTCCGGCGCCGTCGACGTCGCCAAGCAGCTGCGCAGCAAAGTCGGCGTCCACGGCGACAGACCAGGTCAACTGAACAACGGCAGAGTCGAATTGTTCGTGATCGGCCAGGGCGCGCTCGGCGCTGCCGCGCAGGCCAACACCAAACACGACATCGCCGAGGCCGAGCGGTGGAACCTGCCGATCATCCTGGTGGTGCTGCTTGCGGTGTTCGGGTCGCTGGCGGCGGCGGCCATGCCGCTGATCCTTGGCATCGTCACGGTGGCCGTCAGCATGGGGCTGATCTATCTGCTGTCGATGTTCACCACGATGTCGGTGTTCGTCACGCCGACTGTCTCGATGTTCGGCATCGCGCTGGCCGTGGACTATTCGCTGTTCATCCTGATGCGCTACCGCGAGGAACTGCGCGCCGGACGTGACGCAAAGCAGGCCACCGACGCCGCGATGGCCACCTCGGGCCTTGCCGTGGTGTTGTCGGGGTTGACGGTGATCGCGTCGGTTACCGGCATCTACCTGATCAACACCCCGGTGCTGCGGTCGATGGCCACCGGCGCGGTGCTGACGGTCGCGGTCGCGGTGCTGACGTCCACGACCCTGATTCCGGCGGTGCTGGCGACGTTCGGCCGGGCTGCCGCGCGGCGGTCCTGGCTGCTGCAATGGTCGCGGCGCCCGGAGTCCACCCAATCGCCGTTCTGGTCACGCTGGGTCGGCTTCGTCATGCGCCGGCCCTGGGCGTCGGCGCTGGCCGCCGCGGTGGTGTTGCTGACCCTGGCCGCTCCGGCGTTGTCGATGACGTTGTCCAACAGCATGCAGCGCCAGTTCTCGCCCGAACACGAGATCCGCGGCGGCGTCAACGCGGCCGCGGCCGCGCTCGGACCCGGGGCGCTCGGCCCGATCCGCGTGCTGGTGACGTTCCCCGACGGGGCCGCCACCAGCGCCGAGCACCGGCAGGCCGTCGACGCGGTCGGCCTGCGGATGCGCGAGGCGCCGAACATCGTCACCGTGCAGCCGCCGGTGTTCGCCGACGACAACCGCAGCGCGCTGCTGTCAGCCGTGCTGGCAGTGGATCCGGAGGACATGTCCGCCCGCGAGACCGTCGACTGGATGCGCGATCGGCTTCCACAGGTGCCCGGTGCTGCCGACGCGCGGATCGACGTCGGCGGCCCCACCGCACTGATCAAGGACTTCGACGACCGCGTGGAAAAGACCCAGCCGTGGGTGTTCCTGTTCGTCTCGACGATCGCGTTCGTGATGCTGCTGATCTCGATCCGGTCGGTGTTCTTGGCGTTCAAGGGCGTGCTGATGACCGTGCTCTCGGTCGCGGCCGCTTACGGCAGCATCGTGATGGTGTTCCAGTGGGGTTGGCTCAAAGACCTTGGCTTTCAACCGATTTCGTCGCTCGACAGCTCGGTGCCGCCGCTGGTGCTGGCGATCACCTTCGGTTTGTCGATGGACTACGAGATCTTCTTGCTGACCCGCATCCGCGAACGTTTCCTGCAGACCAACAACACCCGTGACGCGGTCGCATGGGGTGTGAGCACCAGCGCCCGGACCATCACCAGTGCGGCGCTGATCATGATCGCGGTCTACATCGGGTTCGCGTTCGCGGGCATGCCGCTGGTAGCCGAACTCGGGGTGGCGTGCGCGGTGGCGATCGCGGTGGACGCGACAGTGGTGCGGCTGGTGCTGGTGCCGGCGCTGATGGCGATGTTCGCCCAGTGGAACTGGTGGCTGCCGGCCTGGCTGGCGCGGATCCTGCCGTCGGTGGACTTCGAGCGGCCGCTGCCCAAGGTCGACATCGGCGACGTCGTCGTCATTCCCGACGACATCTCCGCGCTCGGCGTGCCCAACTCCGACATGCGGATGGTGGTCAAGTCCGCCGCCAAGTTCAAAGACCTCGCGCCCGACGTCGTCTGTGTGGCCGACCCGTTGGCGTTCAGCGGGTGCGGCCGCCGCGACGAGGCGCCCGACGAGCCAGCACCCGACGCCGGCCACAGCGGGCTGCGGCGAAACGGTTCAGTGCCGTTGTCGCTGCGGCACCGCGGCAGCCGCAAACGCATGCCGTGGGCCGGTCGCGGCGTGCATCCGGTCACGATGTGGCGGGACAGATTGTCGGTGGCGTTGGACGCGCTGGAGGTCGACGCCCACACCGAGGCCCCGCCCGTCGCGCGGCGCAGCCCGGTGGAGACCACCAACGTCCAGTTGCCGACGGGCGATCGGCTGCAGATTCCGACGGGCGCGGAGACGCTGCGCATGAAGGGTTTTCTGCTGATGTGCCGCAACAGCCGCCGCGACTACGCGGAGTTTGCCGAATTGGTGGACGCCATCGACACCAGCACGGCTGCATCAGTGCTGGCCGGGATGGATAAGTACTACTGTGGGCAACAACCCAGGACGCAATGGGTTGCCACGCAATTGGTGCGCCGGCTGGCCGACCCCCGGCCGGCGGACGACGAGCTGGATCCCGACGTGGACTGGGCGGAAGTCAAGAAGCGATGCCTGTCGGTGGCCGTGGCGATGCTGGAGGAGGCGAGGTGACGTTGGCCCTGGATGCGCATGACGACGCGGCGACCACCATTCGCCTGCCCGGAGCAGCGCAGGCGTCGCCGCTGGCCGCCTACCAGAGCAAGCCCGTCGAGTTCTGGCCCACCGCGGCGATCCGGACCGCGGTGGAAAGCGGCGATCTGGCGATCTGGCAGCGCATCGTGGTGGCGCTCAAACGAGATCCGTTCGGCCGGACCGCGCGGCAGGTCGAGGAGGTGCTCGAAACGACGTCGTCATATGGCATCAACAACGCGCTCGCCGAGGTGCTGGCCCGCAGCCGGGCGCAGCTGGAGGCCGACGAACGCGCAGAGGTGGCCCGCCAGATCCGGGCGTTGATCGACCGCTCCGGACTTTCGGCCCGCGAGTTCGCGTCCCGCATCGGTGTCAGCGGCGACGACCTTGCCGCCTACCTCGCCGGCGAGGTCAGCCCGTCGGCGTCGCAGATGGTCCGGATGCGCCGGCTCGCCGACCGGTTCGCGAAGATGAGGACTCACCGCCCCACCCACCCGCAGTGATTCCGTCGGCTCCGCCCATACGATGTCCGAATGTGGACTGAGCCCGACGACGACGCACTGCGCGAGCTTCTGCAGGACACCCGCACGATCGCCGTGGTCGGGGTGTCGCCCGATCCGTTGCGTCCCAGCAACGGTGTCTACCGCTACCTGAGATCGGCCACCGACTACCAGCTCTATCCGGTGAACCCCACGATCGACGAGCTCGACGGGCAACCGGTGTACCCGGATCTGGCGGCGCTGCCCGTGGTGCCGGACATGGTCGACGTATTCCGCCGTCCGGATCAGCTACGCGGGGTGCTCGACGCCGCGATCGCGGTGGGCGCCAAGAGCATCTGGCTGCAGCAGGGCCTGTGGGACGAGCAGCTGGCCCGCGACGCGGAGGCCGCCGGCATGCGGGTGGTCATGGACCGCTGCCTGAAGGTGGACCACGCGCGGCTCATCCGCCCGGGCCGGCCGGGGCGGGGTTGATCGGCGTGAAATCGAGCACACGCCACTGATCATCGCTGTGCGACAACGTAATTCGCAGTGCGATCACCGCCTTGTCGGCGGGCTGGTTCGGCACGCTGCGGGTCGCACGCATCACCACCGCGACGCTGGCGTCGTCGGAGCTGATCGCTTCGACACCCGCGGAAATCGTCTGCGCTTGCGTCGTCACCTTCTTCGCCGCCTCGTCGGCGACGGTCTTGGCTGACGCGTCACGGAACCGTGTCGCCCGGTCCTGCTCCATCAGGTCGGCGGCCTTGTTGACCGATCCCATCGGATCCTGCGGCGAGAACGTCATCACCGCCTCGGCGAACCTCGATCCCAGCCGTGCCGCCTGGTCCATGCTGGCGGCCAGGTCACGGTCGGGCCGGGTCCACTGCGAGTAGGTCACCAGCATCGCGGCGACCAGCGCCGCGGTGGTCAGCCCTGCCACCGCCAAACGCAATCCGGGCCCGTCGTCGTCGGTGCCCAACGTCACCCGGTCGCGCCGGAACAGGACGAAGTTGACGATCATGGCTTCGACGATCAGCGTGCACAGCACCGCGCACACCGCCACCCACCAGACCCGCCAGTCCAAGGCGTAGCCGATCACCAGCAGCGCTGCGATGGCCGCCAGCGGAGCCGCGATGTCGAACGCGAGCACGCGCCACGCGTTTCTCATCGCAGCAGCTCCAGGTGGGAGACCAAGAGCTGGCCGTCGACGTTCGACACGCTCACCCGCAGGTTCCAGTGCACGGTCTGCGGTTTGGCGCCGGCGTTCTCACTGACCGAGGTGGCGACAATCAGCACGGTGTCGGTGCGCGACGCCACATCCGTCGGCAGCGGTTCGGAGCGGGGCGGGGTCCCGGGCTGACGGTCCAGGTCGTGGTAGAACGCCTCGATCGACGCCGAGTTGATCTGTCCGGTCGTCTTGGACTGCAGCGTCTTCACCAGGTTGGTGTAGGGCTGGATGGCCTTGTCGAATTCGGTGTTGAGCTCCCCGACGGTGCCGTCATGCAGCTTCTGCAGGCTGGCGTCGATGTTGTCCTTGTTCATGTTGATCAGCACGCCCGCCCATGAGGCGGCCACCTGCATGACCCGGGCCTTGTACGCGAGCTCGCCTTCGTCGTCGCGATGGTTGGACCAGATCAGCGACGTCAGCACGATCGCGGCGACGCAGAGCACACCGAGCCCGGCCGATGCGAGGCCCAGCGGCGTGAACACCGGGGCACGGCCGAGCGGGGCCGGTGCCTTCTCGGGAGGGTTCTCGGAAGCGTCGGACTCCTCTGGCACGAAGGCGAGGTTACTTCAGTCGTCTGGAAGGATGGTCCGGTGAACTCCGGTATTGATCTTTCGTACGTGGATTCGGCGACTCGCCCGCAAGACGACCTGTTCGGCCATGTCAACGGACGCTGGCTGGCCGCCTACGAGATTCCGGCCGACCGGGCCACCGACGGCGCGTTCCGCGAGTTGTTCGACCGGGCCGAGGAGCAGGTGCGCGACATCATCACCCAAGCCGCGGCCTCGGACCCCCGGCCGGACACCGACGAGCAGCGGATCGGGGATCTGTACGCCAGCTTCATGGACGAAGACACCGTGGCGCGGGTCGGGTTGGCGCCGCTGCGTGACGAGCTGGCGCTCATCGACCAGGCCGGCGATCCCGCGGCACTGGCGGCGCTGGTCGGGCGGCTGCAGCGCACCGGCGTTGGTGGCGGCGCCGGGGTGTACGTCGACACCGACTCCAAGGACTCCACGCGCTATCTGTTGCACGTCAGCCAGTCCGGGCTGGGCCTGCCCGACGAGTCCTACTACCGCGACGAGCAGCACGCGCAGATCCTGGCCGCCTACCCGCGGCACATCGCCGCGATGTTCGCGCTGGTGTATGGCGGTAGCGCCGACGATCACGCCGACACCGCCGCGCGGATCGTAGCGCTGGAATCCAAACTGGCAGCAGCACATTGGGACGTGGTCAAGCGCCGCGACGCCGACCTGTCCTACAACTTGCGTGCGTTCTCCGATCTGCCCGACGAAGCGCCTGGCTTCGACTGGGCCGGCTGGGTTCGCGCGTTGGGCACCACACCGGAGGCGACCGCGGAACTCGTTGTGCGCCAACCGGATTACCTCACGGCATTTGCGGCGCTGTGGGCGGGCGAGGACATCGAGGATTGGCGGGCGTGGCTGCGCTGGCGGCTGATCCATGCTCGCGCCTTCCTACTCACCGACGAGCTCGTCGCCGAGGACTTCGCGTTCTACGGGCGCACCTTGAGCGGCACCGAGCAGATCCGCGACCGGTGGAAGCGTGGCGTGTCGTTGGTGGAAAACCTGATGGGCGATGCCGTCGGCCGGCTCTACGTCGAGCGGCACTTTCCCCCGGAAGCCAAGGCGCGCATGGACGTTCTGGTGGACAACCTGCGCAGGGCATACCGGGTGAGCATCGAGTCGCTGGACTGGATGACGCCGCAGACCCGTCAGCGCGCGCTGGCGAAACTGGAGAAGTTCACCCCCAAGATCGGCTATCCGAACAAGTGGCGGGACTACTCGGCCCTGCGTGTGGACCGCTCGGATCTGTACGGCAACTTCCGTCGTGGCTACACGGTGAATTACGACCGCGAGCTGGCCAAGCTGGGCTCGCCCGTGGACCGTGACGAATGGTTCATGACGCCGCAGACCGTCAACGCCTACTACAACCCGGGCATGAACGAAATCGTGTTTCCCGCAGCGATTCTGCAGCCGCCGTTCTTCGACGCCAACGCTGACGACGCCGCCAACTACGGAGGCATCGGCGCGGTGATCGGCCACGAGATCGGGCACGGGTTCGACGACCAGGGCTCCAAATACGACGGCGACGGCAACCTCGTCGACTGGTGGACCGACGAGGACCGCGCTGAATTCAGCGCGCGCACAAAGGTTTTGATCGAGCAGTACGACGCCTACACGCCGCGCCAGCTGAGCGGCACCGGACATCACGTCAACGGCGCATTCACCGTCGGCGAGAACATCGGCGACCTCGGTGGGCTGTCGATCGCGCTGCTCGCTTACCAGCTGTCGCTGAGCGGCGCGCAGCCGCCGGTGATCGACGGGCTGACAGGCGTGCAGCGCGTGTTCTTCGGTTGGGCACAGGTGTGGCGCACGAAGTCACGTGACGCCGAGGCCATCCGCCGGCTGGCGATCGACCCGCACAGTCCGCCGGAGTTCCGGTGCAACGGCGTGGTCCGCAATATCGACGCGTTCTACGACGCGTTCGACGTCAGCGAGTCCGACGCGCTCTACCTCGAGCCCGAGCAGCGGGTGCACATCTGGAACTAGCGCGTCGGCGCGCGTCTAGAACAGCTGCCAGTCGTTGGCCCCGTCGGGCTTCTGCGTGCCCACGGAATTCTTGACGACGATCGGGTCGCCGCTGCCGAAGTTGTCGTAGAACCACTTCGCGTTGTCAGGGCTGATGTTGATGCAGCCGTGGCTGACGTTGCGCTTGCCCTGATCGCTCACTGACCACGGCGCACTGTGCACGAAGTTGCCGCTGTTGTCGAAACGCACCGCGAGTTGCACGTGCACCTTGTAGCCCTGCGGCGAGGTGTTGGGCACGCCGTAGGTCGCCGAGTCCATCACGATGTCGGGGAACTTCTCGAGCACGTAGTAGGTGCCGTTCGGGGTGTCGTGACCTGGCATGCCCATCGAGATCGGCATGGTCTTCTCGACCTTGCCGTTGCGGGTGATGGTCATTTGGTGGGTGGCATTGTCAGCCGTCGCCACCAGCTCGTCACCAGTGCGGAAGCTGGACTTGGTGCCCGCCGCGTCGATGTTCACGGTCGCGCGCGCGGGCCAGAACTTCAGCGGCCGCCACCGCACCTGGCTGTCGTTCATCCAGTAGAACCGGCCGGGCACAGGCGGGTTCGACGAGATGTGGATCGCCTGCTCAGCCATCGGGCGGTCGGCGATCGGCACCGCGAAGTTGATGATGATCGGCTTGGCCACGCCGACCATCGCGCCGTTGACGGGGTTGAACGTCGGCGGCCGGAACGGCGGCGTACCGGTGAACGGCGTCGGATTCTGGCCGGCGGGCGTGCCCTCGGGGATCGCGGCGGGTGGCGCGAGCGGGTCAACCGGCGGCGGGGTGGCCGACTCGCCCGGCGGCGGCGCGGGCGCTGCCAGCGGATCGGCCGGCGGCGCTGCCGGCAGCGCGGCTGCGGGCGGATCGGCCGGCGGAGGTCCAGGATCGACGGGGGCGGCGTCCACGGGTTGCGGAGGCGGAGGCAGATTGGGATCCGGCTCGGCCAGCGCCGACGGCGTCGCGACGAGCACCGCGCCAGCCACACCGGCCACGCAAAACACCGAGGTCAAGGTCTTTCTCACGCCCTGCCATGACGCCCAGCGCCCTACGGCTCCGGCTCGTCTACTCATCAACCCTCCAGACCTTCAGGTGCCCCCAGTGTGGCACAGCGGGCGGGGCCGTCCGGATCACTCGCCGGTCCCCCGTCGCTCGACAGCTATCTAGCCCATCCGCGTGAGCTGGGATTTCGTTACACCCGCGAGCTCAGGACCGCACCAGCCTGGCGATCGCCGCCGACGCTTCGGCCAGTTTCGCGTCGGCCTCCTCCCCTCCGGCCGCGACGGCATTGCTGACGCAGTGGCTGAGGTGTTCGTCGAGCAGACCCAGGGCGACGGCCTGCAGCGCGCTGTTGACCGCGCTGATCTGGGTGAGCACGTCGATGCAGTACTTGTCGTCCTCGATCATCTTCGCGATGCCGCGGACCTGACCCTCGATCCGGCGCAGCCGTTTGGCGTAGTCGTCCTTGCGCTCCGAATACCCTTGTGCTGCAGCCATTCACCCTCCCAGCATCTGCTTCATCTGGTCGATCTCGGCCTGCTGCGCGGTGACGATCGACCGAGCCAGATAGATGACGTCCGGGTTCTTTCCGTGCGCGATCTCGTCTTGGGCCATGGCGATCGCGCCGCGGTGGTGGTCGATCATCGACGTCAGCCAGAGCCGGTCGAAGTCGGCACCCCTGGCAGCTTTCAACTTGTCGATCGTGTCCGCCGCGACCATGCCGGGCATCGGCGCGCTGTGGTTGTCGTGGGCGGAGGCGCTGTCACCGGGGGCGTCCCACTGCATCAGCCACGCCCGGAACGCCTGGATTTCCGGTAGCTGGCTGGTGGTGATCCGGTTGGCCAGCTCGATGAGCTGCTGGTTGGAGGTGTTGGTGGGCACCATCTGCGTCATCAGCAGCGCCTGCTCGTGGTGGGCGATCATGTCGCGCGCGAACCTGAGGTCGTTGGCGTTGTGGTCCTGCTCGGCGGCGGCCTGCGAGGTGGTGGAGGTGGCGTGCTGGTTCCCGCCGCAGCCCGTGACGAGGGCGAGCGTCAGCAACCCCAGCCACAGCGCCGTCATCACCCTCATGTTCCCACTCTAACCGGTACCCCCGAGGGGTATGGGCTGCGTCTGGCATGCGCGTCGTCGAAGGCATACTTGAACGCATGCCGGACATCAAGCCTCGCAGCCGCGACGTCACCGACGGGTTGGAGAAGGCCGCCGCCCGCGGCATGCTGCGGGCCGTCGGCATGGACGACGACGACTTCGCCAAACCGCAGATCGGTGTCGCGTCGTCGTGGAACGAGATCACCCCGTGCAACCTGTCGCTGGACCGGCTCGCCAAGGCCGCCAAGGACGGGGTGTTCGCCGCCGGCGGCTACCCGATGGAGTTCGGCACGATCTCGGTGTCCGACGGCATCTCGATGGGCCACGAGGGCATGCACTTCTCGCTGGTGAGCCGTGAGGTGATCGCCGACAGCGTCGAGACCGTGATGCAGGCCGAGCGGCTCGACGGCTCGGTGCTGCTGGCCGGGTGCGACAAGTCCCTGCCCGGCATGCTGATGGCCGCCGCGCGCCTCGACCTGGCGTCGGTGTTCCTCTACGCCGGCTCGATCCTGCCGGGCCGCGCGAAATTGTCCGACGGCACCGAGCGCGACGTCACGATCATCGACGCGTTCGAGGCCGTCGGCGCGTGCGCCCGCGGACTGATGTCGCGCGAAGACGTCGACGCGATCGAGCGGGCCATCTGCCCCGGCGAGGGGGCCTGCGGCGGCATGTTCACCGCGAACACCATGGCCAGCGCGGCCGAGGCGCTGGGGATGTCGCTGCCCGGCAGCGCCGCCCCGCCGGCCACCGACCGGCGCCGCGACGGGTTCGCCCGCCGCAGCGGCCAGGCCGTCGTCGAGCTGCTGCGCCGCGGCATCACCGCCCGCGACATCCTCACCAAAGAGGCGTTCGAGAACGCGATCGCCGTGGTGATGGCGTTCGGCGGATCCACCAACGCCGTGCTGCACCTGCTCGCCATCGCCTTCGAGGCCAACGTGAAGCTGACGCTGGACGACTTCACCCGGATCGGCGCCAAGGTGCCGCATTTGGCCGACGTCAAACCGTTCGGCAAGCACGTGATGTTCGACGTCGACCGCATCGGCGGGGTGCCCGTGGTGATGAAGGCATTGTTGGATGCCGGGCTGCTGCACGGCGATTGCCTGACCGTCACCGGTCAGACTCTGGCGGAGAACCTGCGGCACATCGACCCGCCCGACCCCGACGGCAAGGTGCTGCGCGCCCTCGACAACCCGATCCATCCGACCGGCGGCATCACGATCCTGCACGGCTCGCTCGCTCCGGATGGTGCGGTGGTCAAGTCGGCCGGGTTCGACTCCGACGTGTTCGAAGGCACCGCAAGGGTTTTCGAGCGTGAGCGGGCGGCGCTGGATGCTTTGGAGGACGGCACGATCCAGGCCGGCGACGTCGTGGTGATCCGCTACGAAGGCCCGAAGGGCGGCCCGGGCATGCGCGAGATGCTCGCGATCACCGGTGCCATCAAGGGTGCCGGGCTGGGTAAGGACGTGCTGCTGATCACCGATGGCCGGTTCTCCGGCGGCACCACTGGCCTGTGCGTCGGTCACATCGCCCCCGAGGCCGTCGACGCCGGCCCGATCGCGTTCGTGCGCGACGGCGACAGGATTCGCCTCGACGTGCCCAACGCCACGCTCGACCTGCTCGTCGACCCTGACGAATTCGCTTCTCGCCAGCAGGGCTTCACGCCGCTGCCGCCTCGCTACACCAGCGGGGTGCTGGCCAAGTACGTCAAGCTGGTCGGCTCGGCAGCCCAAGGCGCCGTCTGCACCTAGCCCGCTTGCCTCCCGCTCGCCCCCGCGAGCGGGCGTGTCTGCGCACCGACACGCCGCGAATCAGTGTGCAACTGTGCACCCTCGCGCCGAAGTGAGCGCGTCGCCGTCGCGCCGGCGCGACCACACGTACAGCGCCCACAGCACGATCGGCACCACAATGTCCGCCCACAACGGCACCCCGATGTTGTACGGCTTGGTGTCGTGCTCAGCCACCCAGAAGTAGATGTGCCCGGCCGCGTCGCCGACGTACTGCACCGTCACGACGACAATTGTGGCCAGCCAGAAGTGCCCGCGAAACCAGTAGGCCATCACCCCGACGACACCAATTGCCAAGTCTCCCATCGCGTTTTCCCATTGGAATCCACCGTCGCCGCGGGTGTAGCCGATCAGCTCCGCGGTTCGCGGGCCGTCGAAGATGTGATAACCCGCGCCGACGATCGACGCGATGCCCACGACCCACACCATCCACCACACCATGTGGACGTCGGCAGCCAGCCGGTGCTTGTGCCGTCGACTCGCAACGAGTCCGCCGATCAGCGCAATAACAGCCGCGATGACAGTGCTCACCGCTACAACTCCTTCCTCACGAGAGCCACCAGAAACCCGTCCCAACCCTTGACGCCGACGGTCTGGATGGCCGCCGCGTCCAGCTGCGGATGCTCGGCGATCATCGTGAGCATGTCGACCACACCTTGGGCCTGTCGGTCCTCGGCGGCCGGGGCGAGCACGCGCCCGAACCGAACGACGTTGTCCACCACGATCATCGAGCCGGCAGCACTCAGCTGCACAGCCCACTGCACGTATGCGGAGTTGTTCTCCTTGTCCGCGTCGATGAATACCAGGTCGAACGGCTCGGAACCGGCCAACCGCGGCAGCGTGTCCAGGGCAGCGCCGACTATCACCTCGACTCGGTCGGCGACACCGGCCCGCTCGAGGTTGGTCCGTGCCACGTCGGCATGCCTGGGGTCGTACTCCAAGGTGACGACGCGCCCGGCCGGTCCGACAGCGCGGGCCAGCCAGATTGTGCTGAACCCGCCCAGCGTGCCGATCTCGAGGATGCGCCGTGCCTGCATTGCCGACGCCAGCAGGTACAGCAGCTTGCCGTGCTGCGCCGACACTTCGATCGCCGGCATGCCCGCGGCCGCGGTGGCCGCCCGGGTGGCGTCGAGCACTGGGTCGGCGCCGATCAGCAATCGGTCGAACATCGCGTCCACGTCCGCTGGATCGGGCTCACTCACGGTGCCACGCTAGCCGCGCACGCCTTCTTTCATGTACACGACGCGCAAGACGTGTTCGACCTCCGGCCCCATCACGATGCCGGCGAGCGCACAGAACGCGCCGACGAATGGCGGACCGTGCGCCGGCGTCACGTCGCACAGATGGTGTGCGATCTCATGCAGCACAACGAGTTCCCGTAAGGCCCAGCGGTCGCGGGCAGGCACTGCTATCACCGCGTCGGCACCACGGTGTTCATAGTGCGCGGCGGTCTCACCGCGCCGGGGCCGCACGGACACCACACGTGTATCCGGCCAATGATGTTGCACCGCAGGGTGATTCAGAACAGAGTCGACGTAGCTCTGCACCGACTCCACGGACGCGAACCGCGCTTCGGGCGGAAGCGTCAGCGCGGCGCCGAAGAACTCCACCGACCGTGACCCCCGCTCCTCGGCTCGGTCGAACAGCGTGCGCACGAACTGTTCGGCCGCATAGACCTTGGCCCGCTGGCTGTCTCGAGTCATCGCCTCTGCAGCGGAGTGCGCCCATTGGGCAATTCGCTGCTGCCGCCGAGCCGGGCGCGTCGGCCCGCCTTGTCGCCCGCCCGCCTGGCCGCCGACGAGTAGCCGGCCGACGCCCGGTGAGCCTGCCAGGTACCGCGCGCCTTCGACTCCCGGCCGTAGAAGTCGGTCAGCTCGATCTCTTTGTTGCGCAACGCAAGTGCGGTGCCAGGCCGGGACGAGGCACTGTTTCGCACCTCGCGCGTCGCCTCATCCCGCGCCTGCGCCAGCCGCTGGCCGATGCGGGCGCCGAACGCCAGCTGGAAATTCAGCCTGGCGGTGATGGTGGGCGTCGGCCGGTGTGCACCACTTGCCAGGTACGCCTCGGACGCACGCACCATCTGCATCACCAGGCTGGCGTACAGCGCATGGCTGGCGTCGATGTCCTCGGGGAAGCCGTACGCGTAGACGAACGAGGAGTTGCTGGCAACGTCGACCTTCACGTCGTTTGCGGCGGCGATCACGGCGAACAGCTGAACATAAGTGCGCAGTCCCTTCGTGCCGGCCGCCCCGATGGTGATGGTGCGCTGCACCGGGGCTTGAGCTTTGGTGCGGGTGGCCGCATGCGCGCGCGCGACGGCCAGATCGATGGATGTCGCGGTGGCGAGCCGTTGCGCCGCGGCCATGAACGCCTCGGCTTCGTGCGGATTGTCGGTGCCCTCGGCCTGGCGCAGCAGGGCGGCGATGCGCCCCAGCATCTTGTCGTCGGTCATGGACGCCACGCTAAGCGACCGATCCGACAAAAGCGTTCAGCGCGCTGACCACCTGCGCCGACAGCGGCTGGCCGTTGGCGTAGTCGGTGATGCTGTCGGTGGGGTCGTCCTTGAGCACGTGGTTGACGCCGTGCAGTTCGGCGAAGGTCAGGCGGGTGTGCGCCAACGCGACGGCCAGCGGCCGCATCGCGTCGCATCGGGCCTGCGCGTCGGAGTCGCTGCACGTCAGCAACACGGCGGTGCCGGACGGGACGCGCGCCGCCAGCGCCATCGGGTCGATCGCGTCGGTCGCCAGCACCGCCCTGACGTTGCCGGGGTTGAGGATCGCGCCCAGCCCGTTGGGTAGCTGCGCCGGCACGGTGCCGTCGGCTCGCGCCGACGCGACAGCCGCCGTCCACGCCGCGATCACGTCCTGGCCCTGCTGCGGTGTGGCGCGGCCGGCCTTCACTTGGGCGTCCACGTCCGCCCGCACCCGCACGCTGATCAGGTCGAGGTAGCGGCCGGCCAGCGGTGCAAACAGCCCGAGCGCGTGGATCTTCGGTGCGCCGGAGGCGGTGTCGGAGGTCAGCATCATCGCGTGGACGGCGCCCTCGCCATGCCCGTACACCGCGATCCGGTTCGGGTCGACGTCCCGCTGAGCCGCCAAGAACCGAACCGCGGCCTTGGCGCCGGCGGTGTAAACCGCGCTGTCGACGTCGGCCGGGCGGCCCGCATACGGCCCCAGCCCTGTGCGGCCGCCCACCTTGTCGTATCGCAGACTGGCCACACCCCGATCGGACAGCAGGCTGGCGAGGGTGCGCTGGGTGCCGATCTTTCCGGCGACCGCGTTGTCGCCGTTGCGGTCGGTGTTGCCGCTCTCGGAGATCAGCAGCGCCGCCGGGCCCGACGGCGCGTCAGCGCGGTGCCGGTAGGTGCCGTAGATCGTCAAGCCGTCGGCGACGAAGCTCACCTCGTCGTCCACCCAAACCGGCGCCGGGTGCGTCGACGAGCAGCCGCCCACCCACACCAGCGCCACGATCAGCCAGGAAAGGCCAAGTCTCGCAACCGCTTTCACAAATGCGTTTCGATCCACGCGGTCACGTCGTCGAGCACGCGCTCTTTCTCGGGTTCGTTGAAGACCTCGTGGTACAAGCCGGGGTAGACCTTGAGCACCACCTGCGGCGAGGCAACATGCTCGATCAGCATGCGGCTGCCTTCCACACTGATCAGCCGGTCGTCTTCGCCGTGCACGATCAGCAGCGGAGCCGTCACCTTGGCGGCCAACTGCGGCTGGCGTTCGCCCACCTGCAGCAGCGCGCGGGTGATCCCGGCGGGCAGCCAGCCGTGGTACACCAGCGGGTCGGACTCGTAGGCGGCCACCACCTCGGGGTCGCGTGACACGGCGTCGGCGGGAAGCTTGCGCATCGGCAGCCCCGGGAAGAGCCTGCCCAGCGCCTTGCCGAGGACGGCCAGCGGTTTGGGCGCCTCCAGATGCGCCGCGACCGCCGGTCCCGACAGCACCATCGCGGTGTAGGTGTCCGGGTACTGGGCGCCGTACGCGAACACGATTCCACCGCCCATGCTGTGCCCGACCACCACTCGCGGCAGGCCCGGATAGTCCGACGCCGCAATCGCGACGAGCTTCGCGAAGTCCTCGGTGTAGTGCGACAGGTCTTTGAGCCACGCCCGCTTGCCGCCGGAGCGGCCGTGGCCGCGGTGGTCGAGCGCGTAGGTGACCAGGCCCGCATCGCCGAAACGCTGGGCGACGTGGTCGTAGCGGCGTGCGTGTTCGGCGTATCCGTGGGAGAGCACCACGACGCCGCGTGGACTGGTCTGCGGCGTCCACACGTCGTAGACGATTCGCACCCCGTCGACGCCGTCGAACGACCGCTCGGTTCGGGTGGTGAGCATGGGGCGAGCGTAATGGCGCGCGTAAGCTCGGCGCCGTGAGCGTCCTCGCCCGCGAGTCTGACGACGAGTTCTTGGTCCGTGCGGAGCCACACCGGCGTGAGCTGCTGGCGCACTGCTACCGGATGACCGGATCCCTGCACGACGCGGAGGACCTGGTGCAGGAGACCTACCTGCGGGCGTGGAAGGCGTACTCGGGTTTCCAGGGCAAGTCGTCGCTGCGCACCTGGCTGTACCGGATCGCGACGAACACGTGCCTGACGTCGCTGGAGGGACGGCAGCGACGGCCGCTGCCGAGCGGACTGGGCGGCCCCGACGCCGATCCGGCCGACGAGCTCGTCGAACGCCGCGAGGTGCCCTGGCTGGAGCCGCTGCCCGCCGACCCGTCGGAGGTCGTGGAGAACCGGGAGTCGGTACGGCTGGCGTTCGTCGCCGCGCTGCAGCACCTTTCGCCGCGGCAGCGGGCCGTGCTGGTGCTGCGCGACGTGCTGCAGTGGAAAGCCGCCGAGGTGGCCGAGGCGATCGGAACGTCGACGGCGGCGGTGAACAGTCTGCTGCAGCGGGCACGGGCTCAGCTCGATGCCGTCGGCCCCGACGATGCGCTGGCTGCCCCCGATTCCCCTGAGGCACAGGACCAGCTGGCGCGTTACATCGCGGCGTTCGAGAAGTACGACATCGACGCGTTGGTGGAAATGTTCACCGCCGAAGCAGTTTGGGAGATGCCGCCGTTCGTCAACTGGTACCGCGGACCGCAGGCCATCGGCTCACTCATCCACCTGCAGTGCCCCGCCGAGCAACCCGGCGACATGCGGCTGATTCCTGTCACCGCCAACGGACAGCCGGCCGCCGCAATGTACATGCGCGAGGGCGACAAGCATGTGCCGTTTCAGCTGCATGTCGTGGACTTCACGGCCGACGGGGTGGCACATGTGGTGGCGTTCCTCGACACCACGCTGTTCGCGAAGTTCGGCTTGCCCGACTCCCTGTAGCGACGACGAGGCCGGCGACGACGGAGTCGTTCTACCCTGGGCAGCGTGAGCCCAGACGTGCGCCGCGCTGCCGACCGTGCCGTCACCACGACCGACTGGCTGACCTCACGACACTCGTTCTCGTTCGGCGATTACTACGATCCCGCCAACACCCATCACGGCCTGCTGCTGGTCAACAACGACGACATCGTCAAACCCGGCGCAGGGTTCGACACCCACCCGCACCGCGACATGGAGATCGTCACATGGGTGCTCAGCGGGTCGCTGGCCCACCGCGACTCCGCGGGAAACGCGGGCGTGATCCGGCCCGGTCTCGCGCAGCGCATGTCGGCCGGCACCGGGATTCTGCACTCCGAGAAGAACGGATCGGCAACGGAGCCCGTGCACTTCGTGCAGATGTGGGTGGTGCCCGACGAGGCCGGCATCGAGCCCGGATACCAACAACACGAAGTGGACATCACCGGAAGCTTGGTGCCCATCGCCTCCGGCAAGAACGCCGACGCTGCGGTCGCCATCCACAATCGCCACGCCACCCTGCACGGTGCGCGGCTGAAGCCCGGCGACGCCGTCACGCTGCCGCAGGCGCCCTACCTGCACCTTTTCGTGGCCCGAGGTGCCGTGACGCTGGAAGCAACCGGCGCGCTGGAGGAAGGCGACGCCGTGCGACTCACCGCGTCGGGCGGCCAGCGGATCACCGCGACCGCACCGGCGGAGATTCTGGTCTGGGAGATGCATGCGGGCCTGGCGGCGTAGCGCGGTAGCCATCGCGCTCACCGCAATCGCGGCCGGATGTTCGACGGCGCCGACGCCGCCCGCGGCGCCGGGGCAGAACCCCGCGGGTTTGGTCCGGGTGACGGTGCAGGTTCCACCGCAACTGGCGCAAGCTCCGTTCGATGTCGCCCGCCAAGCGCTCGTACCGCCCGGCTGGACGATGGCGTTGTGGGCCCGGGTCCCCAAGGCGCGGCTGGCCGCGTGGGCTCCGGACGGCGCGCTGCTGGTTTCGGTGCCGGCCGACCGCAAGGTGCTCACGTTGACACCGGGACACCAAGAGGTGTTACTCGACGACTTGTCCGGACCGCACGGGCTCGCGTTTCGCGGGTCGACGCTGTATGTCGCGGAGAGCAACCAGATCGATGCCTACACCTATGCCGACGGCAGGGCCGCTGGTCGACGCGTGGTCGCCGCCGGACTGCCCGACATCAGCAGCCCCGAGCTGCACGGCGCCTACGAGCACACGCTGAAAAGCGTTGCGGTGGGCCCAGACGGCGCCGTGTACTTCTCGATCGGCTCCACCGGCAACGTCTCGGTCGAGGACCGCTCGGCGACCCCGGAGCGGGCGACGATCAACCGGATCCCGCCGCAGGGCGGTCCTTTCGAGGTGTTCTCGCGTGGAGTGCGCAACGGCACGGGGCTGGCGATCGCGCCGGACGGCTCGGTGTGGACGGCGGTGAACAACCGTGACAATGTCGCCGACCCGCGCCCCGGACCGTCGTACGCAAAGGTGATCCAGGACTACGTCGACGACCATCCACCGGAGTCGTTCGCGCGCCTGCGCGCCGGTCGCGACCTGGGTTGGCCGTTCTGCAACCCGGACGGCGAGGGCGGCCCGGTGCCGCTGATACGCGATGTCCAGACCAATCCCGATGGCCGGCAACTGGATTGCGCGCGGCTGCCTGCGATCGAGCAGACGCTCGGCGCGCACGCGGCGCCGCTGGGATTGTCCTTCGTCGACGGGGGCTTGCCGGCGCCGTACTCGTCCGGCGCGCTGGTCGGCGTGCACGGATCGTGGAATCGGCAGTCGCCACGTGCCCCGGAGGTGTCATTCTTTGCGTGGCAGAACGGCACTTTGGGCCGCCAGCAGACTCTGGTCGGCGGATTTCAGGCGCCGGACGGCTCGCGTTGGGGCCGTCCGGTCGCCGCGGTGGTGGGACCCGACGGCGCGGTGTACATCACCGACGACGACGCTGGCGCGGTGTACCGTGTCGCGCCGCCGGGTCGCTGACTGACTACGCGCGCGGCGTTCGAGCGCCGCGACCGGTGACCCCGACGTAGATCGCGATCAGCACGATGGCCGCGATGATCCCGACGAAGAATGGAATCCACTCGAAGCCCGCATTGCTGTTGGAGTACCCGACGGCATGGGTGACCCACGAGCCGATCAGCCCGCCGACGATGCCGAGCACGATCGTCATCAGCACGCCGATGTTCTGCTTACCCGGCATGATCAGCCGCGCCAGTGCACCGATGATGATTCCCACGATGATGGCACCGATTATCGATCCGAACACTGTTGCTCCTTTGCCCGGGCGTCGGGTTGACGCCGACGTCAACGTGTTCCCTTCGCAGCGCCACTTCTAACCCCACGGGCACGCGATCGCGCCACCGGGACCAGACCGTGACGGTTTCGTTACTGAAGTGGCGACTGTTGCTGTTGGGATGGACGCGTGCCGATGTCCACAGCAATCCCGCTGCGCCTGGCGGCCGCCTTCGCCGCGACGACGCTGTTCACGATGCTGTCTGTGACGCCCATTGCGCGCGCTGACGAAGCCCGCTCGGTACTGCTGGCCGCGATCGCCAACACCAAAGGGTCGTATCTGGTCTACAACTTCGGCGGGGATTTCGCGGCCCCGTTCCGCAGCGCCGGCGGTTCGGAGTACACGCTCAGCAACGGCGGGCATCTGATGATCGTCAAGAACGCCTCGACACGCCTGAACCCGCGGCTTCTCGTGGACACCCACCAGGGTTTCCAGGCCCGCTGTGAACGCGACCCCCGGGCGCGCACCAACGAAGGACTGTGGCAGGCGTCGGAAACCTATCCGCCGCTGCAGGCGTGGCAAGTGCTGGGCCGGCCGGTCATCGCCGTCAACGCCAACTTCTTCGACGTGCGCGGCCAGAAAGGCGGGTCGTGGAAGCAGACGAACTGCAGCTCGCCGCTGGGCGCGTACGTCGACAACACCAGCGGGCTCGGCCGCGCGAACGCCGCGGTCACCGGCACCGTCGCGTACGCAGGTAAGCAGGCGCTGTCCGGCGGCGACGAGGTCTGGACGGCGCTGGCCACCATGATCCTTCCGGTGGGCGGCGCCCCGTACGTCGTGATGCCGAAGAACGACCAGGACTACGACGCCGCCTCCCCGGAGATTCAGCGCCTGCTGGACGCAGGCACACGGTTCGTCGCGGTGAGCGGCATCGGCCTACTGGCCCCCGGCGCCACGGGACAGCTGGGCGACAGCGGTCCGAGCGCAGCGCGAACAGCGCTGGGCTACAACCGAACTCGCGACGAACTCTACGTGTTCCAGGGCGGCAGCTACACGCCCGACAACATGCAGGATCTGTTCCGCGGTCTGGGCGCCGACAGCGCACTGCTACTCGACGGCGGTGGATCGTCGGCGATCGTGCTGCGCCGCGACACCGGCGGCATGTGGTCAGGGGCCGGATCACCCAGAGGAAACTGCGATACTCAGCAGGTGCTCTGCGACTCTCACGAGCGCGCGCTGCCGAGCTGGCTGGCGTTCAACCTCTGAGCGCGTCTTTCGCCGCCGCTTCCGCCTGCGCGCGATAGCCGCCACCGAACAGCACGACGTGCGCCAGAAGCGGATACAGCTGATGCAGTCCGACGCGCTCACGCCATCCCGCAGCCAGTGGCCGCACGGACTGATACCCGTCCAGAACGGCGTCGAGATGCGGGCATCCGAACAGCGCGAGCATGGCCAAATCGGTTTCGCGATGGCCGCCGTGTGCCGCGGGATCGATCAGAACAGCGCCGCCGGACGTCCACATCACGTTGCCGCTCCACAGATCGCCGTGCAGCCGTGCCGGGCGGCTGTCGTCGTCGAATTCGCCTGCACCGCAGCGCTTTACGACCTCGGCGACCGCTGCACGGCCAGTGCCCGACAATCGCGGCGCCGCCACCTCCGCCATCGGCGTCAGCCGTTCGTGCGCATAAAAGACTCCCCAGCTGTCGTGCGGTGTCAACGACATCGGCAGCGGGTGTGTCAGCGGCCCGAAGAAGCCCGGCCCGCTCCAGCCGTCAGGCGGGGCGCCGAACGCGGGGGCACCGGCGTCGTGGGTGACCGCAAGCCGGGCGCCGAATTCGCGGGCCGCCGCGCGGGTGGGTGGCGTCGTGTCGAGTCGGCGCAGCGTCAGGCTGGTGTCGTCGTAATCGAGCACCTGCGCGCACGGCACCCCACCGTCGACGGCTGCGAGCCAGCGCAGCCCGGCGGCTTCACACGCGATAAACCCCTGCGGCGCAGCGGGATTGCGTTTGACGAACTCGCCGCTCACCCCCGGCTCAGGGCGCCAGGCGGGTCAGGTCTTTCGAGGTGATCCACGGCATCTTGGTGATCACCCAGTCAGATCCTTCGCGCTGCATGCTCAGTCGGTACGAAACCAAGAAGAGCTTCGGCACATCCTTGGTGCTGGCACTGGTGTAGCTGATGTTGGCGTACACCATTGCGGTGGCATCGCTGCCGTCCACGGACTCCACTGCCGTGCCGACGACTTCGGCGCTGCGCTTGACCTGGTTCTGCTTGTTGGTGGCGGCCAATGCGTCGATCTGCTTGGCGTACGCGTCTTTCAGCTCGCCGCCGAGGTATTTCGACGACCGCGCCGGCAGCTGATCCATGTCGTCGGGGGTGTACGTGAACAGGGTCGTGATCGCATCGGTGGCGGTGCGCGCGATCGTCATCTTGGTCGCGGCCGCCGCACGGTCGGCGAGGTAGGGCTGCAGCATCGAGCCGGCGAACGCTCCGGCGATCACGAACAACACGGCGGCCACGGCTACGGCGATCGTGATCCGCCGGCCGGCGGGCTTGCGCTCGACGAACTCGACGGGCTCGTCGTCGCCTTCTCCTTCGCCCGCGGCCTTGGCCTCAGCCTCGGCCTCAGCCGGCGGTTCAGCATCCGATGCGACCCTGCGTCGGCGAAACCATCTGCGGCCCGTGGCTTCTGGTGAAATCTGCGGATACGCGTCGGATGCCGGCTCCTCGACCGCGGTGCTCTCGGGTTGCTGTGCCGACGGTTCGACGTCACTGGTCGGCGAGCCCTCCTCAACGGAGGTCGGCTCGTCCGCCGATGCCCCGGTGGCCGCAGTGGCCGCCGGTGTGACCGTGCGCGCCCGCAAGTATCTGTGCCGGCCGCCGCGCTTGCCCGTCGGCACCCGACGTGCGGTCGGCTCGCCACCGTCGGTCGCCGACTGGTCGCCGGCGTCGGCGTCGGTCAGATCACTTGTGTCAGTTGGCTGATCTTCCACTGCTGCCCTTCCTTGACGGCCGTGACCACCCACCGGTTGCCGCTTTCGACCGGCTTCCTCGGCTCGCCGGCGGTGGTGTCGATCTTCGTCGCCACCAAAACGCTGACGCTGCCGTCGTCGTGCCACTTCTCGATGCCGGCCTCGATGACCGTGCCCTTGGTCGGTTCGGCCCTGGCAACCTGAATCAGGATTTCGTTCTGCTTGTCCTTGAACTCCTTGGCGAACTGGCCTGTCGCCTCCGCGAGGATGCGGTCCCCGTAGTCGTTCGCGTGGAACGGGTCCAGGCTGGTGTACTCGGTCATGAAGTGCCCCACATAGCCGAGCGCGTCGGCGTCGCGCGCATTGGCCCTCTCGTCGGATACGTGCGACCACAGCATCAGCCCGCCCGCCGTGATCGCGGCCGCCACCACCAGTGATGCCAGCACGCTCAAGCCCGCCAGCCCCAAGACATGGCCGAGCCAGTTCCGGCGGCCGCGCGTGACAAGAGGAACAGCGACCGTCTCTACACCCGGCTCGATCCTGCGCCGCGGACTCATCGCGGACCTCTGTTCAGTGCCGGCTGCGGCAACACGGTCAGCTCCGAGACCCGCCAGGTGCCGTCGCGCGATTTCTCGAACGCCACCTTCGCGGTGGCGGTGATGAAGCGGACTTCCTGCTGCTGGGCTTGCCGCTGCCCCTGCAGGAACACCAGCATTGTCGCGTGGTCCGGTGTGGTGCCGGGAAGAACAGAACTGGTCACGGCCCAGTATTCGTTGTTCGCGGCCGCGTTCTTCTCGACGACGTGCTGCTGCTTCACCAATTCGTCTCGGTAGCTGTCAGTCACCAGGTTCTGCGCGCGCGCGAAGTCGTCCTTCATGGAGCCGGCGTTGTAGGTCAGGATCTGCTCGACGATGTGCGGGCCCTGATCGGCAATCTGACTTCGAGCCGTGTCCACGGCCTTGTCGTGCCGGTACACCGTGAGATACGTCAGCCCGGCGCCGGCCGCGGCGAGCAGCGCTCCGACGGTCAGCACGGCCCCGACGGCGCGGCGCACCCTGGGCTGCTCGCCGACGCGACGGACTTCGGTGCGCAGCAACAGGTCTGCGAACGTGCGGTTGCGTGAATCCCACAGCGGCCAGAGCCAGCCGACGAACAGCGCGGCCGTATCCAGGAGATGGGCCACATCGCGCACCACCAGCCGGCCGATTCCAGCAGCGTCACCGTCGCGGCGCACCACCCTGATGCCCAGCAATGCCCGGCCCAGCGTCCAGCCGGTGACGGCCGGCACCACCAGACGGTTCAGCAGCATCGCCACCAGAACCAATCCGCCGACGACGATCGACCCCCACCACGCCCAGCTGTACATCTGTGCCGTCGTCACCGCCAAGGCCACCGCGGCGACGACGCCCAACGGAAACAGCACGTCGAGCGCGAAAGCGCCCGCGCGCGACCACCACGACGCGACGGACGGGCTTTCGATCTGTTCGGTGACCGACTGCGCGCGCGTCTCCTCGGCGACGAGCACGGTCAAGTCATCACCGGGTCGAGCTTGGCGATTTTGTAACGGCCGTCCTCCGGAGCCATCTGCGCACGCAGCCGCATCCCGGTTTCCTGGTTCTGCGCGTCGGGGTTGGACGGCACCTTGAACCGGAACGCCACCAGCACGTCGATGGTGCCGTCGTCGTTGTGCCGTTCGACCGCCGCCCGCATGTTGGTCACCTCGACCTTGACGTTGGCCGCCTGATACGCCTCGACCATCATCGGGGCCATCATCTTGGCGTACGCGCCGAAGTCCCCGGTGGAGCAGTCGATGATTTTCTGCACGCTGGCGGCCATCGTCGCGGGGTCCGGCGCGTTGGTCGCCGACACGCAGTCCTTGGCGGCGTTCACCGCCTCCTGCTCGGCTCGCGCCGACGCCTCGGCGTTGTCATGCGAGCGCAACGCCAGGTAGCCGCCCGTCGCCACGCAGGCCGCCAAGACGATCAGGGTTGCGAACATTGCGACGAACCAGCCGCGGGTGAGCCGAGACGGTCGATCATCGGACGGGTCCAGCGCTTCGGGAGATTCGGGAGCCGAATCGGCCGCTGCCTCGGTGACGTGCTCTTCGGTCTCGTCGGCCTCGATGTTTGTCGGGTTCAGCTGGCTGGTGCCAGCATCTCCTTCCATCCGTCGTCTCCTGTGTTCGTCGAATCCTTCACGCTGTAGCGCGAGCCGTCGGGCGCTACCACCTCGCCGTTCTGCGGGTTGTAGATCGCTGTGGGCACCTGCGCGGGCGTGTAGGTGCACGGGTTGGGCTGTTGGCCGCTGCAGGTCACCGTACCCTGCCCTGGGCGCGACGGTGCGTCGCTGACCGGCGGAATGGGTGGTGGCAGCAAGTTGGCCGGCAGCGGGTTCATGCCGTTGTTGATGCTCGGTGCCGGGATCACCCGTCCCGGATCCACCGGCTGGTCGCAACGGGCGGCCGGCGCCGGGCAGGTCAGGATCTGGTTCGGGTCGCCGTACCACGGGTTGGTGCCCATCGGCACATACGGCTCGTTGCTGTGGCACTCCTGCGGCGTCGCGGCCCGCTTGCCCGGCACGTCGGCGCACGGATAGTTGCGCGCACCGCGAACGACGTTACCTTGGAAGTCCTTCGGGATCTTGCAATAGGTGCCCGACGGCAACGGCGCTGGCGAGGTGTCGGCAGGCGCGCGCCACTGCGACGGCGGCAAAAAGCCGGTCAGGCACGGCGGCGGACTGTTGAGGGCAGCACCGAAACCCGGCGGCACAGCCTGCAGGGTCAACGCAGAGGCACCGATTCCGACGAACAGGGGACCGAGCGCGAAATTGATGATGCCGTAACCCGGAAAGATGGAGCCGGCCTCTAGCTGTGCTGCGCCTTGCGGGAAGATGACGAGAGACTGTTCGACGCCCTTGTGGTAGCGCTTGAGCATGTCGATGACGATCTCGAGGTTGGCCAGCGTCTGCGGCAGTGAATCGCGCACATCGGAGAACACCGCGTTGAGCTGATCGGCGGTGGGAGCAGCCTGCTGCAAACCGCTGCGCAGCGCCGCGTCCTGCTCAGCGGCCTGGGTGCCGATCGAGTTGAGGTTGGCCGCCCACGTCGAGATGTTGTCGCGCGAGTTCACCTGCGAATCCAGAATCGGCGACGAGTTGGCGACGATGTCGTTGACCGGAGTCAAGTTGTCACGGAAATCGCTGGCGATGTTCGTCGTCGAATCCACCAGCCTCTGCAGCGCCGGCCCCAGGCCGCCAACCGCTTGTGACGTCTCGTTGAGCAGCGTCGCGATCTTGTCCTTGGGCAACGCGTTGAGTCCACGGTTGGTCGCGTCCAGGGCCGGGCCCACGTCCGACGGCACGGTGCTGCGGGTGATGGTCTGCCCGTCGTGCAGGTATTGCTTGACGTTGCCGGTGGACACCAGGTCCAGGTACTGCTCACCGACCGCCGACACCGAGTGCACGTTGGCCGACGCGTCCGCCGGAATCTTGTACCGGTCGTCGATGCTCAACGTGGCGCGCGCCCCGCGCTCGGTGGGCTCCACTGCGGTCACCTTGCCGATGGTGATGCCCCGGTAGGTGACGTTGGCGGTCTCGTACAGGCCGCCGGACCGCGGCAGATCGGCGTGCAGTGTGTACTGGCCGATCCCGATCAACCGCGGGATCCGCAGGTAGTACCAGCCGAGCACCACCAAGGCGATGACGGTCAGCACCGTGAACAGAATCAGCTGGATGCGGATTAACCGAGTGATCATCTCTCACTCATGCCTTTCCACCAGCGGCCCGTTCGGCGCGTCGTGCGGGTTCGGGGTGAACCGCACGTCCGGGATCATCGTCGCCGGATCGCGGCCCCACGACTGCTCGAGCGCGCGCAGCATGCCCGAGATGCCGGTGCCCGACAACTGACCGTTGTCGATCGCGCTGAGCGTCAGGTCGGCGAGGATCGACACGTTGATGTAGTCGCCCCGCACGACTTTCGGCACGTTCTCGATGTTGAACGGCGCGGTGAGCATCAGCTTCAGCGCCCCGATCAGATACGGCGACGCCTTACCCAGCTCACGCAGCGGCCGTTGCAACAGCTGCAGGTTGGTGTGCAGGTTCTCGCGCGCGGGCGTCAGTGTGTTGTCGGCTGCCCTGCTGATCCGGCCGAGTGCCACCACCGCGTCGGCGAACAGACCCTGGGTGTCGTTGAAATGCTTGATCAGCGGCGGGAATTCGGTCAGCACGCGATCCAGCGTCTCGTTGTTGTCGGCGACGATGGTCAAAAGCCGGTTCGACTGGTCGATCGCGCGGGTCAGATCGTCGCGCTGTTGGTTCAGCTCGTTGGTGAAGGTGTCGAGTTTGTTGAGGAACTCGCGGATCTGGGGCGCGCGACCCGTGAGGACGTTGTTGATCTCGGTCTGGATGACCTCCAGGTCCGGAATGCCGCCGCCGCGCAGGATCATCGAGATCGCGGCCAGCACACGTTCGGTACTCGGATACGCCTCCGAGCGCGACAGCGGGATCACGTCGCCGCTCTTCAGGGGCTGCTTCGACGGGTTGGGCGGCACGTCCAGTTCGACGTGCTGAGATCCCAGCAAGCTGGTCTGGCCGATCTTCGCGGTCGCATTGGCGGGTAGCTTCACGCCCGGCTGCAGGTCGAGCGTCAGCCGGGGCACCCAGTTGCGCAGCTCGATTGCCTTGACCGAACCCACGTACACGTCTTTGACGCGGACCCGGCTGTTGACGTTGAGCGCCAACGTATCCGGCATGTCGACGTAGACGGTCATGTGGTCCGGCCCGGAGCCGGGGCCGCCCGGCAGCGGGACGTTGGCGATGCCCCGCCAGGAGCCGCAGGCCGTCAGCGTCAACGCCGTCGCCAGCAGCGCCACACCCCGGCGGCCGAGCCGGGTGATCCGAATACGTGTCATCGGCCGGCCCCCTCAGCTGGATAGCCGCCGGGCGGTGGCGGCGCAGCGGGCGCGGCCACCGGGGCCGGTGCGACCATCGGCACCTGAGACACACCGGGCGCGGGCGCCGGCGGCGGACCGGGCTGCGGATACCACGGCGGCGGCAGCGGTGTGTTCTCGCTGTAGGCGTTCGGCGGACCGGGCAGGTTACCGCCCGGCGGCGCGCCGAACGTCGGCGGCGCGGCCGGCGGCACGATGTCGGGACCGCCCATCAGCTCGGCCAGCGACTCCGGCGTCAGCATGTTCGCGGTGAACGGCTGCACGTCAACACCCTGCATCCCCGGAGCCACCACCCAGCCCGGCTCATGGTTGCCGTGCGAGAACAGGGTGTCGCGCGAGAAGATGCCGGGCACGGTCGTGTCCTTGTAGCCGGGCGGCGGCCGCAGCCGGTCCTCGGAGTAGGCGACCATCTTCGGCAACGTTTCGGCCGTATAGGCCGTGTTCACGCCGAACGGCAGATAGTTGAACTTGATCGCGTCGAGGATCGGTGCCAGGTACTGGGCACACAACTCAGCCGACTCTTGGTAGCCCAGCCGGCTGCCGGCCTGAATCGCACTGCAGATGAACTGCATCGGGTTCGCGAAGTTCGCCAGCACCGGTAGCCCGACGATGCCGCCGGAGATCGGCGACGAGATGTTGACGATGTTGGACGCCAGGTTGGGGAACACGTGCAGACCTGTCTCCAGGCCGTTGCGGGGCTCCGGCTGCAAGATCGCGGTGGTGACATCGGCGAGATTGTTGATGTCATGCACCAGCACTTCGCTGTTCTTGTCCAGGAATGAGCGAGTGGTGGTCAGCAGCTGATTGATGTCGCGCAACGCGTTGGCGACTTCGCGGTCGGTGTTGTTGAACTTGTTGGTGATGCTGGCCAGATCGTTGTTCAGTGCGACGAACTGCTGATCGCTCTTGTACAGCGCATTGACGAACAGCGCCAGACTGCGCACCACGCTGAAGAAGTCACCGCGTCCGGAGTTCAGTGTGGTGAGCGCCTCCGAAAGGCTGTTGAGCGTCTTGTTGATCTGCTCACCCTTGCCGGACAGTCCGTCGGCGAACGACTCGATGACGTCACCGAATGGACCCTTGGGCTGCTGGTCAGTGGGACCCAGCCCGCTGAGGATTCGGTCGATCGCGTTGCGTAGTTCGTCGTATTCGACCGGCACCTGGGTGCGCTCCAGCGGAATGACGGCACCGTCTTTGAGCACCGGTCCCCCGGTGTAGGGGGGCGACAGCTGGATCACTCGGGACGCGACCAGTGTCGGGTTGAGGATCGACGCAGTGGCGTTCGCCGGCACCTTGTACTTGTTCTGGTAGTGGAACGTCACCTTCATCTTGTCGCCGGCCGGCTCGATCTTGTCGATCGTGCCGACGCGAACGCCCATGATCTGCACCTTGTCCCCCGGGTACAGGGCGAGGGCCTGGGTGAAATACGCGACGACGGTGTTGTTGGTCAGCTTCTTGTAGACCTGGAACCCGATGACGGCCGCGACGATCGCCAGCACGATCACCACCGCACCGATAACCAGTGCAGCCCGAGAGACATTGGGCAGCTTGAGATTTCGGATGTTGAAGATCGTCGACATCGGTCAGTGACCTCCAATGTCTACGGGTCCGGGCATGCCAGGCGGGGGACCGTCGGGCACCTGCGGCCCGGGTCCGGCAGGAGGCGGCGGCCCGGGCAGGTCAGCGGGCGGAACCGGCTGCGCCGGGAACGGATTCGACACCGGCCCAAGGGGTTCGGTACGTGCACCCGGCGGTGCCGGCGGCAACGGAACCGGCACACCCTGCAACTCCGGCGGCGTCTGTCCCGGCACACCAGCACTGGTGATGCCCGGCGTGTAGCCCGGGCCGTTCGGATTCGGCGGCGAGGTGGCCACATTCGGTCCGGTGTAGTTCGGGCCGTAGGGGTTGTCGCCGTACGGGCCGACACTCAGGTGCGAGCAGGGCAGCGGATTGGCGGCGGTCGGAATCCCGTCTGCCGGCGGCGTGTACGAGCAGGGTGAGCCGGGCGGCACTGCCGGACCCGGGAAGTCGGGAGTGCCCTCCAATGGGGTCGGCGCCGGCGGCGGTGCACCGTTGGGGAACCGGGCGCCGTTGGGGTCGGGCCAGCGGAATGCCGGCAGACCGGCACCGCGCCAGAAGTTCTCCGGATCGATGCCGCGCTTCTTGAAGGCGGCGTCGACGAACGGCTGAAGGATCTGGTACGGCAGCAGGTTGACCAGCATGACCTTGAAGTAGGGACCCGATGCGATCGCCTCGCCCAGCGACGCGGTGAACTTGCTCAGCGTGGTCAGTGAGTCGGCCAGATCCATCTTCCGCTGGACCAGCAGATCGCTGACTGTGCGCAATTGTTCGAGCACGTGGTTGAGGTTCGGGTTCTCGTCGATGAACGCCTTCACCTGTTCGGAGAACGCCGACACGTTCTCGAGCAGGTAGGTGATCGCCTGTCCCCGTTCGTTGACCGCTGCCAGCAGGGTCTGCGCGTTGACCAGCAGGGCGTTGATCTGCCCGCCGCGGTTACCCAGGATCCCGGCGATCTTGTTGGCGTTGGCCAGCAGCTGCTTGATCTGGTCGTCGCGCTTGCCGATGGTGTCGGAGAACCGTTCGACGCCCTTGAGCGCATCGCTCAGATGCGGGTAGGTCTGGTCGATGGTCTGCGACAGAACATTGAGCGACTGCTTGACGGTGTCGATGTCCCAGCCGGACGCCGCCTTCGTGACGTCGAACACCGCGTCATAGATCTGGTACGGCGTGCTGGTCTGCCCGACCGGCAGAACTCCGTTGGCGCGCAGCCGTTCTGAGCCGCGCGGCTCGATCGAGATGTTCTTGCGGCCCAGGATCGTGTCGGTCCGAATGGCAGCGCGGCTGTCCTTGCCGATCTGGTTGGGACCCAACGTGAAGCCGACGACGATGTGGTCACCCTGGATTTGCAGAGAACGCACCTGGCCCACCGCAACGCCGGCGACTTGGATCTTGTCGCCGGGTTTGATACCGCCCGCATCCTTGAACTGCGCATAGTACGTCGGCTGGGCGAACAACTGCGGAATGCTGACGAAGGTCTGGCCGACGGCCACCACAAGCAGCACCACGATGATGCCCATCAGGCCGACGCGTACGCGGTTTGAGCCCTCCAACGTTCTCATTGCGGTGTGCACCTGCCTGTGGGCTGCGTGGTGATGCGCACAGTGCGCACCGGACCGCCGGGCTGTAATCCGTTGAGCTTCAACGAGATATCGCAGGCGTAGAAGTTGAAGAAGTCGCCGTACACGCCACCGGCCCGGCCGATGATCTTCAGCGACGTAGGCAGCCGCACCAGGATGTCGTTGAGCTGATCCTTCTGGTCGATCAGCGGCCCCTGGATGGTTTCCAGATGCTGCAGCGTGTCGTGCAGCAACGGCCGGTTGTCCGACAGTATCCCGGCGAGTGTGCCTGCGGCATTACTGATTTCAGCGGTCGAGTCGGCGATCGGATCGGCGCGATTCTTCAGACCGGTGATCAGCTTCTCGAAGTTGTCGACGGTCTCGTCGAGTTGCTTCTGGTGGCGCACCGTGGTGTCGAGCACCGTGTTGAGGTTCTTGATCACATCGCCGATGGCCTGGTCACGCTCGGCCAGGGTCGACGTCAATTGTGCGGTCTGATCGAGGATGTCGTTGATGGTGCCGCCCTGTCCCTGGAACACGGTGATGATCGACTGCGCGATGTTGTTGACCTTCTGCGGGTCCAGTGCACGAAACAGCGGACGGAAGCTACCGATCAGCGCGTCGAGATCGAGTGCGGGCTTGGTCCTTTCGATGGGGATGGTGCTGCCGACCGGCATGCGCTTGTTGCCGTCACCGCGCTGCAGATCGAGGTAGCGGTCGCCGATCAGGTTCAGATAGCGGATCGATGCGGTGGTGCCTTCGTACAGCGGCAGCGACCGGTCGATCCGGAAGTTCACCAGCGCCCGCCGGCCGCCGTCGATCAACTGGACGTCGGCGACCTTGCCCACTTCCACGCCGGATGCCCGGACGAACTGGCCGCTGCGCAGGCCGCTGGCGTTGGAGAAGATCGCCGAGTAGCCGTTGGTGCGGTCGAAGCGCATCTGACCGAACACCACGATGATGATCACACTGAAGAGCAGGAGCACCACCGAGAATGCTCCGAGCTTGATCGCGGTCCCTCTGATGCTCATGGGTTTATCGTGTACTCCCCGATTTGCCGGCCCCACACGTACTCGATGGCGAACGGCGAGCCGAGTTCGAAGTGGTTGTACGGCGCAAGCGATGCACCGGTGTCCATCACCAGATAGGGCGCGGGCCACAGGTCACGGTTGACCTCCTGCCAGCAGCCCGGCTTGCCTTCCGGCCCGCCGTGGGCGTTGACCCGCGGCAGATTGTCGGGATAGACGTACGGGTTGCCGGCGCCCACGACTTCTGAGTGGGTCCGCAGCGAATATCCGTTTCCGCCAAGCGAATCGGCGATCTTCGGCGCGACGTCGTGGAACTTGCGGATCGTGCAGAACAGCGCGGGGCTGTACTCGTCGAGCAGCTGTGACGTCGGGATCAGGTCCTCGGCGCCGCGGGTCAGGTAGGGCCCACCGCGTTCGAAGATGTCGGCGCCCGTGTTCCCGAAGCCGATCGAGGCGGTCAGCGCCGCGTCGAGATTGGCTTGCTGCTCGTTGAACGTGTGCGCGGTGGTGACCGCACCGCGCAGGAACGCCCACAGGTCCGGTGACGCGTCGGCGTACACCTCGGCCAGATCTCCCAGCCGCTGAACGTCATAGCGAATCTGCGGCATCTTCGGATTCAGGTCGGCGAGGATGTCGTTGCCGTGGATGATGGACTGCCCAAACCGATCTCCCAAGCCGGACAACCCCTGCGCGGCCGCCGACAGCGTCTCGTTGAGCTTGACCGGATCGACTTTCTCCGAGATCGACAGCAACGTCTCGAACAGCGTGTTGAACTCTGTCGTCACCTGCGATGCCTGGATCACGTCGTTGGACGAAATACGCTGCTTCACAGGGTTTTTCGGCGAAGAGAACGACACGTACTTGTTGCCGAACACCGTGGTGGCCTGGATGGTGGCGTCGACGTTGGCCGGGATCAGGCGGACGTACTTGGGTTTGACGTCCAACGTCAACTTCGCCTTCGGTTCACCGTTGACCGTGGTCTCGGTGACGTCGGCGACCCGTCCGATTTCCACTCCGTTGTAGGTCACCTTGGAACCCGGGTCCATCACCAAGCCGGCCCGCTCGGACATCATGGTCAGCTGCGTCTTCGGCTCGAACTTGCCGCGGAACTGCAGACCGACCAGCACCACGATCAACACGAACGCGAGCACGAAAACGATCCCCGCCACTTTGTACGGCGGGGTGCGGCTGGAGTTCAGGGGTGCTGTCATGGTGCTACACCGTGAGGTTGAAGTTCGGGTTGGTGCCGTAGAGCGCCAACGAGGCGAACAGGACGACGAGCACGATCGCCACCAGCGATGCCCGCATGGATCGGCCCACGGCTTCTCCCACGCCGACGGGACCGCCGCTGGCGTTGTATCCGAAGTAGCAGTGGTTGAGCATCACGATGATCGAGATGATCACCGCCTGAATGAACGACCAGAACACGTCGTCGGGCCGCAGGAAGGTGCGGAAGTAGTGCTCGTAGGTGCCCGTCGACTGGCCGTAGAAGAGCGTGGTGGTGAGCTGTGCGGACAAGAAGGACAGGATGATCGCCATCGAGTACAGCGGCACGATCACCACCAGCCCGGCCAGGATGCGCGTCGAGACCAGATAGCAGACGGACCTGATGCCCATCACCTCGAGCGCATCGATCTCCTCGCTGATGCGCATCGCGCCCAGCTCGGCGGTCGCGCCTGCACCCACCGTGGCGGCCAGCGCCTGGCCGGCGACCAGGGGTGCGACGACGCGGACGTTCACCAGTGCGGCGACGAAGCCGGTGAACGCCTCCACACCGATGTTGCCCAGCGATGCGTAGCCCTGGATCGCAATCAGCGAGCCGCCCGACAGCGTCACGAAACCGACGATCGCGGTGGTGCCGCCTACCACCGCCATTGCGCCTGTGCCCATGCCGATTTCGGCCACCAGCCGCAGCATCGCGCGGCGGTAGTGCAGGATTGCGTTCGGGATCTGGCCGATCGCGGTGACGATGAACCAGGCGAGCCGGCCGGTGCTGTCCAGGAACCTGCCCGGAGCGCTGCCCCACCGGGTCGCGCGGTCGAAGGTCCGCGGGAACCGGCTGCGAAGGACGGTTGCAGTACTCACGTCAGCGCCCCGTTCCGTAGCGGACGCCGATGGTGGTCAGCACCACGTTGACGGCGAACAACGCCACCACCGACAGCACCAGCGTCTCGTTGACGGCGGTGCCCAATCCCTTGGAGCCACCGGACACGGTCAGGCCGCGGTAACAGCCGACCAGCCCGGCGATCAGGCCGAAGGTCAGAGCTTTGACGATCGAGATCACCACTTCGGGCAGGCCCGTGACCAGCGTCAAGGTGGACAGGTAGGCGCCTGCGGAGACGTTCTGGAAATAGACGCCGAAGACGAAGCCGCCGACCAGCCCGATGATGATCACGGCACCGTTGAGCAGGACTGCGACGGCGGTCGCGGCGACCACACGCGGGACCACCAGCCGGTGGATCGGATCGATGCCCAGCACTTCGAGCGCGTCGATCTCCTCGCGGATGGTGCGTGCACCCAGGTCGGCGCAGATGGCGGTCGAGCCGGCACCGGCGACCACCAGCACGGTCACGATCGGCCCGAGCTGGGTGACGGCCGCCAGGCCGGCGCCGGCCCCGGACACGTCGGCCGCGCCGAACTCGACCAGCAACAGGTTGAGCGTGAAGATGATCAGCACCGTGTCCGGTATCGCGAGCGCGACGGTCGGAAGGAACGTCACCCGCATCAAGAACCAGGACTGAAGGATGAATTCCTTGAACTCGAACGGCCATTTCGTCGTCGCTTTGGCCGTCAGCACGCACATCCGGAAGAAGCCACCGACTGCCTCCAGCGGTGGGCCGGCCCGATCCCGCAAATAACCAGTGAACCCGGTCGTTGCGGTCATCAGCGCACCCGCACGTCGGAGCCGCGTGTCCCGCGGCGCAACGGCAGATCCTGTTGCACGCCCCCTCCTAGCCCAGCACCCACGTGATCCCCGTCTCCCTACCGGTTGGTAGTAAGACGGACCACAGGACTGTACCCGATGGATTCTCGGCAGTACACCGCATCCGCGCGATTGACGCTGTATCCGTTAGCAAACAAGTCTCCCTTGCTCAACTGTCCGTCGCCCCGGCAGAAACTGTTGGCGCAGAGTCGCTTTGGCCGGCGACGCCGGCCGCCGCCCCGCCGAACCTTACGCGCAGTTCGGTTTTGAGCACTTTGCCAGCGGGGTTGCGCGGCAGCGCATCGACGATCTCGAGCGCCTTCGGGTGCTTGTACCGGGCCAGCCGCTCCGTCAGGAATTCGTCAAGATCAGCCAGGGTGATCTTCTCGTCAGCAACGGCCGCAACGGCTACCGGAACCTCACCCCATTTGTCATGGGGACGACCGATGACCGCTACTTCGATGATTGCCGGATGCGCCGCCAGCACGTTCTCCACCTCGGCGCAGTAGATGTTCTCTCCACCGGAGATGATCATGTCTTTCTTGCGGTCGACCACCCAGATGTACCCTTCCTCGTCCTGGCGGACGAGATCACCGGAATGAAACCAGCCACCCGCGAACGCCTCGGCGGTGGCCTCGGGGTTGTTCCAGTAGCCGGCCATCAGAGTGGGTGCCCGGTAGACGATTTCGCCGACCTGCCCGACGGCGACGTCGTTCATGTCGTCGTCGACGATGCGCGCGGCGACCGTCGGAATGACCTTGCCGACTGAGCCGAGTTTGCGAATTGCGTCCTCTCCCAACAACATACAAGTCACAGGCGACATCTCGGTCTGCCCGAAGGCCGCCAGGATCTGCGTGCCCGGGAACGTGTCCGACATCTGGCGCAGCAGCGTATCGGAAGCCGGTGCGGCACCCCAGGACAACACCCGCAGCGCGAGGTTGCGCGGCCTGGCCTGCTGTGCGGCGCATACCGCCTGCCACTGAGCGGGCACCAGGAAGATGCCCGTCACCTTCTCGGCCTCGAGCACGTCGAGCAGCTCGTTGGGGTCGAATGCGCCCAACGGGTAGATGACCGTGGGCCGTCCCAGCAACAATCCCGGAATGGTGTTGCCGATACCGGCGATGTGGAACAGCGGGACGCCGATGAAGCCGACGTCGTGGTTGATGTCGGCGCCGTTGGTGAACAGGAACGTCAGCGCCTGGCCGGCCAGGTTGGTGTGGGTGAGTACCGCGCCCTTGGGCCGTCCGGTGGTGCCGGAGGTGTACATGATCAGCGCCGGCGAATCGTTGGGGATGTCGACGACCGGATGGGCTTCGCCGTCTTCGGCGATCAGGTCCTCGTAGCCCAGTACGCCGTCCTCGGTCGGCGAGCCGGCGACGACGACCGTGGCCAGCGTCGGGTCGATGTCGCGCACGGCAGTGGCTACCTTGGCGAGCACCGATTCGGTGACCACCACGTTGGCCTCGCAGTCGCTCACGAGGAAGGCGATCTCCGCGGGGGTCATCCGGAAATTGACCGGCACGGCGATGGCGCCGAGCGTGTTGGCGGCCAGGTACGACTCGACGAACTCGGGCCGATTGAGCATCAGGATCAGCACCCGATCCCCGAAGCCCACCCCGCGCCGGTGCAGCGCGTCGGCCAGTGCGTCCACCCGCCGCTTCAGCTCAGCCCAGGTAATGGTCTGGCCCAGAAACCGCAGCGCGGTGGCATCGGGCTGCATCAGCGCGTGGCGCGCCAGCTGATTCGTCCAGTTCTGGCGACGGGCCAGATAAGGCTGCTCGGTGGCCAACGAGTGGTCCTGCAAAGAGATTCCGTTTGACGGCTGACTGCTCACCTAATCTGCTCCCGCGGTTTCTCAGGGTTGCGCCGACTTGATATTTGATCAAAAATTCTCGTGCCCGGTCACACTATGGCCTCGGCCGCGGAGGGACAAGCCTCTTGCGAGCGTGCAATCGTCATGCGGGGAGGGGCCGGTGAACGCACCCGCGGTGCCGGGCAAGCCGAAGACCGTACGACGCGAACAGCTTTCCGACGAAGTCGCCGCGCATCTTCGCGCGGAGATCATGGTCGGCGCACTGCTGCCCGGAACTTTCATCCGCCTCGACGAGACCGCGGCGCAGCTGGGTGTCAGCATCACGCCGGTGCGTGAGGCGCTGCGCACCCTGCGCGGCGAGGGCATGGTGCTGCTGGAACCGCACCGCGGTCACGTGGTGGCGCCGCTGTCGCGCCGCGACGTCGAGGACATCTTCTGGCTGCAATCCACGATCGCCAAGGAGCTGGCCGTCAGCGCCACCGAGCGGATCACCGACGCCGAACTCGACGAGCTGGCCCACTGCGCCGACGCCTTGGCCGACGCGGTCGCCGACGCGGACGCAGACGCGGTGGCGACCGCGGAGTTCGCGTTTCACCGCACCTTCAACGTGGCGAGCGGGCGCATCAAGCTGGCGTGGTTCTTGCTGCATGTGGCGCGCTACATGCCGCCGCTGATCTACGCCCGTGACCCGCAGTGGGGCGCGCTGGCGGTGGACAACCACCGCCGGCTGGTGGCGGCGCTGCGTCGTCGCGACACCGCAGAAGTGGTGGCACTGACCACCTGGCAGTTCGACGACGGCGTGCACCGGCTGATCGCGCGCCTGGAGTCGTCGGGGATCTGGGCCTGAGTTGCGCCGAAACGGTATTCCACGCGGCCGCTACTCGAAAGCCCGCGCCAGTTACCGTTTAGGCGCTAGGCGCTCGGCGCTAGGAACTAGGAGCTAGGCGCTGAGCTGCTCGGCACGTTTCTTGAGGTTGTCGGCCAGGTAGTCGAGCGCGTCGTTGACCACCTTCTTGACCATGGTCTTGGGGACCGCCATCTTGGTTTCGACGTCCAGGTCGACGGTCAGCAGCGAGGTCGCGCCCATGCCCACCACCGAGAAATTCTGCTGCTGCTTGGAGAACAGGTCGCCCTGCTGCAGCACCGTGTAGATCTCAGCCGGGCTGGGGTAGTACACCGCGCAGATGTAGGTGCCGTCCATGCCCTGGATCGACACGTCCACCCGCAGCTGGCTGGGCCGCCCGTCGTCGTAGCGGGCCAGCACCCAGCAGCCCTTGACCTCCTCGTTCCATTCGGGATAGGCCTCGAAGTCGGCGACGATCGACATGATCGTCTCCGGTGTGGCTGCCACCTCGACGGTCTTGCTGACGACCGGCATCAGGGCTGCGGCTCCGGCGTCGGCACGGCACCCAGCGGCACACCGAGCGGCGATTCCTCGCGCACGGCCGCGTCTCGGATCAGGCCGCGCAGCAGCGCGGTGCTGAACTCGATCGCGATCTCCTCGGCACTTCGCCGGCCGGTCGGCCGCAGCCAGCGGTAGGCGCCCAGCACCATCCCGATGTAGCCAAGAGCCAGCACGTGGGAGTCGCATTCGTAGAACTCGCCGCTGGCGATTCCCCGGTCGATGACGTCGCGGACGTGCTCGTAGACCGTGGTCTCGGCGGCACGGACGTAGGCCACCTGCTCTTCGGTGAACCACTCCGTGATGTAAGGACTCTCCTGGAAGTAGACCGCCGCGCCTTCGATGTTGTTGGCGATGTTCTCCAGCAGCCGACGGGTGAAGTGGAAGATCGCCTCACGCGCAGACCACCCGGGCTCGTCGTGGACGGCGGCGACCGTGCGGTCGGCGGCTTCGCGGTAGATGTCGAACAGGATCAGCGACTTGCTGGCGTAGTAGTGGTACACGGTGGCCTTGTTGAGGCCGACCACGTCGGCGACGTCGTTGATCCTGGTGCCGTGGTAACCGCGCGCCGCGAACAGCTTGGTGGCGACGGCCAACAGCTCCTCGCGGCGCGAGAGCTCCGCTCCGTTCTCCTGTGGTGAGCTGCTGGATGCTCGCATGGCGATTCACTATATTTCCCGCCGCGAGCCTCAGCTCAATCAACCGGTTGGATTACCCACTTCTTGGCGTCCAGGGTGCGGGCTAGACTCGGCGCAGAAGCCGACGACGAGGGGGTGCTCCGTGGATCCGAACCCGGACTACGACGCCAGCGACGAGATCGAGTACTTCTTCAACTACCTGGGCTGGGCGTTGCGCGGGGCGTCGGGCCCGGGCGGCGGCTACCCCCCGCCGGCCTATCCCCCGGTCTGACGCCACGTCATCCGCGACCGTGAACGTGCTTTACGTTCGCAACCTGACACCTAGCGCAATACGCTCGCGCCGCCGTCGACCGGTATCACCGCTGCGGTGATGTAGGTGCTGGCGCGGCTAGCCAGAAACACTGCGATTCCGGCCATGTCGTCGGGCCGACCGATGCGCCCCAACGGCAGCGCGGCGCCCACCGCCTCGGCGCCCGGCGCCAGGATCGCTTTCGTCATCCGGGATGGGAAGAGGCCAGGCGCAATCGCGTTCACCAAGATGTCGGGCGCGAGCTCGCCCGCAAGGTGCTGGGTGAGCATGTGCACGCCCGCCTTGCTGGCGCTGTAGGAGAAGTTGTCGCGACCTCGGGCCGGTGGCCGGATGCCGTCGATGCTGCCGGTGTTGATCACCCGCGCGGGATCCTCGGGCGTCGACGCCGCCTTCAGCAACGGCACCAGCGCACGGGTGAGCATGAAGACGCCTTTGATATTGACCGCGAGGATCCTGTCGAAGCCCGACTCAGGGAACTCGTCGAATGGGGCGCCCCACGCCATGCCCGCGTTGTTGAACAACGCATGGACCGCCTCCTCGCGATCGGCCAGCGCGGTGGCGAGGGCGTTCACCCCGTCGGCGGTGCCGAGATCGGCCGGGATGGCCGACACCGAACCCAGCGGCGACAACGCCTCGACCGCCGCGTCGAGTTCGTGCGCCTTGCGGCTGGACAGATACACCTTCGCGCCGGCCTCCAACAGTCCTCGCGCGATCATCAGACCGATCCCCCGGCCGCCGCCGGTGACCACGGCGACCTTCCCGTCGAGCCGGAACAGTTCAGCAACCATAGGCACCAGTCTGAGGCCCGGCCGATCCGGCTGACAGACTGGTCCGGTGCGGCAAGAGCCCAAGTGCTGGCTGACCGATATGGACGGCGTGCTGGTTCGCGAAGAGCACACGTTGCCCGGCGCGGCCGAGTTCTTGCAGCGGCTCGTCGACAAGCAGCGCAGATTCCTTGTGCTGACCAACAATTCGATCTTCACGCCGCGTGACCTGGCTGCCCGCTTGGCCCGCTCCGGCTTGCATGTGCCGGAGGAGTCGATATGGACGTCGGCGCTGGCGACCGCGGCCTTCCTCGACGACCAGTTGCACGCAGGGTCGGCGTATGTGATCGGCGAAGCCGGGCTCACCACGGCACTGCACGAGGTGGGCTACACGCTCACCGACATCGACCCCGACTTCGTGGTGCTCGGCGAGACGCGCACGTACTCGTTCGAGGCGATCACGAAGGCGATCCGGCTGATTCTGCGCGGCGCCCGGTTCATCGCGACCAACCCCGACGTGACGGGCCCTTCGGCGGAGGGGCCGCTGCCGGCGACGGGCTCGGTGGCCGCGCTGATCACCAAGGCCACCGGCCGCACCCCGTACTTCGTCGGAAAGCCGAACCCGATGATGTTCCGCAGCGCGCTCAACCGGATCGAAGCCCACTCCGAGAGCACGGTGATGATCGGCGACCGGATGGACACCGACGTGGTAGCCGGGATCGAAGCGGGACTGGAGAC
The DNA here is from genome assembly GCF_059812855.1 of Mycobacterium sp. NGS35. Taxonomy (NCBI): domain Bacteria; kingdom Bacillati; phylum Actinomycetota; class Actinomycetes; order Mycobacteriales; family Mycobacteriaceae; genus Mycobacterium; species Mycobacterium sp. NGS35. The sequence goes on from NZ_JCALDL010000009.1 coordinate 82,253, forward strand.
CATCCTCGTGCTCACCGGATCGACGACGCTCGAGGACGTCGAGCGCTACCCGTTTCGGCCGAGCCGGATCCTGCAGTCGATCGCCGACGCCATCGAACTGGTCTAGGCGGGTTGCGCGACCGCGGGCCGCGGCCACGTTCTATGGTGGGCTGTGCCCGAATTGAATCGCCGTCGCATGATGCTGATGACCGGGATGGGACTGCTGGGAGTCGCCGCGACCCCGTTGCCGAACGTCCTGCCCACCGCCAAGGCTGCGCCCTCCAGCGGCCAGTCGGGGAACTACATCTTCCATGACGAGTTCGACGGACCGGCCGGCTCAGCCCCCGATCCGTCGAAGTGGATGATCGCCAAGGCACGCGAAACCATGAAGGACCCGACGTACTGGGAGCTGCCGGAGAACGTCGGGCAATACCGCGACGACCGCCGCAACGTGTTCCTCGACGGCAACGGCAACCTCGTCATCAAAGCCTTCAAGGAAGGCAACACCTACTACGGCGGCAAGGTCAACACCACCTGGGAAGGCGGCATCGGCCACACCTGGGAAGCCCGCATGAAGCTCGACTGCCTGACGGCGGGTGCCTGGCCGGCTTTCTGGCTGTCCAGTGACGCCGACGGCGAGATCGATGTCGTCGAGTGGTACGGCAACGGCAACTGGCCGTCGGCGACCACCGTCCACGCGAAGGCGAACGGCTCCGAGTGGGCGACGCAGAACATCGCGATCGACAACGCCTGGCACACCTGGCGCGTCCAGTGGGACGAGTCCGGGATGCGGTTCTGGAAGGACTACACCGACGGAGCCCAGCCGTACTTCACCGTTGCGGCGCACTCGCTGGCGGACTGGCCGTTCAACAACCCCGGCTACAAGGTGTACCCGATCTTCAACCTTGCGGTCGCCGGTTCCGGCGGCGGTGATCCCCGGCCGGGCACCTACCCGGCCCAGATGCTGGTCGACTACATCCGGGTCTGGTAGCCGCTACAGCGCTTTCAGTTCTTCGGTGACCTCGCTGACGGACTTCTTCGCGTCCCCGAACAGCATCGTGGTGCCCTCGCTGTAGAACAGCGGGTTGTCGATGCCGGCGAAGCCTGAATTCATCGACCGCTTCAGCACGATCACCGACTTGGCCTTGTCGACGTTGAGAATCGGCATGCCGTAGATCGGCGAGCTCGGCTCGTTGCGGGCCGCCGGGTTGGTGACGTCGTTGGCGCCGATGACGAGCGCGACGTCTGTGCGGGCGAACTCGTCGTTGATGTCGTCCATCTCTTTCATCGCGTCGTACTCGACGTCGGCCTCAGCCAGCAGCACGTTCATGTGCCCGGGCATCCGGCCCGCGACGGGATGGATCGCATACTTCACCGGCACACCTTTGTCCTCCAGCAGCGAGGCCATGTCCTTGACCGCGTGCTGCGCCTGCGCCACCGCCATGCCGTAGCCAGGGACCACGATCACCTGGTTGGCGTAGGCCATTTGAATTGCCGCGTCGGCCGCGGACGTCGACTTGACCGTGCGGTCCACGCCCTCTCCGCCGCCGACGGCCACTCCGCCGCCGCCGAATCCGCCGGCGACGATCGCCGGAATGGACCGGTTCATCGCCTTGGCCATCAGGTTGGTCAGGATCGAGCCGGAGGCGCCGACGATCATGCCGGCGACGATCATCGCGGTGTTGTTCAGCGCCAAACCGGCTGCGGCAGCTGACAATCCGGTCATCGCGTTCAGCAGCGAGATCACCACAGGCATGTCGGCACCGCCGATCGGCAGCACCACCATCAGCCCCAGCACTCCGGCGGCGGCCAGCACGCCGATCATCCACCACAGCGGAACGCCGCCGTCGGGATGAGCGCCCAGGCCGACCACGATCGCACAGGCGATGGCCCCCAGCAGCAGCACCGCGTTGAGCACCTGCTGCGCCTTGCCGGGCAGGCCGATCGGCCGCTGCGGCAGAGTTTCCTGCAGTTTGCCGAACGCGATCAGCGAGCCCCAGAACGAGATCGAGCCGATGATCGCGGCGAACAACGACGCCACGACGATGTGCGCCGTCGGCTCCTCATTGTGCGTGAATGCCGAAAAGCCATGCGTCTCAATGAATTCCGACAGCGAGATCAGGGCGACGGTGCCACCGCCGACGCCGTTGAACAGCGCCACCAGCTGCGGCATCGCGGTCATCTTCGTCAGGCGCGCCGGCGGCACGCCCAGCACCACACCCAAGAGCAGCCCGGCGATGATCAGCGGCCAGTTGGTGGTGTGGCGGATCAGGATCAGCGTCGCGAGCACCGCGACGGCCATGCCGGCCGCCGCAATCCAGTTGCCGCGCACGGCGGTTTTCGGCCCGGTCAGTCCCATCAGGCCGTAGATGAACATCGAGAACGCGACGATGTAGAGGACGGCGATCAGGTTGTTCATCGGCCCTGCCCGTTCGTCTCGACCTTCACCGGCTTCTTGCCCTTGAACATGCCCAGCATGCGGTCGGTGACGACGAACCCGCCGATCACGTTCAACGTGCCGAACACCAGCGCGACGAACAAGATGATCTGCAGCGCGATCGACGGGTGTTCGAGATTGCCCAGCACGATCAGCGCGCCGAGCACGACGATGCCGTGGATCGCGTTGGTACCCGACATCAGCGGTGTGTGCAAGGTGTTGGGCACCTTCGAGATCACCGCGAAGCCGACGAACCCGGACAACACCAGGATCGCCAGATTGGCTAGTAGTCCCCCGTACATCAGTTGTCTCCTCGAGTGACACAGGCGGCCGCGACGATCTCGTCGCCGAAGTCGGGCGCCAGCGCGCCGTCCTTGACCAGCAGCTCCAACAGAGCGGTGATGTTCTTCGAATACAACTCGCTGGCATGCTCGGGCATGGTCGCGGGCAGGTTCAGCGGCGAGGCGATGGTCACGTCGTGCTTGACGACGGTGCGGCCCGGCTCGGTCAGCTCACAGTTGCCGCCCGCCTCGCCGGCAAGGTCCACCACCACGCTGCCGGGCGCCATTCCGGCCACCGCTTCGGCGGTCACGAGCCGCGGCGCCGGGCGACCCGGCACCAGCGCGGTGGTGATCACCACGTCGAAGCCCTTGATCGCCTCTTCGAGCTTCTTCTGCTGCTGGGCACGCTCCTCGTCCGTCAGCTCGCGGGCGTAGCCGCCCTCGCCGGCCGCGTCGATCCCCAGGTCCAGCCACTGTGCGCCCACCGACCGCACCTGCTCGGCGACCTCGGGACGCACGTCGTAACCCGTGGTGCGGGCACCGAGGCGCTTGGCAGTGGCCAGCGCCTGCAGGCCTGCCACCCCGACGCCGAGCACCAGCACGGTCGCCGGCTTCACCGTGCCCGCCGCGGTGGTCAGCATCGGGAAGAACCGCGTCGCCTCGTTGGCGGCCACCAGCACCGCCTTGTAACCGGCGACGTTGGCCTGCGACGACAGCGCGTCCATCGCCTGAGCGCGCGAGATGCGCGGGATCGCCTCGAGCGCGAACCCCTGCACACCCGCTTTCTTCAAGGCCTCGACCTGGTTGTCGGCGTCCCGCGGAGCGAGGAACCCGATCAGGGTCTGGCCGCTGTGCAGCCGGCTCACCTCGTCGGCCGTCGGCGGCGCCACCTTCACCACGACGTCGGCGGACCACGCATCGCCGATCGTCGCCCCGGCTTCGGTATACAGGTCGTCGGGAAGCAACGCGCCCTCACCGGCGCCGGCCTCGACCACCACCGCCAGCCCGCGCGCCGCGAGCCCACTGACCGCTTTGGGCACCAGCGCCACTCGGCGCTCGCCCTCGGCCGACTCTCGGACCACCCCGATGCTCAACTGCTGTTCTGTCATGTCGCCCTAATGTTGCTGCATGCCTGTCGACCGCCTGCTGCCGTCCGAGGAGGCGGCTGACCTCATCACACTTGTCCGCGACATTGCCGACAAGGTGCTGGCGCCAGTCGTCGACGCCCACGAGAAAGCGGAATCATATCCCGAGGGCGTGTTCGGCCAACTCGGCGCGGCCGGGTTGCTGAGCCTGCCGCAGCCCGAGGAGTGGGGCGGCGGTGGTCAGCCGTTCGAGGTGTACCTGCAGGTCCTCGAGGAGATCGCCGCCCGCTGGGCCGCCGTCGCGGTGGCCGTCAGCGTGCACAGCTTGGCGTGCCATCCGCTGTTGACGTTCGGCACCGACGAGCAGAAACACCGCTGGTTGCCGGGCATGCTGTCGGGTGCGCAGATCGGCGCGTACAGCCTGTCGGAGCCGCAGGCCGGTTCAGACGCGGCGGCGTTGCGCTGCGCGGCCAAACCCGTCGACGGCGGCTACGTGATCAACGGATCGAAGTCGTGGATCACCCACGGTGGCCGCGCCGACTTCTACGTCCTGTTCGCCCGCACCGCAACGGGTTCACGGGGCGTGTCCTGTTTTCTGGTGCCTGCTGGACTCGAGGGTCTGACGTTCGGCAAACCCGAGGAGAAGATGGGTTTACACGCCGTGCCCACCACGTCGGCGTTCTACGACAACGCCTGCCTCGACGCCGACCGGCTGATCGGCGCGGAGGGCCAAGGCCTGCAGATCGCGTTCTCGGCCTTGGACTCAGGCCGGCTCGGCATCGCCGCGGTCGCGGTGGGTTTGGCGCAGGCGGCGCTGGACGAGGCATGCGCCTATGCCAACGAGCGCACGACGTTCGGGCGCAAGATCATCGACCACCAGGGCCTCGGCTTCGTGCTCGCGGACATGGCCGCCGCGGTGGCCAGCGCGCGGGCGACCTACCTCGACGCGGCCCGCAGACGCGACCAGGGCCGCCCGTATTCCACCCAGGCCAGCGTCGCCAAGCTGATCGCCACCGACGCGGCGATGAAAGTCACTACGGACGCGGTGCAGGTGTTCGGTGGCGTCGGCTACACCCGCGACTACCGGGTCGAGCGGTACATGCGCGAAGCCAAGATCATGCAGATCTTCGAAGGCACCAATCAGATCCAGCGTCTGGTCATCGCCCGCGCGCTGACCAGGAGCTAGCGGACGTCACTCCAACAGCTTGCGGCGCATCGCCTCGGCGACCGCGGCCGCCCGGTCGCCGACGCCCAGCTTGTCGTAGAGCCTCTGCACATGGGTCTTCACGGTCGACGGCGCCAGATACAGCTGCTTGGCGATCGCGGGAATGGTCAACCCGTCGGCGATCAGCCGAAGCACTTCCCGCTCGCGAGCGGTGAGCGTGGGCCCGGCCGGCTCGGCGCGGCGGCGGATCTCCGCGGCCAGGCCCTCCGCGAGTTCCGGCGGCACCACGTCGCGACCCTTCGCACAGTTGAGGACCGCGGCGAGAATCTGTGACCGGGACGACTCTTTCGGCAAGAAGCCGGCCGCGCCTGCGGACAGCGCGTGGTAGACGACCGCGGACTCGTCATGGGCGGACAACAGCAGCACCCGCGTCGGAAGCTCGTCGCGGCGCACCGCCGCTGCGACCTGGACACCGTCCATGTTGGGCATGCGGTAGTCCAGCAGCGCGACATCGGGCTGGTGTTGCTTGATCAGGTTCAGCGCCGCCGCGCCGTCGTCGGCCTCGCCCACCACGTCCACTTCACCGCTGGTCACCAGCGCCCGCACCACGCCTTCGCGGAACATCGGGTGGTCGTCGCCCACCACCAGCCGCACCTTGGGTGTCATGCGAAAAAGCTTGGCACAGCGCCGGCGCGACGAGCCGCCGAATACGAAGGCGGCACGGCGAGCTATTGCAGCAGCCCCCGGCGCATTGCCTCCGCGACCGCTGCGCCGCGGTCGCTGACGTTGAGTTTCTCGTAGAGCCGCTGGACGTGGGTCTTGACGGTCGACGGCGCGACGTAGAGCGTCCGCGCCATCACCGCGATGCTGGTGCCTTTGGCGATCATTTCCAGCACCTCGCGTTCACGGGAGGTGAGCGATGCAGAAGTGTCTTCGTTGCGCCGCCGGATCTCGGCGACCAGACCCGTGGCCAGTGCGGGCGCCAGCACATCGAGCCCTCTGGCGCAGTCGAGCACCGCGTTGACCATCTCGCTTCTGCTGCTCTCCTTCGCCAGGAAACCCGCGGCGCCTTGTTGCAGCGCGTGGTAGACGATCGGCGGGTCGTCGAATGCCGATACCAACAGCACGCGGGTGCTTAGGTTTTCGCGTCGGACCGCCGCCGCCACCTGGGCGCCGTTGAGCACCGGCATCCGGAAGTCGAGCACGGCCACGTCGGGTCCGAGGCTTCTGATGAGGTCCAGTGCCGACGACCCATCGGCGACTTCGGCCACGACTTCCACGGCGCCGCTGGACACCAAGGCGCGCACGACTCCGTCTCGGTAGAGCGGGTGATCGTCGCCGACGATTACCCGTACCAACTCGTTCACCGGGGAGCAGCTGATCGTAGGATGCGGACAGTTTCCCACCGCCGTCGTCTCTGCCGCAAACGAATGTCTGAGACGGCCAGGAATACTTTCGGCCCGAACTGCAGGCCGCTTATTCCACCAATCCGCGCCGCATGGCCTCCGCGACGGCCGACCCGCGATCGCTGACGTTGAGCTTCTCGTACAAGCGCTGGATGTGCGTCTTGACCGTCGACGGCGCCAAGAACAGGTCCTCGGCTATTCCGGCGATACTGCGGCCACGCGCAATCAGGTCGAGCACCTCCCGCTCGCGCGAACTCAGCAGCATCTGCGGCTCGCCGCGCCGGCGTATCTCCCCCACCAGACCGCTGGCCAGGGCTGGCGTCAAGACGTTGAGGCCCTTCGCGCAGTGCAGCACCGCATTGACCATCTCCGTTCTGCCGGTTTCCTTTGCCAGAAACCCTGCCGCGCCCTGTTGCAGCGCGTGGTAGACGACGGGCGGCTCGTCGTACGCGGAAACCAGCAACACCCGCGTCCGCAGCTGCTCACGCCTTACCGCCGAGGCAACCTGGGTGCCGTCCAGAATGGGCATCCGATAACCCAGCACGGCGACGTCGGGCTCGTGCAGCTTGATCAGCTCGAGCGCCAAAGCGCCGTCACCCGCCTCAGCAACGACGTCCACGGCACCGCATGCTTCCAGCGCGCGCACGACACCATCGCGGTACAAGGGATGATCGTCAGCGACCAGGACCCGCACCATCACGTGACTAACGGTAGTAGCAAATTGTTCCCCTGGCAGTCCACCGATCGGCCACTACCGCTATCCGTTCGGTGGACGAGGAGTACTCCTCTTGTGGAAAAAGTCGACTGTTTGCGTTCAGCAAAAGCACAGAAATCCATCGGGTCGTCTCGGAAAACGCCTGCTGGGCTTGTGGGGTCGCGCAGCAAATGCCGTGACCGGAGAACCCGCGAAAAGCCCCGATCGACCAAACGGCTAACCCGGATTCATCCTGTCCGTCAGCCGTTTGCCGACAGACAGGGCCGTAGCGATCCCCGAAAGTGAACACAACGATCTGGACCGGCACCGAGGCCGAGCCGGTACGGCTCGTCCCGCCGCATTGCGGCCGAACGCGAAGGACCCGATCATGGTTGACATTGCGGCGCCCCCACGAGGCGATCGACGCACCGACGGCATACAACTCGGCGGCCGCGAGGCCAGAGATCGGCCGGCCAGCCCTGCCGACGGCAGGCTGCGGTCGGCGGGCATCCTGCATCACCAAACCGTCGGCCTGGATGCGCGTTCGGCCTCCGACCATCGGGTTGCGTCCAACTCCACACCCGAGCGCCCGCACGTCGACACGGGCGTTCTGATCGTCGACGACTGCATACTGCACCTCGACTCCCTCGCGGCCAAATTCACCGAAAATTCAGGCGTCCCACCGGTACTCGCGTGGAACGTGTGGTCGACGCTCGCCGCTCTCGAAGAATGCGAGCCCGCTGTCGTCCTTCTGAACATCGACACTCACGAAAGCGTCCGACTGCTGCGCCAGATTCTCGAGGTCCGGCAGAGCACACGGGTGATCGTGCTCGGAGTGTCCGAAGACGACGAAGCACAGATCGTGGCCTGCGCGGAGGCCGGTGCCGCCGGCTACCACCTGCGCACGGAGTCATTCGAGGACCTAGTGGCGCTGATGCGCAGGGTTGCCGCCGGAGAGTCGTCGGTTTCGCCGCGGGTATCGGCGATTCTGCTTCGCCGGCTGTCGGCGCTGGCCGCGAAGGGGCAGCCGCTCGGCAAGCACACCGTCCTGACAGCGCGGGAAGCCGAGATTCTGCGCATGCTGGAAATGGGCCTGTCGAACCGGGATATCGCAGATCGACTGTGCATCGCCGTCCACACCGTCAAGAACCACGTGCACAGCCTGTTGACCAAACTCGGGGTCAGCAGCCGCGCTGAGGCGGCGGCGCTGTCCCGGACCACCGACCGGCACTTCCCCGTCGCCGACCCTGTGGGGGCGTAGCCCCGCCTGCGACCGCCGGTCCGAAGGCCGGCACCGAGTGGCCTATCGTTGGGCCGGACGGGTGCAGGTGAAGGGGTGGCGATGGACTTCGCAATGTCGGCCAAGGCTCAGGACTATCACGACCGGTTGACGGCCTTCATGACCGAGTTCGTGTTTCCCGCCGAAGCCGAGTACGAGCGATTTCGCCTGGACAAAGGGCCCGACGATCACACCGTTCCGCCGGTCGTCGAGGACCTGAAGAAGCTCGCCCGTGAGCGGGGGCTGTGGAACCTGTTCCTGCCCTCGGTGTCCGGTCTGTCGAACACCGACTACGCGCCGCTGGCGGAGATCACCGGCTGGAGCATGGAACTCGCCCCGGAGGCCACCAACTGCGCCGCCCCCGACACCGGCAACATGGAGACCCTGCACCTGTTCGCCACCGAACAACAGCGCAAACAGTGGCTGGAGCCGCTGCTGAACGGTGAGATCCGCAGCGCGTTCTCGATGACGGAGCCCGCGGTCGCCTCCAGCGATGCCCGCAACATCGAGACCTCCATCGTTCGCGACGGCAGCGACTACGTCATCAACGGGCGCAAGTGGTGGACATCGGGCGCATCGGACCCACGCTGCAAGCTGCTGATCGTGATGGGCCGCACCAACCCCGACGCCGCAAGCCATCAACAGCAGTCCATGGTGCTGGTGCCCATCGACACCCCGGGCGTGCGCATCGTGCGGGACCTGCCGGTGTTCGGCTGGCACGACCAACACGGTCATGCCGAAGTGAGCTACGACAACGTGCGGGTGCCGGTCGAGAACCTGCTCGGCGAGGAGGGATCCGGATTCGCGATCGCGCAGGCGCGACTCGGCCCGGGGCGTATTCACCACTGCATGCGGGCGCTGGGTGCCGCCGAGCGCGCGCTGGCGCTGATGGTGGATCGGGCCCGCAAGCGCGTGGCATTCGGCAAGCCGCTCGCGGAGCAAGGTGTGGTCCGAGAGTCGATTGCCAAGTCGCGCAACGAGATCGACCAAGCGAGGCTGCTGTGTCACAAGGCGGCGTGGACCATCGACCAGTACGGCAACAAGGCCGCGCACCTGTTGGTCAGCCAGATCAAGGCCGTCGCACCGAAAGTGGCTTGCGACGTGATCGACCGCGCGATCCAGGTGTACGGCGGCGCCGGTGTCAGCGACGACACGCCGCTGGCTCGCCTCTACAGCTGGCACCGGGCGATGCGGATCTTCGACGGTCCGGACGAGGTGCACATGCGCACCGTGGCGCGCGCCGAGATCGGCCGCGAAAAGAGCCCGTTGGCGGCGGCGGTCACCTGAGGATGGCAGAACTAAAGGGCGCCTGGAACTTTCGCGACGTGGCCGAGGCCACCGGCATTCGCCCGGGTCTGTTCTTCCGGTCCAGTGAACTGAGCGCGCTGGAAGACGACGGCCAGAAGGTCCTGCGACAGCTGGGGATCTTCGACGTCGCCGACCTGCGCTCGCCGCGAGAGGTTCAGCGCCGCGGTCCCGGCCGCTTACCCGACGACGTCGCAGTCCACCTGCTGCCGTTTCCGGATCTGGCCGAATCCCCGGACAGTGAAGCGCCACATGAACATTCGTTCACGCGCATGCTCACCGAACCACCGGGCGACGAGCCGCCGGAGGAGTCGGCGGTGCGCTACATGAGCGAGGAGTACCGCCGCTTCCCCACCCTCGGTGGGGCCAAAAGGGCTGTCCGCCAAGTGGTCTCGGTGCTGGCCAGCGGCCGGCCGGTGATCACCCACTGCTTCGCCGGTAAGGACCGCACCGGATTCACCGTCGCCGTCGTGCTCGAATCCATCGGCGTGGACCGCGACGCGGTGACCGCCGACTATCTGCGCAGCAACGACGCGGTACCCGAATTGCGGCAACGCATCCTCGACATGGTCCACGAACGTGCCGGCTCCGAGGTGACGCCCGAAGCGGCGATGTGGGCGGAAGCCAAGCTCACCGACGAAGTCCTCGGCGTGCGTGAAGAGTACCTGCACGCCGCCCGCAAGGGCATCTCCGAGACGTACGGGTCGCTGCAGGGCTTTCTGCACGACGCGGGCGTTTCCCCGGCCGACCTCGACGCGTTGCGGGCGGCACTGCTCAGCTGACCAGGACGGCGAGAAGCCAGATCGCCGCGGCGACGAGCGCACCCACCAACTCGATCCCCATCGACAGAGCCACCGCCTTGACCGCGTGCACCGTCGACCGCCATGCGGCTCGGCCATCGCGCCACCGGCCGATCTCCGCCAGATACACGCCGAGGACGAATCCCGCCGCCAGCCCGACCACCGGGATCACGAAGAAGCCGACCACGCCGAGTGTTCCGCCCACCAGCAACGCCGTCGCCGGCACGTGGGCCCGGCGCATCCGGCGCGCGGGCCACAGATACTTGACGGCGGTGGCCGCACTCACCACCAGGGTGACGATGGCCAACGTCACCCATGACACGACGGTGTGCTCAGCCACCGCCCACACCAGGATCGCGGCGTACACCAGCAGCAGGCCGGGCAGCAGCGGCACAACGATTCCGACGATCCCCACCGCGATGGCCAGCGCCACCAGCAGTGTGCCTGTGGCATCCACCAAATCAGGTTAGACGCAGTCAAGCGCGAGCAGCTCTGACCGGAACGTGGTTTCCAGCCAGCGCAGCGTTCGGTGGATTCCTTGGGCTAGGTCGGTGGTGGGCGCCCAGCCCAGTTCGGCTGTGACACAGAGATTTTGAGTCGACGTCCTTTCGGTGACAGGGGACGGGACGGGGGCGTCGTCGAGCACAGCGGAGATCGTCTCGCGCGCCTCGGTGACCGACACAAACCGGCCGGTACCGATCGGGTAGGTCCCGCCGGTCGTCGACGAGGCGGCGCCTGCTCGCACGAAGGCGTCGACCACGTCGTCGATGTAGACGAAATCGTGGGCGGTCACGCCGTCGCGATACACGGTGAAGGGCTGGCCGGTGACCATGGCGCCGCACAGTGCCGCGATGACACCTGCGGCACCGTGCGGCTTCTGGCGAGGCCCGTAAACTTCGGCAAGCTCCAAGCAGATGGGCGCAAGGCCGTACTTGTCGCCGTAGGCGCGCACGTACAGGGCACCGGCGATCTTCGCCACCGCATGCGGCGAAAGCGGTTCACGATCGTTTCCACCCGACGTGGCGTAGACGATGCGACGTATTCCGTTGTGCCGGCACGCTTCGCAGAGGTTGATCGTGCCGAGGACGTTGTTGCGGGCATCGGATTGAGGATCACTGAAGGATGCCGCGATGTCGGCTTGGGCCGCCAGGTGATAGACGGCGTCCGGATTGGTGCCGGCGACCAGATCGGTCAGTTCCGGCGCCTGCACGTCGCACTGGAAGAAGCTGAAGCGGTCGGGGTAGCGGAACGCATTGTCGAGATTGGTGACGACGCCTGTGCTGAGATTGTCGATGCCCACCACAAGGTGGCCGTCGGCCAGCAACCGGTCGACCAGCGAGGAGCCGATGAATCCGGCCGCCCCCGTGACAAAGACCCTCATGATCGACCGCCCCTGGCTCGCCTATGGCCGCTGACCGCGGAAATAGCTGGCCGCCAACCGACCAGGCGAATCCCGGTAGCACCAGATCACTATCGCGAACGTCCAGCGGTTGCGCATGAACCGTTGGAGCGATCTTTTGGAACTAGTTCGGTCAGCCGGCCGGCTCCAGCACCAACTTGCCGAACACCCCACCGTCAGCCAGCAGCTGCAGCGCCTCAGCCGCCTTGGACAGCGGATAGCGGACCGGCGGCGGAGGCCGAAGCCCCGCTTGCACCAGTCGGCTGACACCCCAGCCGAACAGCTGCTCGGCGCCGGGATGGGTGAGGAAGTACTCTCCCCACCCCACCCCGAGCACACCGACGTTGCGCATCAGCAGCCGGTTGACCTTGACCGTCGGGATGCGCCCTGCGGCAAAGCCGATCACCAGCAGCCGGCCCTCGGGCGCCAGCACGCGAACCGCGTCGTCGAACACGTCACCGCCGACCGGATCGACCACCACGTCCACGCCGCGGCCGCCGGTGTGTTCACGCACGGCTTGCGGCCATCCGTCGGTCAACGGCAGCACCGCGTCGGCGCCCAGCGATCCGACGTAGCCGGCGGCCTCCGCGCGGTGATACGCGGCGATCACATTGGCGCCCAAGGCCTTTGCGACCTGGACCGCCGCTGTGCCCACGCCGCCCGCCGACCCCAGCACCAGCACCGTCTCCCCCGGCCGCAGCGCCCCACGCCGCGCCAGCGCGAAGTACATGGTGTGGTAGTTGCGCAGCAGCGCAACGGCTTCCGCGTCGTCGAGCACCGCCGGCGTCGGGAACACGCTTTCCGGCGCAACGGCGATCCGCTCCGCGTAACCGCCGTTCATGGTCACCGCCGCGACCCGGTCACCCGGCGTAAGGCTCGACTCCTCCGGAGCAGAGACCACCACACCGGCGACCTCCGCGCCCGGTATGAAGCCCGCCGGCGCCTTCATCTGGTACTCGCCGCGGATCACCAACAGGTCCGGATACAGCACACCGGCCGCCCGCACGTCGATCACCACCGCGCCGTCGACGTAGTCCGCGATGTCGTCGACGTCGCGGTAGACCAGCCCAGACGGACCCGAAAGCTCCTCGGCGACAATCGCTTTCACGCGATGCTAGCCAAGGGAGAAGTTGGCCTGCTTCGCCGCGGACAAATCGTCGATCTCGTTCCAGTGGGCGGCCACCTCGTCGACCGACGGCACGTGGTCGAACGTCACGCCGTCGTTCTGGAACAGCGCCACCCGCTGCACCTTGCCGCCGCCGACGATGTACACCGACGCGGTGTCGGGCACTTCCTCGGTCATCAGGTAGGCCACGATCGGCGCGACATACTCGGGCGTGAGCTTCTCGAACACCTCGGGCGGCAGGATGTCCTGCGTCATGCGGGTGGCGGCGATCGGCGCCACCGCATTGGTCTTGATGTTGTACTTCGCGCCCTCCTGGGCCAGCGTGTTGATCAGCCCGACGAGTCCGAGCTTGGCCGCGCTGTAGTTGGCCTGCCCGAAGTTGCCGAAGAGCCCGCTGGTGGACGTGGCCACCACCACGCGCCCAAAGCTCTGCTCGCGAAAGTGCGGCCAGGCCGCCCGGATCACGTTGTAGCCGCCGTAGAGGTGCACTTTCAGCACCGCGTCCCAGTTCTCGAACGGCATCTTGTGGAACGTGCCGTCGCGCAGGATGCCGGCGTTGCTCACGACGCCGTCGATCTTGCCGAACTCGTCGAGCGCGGTCTTGATGATGTTCGCGGCGCCGTCGGAGTCGGCGACGCTGTCGTAGTTGGCTACCGCCCGGCCGCCGGCTTCTTTGATCTCGTTGACCACCTGATCGGCCATCGAGTGGCCGGCACCGGTGCCGTCACGCGCGCCGCCGAGGTCGTTGACCACGACGCTGGCGCCCTCGCGGGCGAGCGTGAGCGCGTACTCGCGGCCCAGCCCGCCTCCGGCTCCGGTGACGACGATGACCCGGTCCTGCACTCCTGGCATGAGTATCCTTTCGTGATTACGTGCGTCAGAACAGCTTTCGTGCGAGCTTCCACGCCTTGTCGGTGTACGGCGGGTAGATCATGGCCGTGAGGTCGGGGCGGGTGGGCTTGGTCATCACCGCCTTGCGGTGGCTGAATTCCTCGAAGCCGAACCTACCGTGGTAGGCGCCCATTCCGGACGGACCGACGCCGCCGAACGGCAGCTTGTTGGTGGCGAAGTGGAAGACCAGGTGGTTGACCAGCATGCCGCCCGCCGACACCTCCTTGATCACCCGCTCGCGCACCGCCTTGGCCTTGGTGAACAGGTAGGCGGCCAGCGGCTTGGGCCGCGAGTTCACGAATTCGATTGCCTCGTCGAGTGATTGGACGGTCAGCACCGGCAGGATCGGGCCGAAGATCTCGTCGGTCATCAGCGGCTCGGCCGGGTCGGGATCGACGACGACGGTCGGCTCGATGCGGCACGCAGCGGCGTCCGCGCCGCCACCGACTGCGACCTTGCCCTTGGTGGCGGCCAGCGCCGTGGTCAGGCGGTCGAAGTGCCGTTGGTTCACGATCGGTTTGCCGCTCTCGCCGGCCTCGAATGTCATGACGGCGTCTTTGATCTTGTCGACGAGTTCGTCGCGGATCTTCGCGTCGGCGAGCACGTAGTCCGGAGCGATGCAGATTTGTCCGGAGTTCAGCAGCTTGGTCCATGCGATCCGCTTGGCGGCCACGTCGAGGTCGGCATCGGCCGACACGATCACCGGGCTCTTGCCGCCCAGCTCCAGCGTGACCGGCGTCAGGTGCGGCGCCGCGCTCTCGTACACCTTGCGGCCGATCTCCGTGCCGCCCGTGAAGAGCAGGTGGTCGAAGCCTTGCGCGATGAGTTCCTGGCTCACCGAGCCGTCGCCCTCGATCACGGCGATCGCATCGTTGTCCAGGTATCGGGCCACCAGCTCTGCCATCAACCGCGATGAAGCCGGCGCCACCTCGGATGGCTTGAGCACCACGGTGTTTCCCGCCGCGATCGCGCCGACGGCAGGACCCAGCGTCAGCGCGAACGGGAAGTTCCACGCGCCGATGATCAGCACCGTGCCGTACGGTTCGTACTCGACCCAGCCGCGGCCCGGCAGCTGCGAGAGCTCCAGCAACCGGTACCGGCGCCGCATCCACTTGCGGACGTTCTTGGCGGCGTCCTTCGCTTCGCCGGCCACGCTGGCGACGTCGGCGAGCCAGGCCTCGAACGGTTTGCGGCCGAGGTCAGCGGCCAGCGCGTCGGCGATGGCGGGCTCGTTTTCGACCATCAGTTTCTCGAGCTGGCGTAGCTGGTCCTGACGCCACTGGACCGGACGGGTCCGGCCGCTGGCAAAGGTGCGACGAAGCCGGGCGACGGTCTGGGCGATTTCGGAGCTGGCAGGTGCCGCTTGTTGCGCGGACGCGACGGAATCGGTGGTCATGCCCGGTCCTTCCTGGAAGGGATGAGCGCGATCCTAACCAACCGGTTGGCGCAGCGTTTCGGCGCGGCATAGGCCGCTGACGTCGCTCTAGTTCTGTGCCGACGGGTTCGCCCGCTGGGCGGTGACAAACGTGGAGAACGCGTCGCCGTCGTTGCCCGCGAGCTCGACGTGGCGACCGAGCCGGCGCTGGACGTCGTCTGACGCCTCGGCGGTTGCGGTCCACCCGTGGCTGTCGAGCCACTGCGCGACGTCGGCGCGGTCGGGATCGTCATAGGTGAGGTCCGAGATGTCCGGACCCTCCGGCATGCCTAGCTGCTCGCGCACCCGCTCGAAGCGCTCGCGCATCTGGGCACGCCGCTCGGGCGCGTGCCGGCCGGCGGTCTCGACCGCGATCCGGCTGCCCGGCGCGGACAGCTCGGTGACCTGCTCGAAAAGCCGGTCCTGAGCGGCGGCGGGCAGATACATCAGCAGCCCCTCGGCCAGCCACGCGGTGGGCTTCGACGGGTCGAAGCCGGCGTCGCGCAACGCTGCCGGCCAGTCGTAGCGCAGGTCCACCGGCACTTCGTGGCGCTGTGCGGCCGGCTGGGCGCCGTGTGCCGCCAGCGTCGCGGACTTGTACTCGAGGACCTTGGGCTGGTCGATCTCGAACACGACGGTGCCCGCCGGCCAGTCCAGCCGGTATGCGCGGGAATCCAGACCCGATGCCAGGATCACGATCTGGCGGATGCCGGCGCGCGAGGCATCGGCGAAGAACTCGTCGAAGAAGTGCGTGCGCACTGCCTGATAGCTGCGCATGTGCTCGAAGACGGCGGCGACTTCCGGATCGGCTTCGGCCAGCTTGGCCGGCACCGACTCGTCGAGCATCAACTCCCAGATTCCCGTGCCGGCGCCGGCAACCAGCACCTCGGCATACGGGTCGTCGATCAGCCGGTCGGGCCGGGCGGTCTCGGCGGCACGCGCGGCGGCGACCATCACCGCGGTGCTGCCCACGCTGGTGGCGATGTCCCAGGTGTCGTCGTCGGTGCGCAATGCGCTCATCGGGTCTCTCCTGAATTGTCTTGTCTGAAGCGGGATTTACCCGTCACAGCCGGGCGGTAAGCAGCGTGCTGGACACGCTGTCGTCGACTAGCTCCTCGGGGACCGGACGACCAAGCCGGGCCATTTCATCGTGACTGTCGACGACGTCTACCCGCCACCCGTTTTCGGCCAGCCACTGCGCGGCGTCGGTGCGGTCTGGTTCCTGGTAGATCAGCGCCTCGAAGTCGGTGTCCAAGCCCAGTTGGCGACGCAGCCGCGCGGTGCGTTCCCGCCAGGCGGCACGTTGCTCCTCGGTCTGCGACGCGTGCGGGCGGAACGCCTCGACCGCGATCCGGCTGCCCGGCGCACTGAGCGCTGACACGTTCTCGAACAACCGGTCCGCAGCATCGGCGGGAAGGTAGGGCAGGAGCCCTTCGGCGAGCCATGCGGTCGGCTGACCAGGCTCGAAGCCGGCCGCGATCAGTGCAGCAGGCCAGTCGTCACGCAGGTCGACGGGCACCGCGCAGCGCGTCGCGGTTGGCACCGCTCCGTGAGCGTCGAGGGTGTTCTCCTTGTAGGCCAGCACTTTGGGTTGGTCGATCTCGAACACGACGGTGCCGGACGGCCAGGTCAGCCGGTACGCCCGCGAGTCCAGGCCTGCCGCGAGGATCACGACCTGCCGGATGCCGTCGCGGGACGCGGCACCGAAGTACTCGTCGAAGTAGTGCGTCCGGACGGCCTGGTAGCTGCGCGACATCTGGTCGATCGCGCGACCGCGTTCGTCGTCGCCGTACATCGTCGCCGTCCCGGCGGCGAGCTCGGCCCACGCCGGGCCGGCGGCCGACACCAGCAGATAGGCGAACGGGTCGCGGATCAGCGGATCGGGTTGAGCCGTTTCTGCGGCCCGTGCTGCCGCGACACCCAGTGCAGTTGCGCCGACGCTCTCAGTGATGTCCCAGCTGTCGCCGGGCGCGCGTGCTGACGAGACGATGTCGGCGGGCGTCTGCAGCTCAGTCATTTGGTAGACATACTACACAACAAGTTAGGCAACCTATGGGGTGTGTGCCCCAGATCACCCGCCTACGAGGTGGGGTTCCAGTTCCACAGCTTTCCGACGAGCAGCTTCTTGAACTCGTCGGTGATCATGTCCAATTCGTCGTGGCTGCCCACGAAACCGGAATAGAAGCCCAGGCCCCAGAACATGGCCACCATCATTTCGACGAGCGGGCCGACCGGGGTATCGGTGGTGAGCTCGCCACGTTCGATGGCGCCGGTGATCGCCCACGTCAGGAACTGTCGCGTACCCCGCAGCGCGTCGTGGTCGTCGCGACGAAGTTCCGGGTGGCGTTGCGACTCGAGCACCGACGTGACCAGGAACGCCGCCGCGGAGCGGTCTTCTGAATCGGCGCCCACGGCGGCACTGATGAAACTGTCGAGCTGACCGATCAACGTCGTCGCGTCGACCGCCTTTTTCATGCTTTCGACGACGATCATTTCGTTGGTCCGCTCGACGACTTCGCGGTAGAGCAGCTTTTTGCTCTTGAAATAGTGGTTGATTGCCGGGCGCGTCAGGTCGGCACGGACCGCGATTTCCTGGAACGTCGCCGCGTCATAACCCAGTTCGCTGAAGACCTCTCGCGCTGCACGCACAATGCGGTCACGCGTATCGGCGGCTTTCGCCGCCGGGGGTCTGCCCGGCCCCCTGGATGCCTTCGGCACCCACGCATTCTCGCATACGGTCTTTTGCAAACTTCGCCGGTCGAACATGGGATTTACCTTGCTGCCAATCCCATGCCGACGCGCAGGAAATTGCCAGAATCAGCTGGTTTTCTGTGCGGCACCAGTTGCGTTTCGTTTGCCAGGCCGCCACCCGGGGTGCGGCATCAGTGCGTTCGACGGGATCTCACCGAACCGGCGGTCAGCCGAGAACGTGCAACGCTGCCGCTCGCGCGGCAGTCGGATCGTCGGTGGCCAGCACGGCGTGGGCGGCATCTCTGCACTGCTGCAGCGACACCGAGGCGAGCTTGGCGCCGACGCCCGAAACGGCCGCGGCGGCCGCCGAGAGCGACGTGACGCCCAGCCCAACCAGCACACAAGCCAATAGCGGATCGGCCGCGGCTTCTCCACACACTCCGACCGGCTTGCCCGCCCGCGCGCCCGCGCGCGCAGTGCCGGCCACGAGCGTCAGCACGGCCGGCTGCCACGGATCGGTGAGCGTCGCCAGGTCGGCCGACATCCGGTCTGCGGCCATCGTGTACTGGGCCAGGTCGTTGGTGCCGATCGACACGAAGTCGACGTGCTCGAGGATCTTGTCGGCCAACAGTGCGGCCGCGGGCACCTCGATCATCACCCCGGGCGTCAACCCGTGCGACTGGGCCAGCCTGGCGAACGATGCGGCCTCCTGCGCGGTGGCGATCATCGGCGCCATCACCCAGGGCGAGCAGCCGGTCTGCGCGCCCGCGGCCGCGATCGCCTCCAGCTGGCGCTCCAGCAAGCCGGGATTGCCGCGCCCGATCCGGAACCCTCGAACGCCCAGCGCCGGGTTGGCCTCCTTGGGGTGCCGGACGAACTTCAGGGGCTTGTCGGATCCGGCGTCCAGCGTGCGCACCACCACCTTGAGCCCCGAAAAAGCTTGCAGCACATCGGCGTAAACGGCGGTCTGCTCGGCCACCGAAGGCTCGCGGTCGCGATTGAGAAAGCACAACTCCGTGCGGAAAAGCCCGACACCTTCGGCGGGGGTCTGCCGCGCGGCACGTGCGGTGGCGCCATCCTGCACGTTGGCCAGCACCGCGGTCCGATGTCCGTCGACCGTCGCGCCGGGGCCCGACCAGGCGGCAAGGAGGTCCGCCTCGCGGCGGGCCTTCTCGACGGCCGCAGCGGCCACCGCCTCGTCCGGTGACAGCGTCACGGTGCCCAGGGTGCCGTCGACCAGAGCCATTGCCCCGGCAGCGACGTCGTCGAGGCCGTCGACTGCTACCACGCACGGAATGCCCAGCTGCCGCGCGATGATCGCGGTGTGGCTGGTCGGACCACCCAGTTTGGTGGCCAGCCCGACGATCAGCGACGGGTCGAGTCCGGCGGTGTCGACGGGCGCGAGGTCCTCGGCGCACAGGATGGACGGCTGCGCCGGCTGCGGCACGCCGGGTTCGGGGAGCCCGGACAGCTCCGCGACGACGCGGTCGCGGATGTCGCGCAGGTCGGTCACCCGCTCGGCCATCAGGCCGCCGATTTGGGTGAACAGGTCGACGAACTGCTCGACGGCTTGCACGGTGGCCCGCACTGCGGGAGCGCCCGCGGCGATGCGCTTCTCCGCCGCGGCCAGCCACGCGCGGTCCTGGGCCAGCGCTGCGGTAGCCGCCAGCACCTCTGCCGCCGCGCCACTGGCATGCTGCGAGCGATCACGCAACCGGCGGGCCACGGCGGCCGCCGCGGCGGTGAACCGCTCGCCCTCGGCTGGCCGGTCGGCTTCGTCGATGTCAGGGAGCGTGTCGACGTCGCGCAGCACCGGCAACCGCCCAGGTCGGATCACCGGCCCGTATGCGACTCCGCCCACCACCGGAACACCTCTGAGGACCGTGTGTGACGTGGGCGGTGAAGAAGCGGTCATGTGAACCACGTTACGAACTAACCGTTGACAAGTCAACACAAACAGGCGTAAAACCACATATATCCAAGTTGATCGCAGACGACCCCACAGGGAACGCAGGTGTATCCGGAAGAACGGCAGCAGGCCATCGCCTCGCTGGTGATGAGTAGGGGGCGGGCGTCAGTGGCCGACCTGGCCCAGGCCTACGACGTCACCACCGAGACCGTGCGTCGCGACCTCGCCGCGCTGGACCGCGCCGGCATCCTGCGCCGGGTCCACGGCGGCGCGGTCCCCGCCCGCGCCCTGCATGTGGTGGAGCCCGGCGTCGTGGAACGCGAAACCACCCGCGCCGGCCACAAGGACGCGATCGCGCGCGCCGCGCTCGACTATCTGCCGGCCACCGGCGGCAGCGTGCTGCTCGACGCCGGGACCACCACCGGCCGGATCGCCGCGCAGATGCCCACAGACCGCGAGTTCGTCGTCGTCACCAACTCGGTACCCATCGCAGCCCGGCTGGCCGCCATGCCGTCGGTCACGCTGCAGCTACTCGGCGGCCGGGTCCGCGGCCTCACCCAGGCTGCGGTCGGGGAGCCGACGTTGCGGCTGCTGGACACGCTGCGCGTCGACGTCGCGTTCATCGGCACCAACGGCATCACCGTCGAGCATGGGCTTTCCACCCCCGACAGCGACGAGGCGGCAGTCAAGCGGGCGATGATCCGCGCCGCGAACTACGTCGTCGTGGTGGCCGACTCCTCGAAGATCGGCCGGGAAGACCTGATGAGCTTCGCGCCGATCGACCGGGTCGACGTGCTCGTCACCGACGCCGAGCTGTCCGACGCCGACCGCACCCGGTTCGTCGACCGGGGAGTCGAGGTCGTCGTCGCATGATCGTCACCGTCACCCCGAACCCGAGCATCGACCGGACCGTCACGGTCGACTCGCCACTGGTCCGCGGCGCCGTGCACCGGGTGGCATCGGTAACGGTCGAACCGGGCGGCAAGGGCGTCAACGTCGCGCGGACACTGACGCTGGCCGGTGTCGACGCGCTCGCGGTGCTGCCGGCCGCCGCCGGCGATCCTCTGCTGGCGGCACTGGACGCAATCGGCCTGAGCTACCGCGCGATCCCCTGTGGCGCGGCAGTGCGGATGAACGTGGCCGTGACCGAATTCGACGGCACCACAACCAAACTCAACGAACGCGGGCCAACCCTGGACGCCGCGACGGTCGACGCGTTGACCGCAGCCGTCGTGCAGGCCGCCGAGCGGGCATCGTGGGTGGTGTTGTCCGGGTCGCTGCCGCCGGGCGTGCCGCCCGGCTGGTATGCCGATGTCGTCTCGCTGTTGGCGCCGCTGGCCTGCCGCGTCGCCGTCGACACCTCCGACGAGCCGCTGGCCGCGTTGGCGTCCGCGTTCGCAAGTGCTGCGCCAGATCTGGTGAAGCCGAACGCCGAGGAACTCGCGAGCATCACAGGGTCATCCGCTGTGGCGATGGAAGACGCTGCGGCACAAGGCAATTTAGAGCCGGTGGTCGCGGCTGCCTGCCAGATCGTCGACCACAGCGGGTGCGCGGTGCTCGCGACCCTTGGCGCTGCCGGCGCGGTGCTGGTCGACCAGACCGGCGCCTGGGTGGCCGCTGCTCCCCCGATCGCCGTGCGCAGCACGGTGGGTGCCGGCGACGCCTCGCTCGCCGGTTATCTCTACGCCGACGCGGCCGGGGCCGACGCACCGGACCGGTTGCGCACCGCCGTCGCCTACGGCAGCGCGGCCGCGTCGCTGCCCGGGTCTGCATTGCCGGCACCGAACGACGTCGACGTCGACGCGGTGACCGTGCACCCGATCGCCCGTCAGCCCGTCAACTAGCACCGAAGGTATCGCTATGCCCGAATCGATCATCAGCCCCGACCTGGTGTTGCTCGACGCCGACGCCGGCGCGGACAAGGAGGCGGTGATCGGCCGGCTCGCCCGGCAACTCGCCGACACCGGGCGCGCCACCGACGCTGACGGTCTGGTCACCGCGATCATGGCCCGCGAGGCGCAGTCGGCGACCGGCTTGCCCGGCGGCATCGCGATCCCGCACGCCCGTTCGCCACACGTGGGCACCGCGTCGATCGGTTTCGCGCGGCTGCAGCCGCCGGTGGACTTCGGCGCTCCCGACGGTCCGGCAGATCTTGTGTTCATGATCGCCGCGCCGGAGGCGGGCGGTTCGGAGCACATGAAGCTGCTGTCCAGCCTGGCTCGCGCGCTGGTGCGGCCTGAGTTCGTCGAGTCGCTGCGCGGGGCATCGAGCCGCGACGACGTGGTGCGGCTCGTCGAGAGTGTGGTGAAGCCGGCACCAGCTGCCGCGGCTCCACCCACCGAACAGCCTGCGGCACAACGCAAGTCGGTCGTCGCCGTGACGGCGTGCCCCACCGGCATCGCGCACACGTACATGGCCGCCGACGCGTTGTCCGCCGCCGCCAAGCGGGCCGGTGTGACGCTGTCTGTGGAGACGCAGGGCTCATCCGGCAGCACCCCGCTGTCGTCCCAGGAGATCGCCGACGCCGACGCGGTCATCTTCGCCACCGATGTCGGCGTCAAAGACCGGCAGCGGTTCGCCGGCAAGCCGGTCGTCGCCTCCGGCGTCAAGCGGGCGATCAACGAACCGGACCGGATGATCGCCGAAGCAGTCTCGGCTGCAGCCAACCCCGCCGCCGCACGGGTGCAGGCCGCCCCCGGTGACGGAACACCTGAAGCCGCTGCGGCGGGCGGTGTCGGGTGGGGCACCCGCACCCGGCAGATCTTGCTCACCGGGGTGAGCTACATGATTCCGTTCGTCGCCGCGGGCGGTCTGCTGATCGCGTTGGGCTTTTTGTTCGGCGGCTACGAAATCGCCAATACACCAAGCGGTGCCACCGACACGCTCGGCAACATCATCGCCAGAACCAACTCGCTGACCGATCTTCCCGACGGCGGGCTGCTGAAGTATCTGGGCGCTGTGCTCTTCGCGCTCGGCAAACTGGCGTTCGCATTCCTGGTCCCCGCGCTCGCGGGCTACATCGCGTTCGCGATCGCCGACCGGCCTGGGCTGGCCCCTGGTTTCACCGCGGGCGCGGTCGCAGTGTTCGTGGGCGCCGGGTTCATCGGCGGTATCGTCGGCGGGCTGATCGCCGGGTTCGTCGCGCTGTGGATCAGCAGGCTCACTGTGCCGGAATGGTTTCGCGGCCTGATGCCGGTCGTGGTCATCCCGCTGTTCGCGACGATGATCGTCGGGCTGTCGATGTTCCTGCTTCTCGGCCGGCCGCTGGCGTGGGTCACCACGAGCCTGACCAACTGGCTCAACGGAATGTCTGGAACGTCGGTGATCATCCTCGGCATCATCCTCGGGCTGATGATGTGCTTCGACCTCGGCGGCCCGGTCAACAAGGCCGCATACGCGTTCGCGACCGCAGGGCTCAACGTCGCCGACCCGGCCACCTTGCGGATCATGGCGGCCGTGATGGCCGCGGGAATGGTGCCGCCACTGGCGATGGCACTGGCATCGACCGTGCGGCCTGGATTGTTCACCGAGCCGGAACGCGAAAACGGCAGGGCCGCATGGCTTCTCGGTGCGTCGTTCATCTCCGAAGGTGCGATCCCGTTCGCGGCGGCCGACCCGTTGCGGGTGATTCCGTCGATGATGGCCGGCGGAGCGGTCACCGGTGCCCTCGTGATGGCGTTCGACGTGACGCTCAAGGCGCCGCACGGCGGCATCTTCGTGTTCTTCGCGATCGGCAACCTGGTGTGGTTCTTGGTCGCGCTGGCCGCCGGCACCGCTGTGGGTGGCGTCGCAGTGATCTTCGCCAAGCAGTTCATCGGCGCCAAACCGCAGCCGTCGGCGGCCGAACCCGCATTGGCCGCCGCCTGAATCCCCCTGCAAATCAAGGAGAATCGCTCATGTACACGAAGACCGTGATCGTCGGCTCAGCCATCGGGCTGCACGCCCGGCCCGCGGCGATCATCGCCGATGCCGCCGTGAAAGCCGGTGCGCCCGTGACGCTGTCTGTCGACGGCGGCGAACCCGTGGACGCGGGTTCGGCGCTGATGATCATGACGCTGGGCGCGGGCAACGGCGCGCAGGTGACCGTGGCATCCGACGACGAGCAGGCCGTGCAGACCATCGCCGAGCTCGTGGCGCAGGACCTCGACGCCTGACGCTGTTTCATCGCGCCGGCGACGGGTATGCCGGTACGCACCGAGAGGAGATCGCCATGGGTGCCGCCGACAAAGTCCGCAACAAGATCGACCGATTCGCCGGCCGGGCCAAGGAAGCCCTCGGCCGCGCCAGCGGGGACCGCGACATGGAAACGCGCGGCCGCGGCCAGCAGTCGAAATCGCACTTGAAGGACGCTGGCGAGAAGATCAAAGACGCGTTCCGCCCGAAGCGTTAGCTCGCAGCGTCACCTCGCCGAAACAGGCGCCTCCGTGCTGGTTTCGCGCGAGCCACGACCCACCGTTTCACCACGGTCGGCGACGGCCGAATCACCCAGTACCGCACGCACACTCGCGTCGGGCCTCAGGTCCAACCGGCGCAGCAGCTGGGCATTGACGGCCACCACCACGGTGGACATCGACATCAGCAGCGCACCCACCGACATCGGCATCACAAAACCCACCGGCGCCAGCACACCGGCTGCCAGCGGTACCGACAGCAGGTTGTATCCCGCTGCCCACCACAGGTTCTGCTTCATCTTGCGGTAGGTGGCCTTCGACAGTTCGATCACCGACAGCACCGAGCGCGGGTCGGAGCTGGCCAGAATGACGCCCGCCGAGGCGATCGCAACGTCGGTGCCCGCACCGATCGCGATCCCGACATCGGCCTGCGCCAGCGCCGGTGCGTCGTTGACACCGTCGCCCACCATCGCGACGGTGTATCCCTCGCTTTGCAGTTCGCTGACTTTCGCGGCCTTGTCTTCGGGCCGCACTCGCGCGAACACCCGGTCGATGCCCAGCTCCGCGGCCACCGCATCGGCGACCGCAGGGGCGTCGCCGGTGATCATCACGACACGCAGGCCGAGCCGGTGCAGCGCGTCGACTGCCTGACGGGATTCCGGCCGGATCTCGTCGGCAAGCGCAAGCGCACCCACCACCTCGCCGTCGACCACCACGTGCAGCACGATCGCGCCTTCGTCGTGCCAGGCCGCCGCCTCCGGCAGTTCGTCGAGGCCTGCTTCCTCGAGCATGCGCGGCCCACCGACGCGGACGGTCCGCCCGTCGACCGTCGCGGTGACGCCGACCGCAGGCGCGGACGTGAAGTCGGTCCACCGGGGCAGTGACAACTCACGGCGGCGGGCCTCGTCGACGATCGCGCGGGCCAGCGGGTGCTCGCTGTCGGATTCGGCGGCCGCGGCAAGCGCCAGCACCTGCTCCGCGCTGCCGACCGCCGCAGCGATGCCCGTGACGGCCGGCTCCCCCCTGGTCAGGGTGCCGGTCTTGTCGAACAGCACCGCATCCACCGTGCGCATGCTCTCCAGCGCCAGCCGGTCCTTGACCAGCACGCCGCCGCGCGCCGCGCGCTCGGTGGCGATCGACACCACCAGCGGAATCGCCAGGCCCAGCGCGTGCGGGCAGGCGATCACCAGCACCGTGATGGTCCGGATCACCGCCTGGTCGGGGTGCCCGATGAAACCCCACACGATAGCGGTGATGATCGCCGAGCCCAGCGCGAACCAGAACAGCCAGCCGGCCGCGGTGTCGGCCAGCCGCTGGGCCCGCGACGACGAGTTCTGCGCCTCGGTGACCAGGCGCTGGATGCCGGCGAGTGCGGTGTCGTCGCCGACCGCCGTCACGCGGATGCGCAGACCGGAATCGGTCGCGACGGTGCCGGCCACCACCCGCTCGCCCGGTCCCCGGGTGACCGGGCGGGATTCGCCGGTCACCATCGACTCGTCGATCGCGGCGACTCCTTCGACGATTTCGCCGTCGGCCGGCACGCTGCCGCCCGGTCGCACGATCACCAGGTCGCCGACGCGAAGCTCTGCCGGCGCCACCCGTACGGTCGCGTCGCCGTCGACGCGCTCGGCTTCGTCGGGCAGCAGGGCGGCCAGCGAGTCGAGCGCCGAACTGGTTTGCGCCAACGACCGCATCTCGATCCAGTGGCCCAGCAGCATGATCACGATCAGCAGCGCGAGTTCCCACCAGAAATCGAGTTGATGGCCGAGCACCCCGAGGCTCGCACCCCAGGACGAGATGAACGCCACGGCGATCGCCAACCCGATCAGCAGCATCATTCCCGGTGCGCGCGACCGGATTTCGCTGACCGCGCCGGTGAGGAACGGCCGGCCACCCCAGACGAAGATGACCGTGCCGAGCACGGGCGACACCCAGCGCAGGCAGGGAAGCTCAGGAAGTGAGTAGCCGAGGATCATCGCGAACATGCCCGAGGCGGCAACCGTCGGGATGGCGAGCAGCAGCATGAGCCAGAACAGCCGCCGGTATTGCGCGACGTGATCGCTGTGGTCGCCGTGGCCGCCACCGCAGTGGCCGGCCGAGGCCGCGTTCTCGTGGTGCCCGTGATGCTCGGTCATGCGGTTCACTATACCCCTAGGGGGTATCAGCGCCCGGCGCTGCCGGGCAAGGGCGCATTGCCGGTCAGTAGATGATCGGACCGCTGCCCGTCGAGGTGGGCGGTTTCACCGGCCCCACGGTCGGCCGAGAGATCGTCGGCTTGGAGGGTTTGACAGGACCAGCCGACGGCGACGGCGGCGTGGTGGACACAGGCGGCTCCTCGATCACCGACGGCGTGGTGGTCACGGGCGCCGGCGGCTCCGGCTGTTCCGGCGTCGTGGACGGGGTGAAGACCGGAGCGGCCGATGTCCCCGACGACGGGCCGGCCGGCGGTGGGGCGACGGACGCGGTCGTCGTGACGGCGGGCGGCGCTTCCGATGGCTGCGCCGTCGGCGGAAGCGTGGTCACGGCGGGGATCGTCGTGGTGAGTTCGTCCGACGGCGGCGGTGCCGCCGGAGGGCCGGGTGGTGACGGCGTGACGACGCGCGGAGCCTGGAGTTGCCCGGTGGGCGGCGGCGCGGGCTTGGTGAGGTTCGCCGGCGCAATGTGCTCGTTGCGCTGGTGAAGCCACGCGATGGTCAGCCCGAGCACCAGAAGCAGCGCCAGCGCGGCAAGCGCGGCGGGAAGCGCCGTGCGCCGCGAGAAGAGTGTCGGCTCCTCGCCTGCACCGGCTTCGGCGAGTTCCGTCGGCTCGTCGCCGTCAGTGAGCGGCGTGCTGGCGCAAGTGAGGTTGACGTGGTCCAGTGTGCGGTCGCGCAACCATGCCGGCGCAGGAATGAACACCGGAACAGCACCCAGCAGCGCGACAGGGTTGACCATTCGCCGCCGCTCCTCGTCGCACACCGGGCACGACTCGATATGGCGCGCAACCCGTTTGCGCATCAGCACCGTGAACTGGCCGTCCCAGCCGGCCAGGATCTCACCCAACTCGGGGCATGCGTCCGGATTGCTGCGCACGCCACGCGACACCAGCAGCGCACCCAGTGAGCGTTCGATGGTGTCACGCAGCCGCTGCGCCATCTTCTTCGCGTTGGCGGCGCTGACGCCCAGTGCCTCGGCAAGTTCGGGACCGTCCAGCCCGTGGCGGTAGGCCAGCTCCAGCACCGCACGGTCACGGTCGGACAGCCCTCCGGCCGCCTCCGCGATCAGGTCCGCGAGCTCACTGCGGGCGGCCAGGGTGTCCGGGCCGGCATCCGTCGACTCGACCTCCGGCAAGTCGTCCGACGCACGTTCGCGGCTGCGCGCGCGGATGCAGCGCAGGCACTCGTTGCGGGCGATCGCATACAGCCACGGCCGCAGCTTGTCGGCCTCCCGAAGTTGTGGAAGCCGCGTGGCCGCTGCACAGAACACGTCCTGCACGCAGTCCGCAGCGGCGTCGCGGTCGCGCAGCATGCCGATGCAGAAGTCGTGCAGCCGGTTGGCGTACCGGTCGTAGATCGTCGCGAACGCGCCACGGTCACCGCCCGCCGCAGCAGACGCCAGTTCGGCGTCGCTGACGAGGTCCCAATCGGGCAGAGCGGTCATCGCGGTGGTCCCCTCTGACTGCGCTTTGATCGTAGTTCGCGACAAGGACACGCTGGAGCCATCTGCAGAAGTTCAATCCGGCTAGCATCCGCTGCATGCTGGCCTCGCTGCGCTCGTCCGCCGGCCGAGCCCGGCAGTGGGCCAGCGCCTCGATCAACCGCGCGGGCTATCTGCGCAAGTGGCTGATCCTCGGTGTCGCGATCGGTGTCATCGCCGGACTCGGCGCCGTCGTGTTCTACCTGGCGCTGGACTACGCGGGCCGCGTGCTGCTCGGCTACCTCGCCGACTACCACATCCCCCAACCCGTCGGTGACGGCGCCGACCCCGGCTCAGCGCGCTTCACCCGGCCGTGGGCGATCCCGCTGGTCACGGTCGCCGGAGCGCTGGCGTCGGCGGTGCTGGTGGCCAAGTTCGCGCCGGAAGCCGAAGGACACGGCACCGACAGCGCGATCGCGGCCGTCCACACCGATCCACGCGCGATCCGCGGGCGCGCGATCGTCGTCAAGACCATCGCCAGCGCGCTGACCATCGGCTCCGGCGGATCAGGCGGCCGGGAAGGCCCGGCGGCGCAGATCTCGGCGGGCTTCGGCTCGCTGCTCAGCCGCCAGCTCAACCTGACCGACGAGGACGGTCGCATCGCGGTGTCGCTGGGTATCGGCTCGGGCATCGGAGCGATCTTCGGCGCCCCGCTGGGCGGTGCCGTGCTGGCCGCATCGATCGTCTACCGCGACGACTTCGACTACCGCTCGCTGATTCCGGGCTTCATCACGTCGGCCACCGGTTACGCCGTGTTCGGCTCGATCCTCGGCTTCGAGCCGCTGTTCGGTGACGTGGCGTCGTCCTACCAGTTCCACCAACCGCTGCAGCTGATCTGGTTCGCCGTGTTGGGGATCGTCGCCGCGGCAGTGGGCTACCTGTACGCCAAGACGTTCTACGGCACCGTCGCGCTGACCGCGCGGCTGCCCGGCGGCGCTGTGATCAAGCCGGCAGCCGGCGGGCTGGCCGTCGGGCTCCTCGCGCTGCTGCTGCCCCAGGTGCTGTCCAGCGGCTACGGCTGGGCGCAGAAGGCCGCGGCCGCGCAGACGCTGATGGCGATCCCGCTGTGGGTGGTGCTGTTGCTGCCGATGGCCAAAATCGTGGCCACCTCGCTGTCGATCGGCACCGGCGGCTCGGGCGGCATCTTCGGCCCCGGGGTGGTGATCGGCGCCTTCACCGGCGCGGCGATCTGGCGGCTCGCGGACGCCCTGCATGCTCCCGGCTTACCGACCAACCCAGGCGTGTTCGTCGTCGTCGGCATGATGGCGTGCTTCGGCAGCGTCGCGCATGCTCCGCTCGCGATGATCATCATGGTGGCGGAGATGACGACGTCGTTCTCGGTGCTGCCGGGCGCGATGGTCGCGGTAGGAATCGCCTACCTGCTGATGTCGCGTACCGACGTGTCGATCTACCGGGCGCAGCGGCGCAACCGCGAGACCGCCGGCGAAGAGCGCCGCGCCTAGTTAGGCGCTCTTCTTGGCCGACTTCGCTGCCTGCGCTGCGCCTTGCTCGGTCTTCTCGCCCTCGTGGGTCAGCGTGCCGCCCGCGTTCTCCAGGTGCGCTCGCACGAACCACTGGAACTTCTCCAGCTCACCGGCGTGGTCGATCAGCATGTCCTGGGTGACCAGGTCGAGGTCTTCGAGCTTTTCGATGTTCTTGCGGGTGTCTTCGATCACGCCGTTGTACACGAGGTCGAGCGCGGCCAGGTGCGCCTGCACGGTGTCGCGGTCGACGGAGTAGTCGTCCCATGTGCGGTCGTTGATGATCGCTCCCGGCGTGCCCTTCGGCGAGTGGCCCAACGCGGCGATGCGCTCGGCGACCTCGTCGGCGTAGCCGCGCACCAGCGCCACCTGCGGATCGATCATCTCGTGGACGCCGATGAAGTTGGGCCCCACCACATTCCAGTGGATGTGCTTGAGCGTCAGGTGCAGGTCGTTGTACCGGCTGAGCTGCTTTTGGAGCAGTTCGGCGACCTCCGCCCCCTGCTTTTCCGACATGCCCGGAACAGTGAACTGACCCATTGCCACTCCTCGTCCTGCGTTTCTTGACTCGGTCCAGCAAGGGCTACCCATGACGCCCCTGGGGAAAACGAACCATTACAGCTTCGAAAGATTCTTGATCGCCTGCCGCGGGCCGAAACGTTCGTAGCGGGCGAACCCGCTGACCTCCAGCAGCCGGACCACGCGATACCGGTGCGGCCGTAGCGGCTCCAGCAGCGTCACCATCTGCGCGTCGTCGATCGGATATCCGAGCAGCGTGCGACCGATCACCCGGGCCAGGTGGTAATCGCCCACCGACAGTGCGTCGGCGTCTCCGAAGGCGCGTTGCGCGGTCTCGGCGGCCGTCCACACTCCCACCCCAGGCAGCGAGGTCAGCGCCTCGCGGGCCGCGTGCGCGCCGCGCCGGGTCAACCGCTCCAGCGCCGGGGCGCGCTGCGCGCACCCGACGATCGTGCGGGCCCGGCCGGGATCGACGTTGGCGCGGTGGAATTCCCACGACGGGATGCGCCGCCAGACCTCAGCCGACGGCGGCACCCGCATGCGCGCGGGTGCCGGACCCGGCGCCGGTGCGCCGTACTTGGTCACCAGCACCCGCCACGACCGGAACGCGTCCGCGCCGGCGACCCGCTGCTCCACCACCGCAGGAATCAGCGCCTCGAGCACGCGGCCGGTACGGCCCAGGCGCAGATGCGGCGCCTTGCGCCAGGCCGCGGTGATGGTCGGGTGCTGCGGCGCGAATCCGGCCGCGTCGTCGTCGAGGCCCAGCATCGCCGGCAGCGCGTCGGCGAATTCGGCAGCGCCCGCACCCCACGCTTCGCAGTCCACTACGCACGGCGCCGACTTCGTGATCCGGGCCGTCACCGGGCCGCTCGGCATCAGGCTGGTCCGCCAGATCGCTCCGTCGGGCGCCACCACGAAGCACGGATCGCCCCGGCCGCGTCGCAACGGGTCCAGTGTGGCCCGCGGTCGCGCCGGAGCGGGGAACGTGACGCTGCATTCGGATTTGATGAACCAATCGTGACATCCGTTGCGCGGGCTGAGCGATCGGTGCGCCGCTCCGATGTAATGAAGCCTGGTTGTCCGCCAAGGTGACGGGGTAGAAAAGGTCGATGGGGTTCCGGGGTCCGAGCGCGCGGCGGCTCGAGCTGCTCGACGCGCCCGCCGGCGGCGGCTCGGGCGCCGTCTCCGATACCGAGTCTTTCGACGCGTGGTGGGACCGCATCCGCCGCACGGTGCGCACGCACGTCGAGGACTTCGTCGACATGCGATGCGCAGCCGACTTGGCCGGCGCCGGTGTCGACGTGGCCGTCGATGTGTTGGCGCAGTTCGTGTCGGGCGGCAAGTGCCTGCGCTCGACGTTCGCGTATCTGGGCTGGCGATGCGGCGCCGCCGAGGACAACCGCGCGCTGCGCGCTGCGGCCAGCTTCGAGCTGCTGCACGCGTTCGCGTTGCTGCAAGACGACGTGATGGACGGCTCGGCGCTGCGCCGCGGCCGACCCGCGGCCCATGTGCAATTCGGCCACTGGCACCGCGACCGCAAGCTGTCCGGCTCAGCCCGCCGGTTCGGCGAGTCGGCCGCCATCCTGCTCGGCGACTTGTGCCTGGTCTGGGCCGCGCAGATGCTGCGCGAAAGCGGCCTGCCCGGCGAGGCGCTGAACCGCGCCTGGCCGCGGTACGACGCGATGCGCACCGAATTGGCGGTCGGCCAATTCGCGGATCTGGTGAACGACGCGCGGGGACTGCCCACACTGGACGACGTGCTCGACGTGGCGCGCCGCAAGTCCGGCAACTACACCGTGCGCCGCCCCCTGGAAATCGGCGCCACGCTGGCCGGCTGCGACAACCGGACACTGCTGCTGCTCGGCGGCTACGGCGCCGCGGTGGGCGAGGCCTTCCAGTTGCGCGACGACCTGCTGGGGATCTTCGGTTCGACCGCGGTCACCGGCAAGCCCAGCGACGGCGACCTGTCCGAACACAAGGCCACCAGCGTCGTCGTCGCAGCGCACCGGATGGCCGACCCGACGATCCGCCGCCAGCTCACCGAACTGATGCACAGCGACGAGATCGACGACGACGACATCGCCCGCTGGCGGACGCTGATCGTGGCCACCGGCGCGGTGCAGTGGATCGAGGAGATGATCGACGAGCGGGTCGCCGCGGCGCGTCAGCAGATCGGCGACACCCGGATCGACGAGTCGGTGCGTGCAGCGCTGGCCAACATGGCGACCGTCTGCACCGCGCGGACCGCATGATGATCCGCACCGTCGGAGGGCACGCAGACCACGTCGTCGTGGTCGGCGCGGGCCTGGCCGGTCTCTCGGCCGCGCTGCACCTGGCTGGGCGCGGCCGCCAGGTGACCGTCGTCGAACGGGAGCCGGTTGCAGGTGGCCGGGTCGGTCGCGTCGACGCGCGCGGTTATCTGCTGGACACCGGCCCGACAGTGCTGACGATGCCCGACATCATCGACGACACATTCGCGGCGGTGGGTGAAAGTTGTTCTGCCCGATTGGATTTGGTTCCAGTTCAGCCGGCCTATCACGCCGCGTTCGCCGACGGCAGCGAGCTCGACGTGCACACAGAGGCGGGCGCTATGACCGCCGAAGTCGAAGCATTCGCCGGCCCGGACGCGGCCGCCGGCTATCTGCGGCTGCGCGAATGGCTGACTCGGCTGTACCGCACCGAATTCGACGGCTTCATCGCCGCCAACTTCGACTCACCGCTGGGCTTGCTCACGCCGCAACTCGCGCGACTGGCAGCGCTCGGCGGCTTTCGTCGGTGGGCACGGGTGGTGCAGCGGTTCATCGACGACGAGCGGCTGCGGCGGGTGTTCACGTTCCAGTCGCTGTATGCCGGCGTGCCGCCGCACCGGGCGCTGGCCGTGTATGCGGTGATCGCCTACATGGATACCGTTGCCGGCGTTTACTTCCCGCGGGGTGGAATGCGGGCGCTGCCCGACGCGCTCGCCGCGGCGGGCGCTGCCGCCGGCGTACGGTTCGAGTACTCGTCGGCCGTCACCGCGCTGGAGATGTCCGGCGACCGGGTCAGCGCCGTCCACACCGAGCGCGGTAGCCGCATCACCTGCGACGCCGTGGTGCTGACCACCGAACTGCCGCAGACGTACCGGCTCCTCGGTCGCACACCGCGCCGGCCGTTGCGGCTGCGTCCGGCGCCGTCGGCCGTGGTCGCCCACGTCGGCTGCGTCGCAGTGCAATCCGGTGCACACCACACCATCCTGTTCGGGCACGCGTGGGAACAGACCTTCGACGACATCATCCGCACCGGCCGACCGATGACCGATCCGTCACTGCTGGTGACCCGGCCCACCGCCACCGACGCATCTTTGGCGCCGCCGGGTCGGGATCTGCTGTACATCCTGGCTCCGGCGCCGAATCTTGCTCGCGGACAAGTGGATTGGGACACCATGGCTGACGGTTACGCCGCACGCCTGCTCGACACCGTGCGGGGCAGACTTCCCGGTGTCGGCGACGACGCCGAACTGCTGCATCTGGTGACTCCGGCCGATTGGGCCCGGCAGGGCATGCTGGCGGGCACGCCGTTCGCCTTGGCGCACACGTTCGCCCAAACCGGGCCGTTCCGGCCTGCCAACACCGTTCGCGGAGTGGCCAACGCGGTGCTCGCGGGTTCGTCGACGGTGCCGGGTGTCGGGGTGCCCACCGCGTTGCTGTCAGGGCGGCTCGCGGCCGACCGGATCACCGGACCGCTGCAGCAGCCCGCACGAAGGATCATCGCTACCGAAGGCAGCAACGCATGATCCGGTCCGAGCTCGACGCAGCAGGGGTGACGCAGCCGCGGCTGCGAATGGCCTATTGCCGCTGCCGCGACCTGAACGCCCGCCACGGCCGCACATTCTTCTTGGCCACCCGGCTGCTGACACCGGCGCAGCGGCCCGCCGTGCATGCGTTGTACGGGTTCGCCAGGCTGGCCGACGACATCCTCGACGACCTGAATTCGCCGCTCGACACCGAGGCGAAAGAGGCGGGGTTGCAACGCCTTTCGGATCTCTTCTTCGAAGGCGGCACCGCCGACGACGAGGAGACCGACCTGGTGCTCACGGCGGTGCGCCACACCGCGGCGTTCTACGGCATCGCCCCGGAACTGTTTCGCGACTTCTTGGCTTCGATGCGGATGGACCTGACGGTCACCGATTATCCCGACCGCGCGGCGCTCGAGCGCTACATGCACGGCTCGGCGGAAGTCATCGGCTTGCAGCTGCTGCCGGTCCTCGGCACGGTCGGCCCCGCCGACGAGGCGGCTCCCTACGCCGCGGCGCTGGGTCAAGCGTTTCAGCTCACCAACTTCCTGCGTGACGTCGACGAAGACTTGGCCAGAGAGCGGGTCTACCTGCCGGCCGACGAGCTCGCCGCGTTCGACGTCGACCGCGAGTTGTTGACGTGGTGTCACCAACACCGGCGCACTGATCCACGGGTGCGCCGGGCGCTGTCGGCACAGCACGACATCACCCGCGGCATCTACCGGTTCGCCGCCGACGGCGTGCAGATGCTGGCGCCGTGGTCGCGGCCGTGCGTGGCCACCGCACTGACCCTGTACTCGGAGATCCTCGACTGCATCGAGGCGAGTGACTTCGCGGTGTTCAGCCATCGCGCCCGGGTGGGCACCGCGCGTCGGCTGCAGGTGGCCGGTGGTGGGCTGATCCAGGCGTGGCGGGCGAGGCGCGGGCAGGCCGCGTAGCCGTGGACCGATGGCAGTACCTGCTGGTGCTGGGCGCCTGCCTGCTCGTCACCGCGCCGCTCGAGTTCTTCGGTCCCGGCGTATATCGCCAGCCGTTGCGCACCGTTCGGTCGGTGCTGCCGGTGGCGTTGCTGTTCGTCGTCTGGGATGCGCTGGCGGTCGCGGCGCACGTGTGGACGTACAACCCGCGCTACATCACCGGAGTTCACGTCGGCTTCGGCATTCCGCTGGAGGAATTACTGTTCTTCATCGTGATCCCGTTGTGCGGCTTGCTCACCTACAACGCGGTGACGGCGATGCTCGGCCGGCTCAGGCGCCGCTCGTGAGCGGGCTGGGCTACACGCTGCCCGCGGTGGTCGCGGTCGCCGCCGTCGTCGCGCTCGAGGTGGTGGTGTGGCGCACCGGGCTGTTCCGCAAGGGCGCGTACTGGCTGTCCATGTCGATCGTGCTCGGCTTCCAGATTCTCGTCGACGGTTGGCTCACCAAATTGAGCGCACCGATCGTCGTCTACGACGACGCGCACACCGTCGGCGTCCGGTTTCCGTTCGACATTCCCGTCGAGGACTTCCTGTTCGGGTTCGCGTTGGTGACGGCGGTGCTGTTGCTCTGGGAGCGGCAACGTGACAGTCGGTGACGCCGGCCTGCCGCGCGACGCGGTGCCTTCGGCGTTCGACGTCGGCGCACAGGCCTATGACCGCATGGTGGGTGCCAATCCCGGCTACCACGAGCATCTGCGAATCTCGGTGCAGCGCATGCGCATTCCGAACCGCGGGCGCGGATTGCGGCTGCTCGACGCCGGGTGCGGCACCGGCGCGTCGACGGCCGCGCTGGTCGCCGCGGCACCGGAAGCTCAGATCGTCGCGGTCGACGCGTCGGCGGGGATGCTGCGTGAGGCGCAAGCCAAGACGTGGCCATCGTCGGTGCGGTTCGTCCACGGCCGCATCGAAGACCTCGCCGACCTCGGCGTCACCGGCCCGTTCGACGGCATCCTGGCGGCCTACCTGGTGCGCAACCTGGCCGACCCCGACGCGCAGCTGAAGCGCTTTCTGACGTTGCTGCGGCCGGGCGGAACTCTTGCGGTGCACGAATATTCGGTACGCGATTCGCGTGCGGCGACGCTGACGTGGAGCGCGGTGTGCTGGGGCATCATCATCCCGTCGGGTTTCCGGCACACCCGCGACACTGCGCTGTACCGGCACTTGTGGCGCAGCGTGCTGGCGTTCGACGGCGCCACCCAGTTCCGCCGCCGGCTGGCCGACGCGGGGTTCGTGGCCGTGCACAGCGAGACGATGACGGGCTGGCAGCGCAACATCGTCCACACCTTCCTGGCCGACGCTCCTCATGACTAGCAACGGTTTTCGTGATTCGCGCCGGGTGACGCATGCCGCCGCGCCGGGCTTGCCGAACGCGGATTCACTGACGTCGAGACCGCACGCGGTGGTGGTGGGTGCGGGAATTGCGGGTTTGGCCGCAGCGACGGGACTTGCCGAGCGCGGCGTGAGCGTCGAGGTGCTGGAGCGACAACGGTATCTCGGCGGCCGGGTCGGCGGGTGGTCCGAGGCGCTGCCCGACGGCACTTCCGTCGCGATGAACCGTGGCTTCCATGCGTTCTTCCGCCAGTACTACAACTTGCGAAACCTGTTGCGGCGCACCGATCCGGCGCTGAGCCAACTGACCGCCGTCGACGACTACCCGCTCGTCGATGCCCAGGGCCGCCGCGACACTTTCCGTGGACTGCCGCGCACCCCGCCGTGGAATGCGCTGTTGTTTGCCCTTCGCAGCCCCACGTTTCGGCTACGGGACCTCGTCGCGCTCGACGCCCGCGCCGCCGCACCGCTGGCTGCGGTGTCGGTGCCGGACATCTACCACCGCCTCGACGACGTCGACGCCGAAACGTTTCTGCACCAGATCAACTTTCCCGACGCAGCGCGGCACCTGGCGTTCGAGGTGTTCTCCCGCAGCTTCTTCGCCGAGCCCGCGCAGCTGTCAGCAGCCGAGCTGGCGACGATGTTCCACATCTATTTCCTCGGCTCGAGCGAGGGCTTGGTGTTCGACGTCGCCGGCGCCAACTTCGACACCTGCCTATGGGAGCCGTTGCGGAAATATCTGTCCGACCGGGGTGTGCAGTTCCGCACCGGAGTGTCGGTGTCGTCGATCGGCACCGACGGCCCCAAAGCGTTTCGCGTGCATGCTGATTCGATCGACCCGGTCGACGCCGACGCTGTCGTCCTTGCCCCCGACGTCAGCGGGCTGCGCGCGATCGTAGGTGCGTCACCGGATCTCGGCGACGAAGTGTGGCGCGAGACGGTGGCGGCCCTGGGGACGGCGCCGCCGTTCGTCGTACAGCGGCTGTGGCTCGACCGCCCGGTGAAGCCGCAACGGCCGGCGTTCCTCGGCACCGGGGGGCTGCCGCCGCTGGACAACATCAGCGTGCTGAACCGCTATGAGCGCCAAGCAATCGACTGGTCACACCGCCACGGCGGCGCCGTCGTCGAGCTGCACTCGTATGCCGTGCGCGACCGCGACGGGCTGACGGAGCGGTTGCTCACTCGGCTGCACGAGTTGTACCCGGAGACCTGCGACGCCAGGGTGGTCGCCGAACGCACCTTGTGGCGCGACGATTGCCCCCGGTTCGCTCCGGGCGATTTCGCCCGCCGGCCGCAGGTCACCACGCCACATCCTCGGCTGATGCTCGCCGGCGACGGCATCCGCATCGACCTGCCGGTGGCGCTGATGGAACGCGCGGCCACCACCGGGTTCACCGCGGCCAACAAGCTGCTGGCCGGCTGGGGGCTGGCCGGGCACCCCCTGCACACCGTGCCGACGCAGGGCCGCATTCCGCTGCTGCGCCGCCTGGCGGGTGGTAGGCAACAAATGGTCGTGAGAGGGCAGAGCTCGCCGTGAAGTGGCCGAAAAACCTTCCTATTCAACTACTCCCGCGAACGCAGTGGGCGCAGCAGGAACCCACCTACCGCGACGCCGAACCGGCGATCATCGACGCGGCGCTGCGGCGCACACATCAGCGGCCGGCGGGCAACTGGTACGCGTTTGCCGCCAGCACCGGCGTGCACAGCCGGCGCCCGTTCGGCACGACGGTCGCCGGGGTGGAGATCGTCGCGTGGCGCGACAGCAACGGCGGGCTGCACGTCGGCCCCGCCACATGCCCGCATCTCGGCGCCGATCTGGCCACGGGAACGGTGGACTGCGGCGCGCTCGTCTGCCCGTGGCACGGGCTGCGCCTCACCGGCAACCGGGAGTTCGGATGGAAGCCGCTGCCGAGTCACGACGACGGCGTGCTGGTGTGGGTTCGACTGGACCGCATCGGCGGCGAGGAGCCCACCCCGCAGCCGGTAATTCCGTTGCGCCCCAATGGGATTCGGCTCGACGCGGTGACGCGGCTGGTCGGTATCTGCGAGCCGGACGACGTCATCGCCAACCGGCTCGACCCGTGGCACGGCGCGTGGTTCCATCCATACTCGTTCACGCGCCTCGAAGTTCTCAGCGCGCCACCGCCGGACGCCGACGACGACACCGACCGCTTCCTCGTCGCCGTAACGTTCAAGATGGGCCGGTTCGGCGTACCGGTGATTGCGGAGTTCACCAGCCCGGAGCGGCGCACGATCGTGATGCGGATCGTCGACGGCGAAGGCGCCGGCAGCGTGGTCGAGACGCACGCGACACCGCTGGGCGCAGGGCCCGACGGGCGCCCGCGCACCGCGGTGATCGAGGCAGTGATCGCCCACTCGGACCGGTCAGGTTTCGCCCGGACCCGCCACGTCGCCCCGATCATCACGCCGCTGATGCGGTACGCCGCCACGCGGCTGTGGCGCGATGACATCGCCTACGCCGAGCGCCGCTACCACGTGCGCACCCGAGCGCGCGATCTCCACCGCCGAATGTGAGCTGACGGCGAAAATCTTCGCGATTTTTCGCAACCCACGCACGCTCGGCGCACCGGTGGCTAGCCGACGGTGATCTCGGCCTTGTCGGGATAGAACGCCACGTGGCCGGCGATCGCGGCCACCGCCTCATACGGGTGCTCGTACGTCCAGATCGCATCTTCGACGGTGCCCGCAGAGGTCACCACGCTGTAGTAGCTCGCGTCGCCCTTGAAGGGGCAGTACGTCGCGGTGTCAGTGCGCCGCAGCAGGTCACGGTTGACGTCGCTGCGCGGGATGTACTGGACGGGCGGATACGTCGACTCCTGCAGCGTCAGCGCATTGTCCGTCTCGGCCACCACCTCCCCGTTGACGCGGACGGTGACGTGTCCGACGGTCGGGGTGACCGTGATCGGGTGGCGGGCGCTCGGTTGCAGACGCGGCTTGCTCATAGGACAGTCAACGCCGGACCGGGCGTAAGATTCCCGGGCAAGCCCAGCTGGAGAACGGCTAACCCGCCCTCGATTTCCTGGCCGCCGCCCGCAACTCGACCCAGAACCGCGCCGCGGCGCGAATCGAATCCTCGACCGGCTGCGGCTGCCAGCCCAGCTCCCGTACCGCCTTGCTGTGGTCGAGTGGTGCTTCGGCCCGCATCAGCCTCAGCGACCGCAGGGTCAGCATCTCGCGGCTGCCGCGGCGCGACTTGAGGCTGCCCATCGTCGCCATGCCGTAGAGCACCGGCAGCGGCACGGATCGGCGGGGCACCGGCGCACCGGACGCCTCGGCCGCAATCCGCACGATCTCCGCGTTGGTCATCATCTTCTCGGAGACGATGTAGCGCTCGCCGTTGCGGCCGCGTTCGGCAGCCAGAATCATGGCCCGCGCCGCATCGTCGACGCCGACGACCTCCAGCGCGATGCCGTTCATCACGAACGGCACCTTCCCGAATGCGGCGCCGGCGATCATCGCGCCGTGCGGCGTCATCGCCCAGTCGCCGGGGCCGTAGGTGGTGGACACGCACATCGCGACCGCGGGAAGCCCGTCGTCGGCGGCATAGCGCAGCACCAACTGCTCGGCCTGCAGCCGCGACAACACGTACGGGCCCAACGACCGCCGCCAGTGCAGCTGGTCCTCCTCGGTGGCGACGTGCCCTCGGCGGCGGCCGATCGTCACGTAGCTGCTGGTGAACACGAACCGCCGCAGCGGCATCGTGCGAGCCACCTCGAGCACGTTGCGGGTGCCCTCGACGTTCGTCCGGAACAGCGGCGCGGGATCCCGCAGCCACGCGCGGGTGTCCACCACGCAGTAGTAGACGACGTCGCAGCCGCTCATCGCCTCGCGCAGTACCTCGGTGTCGAACACGTCGCCGTAAAACCGTTGCACCGCAAGGTCGTCGATGCCTTTGGTGTTCGCGCCGCTGCGCACCATCGCGCGCACGTCGGCGCCGCTAGCCACCAGCTGGCGGGTGACGTGGCTGCCCAGGAATCCGTTCGCGCCGATCACCAGAGCCGTCGTCATCGGTATTGCTCCATCCAGCGGGCCGCCTCGTCGGGCAGCGTGCCGAGCTCTTGTGCCTTGCGGCACCACTTCATCGTCGCCTTGACGAACCGCAGCGGGTTGTAGACGTCCTCTTGGCGGCGCCACAGCCCGTCGCCGGCGTAGGTGATGATCGAAATGTTCGTGGCGCTGATGATCGTGCCGTCACCGGGATCGGCCATCGGGTTGTCGAGCTCCATGATGATCCGTCCCGTCGGCTCGTCGACCACCGACCACAGCGTCGGAAACGCAGTCATGTAGCTGCCCGGGAACGTCGTCATCGTCTTCCAGATCCACTCCCGCACTTCGTCGCGGCCGCGCATCGTGCCGGCGGCATGCTCCACGTATTCGACGTCTGCGGTGTACTGCTGCACCCACGGGTCCCAGTCGCGGGTCTCGGCGGCCCGCGCCACGGTCTGCTCGAAGTGCTCGAACGCCGCCGTCAACTCGGCGCGGCCAAAACCGGTCACAGCTCAAAACTAGAACACGTTCTACCAGCGTTGTCGAGGGGCGACCCATCGGTGTAAGGAGGAGCCATGACCTACAAGAAGGCGATACTGGCCGGCGGGTGCTTCTGGGGCATGCAGGAGCTGATCCGCAAGCAGCCCGGGGTGGTCAGCACGCGCGTCGGCTACACCGGCGGCGAGAACGCGAACGCCACCTACCGCAACCACCCCGGTCATGCCGAGGCCGTCGAGATCACCTACGACCCAGAGCAGACCGATTTCCGCACGCTGCTGGAATTCTTCTTCCAGATACACGACCCGACCACGAAAAACCGGCAGGGCAACGACGTCGGCACCAGCTACCGCTCGGCGATCTTCTACCTCGACGACGAGCAGAAGCAGATCGCCCTGGACACCATCGCCGACGTCGAGGCGTCTGGTTTGTGGCCCGGCAAGGTCGTCACCGAGGTGACCCCGGCGAGCGCCTTCTGGGAAGCCGAGCCGGAACACCAGGACTATCTGCAGCGCTATCCCAGCGGGTACACCTGCCACTACGTCCGGCCGGGCTGGAAGCTGCCCAGGCGGGCCAGCAGCACTAAGTAGTCATCAGCTGCACTGCGGCAGCGAGCGCAGCGCATCCGCCTCGAAATCCACGCGCTCACCGGAGTCGTCGAGCACCAGTTGCAGCTCGCCCGATTCGACGAACCGCCGACCGTCGTCGGCCGACAGCAGCCACTGCGCGCCGTCTCCGGGCCAACGGCCGCCGACCACGCGGATCTTGCCGTCGTCGTCCGCTTTGACGCAGCTGACCGGCAACTGGGGTGGCACCTGCCGGAAATACACCGCGAGCCGTTGCCGATTCAGGTTGGTGCCCACCGGGATTCCGATCACCGGAAGTTCGGTTCCGCTCGGCCGATCGCTGAGTGCCTTGCGTACCTCGCGTGAGCCCATCCCGGCCCCGAACCAGTTGAGCGTGAACACCGTGGAGAGGTAGTCGACGATCGCGAACGCCAGCAACCCACCCGCCCCGGCCGCACCCACCCCCGCAGCGCCGACGGCGGCCGTCACCGGCAGCGCCAGCAGCCCGACCACCGCGGCCACTCCCACCGCGGTCGCGGCGTGGCCCGCAGCGGTGAGGCTGAAGTTCGGCTGCACAACGGGTTTCGCAGTCTGGGTGGGTCGCACACCCACGGTGCGCGGTAGTTCGGCGATCCGGTCGTTGGCCCGCTTGACCTCCGCCTCGTACTCCTCTTCGCTCAATTCACCGGCGCTTCGGCGTTCGCCGGCCTGCTGCAGTGCGCGCTGCAATTCCTCCATCGTCTCGCCGGTGAAGGTTCTGGTCTCGTTGCCCACCGCGTCACGGGGGATGTCGTCGAGCACCATGTCGTAGGTGATCGTGAACGCGGCGTCGAAGTCGTAGAACTTGCTGTGCGCGGTGACTTTTCCGTCGATCACCAAGCGCCCGTCCCCGGTGCGGGGCGTGATGTCGGCGTCCAGTGATTCGAGCACACGCTCGTCGCCGCCGATCATCACGGTCTTCGGGCCGTCGAGCAGACACGGCGCGTCGGGGTCGAAGTCGGACTCGTCGAGATTGAACGTCGACTTCACGGTGTCACGCACCTCACGCAGGATGCTCCACCCGGTGACGGCCAAAGCCGTGTGCTCGCCAGGGTTTTCGGCGAGTACCGACGCGGGCAGCTCTTCGCCGGCTGGCAGTTCGCGCAGCGTCTTCAGTTGCACGACGATCGATTCGTGCGGGCGGCCGCCGACCTCGTAGCGTTGCACCACCGCGTCGAGCTCCTTGACGGTGCTGTCGTCGTCCGCGGCCGGGTCGACGTCCATGGTGGTGGGCAGCACGCCCAC
Organism: Mycobacterium sp. NGS35; assembly: GCF_059812855.1. Taxonomy (NCBI): domain Bacteria; kingdom Bacillati; phylum Actinomycetota; class Actinomycetes; order Mycobacteriales; family Mycobacteriaceae; genus Mycobacterium; species Mycobacterium sp. NGS35. The sequence goes on from NZ_JCALDL010000009.1 coordinate 124,613, forward strand.
GATGCCGTCCTCGCCGAGTGCTGCCACCTCGGGGCCGACCGCCTCGGCGATCTGTGCGGCAATGAAGTCCAGCACCGCGGTGCGGGCGTCGTCGTCGGAGATCGCCGGGTGGCGCAGCTTCTGCAGATTCACCAGCAGCTCACCGGCGACGCAGTGGGTGATCCAGTACGCCTCGGCGTCGTCGAGGTCCCAGGTGACGCGCGGGTCCTTCCCACTGAACATGGTGTCGCCGTTGGGTTTTCGCTCGACACCGGGGCCGTAGAGACGTGCGCCGTCGTCGGCTGCAGCCGCCACGAGAACCGGCGCATCCTGCGATTTGAAATTCAGCGCAATGGTCTGCTTGCCGGGCTCGGGCTCACGGCATTCCAGTTGTTCGTGAATGGTGAGCCGGCCCATCAGCGGGATCTCGTTGTACGGGATCTGCCGCGACTCCCCGGCGCGCGGACCGTCGGGCACTGTGACTGTGCGCGGCGGTAGCGGCACCAGCGGGATGCAGGTGACGGATTCGATCGCGAGCTTGGAGTCGAAGATCGCCAGGTCGATCGCAAAGTGCCGCAGCGGATCCCGTTCTTGGCCGTCGACGTGCTCTCGCCACAGCCGCCCGCGGGCGTCTTCGACGAACCACACCCGGTCCAGGGTGAGGTCGAGCGTGGCGGTCGCGGTGAAGCCGGGGCCGTTGGCCGGCTGTGAATACTTCTCGCCGCCGAAGAACTCGAGCGTGAGGTCCTGCACCCGCTGTCGATGGATCTCGACCATGGTGTCGGGGCGATCCATGGCTGAACAGTTAGCCAGCCTGGCCGCGGCTCAAACGTCAGCGGTGACGCATGACGATCCGGCCGCCCTGCTTCGGCGTGTACGCCACGCCGCGAGAGTGCACCTTCTCGCCGGGGTCGGTGGTCGAGTCGAGCTCGAAATGACGCAAGACCGTCCGCAGCACCACATCCATCTCGGTGTTCGCGAACGCCGCGCCCAGGCAGCGCCGTGTCCCTCCCCCGAACGGCACCCAGGCGAACGTGGGCGGCCGGTTGCCGACAAACCGGTACGGGTCGAACCGCTCCGGCTCGGGGAACGCGGTCTCGTGCAGCTGCGCGATGCTGACGACGATCGAGTAGCCCTGTGGGATGCGCCAGTCACCGAGCTCGAACACGGGCGCCGCGACGTGGCGGCCGGCGAAGTCGATGACGGTCCGCGCCCGCTGCACCTCGAGGATGGTCGCTTGACGCAACTCGTTGCCGTCGCCGTCGGCCTCCTCGGTGAGTGCGGCGACGATGTCGGGGTGTCGGCGCAGCCGCTCGAACGCCCAGGCCAGCGTCGATGCCGTGGTCTCGTGGCCCGCGGCGACCAGCGTCAGCAGCTCGTCGGAGATGTCCCGGTGCGACATCGGCGAGCCGTCGTCGTAGCGGCTGCGCAGCATCAGCGCGAGGATGTCCGTGCGCTCGTCGAAGTACGGGTCGGCTTCGGCCTTCGCGATCAGGGTCTCGACGATCGTGTCGAACCGCTGGTGCGACGCCGCCAGCCGGCCCCACGGGCTGAACCGGCCGTACGTCCGTGACGGCTGGGGCAGTGTAGCCAGCCGCGAGCCGAGCTTCACCCAGCCGGGTATCAGCCGGCGCAGGTCCTCGAGCTCGGCGCCCTCCGCGCCGAACACCGCACGCAGGATCACATTCAGCGTGATCCGCATCATCGGCTCCAACGTCCGAAACTCCTGTCCCACAGGCCAATTCGTAGCCTCGCGGAGAGTCTCTTCTTCGATGATCCGTTCGTAGTTCTTGATGCTCTTGCCGTGAAACGGCGGGTGCAGCAGCTTGCGACGGTTGCGGTGCTCGGTGCGGTCGAGCGCGAAAATCGAGCCCGGCCCCAGTACTCGGCTGAGGTTGGGCTTGATGTTGAGCAGGTCGTCGGTGCTGGCCATGAACACCTGCTTGACCAATGCCGGCTCGGCGACCACGACGGTGTGGCCGAACACCGGAATGTTGAGCGTGAACACGTTGCCGTAGCGGCGGGCGGCTTGCCGAATGGTCCAGCGACGGGACACCACGAAACCCATGCCCTGAACCGGCCTGGGCAGCGGCACTTGCGGCGGGAGTTTGGCAGGGGGCGGCGCGCTGCCGCTTTCGACGAGGTTCAGGGCCGCTTCGCTCATCGCTCACTCCCAACCGCAGTCGTGGTACCACGCAGTACCACAGTGTCGTGTTGTACGGTACCGGTTAGTACCGTGCCGATCAAGACTCGACCGTGGACAGGAGGCGCGATGACGGTGGCCGACATCGCCGTCACGGCTTCCGAGCAAGACCTCGAGCACCCGTTTCGACGCCGACTGCTCGACGGTCTGGCCGAGTCGATCGCCGAGCGGGGGTACCGCGACACCACGATCGCCGACATCGTCCGGCACGCCCGCACCTCGAAGCGCACCTTCTACCAAGAGTTCGACGGCAAGGAACAGTGTTTCGTCGAGTTGCTGCGCACGGCGATCGAGGACATGGTCGTCCAGATCAAGGCGGCCGTCGACCCAGAAGCCAACTGGCAGAAGCAGATTCACCAGGCCATCGACGCCTACGTCGGCGTCATCGAGTCACGTCCGGCCGTCGCGCTGAGCTGGATCCGTGAGCTGCCTGCGCTGGGCGCCGCAGTGCGGTCGGTGCAGCGGCACAACATCGAGGTGCTGACGCAGATGCTGGCCGAGGTGACCAGCAATCCCGGGTTCCGGCGCGCAGGCCTGCGGCCGGCGTCCCCGCAGATGTCGGTGATTCTTCTCGGCGGCCTCCGTGAGTTGACCGCGTTGACAGTCGAGGACCGCAAGGATGTCCGCGCGATCGTCGACACCGCCGTGGCTGCCTCGATCGCTCTGGTGTCGGCCGAAGCTCAGGCGTCCTGACGCGCGTCGCGTCGGTACCGGCTGACGAATCTGCGTCCGTTCACCAGGAATTCGAGATTTTCGGCCACATCCCGCAGCGGCTGAGGGCTGCGCAGCGACCGGCACAGGATCACCGCGCCCTCGATCGCGGCAAGCATGGTGGTGGCCAGCGTCGCCGCGTCGTCGTCGGGAAAGCCGTCGGCCACGAACGAGCGGGTGAGCGCATCGCGCCACTGTCCGAATATGCGTGCCGCATCGGCGGCCAGCGGCGGATCCTCGTCGGTGCTGCTGATCGCCGCGGCGGCCACGGGACAGCCGGCCATGAAGTCGCTTTCACGCAGCACGGCTTCCCACATCTCGACGAATTCGTGGACCAGAGCCATCGGGCCTCTGGCGGCCGCCTCGCCGATCGCGGTCGTCATCGATTCGCCGGCGAACTGCAGCGCTTCGGCCAGCAACTGATGCCGGCCGCCCGGAAAGTGGTGATACACCGAGCCACGTGGCGCACCGCTGCGGGCAAGCACCTCGTCGATGGTGACGCCGGCCGCGCCGCGTTCCCGCAGCACTTCGGCGGCGCTGGTGAGCATCCGGCGCTTGGTGGCGCCTCGCTTAGCGCGTTGCCGCAGCATGTCCATGCTCGACGGCGCGCGTCACGCCGCGGAGTCGGCCGCCTGCACGGGACGGCCGGACCCGCGGACTTCTTTGCGGCGCCACGTCCGGCAGCTGTGGTACCAGGACTTCTTCCCGCCGTCGTCGTGTGCCGAACGCGTGAAGTGCAGTCCGGCGATGTTCAGCTCAATGGTCGTCATGGCGGTTTACCTTTCGCGGAGCGGTTGCATCTCCGCAGCCCCGACTATGCCGCTAGCCATACTAACGGTCAAGAAGGCCGTGATCTGGCCGTTATCTTTGCGGGCACTTCCCTGCGCTGATTGCCAGAACTATGCGCCAAGTCATACTTTCTACGGGGTCATCACGACCTTGATCATGCCGTCCTGCTTCTTCTGGAACGTCTCGTAGGCCGCCGGCGCCTCGTCGAGGGACAACCGGTGGGTGGCGAAGGACTCGACGCCCAGCGGGTCGTCGGACGTCAGCAGCGGCATGATGTCGGGAACCCAGCGCTTGACGTTGGCTTGCCCCATACGCAGCTGCACCTGCTTGTCGAACAGCGTCATCATGTTGATCGGGTCGGCGGCGCCGCCGTAGACGCCGGACAACGAAATCGTGCCGCCGCGGCGCACCATGCCGATCGCGGCATTCAACGCGGCGAGCCGGTCGACGCCCGCGTTGCGCATCACCACGCGACCGACCGGCGACGGCAGGAAACCAGCCGCGGTCTGGGCGGCCTCGGCGATCGGCGAGCCGTGCGCCTCCATCCCGACAGCGTCGATCACCGAATCGGCGCCACGACCGTCGGTGGCGTCGACCACCACGGGTTCGGCGTCGTGCTCGTTGAGGTCGATCACCTCGGCGCCGAAGTCGCGGGCCCGGCTGAGCCGCTCCGGCACCAGGTCCACACCGATCACGCGGCAGTTGCCACGATGCAATGCGATCCGGCACGCCATCGACCCGATCGGTCCGAGCCCGAGTACCACCAGCGTGCCGCCGTCGGGAACGGCGGCGTATTCCACCGCCTGCCATGCCGTCGGCAACACATCCGACAAATAGACGTACCGTTCGTCGGGCCCGTCGTCGGGCACCTTGATGTGCGTGTACTGGGCCTGCGGCACGCGCAGGTACTCGGCTTGGCCGCCGGCGACTTCGCCGTAGAGCTTGGAGTAGCCGAACAGCGCGGCACCGGTGCCCTGGTCCCGGTTCTGCGTGGTTTCGCACTGGCTTTGCAGCCCGTGGTCGCACATGAAGCAGTGCCCGCAGGAGATGTTGAACGGGATCACCACACGATCGCCGACCTTGAGGTCGCCGACCTCACGACCGACGTCTTCGACTACGCCCATCGCCTCGTGGCCGAGGATGTCTCCCGGTGTCATGAATGCGCCGAGCACTTCGTACAGGTGCAGGTCCGAGCCACAGAGGTTGGTCTTCGTCACCCGGATGATGGCGTCGGTGGGTTCCTTGATCAACGGGTCGGGCACGTTCTCGACCGACACCTTGCGCTTGCCCTGCCACGTCACTGCTCGCATCAGACCTCCCGGAGTTGCTTGGACAGCCATGCCCGTTCGCGGTGGTGTCAAACATTCAGTGCGCCAAGGCGACAAGTGTCGACGCGCAGGTAAGCGGGTATAGGTTGCGCCAACACTCGACGGCGGAGGTGACACGTGAGCGTGACTTCGAAGGTGGCGTACAAGGCCCTGTCGATTGCGGCGAGCGTCGCCGGCGGGCTTCTGGCGGGCGCCGTGTTCAACCAGATCTGGAAACGCGTCGGCGAGTCCGAGGAGACACCGGACCCGAAGGACCTCGGGCAGTCGTCGCGTGAGGTGCTGACGGCCGCCGCGCTGCAGGGTCTGGTATTCGGCGTCGTGCGGGCTGTCGTGGATCGGGCGGCGGCGCGCGGCTACCAGGCCGTCACCCATGAGAACCCCGTCTAGCGAACCGGCCGCAATGTCACCCGACCCGGAAGATCCGCGCAAGCCCGATTCGCCGACGGACCTCACCAAGCCCTCGCTGATCTATTCGGTGCGCATGGCGGTGCGCGAGTTCTCCCGCGACCAGTGCCTGGACCTGGCGGCGGCGTTGACGTACTACGCGGTGCTGTCCCTGTTCCCGGCACTGGTCGTGATGGTGTCGCTGCTCGGCGTGTTCGGCCAGGGCAAGCGCACCGTCGACACCGTGCTACAGGTGGTGGCCGACGTGGCGCCGGCGTCGGCGGTCGACACCCTTCGCGGTCCGGTTCAGCAGTTGGTCGACACGCCGTCGGCCGGTTTCGCGTTGGTTGTCGGTCTGCTGGGTGCGCTGTGGTCGGCGTCGGGATACGTCGGCGCGTTCAGCCGCGCGATGAACCGGATCTACGAGATCGAAGAGGGCCGACCCATCTGGAAGCTGCGCCCGCTGCAGTTGGCGTTGACGTTGGCGGGGCTGGTGCTGGCGGCGGCCGTCGCGTTCATGTTGACGGTGAGCGGGCCGCTGGCGTCGGCGATCGGGGATGCGATCGGCCTGGGTGATGTGGCGATGGGCGTCTGGCGGATCGGGCGGTGGCCGCTGATCTTGGTGTGCGTCGTGGTCGCGGTCGCGGTGCTCTATTACGCCACTCCGAATGTGCGGCAGCCGAAGTTCCGCTGGATCAGCGTCGGCGCGATGGTCGCGATCGTGGTGTGGGTGGTCGCGTCGATCGGGTTCGGCGTGTACGTCGCCAACTTCGCCAGTTACAACAAGACCTACGGCGCGCTAGGCGGGGTGATCGTCTTTTTGCTGTGGCTGTGGATCACCAATGTGGCCTTGCTGTTCGGCGCAGAGGTGGATTCGGAACTCGAGCGTGGCCGCGAACTGCAGGCCGGGCTGCCGGCTGAGGAGGAGCTGCAGTTGCCACCGCGCGACACGCGGCTTCTCGAGAAGAACCAGGCCAAGCAGGACAAGGACATCGAGCGTGGCACCGCGTTGCGGCAGTCCCGCGGGAAAGAGCAGTGATGGCCGCTAACCCGGTGCAGGGAGCCGTCGGCCGGGCCACCGACAACGACGCATTCCAGCTCGCGGCGCGCGCCGGGTTCGTGATCAGCGGCATCCTTCATCTTCTGGTCGGCTACATCGTCGCGCACATCGCGCTCGGGTCGGCCGGAACCGCCGACCAGTCCGGCGCATTGGCCGCGCTGGCAGCCGGACCCGGCGGAGCCGCGTTGCTGTGGGCAACTGCCGCCGGCTTGGCCGCCTTGGGCCTGTGGCGACTGGCCGAGACCGTCGTCGGCCAGCACCCCAGCGAGCGCAAGGTGGAGGAGCACGGCATCACGCAAGTGACCAACCGACTCAAGTCTTTTGGCATCGCCGTCGTCTACTTCGCGATTGCATTCTCGGCGGCCAAGTTCGCGACCGGCGGCAACGAGCCGAGCACGGCACGCAACGCCGGGCTGAGTGCGCGGCTCATGCAGCATGGGTGGGGAGAGTTCCTGCTCGTGGTGATCGGGTTGGCGGTTGTGGCGGTCGGCGGCTATCACGTCCACAAGGGTGTGACGAAGCGTTTTCTGGACGACGTGACCGTTGCGGGTGGGCCGCTGCTCATACCGCTGGGCATTGCCGGTTACGTTGCCAAGGGACTGGTGCTGGCCGGCGCCGGCGTTCTGCTGATCGTCGCGACGATGACGTCCGACCCCGCCAAAGCCACAGGCATCGACGGTGCCGTGAAGCTCTTGGGTGCGGCACCGTTCGGCAAAGTGCTGCTGATTGCAGCGGCGCTCGGGTTCGCCGCGTTCGGGTTGTATAGCTTTGCCCACAGCCGGTACTGCCGGTTGTAAACGGATCGTCGACAGGAAGGTGCCCACGTGACCGAGGCTCCGAGGGAAGAACGCTCGTGGGAACAGTGGCCGGGCAAGGCCTATCCGCTGGGCGCCTCCTACGACGGGTCGGGCACCAACTTCGCGATCTTCAGCGAGGTGGCCGAGCGGGTGGAGTTGTGCCTGTTCGACGCCGACGGGACCGAGTCACGCGTGACGCTCAACGAGGTCGACGGATTCGTGTGGCACGGTTTTCTGCCGCAGGTCGAGCCGGGCCAGTGCTACGGGTACCGGGTGTACGGGCCGTACGATCCCGCCGCCGGACATCGGTGCAATCCGAACAAGCTGCTGCTGGACCCGTATGCCAAGGCCATCGACGGCAACTTCGAATGGAACCAAGCGCTTTTCAGCTACAACTTCGGCGACCCCGACAGCCGCAACGACGAGGACTCGGCACCGCACATGCCGAAATCGGTGGTCATCAACCCCTACTTCGACTGGGGTGTCGACCGCCCGCCCGGCCACGAGTACGCGAACACGGTGATCTACGAGGCCCACGTCAAGGGCATGACTCAGCTGCACCCAGACATCCCCGATCGCATCCGCGGCACCTACTCAGGGATCGCGCATCCGGCGATCATCGAGCATCTGCAGAAGCTGGGCGTCACCGCGATCGAGCTGATGCCGGTGCACCACTTCGCAAACGACTCGCATCTCGTCGAGAAGGGCCTGTCAAACTACTGGGGCTACAACACAATTGGGTTCTTTGCGCCCGATTTCAAATATGGCTCCAGCACCACCCCGGGCGGGCAGGTGCAGGAGTTCAAGACCATGGTGCGCACCCTGCACGAGGCGGACATCGAGGTGATCCTCGATGTCGTCTACAACCACACCGCCGAGGGGAACCATCTAGGCCCGACGCTGTCGATGCGCGGGATCGACAATGCCGCCTACTACCGCCTCGTCGACAACGACAAGCGCTACTACATGGACTACACCGGCACCGGCAACAGCCTCAACGTCGGGCATCCGCACACGCTGCAGCTGATCATGGATTCGCTTCGGTACTGGGTGACGGAGATGCACGTCGACGGATTCCGGTTCGACCTGGCGTCGACGCTGGCCCGGGAGTTCTACGACGTCGACCGGCTGGCCGCGTTTTTCGAACTGGTGCAACAGGATCCCATCGTCAGCCAGGTGAAGCTGATCGCCGAACCGTGGGATGTCGGCCCGGGCGGATATCAGGTGGGCAACTTCCCGCCGCAGTGGACGGAATGGAACGGCAAGTTCCGCGACACCGTGCGCGACTACTGGCGCGGAGAGCCGGCGACGCTCGACGAGTTCGCGTCGCGGCTGACCGGGTCGGCGGATCTGTACGAGCACACCGGACGGCGGCCCGTGGCGTCGATCAACTTCGTCACTTGCCACGACGGTTTTACGCTGCGAGACCTGGTGTCCTACAACGAGAAACACAACGAGGCCAACGGTGAGGACAACCGCGACGGCGAAAGCCACAACCGGTCGTGGAACTGCGGCGTCGAGGGACCCACGGACGACCCGGCGGTCAACGAGCTGCGGGCGCGTCAGCAGCGCAACTTCTTGGCAACCCTGTTGCTTTCGCAAGGCGTGCCGATGATCAGCCACGGTGACGAGTTGGGCCGCAGTCAGCAGGGCAACAACAACGGCTACTGCCAGGACAACGAGATCACCTGGGTCCATTGGGACGAGGCCGACACCGCGTTGACGGCGTTCACTCAAGAGGTGTCCGCGTTGCGTACCGAGCACCCAGTGTTCCGTCGTCGCCGATTCTTCACCGGCCGGCCGGTGCGCCGGCGCGGCGCCGAAGGCCTCCCCGACATCTCGTGGTTCCGGCCGGACGGGTCGGAGATGAGCGACGACGATTGGGAGGCCGGCTTCGGCCGGTCGATCGCCGTCTATCTGAACGGACTCGGGATTCCCGACCTCGACGCGCGCGGGCAGCGGGTGACCGACGACTCGTTCGTACTGTGCTTCAACGCTCACGACGAGGCGCTCGACTTCACACTGCCGCCGGCCGAATTCGGGTCGGCGTGGTTGCCGGTGGTCAACACGGCTGTCATCGCACCGACGGACGGGCCGGAGCCCAAGCCGATCGCGGCCGCCGGGATGCTGAAGGTCGAGTCACGCGCGATGGTGGTGCTCAAGAACGTATCGGAGTGAGCCCTTGGTGCCCTAGGCTTTGTCGAGGGTTGACTCCAGGCGGAGGTGATCGATCGTGGTTCGTGCACTAGGCATTCTGACCACCGCGGGTGCGGCCGCGCTGGCCGTCGCGGTGTCGACCGCCGCACCTGCGGCCGCCGGCGAGAACGAGTACCTGCATCTGCTGGCGCCGAAGTATCCGTTCCTCAGTAACCAGCAATTGCTCGACGAAGGCCACCGAGTGTGCCGCGCCATCGACAGCGGCATGATCTCCCCCGATGCCGCCAAAATGGTGCAAGACGATCTCAAGGCGTCGCTGGCTGTAGCGGTGGACATCGTCAGCACTGCCGCTGTCACGCTCGGCTGCTGATCTCGAATATCACTGGGAGGCAGCGGCTTTGACGGCCTCAGAACGGGGCCGGGTCGTCGTCGTCGGTCATACTCCTGCGCTCGATGTCCCATATATCGGCCCGCTCTTGCGGCGGTGGCGGCGGTTTGGCTCGAGCGGCGCTCGGTTGGCGTCGATACTCCGCTAGAGCGGCCGCGTTGAGCCTGCGCTCCTGCGCGATGTGGTGGGCGCGGTCAGCCGCACGGCTGCGGCGTCGCCGCGGCATCATCAGCCCGCGACTGGCAACCGGGTCTGCCGACACCGGTCGTTTGGGAAGTGCGGCGGTCGCGGTGTTCCAGGCGGGGAAGAAGATTCGGCTGCACGGCAGTGTCTTGTAGGTTCTGCCGCTGGGCGCCGTCCAGATCACGGTGCCGTCGGGTAATTGCTCGTCGACCCACCCGCCGATGCCTGTCCAGAAAGTCTTGAGCAAGTGGTGTTTTCGGCAAAGTGACTTGAGGTTGGACGGGTGGGTCGGGCCGATCGGCCACGGAATCGTATGGTCGACATCGCACAATTCCGCGGGGTGCTCGCATCCGGGGAAACGGCATGTGAGATCTCTACAGCGCACGAATTCGGCCATCTTGGCTGACGGGACATAGCCCGGTTCGGGCATGGCGCCGGGCGTGTAGACCTGCTTGACGGTGGCGCCTCGGCGGATCAGCTCGGCCAACAGCGGGCTCGGCACGATGCCCCGGCGGCCCAACAGGCCCACTGCCGGTGCGTGCTCCTGTGGCGGCGGCGGTTCCAACTCGCCGGCGGCGGGTTCTTCCCCGGACATCCGCGAATCGGGCTGGGCGCCAAGAGCGGAGGCGTCGGTGACCACGTGGATCACGACGTTGGCCGCTCTCGCGTCGGCACCGCCAGCCGAGCAGTCCGGGTTGTTGCAACCACACGCCAACCGGTCGGCCCCTGCCGCTAGCGCCCCGAGCGCGTCGGCACGGCGCTGTGCGATGGTACGCGGGTCATCGTCGCAGACTCCGTGGGCCATCGTCATGAGCCGGCGGTCCAACACCGCGGCGTCACTGGCATAGAGCCGACCCCACACCGCGGTGGTATCGCGCGCGTCGTCTTTTTTGCCCACGTGCAAATCGCGGCTGCGCGCACGCTGACGCACCTGTCGGCGTGCATCGGGATCACGGCGATCAATCCACACGTCGATCGCCTGAGCCAATTTGTAATCCGACAACTCGCCGAAGCTGCCGGCGCGCTCTGCCAGCGCTGAATCGATGTACTCCAGCACGGCCGCGTTCTCGACGAGATGCGTGTGCCAGGCAATCGCCGAAATCACCCGGTAGCTGACCTTCCCTTTCAAGAAGAGCGCAGCCACCTTGGGCACGCGGTCACGCAATGTCAAGCTCAACGACATCTGGCTCGACGCCTTTTTCGGACTGGTGCCCAACGCGGCAGCTACTTCGCCAGCGACGCTGTCCCAACCATCGCAGGCCCAGTGCGCGCGATCGCCTTCCTTGTCGCAGCGCCGTCCGGTGAGTTCGGCAATTGCGGCCAACCGGCGCGCACAGGCCGCCGCCTCGACGCGGTTCCATTGCTCGATGGCCGCGACCACGGTCTCGTCGTCGGCTGCGCGCAACGCCTCGGGTTCGGGCGGGAGGTCATCGAACATGTGTTCGAGTATAGCTGGATCCACTGACCGACCGATCACTTCGTCGCGAGCCTGTGGATGAACCGAATCAGTTGCTCGGGTGCCGGAATGGGCAGCCTAGTATTGCGCCGACGACGTAAAGCAGTGCGGTACCGAGCGAGGCGAACTTGACCAGTGCCGCGCGGCGCGCCCGACGCGTATTGACCGCAATCGCCTCACGATCCAGAACCTTCAGCAACGACACTCCCTCCAACGCATCGGCCAAGACAGCAGGTACCACCACCGCGACCACAATCGGCGGATGCTGGATCCGGCGGCGCGCCCGGTCCACCAGCAGCGCGGTCAGGAATCCATGCGTTCGGCTCGCGGTGCGGTCCCGGCCAGTTCGAACGGAATGATCCCTGGGCCGCCAGTGGGTCGCAGCCGTCGCTCGATCATGAGCATGACTGCGGTATAACCCACGAAAGCTACTGTCGCCGAGGCTAATTCGCGTGTCTGAGTGGACTGCACGAGAAACCCCTTCAACCAAGCGTTTTATCACTACCAATCCTTCGTTGACCAGTCGGCCGAAGCAACAGCGAAGATGGACTGGAACGCAGGATGACATGCAGAACGGAGTCGGACTTTCATGAGCAACGGGCGCCCCAACGTACTCATCATCGGCGGAGGGTTCGGCGGTCTGTTCTGCGCCCGCCGACTCGGACGCGTCGATGTAGACGTCACACTTCTCGACCGCACCGCCTGCCACGTCTTTCAGCCGCTGCTGTACCAATGTGCAACAGGAACGCTGAGCATCGGCCAAATCAGCCGGTCGCTCCGCGAAGAACTGGCCCGCCACCGCAACGTCACGACGCTGCTCGGCGAAGCCATCAGACTCGATGCTGATGCACGCCGAGTCACCGCCCGTCGTCCCGATGAATCGACTTTCGACCTCGAGTACGACTACTTGGTGATCGCGGCCGGCATGCGCCAGTCCTATTTCGGCAACGAAGAGTTCGCCGCATGGGCACCCGGAATGAAGACGCTTGACGACGCATTGAGCATTCGCCGTCGAGTGTTCGCAGCGTTCGAGATCGCCGAGAGCCTGCCGCCTGGTCCACAGCGAGACCAATGGCTTACGTTCGCCGTCACCGGAGCAGGGCCTACGGGTGTCGAACTGGCCGGGCAGATCCGGGAATTGGCGACCCGTTCGCTAGCCAATGAATTCCACAGCATCAACCCGGAGGACGCGCGGGTGCTGTTGTTCGACGGCGGAGACCGGGTCCTCAAGAGCTTCGCACCGGCGCTCGGTGAGCGCGCGTCACGGACATTGGAGGCATTGGGCGTCGAACTGCACCTCGGCGTGCACGTGACCGACGTCCGACGCGACGGGGTGACCGTGAGCCGGAAAGATGGTGGCCTGCAACAGAATTACGCCACCCGCACGGTGCTGTGGACGGCCGGCGTGGAGGCCGTCCCCTTTGCGCGGCACGCAGCGGAGGTGTTGGGCGCCAAGACCGACCGATCCGGGCGCATCTCGGTGAACTCGGACCTGTCCGTGCCCGGACATCCCCAGGTTTTCGTCGTCGGTGACCTGGCCGGGCGTGACGGCCTGCCCGGCGTGGCGGAGAACGCCATGCAGGGCGGATGGCACGTGGCCGCCTGCATCCGGCGCGAACTCGGCAGAGGCGGACGCAAGGATTACCGCTACCGCGACCTCGGATCAGCGGCGTACATCAGCCGTGGCCATGCGCTTCTGCAGGCGGGACCCCTCAAGATCACGGGCGTCCTCGGTTGGCTGGCCTGGGGTTTCATCCACATCGCATTCCTCACCGGGGTACGCAACCGCTTCAGCACCGTCGCGACGTGGATGGCGAGCATTGCGCGGGCCAACCGCAGCGACCGGACATTCATCCTCGGCGGTTCGGGCCACCCCGAGGAGCCATACACATGGGAATCACCGGTACATCAGGGACACCACAGTCTTGACGCGAAGCCGAAGCAGCATTAAGCCGACCACATGGCGGTAAAAATCACCGATCTCCTCGGCTCCCGACTCGACACTCTGCGCTACCAACCCACCGCGAAACGGCTACGCGCCGCGGTGAACCACCACGTCGTCGTCGACACCTGCGACGGTCTGCTGGTCTGGGAGCCCCGGCGCGTCGTTCCCACGTATGCTGTTCCGCTGCAAGCGGTCTCAGCGCAGCTACAGCCGACCACGAACCGGCCGGGGTCCGTCGATGCGCCCATCCTGGACCCCAGCAATCCTTTCGCCCACCACAGCAGCCCCGGCCAGTCCTACGATGTCGCGGTCGCCGGTATCACGCTGCCGTCAGCCGCTTTTCGTCCGACCGACCCAGACCTAGCACGTCATGTCATGCTGGATTTCGCCGCGTTCGACTGGCGTGAAGAGGACGAGCCGATCGTCGCTCATCCACACGATCCGTTTCACCGGATCGACATTCTGCGCAGCAGCCGCCATGTCCGCATCGAGCTCGGCGGGCAGGTTCTCGCGGAGTCGACGAAGCCCGTGCTGTTGTTCGAAACGCTTCTGCGCGTGCGGTACTACCTTCCTCCCGACGACGTCGCCGTGCGCCTAGAACCCAGCGACACTGTCACCTACTGTGCGTACAAGGGCCGCGCGTCGTACTTCTCGTTGCCCGGCGGACCGCGCGACATCGCCTGGACCTACCGCAGCCCGCTACGAGAAGCCGCCCCTATCGAAGGCCTCGTCTGCTTCTTCGACGAGCAACTCGACGTCACGGTCGACGGCGCTACCGTGGGGTCATGAAGGCGCTGATCATCACCGATGTCCAGAACGATTTCTGTGAAGGCGGCACCCTCGAAGTCACCGGCGGCAGCCGCGTCGCGCGGGCAATCAACCACCACCTTGCAACCACCCACTACGACCATGTGGTGGCCACCAAGGACTTTCACGTCGACCCGGGCAGCCACTTCTCCGAGAACCCGGACTATCTGCACTCGTGGCCGCGGCACTGCGTCGCCGGCACGCCCGGTGCTGAGTTTCACCCCGACCTATCCACCGAGCCGATCGAGGCGGTGTTCATCAAGGGCCGGTACTCAGCGGCGTACAGCGGCTTCGAAGGCACTGACGAGAACGGCACACTTCTCGCCGACTGGCTCAAGCAGCGGGGCGTCGACGAGGTCGTGGTGGTCGGCATCGCGACCGACTACTGCGTCCATGCGACCGCCCGCGACGCTGTCCGCCACGGGTTCAGGACGACGGTGCTGAGCGACCTGACGGCAGGCGTCGCGCCGGATACGTCGCACACCGCGCTCGACGATCTCCGCTCACGCGGCGTCGCAGTCGCCTGATTCAGTCGGCGACGGGGAAGAAAGAGTCGCCGTCTTCCGGCGTGCCGTCCACCTGGCCGCGCGTGACGCGGGAATCCTCGACGATCACCCCGTCCACCACGTCAGCTTCCTTCAGTCCGAACTCCGGCGAAGAAACGCCGTCCTCCAAGGTGTCCGGGTCGGGCGCGGGGCCGTCGGCGGCGGGCTCGGGCTCTTCGGCGGCCAGCCGCTCGTCGAGCGAATCGTCGTCACGCGGCTCGATCCAGGTGTCAGGCGGCTCCACCACCTCGTCACCGTCGTCGTTGCGTACGTCGTCGGAGTCCAGCGACTCCGCGGGGCTCAGGGTGTCGCCCGGCCCACCTGCGTCGGGATCATCAGCCCTGTCTGTTGGCATAGCGCTCGATTATCCGCCGCCTCCGTCCACTAAACACAGTCGCCGATCCAGCCTGACCACGGACGCCGACATCTGGGCCGCCCCAAGACGTCGACACCGACACGAGGACTTTCATAGCCGGGTCGCGTTCTTGCGCCGGAGCATTCTCTTGGAGATAGAGCGCGCATCGTGGCGCAGCGGTCGAAGACACCTCGGTCGTATAACGCGAAGAGGACTGAATACGACAGAGGCATGTCGACAGGCACCCTCGATAGCGCTGATCGGTATGAACTCAGATGGAAGCGCGGTTCTGAGCTCGGTGTTGACCCGTTGTTTCGCATCGGTCAACGGGATGTCCCGCGTCACCGTTTTGTCGTCGCTCGAACAGCCCGCAGCGAACAATAGTGCCGTTACCGTCAGCAGCTTGACCGGAAAAACGTTGGTACGAACGATCGCTATTCGCTATTCGCTATTCGCTATTGACAGCGGTGGCCTTCGACTCAATGTTCATTCGGACCTACAAGTGTTATGACAAAGTTAATAACGCGGCTCCCGCTCGCGTCAGGGTTCAGTTCCCGGTAAACATTTCCGGTTGTCGCTCCGCCGGTTTTCCATTCTGTATTCCAGATGGTCCATTGCTCGACAGTGGCACATTGGCCAAACACACCTGATCGATACCACATGTCAAGGAAGGCACGAGGTGGTTCCGCCACCATGCTCTGTTCAGTTGGGGCGGGGCACATCCGGCCACGGGTCGGAGCAAAGTCGCGTCTCTTTGAGCGTGCATCTGGCGCAAATACGCATCCACGTCTTGCTTCGGGGCTTCGAAGGCGGCTCCTATGCTCCGCTCTGAGCCGAGGTTTGGATGTGCCTCGAACGCCTGAATGGGGACGAACGAGTCTGGCAGTGGCACCGACTTGGCGGCGGCGTCAATCTTCTGCGCGGCTTCGTGGGCTGGGATGTTGTCCACAGATTCCGAACCGATGTCCGCGCACCCTGTAATTAGCAGAAGCGCTGCTAACACTGTGATCGCGCTGACCACGTTTCTTTGCGATATCAACGCACGTTTCCCTTGATAGTCTGCGGGGTGCTTGACCCCGTTATGAGGAAGTCCTGTGCTTTACCCGCGGCTTGAAGGTCGTGCGCATAGTTCGACATCGTGTCAGCTGACCGTCGGCCGGCGCGCCCACGGCCGCACCGATTCGATCTGCGCACTCAACGACAGCAGAGTGGCCTCGTCGTGCGGCCGGCCGACCAGCTGGATCGACAGCGGAAGCCCGTCGGCGTCAAAGCCGAACGGCACCACCGCGGCCGGCTGGCCGGTGACGTTGAACATCTCCTGAAACGGCACCCGCTGGCCGACGAGCAGCAGCGTCGTGACAGCGCCTCGGCGCTGGTAGGCACCGATCCGCGGTGGCCCGGTCGTCGCGCCGGGGGTGACGACGACGTCGACGTCGTCGAAGATCGACAGCACTCGCGCGCGGACGCGGTCCTCGGCCGCGAGGACGGCGGCCATCCGGCGGTTCGAGAACAGACCGCCCAGCCGTCCTATCCGCCGAGTGCGCGCTTCCAGTCGCTGCGGGTAGGGCATCGTCGCGATGTCGTCGTGCACGCCGCGCAGGTACCGGGGCAGCAGGTTGGTCAGCGTGGCGGTCGGTGGATAGTCCGGATCGCGGGCGACGACGTCGTGGCCGAGTTCGCGCAACAGCACGCCGGCGTCGTGAATCGCGCGACGCTGCGCCCGGCCGACGGGTGCAATCAGAGGCGGAGGAACTTTGCAGCTCAATGCAATTCGTAGCCGATCCGGTGGGCGCGCCGCGGCACCGACGAACCCGCCCGGTGGCGCTTGTATCGAGGTAGTGACGTCGAGGAAAAGCGCTGCGTCGGCGACGCTGCGGGCGATCGGACCGTTGACACTGAGCCCGTACCAAGCGTTGTCATGCGGAGCCAGCGGCACCCGGTCCCGCTGCGGCTTGATCCCGAACACGCCGCACCAGGTGGACGGAATCCGTATCGATCCGGCGCCGTCGGACCCCAGCGCCATCCCTGCGAGCCCCGCGGCCACCGCCGCCGCCGATCCGCCGCTGCTCCCGCCGGGAGTGCGGCCGAGATCCCATGGGTTTCGAGTGGCGCCGTACGTCAGCGACTCGGTAAACGGCCAGATGCACAGCTCGGGCACGTGCGTCTTACCGAGAATCACCGCGCCGGCCTTGCGCAACCTGCTTACCACTTCGGCATCCCGGGTCTTGGCCGGCCCGTGCGCCCCCGTGCCCATCGCGGTGACCTCTCCTGCGACGTCGACGTCGTCTTTGATCGCGATCGGAACACCCAGCAGCGGCAGCCTTTCTCCGGCGTCGATGCGCCGCTGCGCAGCCGCGGCTTCGTCACGCGCCGATTCCGCGAGCACCACGCGGTAGCTGCGCAACAGCGGGTCCAGCCGAGCGATCCGGTCCAGATAGGCCTCGACGAGTGCCGGCGCGCTGACAGTGCCGGCGGCAAGCATGCGGGCCAGCTCGGCGGCGCCGGCGAACGCGATGTCGGTGGTCACGATGCCGCCATTGTCACCGCCCGGTTTCCGACGGTCGCCACGCGGGTACCTGACGGCTCATGAGCACGCCGAAGGACGACGACAAGAGCGAAGGCGACGTCGGGTCGGATCCCAACGTCGCGAGCTCACGCGCCGGCAAAGAAGACGACGAAGACGGCACGTACGTCGGCCGTTCGGGTTCCGACGACGCCATCGACGTCGGTGAGAGCGGCGCAGAGGCCCGCAGCGACGACGGCTAGCTGACTCTGAGCTGTCGCGCTGACACGCCGGCGCCATCCCAATTGCATTACGACATGGGCACATTCGCCCTCCCGTGAAGAGTGGTGAGCAGCTGCGCCAGCCACTCGCGCTCGACTTGATGTGGGTGCACAGGTCGCGAGAACACGATCTACCCGCTAGCTGTGGCACTCAAATTCATTGTCTTGCAACGTATTTCGGAATGTAGCCGGTGCCAGCGGTGGCGCCCCTGAGTCCTTCCCGACGTGAAATCGTTAGCCAACCGCGACATCAAGATCGGGTGTAGATCGGCGGGACTGCGGACAAACGATGGTTCACTACCCCAGAAGCGACGACGTCGATCGCATGTGGTGCGGCATACGAAAGATGGGATGGATACCGAACATGAAGTTCTTTGAACGATTGCGTGGTGCGTGGGGGCGCCGGCTGACGGTCGCTGCGGTGGCCGCGGCGTTGCTGCCGGGGCTCGTCGGCATTGTCGGCAGCATGCCGGCGGCAAACGCGTTCTCGCGGCCCGGTCTGCCGGTGGAGTACCTGCAGGTGCCGTCGCCGTCGATGGGACGCCAGATCAAGGTGCAGTTCCAGTACGGCGGTCCGCACGCGGTGTATCTGCTCGACGGTCTGCGGGCCCGCGACGACTACAACGGCTGGGACCTCGAGCTGCCCACGTTCGAGTGGTACAACGGTTCGGGGTTGTCGGTGGTGATGCCCGTCGGCGGCATGTCGAGCTTTTACACCGACTGGTATCAGCCTGCGACGGGCAACGGCGGCACCTGGACGTACAAGTGGGAGACGTTCCTCACCCAGGAGCTGCCCGCCTACCTGGCCGCCAACAAGAACGTCTCGCCCACGGGCAATGCCGTTGTGGGCCTGTCGATGTCGGGTGGCTCCGCGCTGATCTTGTCGGCGTACTACCCGGACAAGTTCATCTACGCGTCGTCGCTCTCGGGCTTCCTCAACCCGTCTGAGGGTTGGTGGCCGATGCTGATCGGCATGGCCATGAACGACTCCGGCGGCTTCAACGCGACCGCGATGTGGGGCCCGTCCAGCGATCCGGCCTGGCAGCGCAACGACCCGATGCTGCAGATTCCGCGCTTGGTGGCCAACAACACTCGCATCTGGGTGTATTGCGGCAACGGCACGCCGAGCGAGCTGGGCGGCTCTGACCTGCCGGCGAAGTTCCTGGAAGGGTTCACGCTGCGGACCAACGTCACTTTCCGCGACAACTACCTCGCGGCGGGTGGTCGCAACGGCGTGTTCAACTTCCCGGAGAACGGCACCCACTCCTGGCCTTATTGGGGCGCCCAGTTGCAGGCCATGAAGCCGGACATCCAGCAGGTGTTGGGAGCAACTCCCACCGCCTGACCATCGAAACCACTTCGGCCCCGGCACCCCAACCGCCGGGGCCGAAGTGTTTCATCCCCCTCGCCAGCGCAGCGCTTCTAACGCGACCGCGACATGCACGCTGGTGTTCTCCAACGGCCGTGGCAGCATTTCCTCAGCGCGGGCGAGTCTGCGTAGCAACGTGTTTCGGTGGGTGTACAACTTCGCCGCGGCCCTCGACGCGTTGCACTGCTCGCTGACGAACGTCAGCACGGTTCGGTGCAACTCCGGGCCGGCGTGCTCGAAGTCTCCGAGAGTGTCGGAAATGAATCGGTCCGCGCGTTCGGGATCCGACGTGATCAGCGCGACGAGCTCCACGTCGGTGAAGCTGACCACTTTCTGCGCCGAACCCAGCCGGGCCATCATCCGCTGCGTGGTCACCGCGTCGAGGTGGCTGCGCCGGAACCCCTCGATGCCGGTGGCGCTCGGTCCGACCGCGACCCGCACCCCACGCAGGTCTGCCAGCGCGTCAGCGATGCGGGCCGGGTCCACGCCGTCGCGACCCGGAATCCACACCCACCTGGTAGCGGCGCCGGCCATCACGGACAGGGGCCGCCGACCGTCGCCGACGTGCAGCACCGCGTCGGTGGCACGGTCCAGATCGGATAGATCGGCAGTGGGCTGGTCACTCCAGATGACGGCCGCGGTGTGGGTTTGGTCGAGGCGGTAACCGAGCCGGCTTTCCGCGCGCTGGCGGGTGATCGGGGCTCCGTCGAGAATCAGCGCGACCACCTCGCGACGTTCGGCGTGCGTTCCGCGGGTGAGTTGTTCGCGTTCGATCTCCACTTGCCGATAGATGCCCGCGATCGTCGCGTCGACGAACGAGCTGATCGAGCGTGCTGACACGTCGAGCAGTTCGCGCAGCTCCTCCGGGTCCGACGTCAGCCCGAACGCCACCTGCATCCAGAACCGCCATGCGACGTTCTGGCCGATCCGGTATGCATCCACGGCGGACTCGTCGAGGCCACGGCGGATGAAGTCACGTGCCACATCGAGCGTCTCCGGGCTGAGATTCGCAGGCACGGGTGCGCACGGATGGCTGATGTTGGCGGCGGCCCAGTGCAGCAGGTTCGCCCGGTTGCTACGCCGGATCGACTCCGCGAGCACGGGATCGCCGGCGATGACACGCATGTACTCCGACGACAGCGTGGCGGTGTCCAACTCGTCGAGCCATTCCTGCGGCACGTTGAGCAGGAACTCTGCGCCTTGGCGCATCAGCTCGCAGATTCGTGGCGACGGGCGCGGCCACTCCATGTGCAGATGGTAGGTCCGTCGGTGCACATTGCACCAGTAACCCAGCGGAAACGGTGCAACTTGGCATTGTTCGACTGACCCCTCACGCCTGACGATGGGACGCACCGTCAAAGGAGCCAGTGTGATGCCACAAGTCCCCACCGACCACGTCGACGTCCTGATCATCGGCGCCGGTATCTCCGGAATCGGCGCGGCCTACTACCTGCAGACCGAGCGGCCCGGCAAGTCGTACGCGATCCTCGAGGCACGCGGCGACATCGGTGGCACCTGGGACCTGTTCCGCTATCCCGGCATCCGGTCGGACTCGGATCTGCACACTTTCGGCTACGAGTTCAAGCCGTGGGATGACGAGGACGCGATCGCGAGCGCCGACAAGATCCTGGCCTATCTGCGCGAGACCGTCGCCGAGAACGGCATCGGCCGACGCATTCGCTTCGACCACAAGGTTCTCGGTGCGGCCTGGTCGAGTTGCGACGCGCGCTGGTACGTCGACGTCGAGCATGCCGGTGAGCGGGTCACGGTGTCCGCGAACTGGCTGTTCTCCGCGGGCGGTTACTACCGCTACGACGCAGGCTTCACCCCGCACTTCGAGGGCCGCGACCGGTTCAGCGGGCAGATCGTGCACCCGCAGCACTGGCCGGAGAACCTCGACTACCGCGGCAAGCGCGTCGTGGTGATCGGCAGCGGCGCGACAGCGGTCACGTTGGTGCCGGCGATGGCCGGCGACGCGGCGCACGTCACGATGCTGCAGCGCTCGCCCACCTACATCATGCCGGTGCCGTCGAAGGACACGATTGCCAACGCGTTGAAGAAGGTCCTGGGCAGTCGGCGTGGCTACGCGATCACGCGTCGCAAGAACATGCTCAAGCAGCGAGCGGTTTACCGTGTGTGCCAACGCTTTCCGCGTGCGGCCCGGCAGATCATTCGCTACGTCAATGCCCGTCAGCTACCCGACGGCTATCCCGTCGACGAGCATTTCAACCCCAGCTACGACCCATGGGATCAGCGGTTGTGCGCGGTGCCCGACGCAGACCTGTTCAACGCCATCCGCGACGGCAACGCCTCGGTGGTCACCGACCGCATCGTCACGTTCACCGAACGAGGCATCCTGCTCGAGTCGGGTACCGAGCTGGAGGCCGACATCATCGTCACCGCAACAGGTTTGAACTTGCAGGCGTTCGGCGGCATTCAACTCAGCGTCGACGGCGAACCGGTGCATCTGCCCGACACGGTGGCCTACAAGAGCATGATGCTGTCGGGCGTGCCGAACTTCGCGTTCGTGTTCGGCTACACGAACTCGTCGTGGACGCTGAAAGTCGGCCCGCTGTGCGAGCATTTCTGCCGTCTGCTCGACTATATGGACGACCACGGCTACCACATCTGCGTCCCTGAGGTAGGCGATCCGGACATGGCGACCGGTCCACTGCTGGACTTCGACGCCGGCTATGTGAAGCGCGCCGTGCACCAGTTGCCCCGGCAGGGCGACCGCGGCCCGTGGCGCATGGTCATGGACTACCGCCGCGATGTCGAGTTGCTGCGCAACGGCCCAGTCACCGACGAGAATCTGACGTTCCGGACTGCGGCCGACGAGTTGGTGGCGGTCTAATCGCGCACGCGCAGAACGACTTTCCCCTTGGCGGTCCGGTTCTCCAGTGAAGCCACAGCGGCGGCAGCCTGCTCCAGCGGATACACCGCGGGTTCCGGTGCGCGCAGTCGCCCGGAGGAAAGCAGCTTCTCCAGTCCGGCCCACTGCTCGGCCAGCGCGCCCGGATGCGTCATCGTCCACGCGCCCCAGCCGACACCGACGACGTCGATGTTGTTGAGCAGCAACCGATTCACCTTCACCGTCGGAATCTCGCCGCCGGTGAAGCCCACTACCAGCAGCCGCCCCGCCGGTGCCAGCGAACGCAGCGAGTCGGTAAAGCGATCTCCGCCAACGGGATCCATCACGATGTCGACGCCACGACCGTCGGTGAGCTCCTTGACGGCGTCTTTGAACCCGTCGGCCAGCACCACGTCGGTGGCGCCCGCGGCCGTTGCGACAGACCGCTTCTCGTCGGTGCTCACCACCGCGATCGTGCGCGACGCCCCCAGTACCGGCGCCAGCCTCAATGTCGAGGTGCCGATGCCACCAGCGGCACCGTGCACCAGCACGGTCTCACCCTCGGTGAGACGGCCCCGGACCGTGAGCGCGAAGTACACCGTGAGGTCGTTGAACAGAAGGCCGGCGCCGGCTTCGAAGCTGACGTTGTCAGGCAGCTTGAACGTCCGCTGCGGGTCCAGCACCGCGACTTCGGCCATGCCGCCGCTGATCATCGTCAGCCCGGCGACCCGGTCCCCGGGTCGTACGTGGCTGCCGTCCGGGACGCTGCGCACCACGCCGGCGATCTCGCCGCCGGGAACGAACGGTGGCTGCAGCTTGTACTGGTACAGGCCGCGAGACAGCAGCGCATCGGGAAACGCGACACCCGCGGCGTGTACGTCGACCACCACACCGTCGCCGCTGGGCTCCGGGATCTCGGAGATCTCGATTGCGTCTGGACCGTCGAGCCGGGTCACCTGTGCTGCGCGCATGCCACCTCCGATTTGGGTCCGCGGCGACAAAGCCTACTGTTCACACCAACGGCAAGAAATGGAGGCATCCCATGCAGCTTGCGCTGACAGACGACGAGGCGAAGTTCCGCGACGAGCTTCGCGAGTTCTACACCACCGAGATCCCGGCGGAGGTACGCCAGCGGGTACGTGAAGGGGTGTTCGAGCGCGACGACATCGTCAACACACAGAAAACCCTGAACGCCAACGGCTTGGCGGTGCCGAACTGGCCGCTGGAGTGGGGCGGCAAGGACTGGACTCCCACCCAGCACCAGATCTGGCTCGACGAGATGCAGCTGGCCAGTGTGCCGGAGCCGCTGAACTTCAACACCAAGATGGTGGGCCCGGTGATCGCGGAGTTCGGTTCGCAGCAGATCAAGGAGCGCTTCCTTCCCCCGACGGCCAACCTCGACATCTGGTGGTGTCAGGGCTTCTCCGAACCGGAGGCCGGCTCGGACTTGGCGTCGCTGCGCACCACCGCGGTGCGTGACGGCGACAGCTACGTGGTCAACGGGCAGAAGACGTGGACCACGCTGGGGCAGTACGCCGACTGGATCTTCTGTCTGGTTCGCACCGACCCCGGTGCGCCGAAGAAGCAGGCCGGCATCTCGTTCTTGCTGATCGACCTCGACACTCCTGGCATCACGATGCGGCCGATCAAGCTGATCGACGGCAGCGTCGAAGTCAACGAGGTGTTCTTCGAAGACGTCCGAGTGCCTGCCGATCAGCTGGTCGGCGAGGAGAACCAGGGCTGGACCTACGCCAAGTTCCTGCTGGGCAACGAGCGCACCGGCATCGCGGGCGTCGGCCGAACCAAGGTGAAGCTGGCGTCGGTCAAGCAGCACGCCGCGCAGAAGGGAATGCTCGCCGATCCGTTGTTCGCCGCGCGCTTGGCTGAGGTCGAAAACGACCTGCTGTCACTGGAATTGACGCAGATGCGGGTGGTGGCGGGATCGGCGGACGGCAAACCGAACCCGGCCTCGTCGGTGCTGAAACTCAGGGGAAGCCAGCTGCAGCAAGCGGCCACCGAACTGCTGGTCGAGGTCGCCGGCTTCGACGCGCTGGGCGGTGGTGACGACTGGACCGGACGCGCTGCTCCGACCTATCTCAACTATCGGAAGACCTCGATCTACGGCGGCAGCAACGAAATCCAGCGCAACATCATCGCGTCGACGATTCTCGGATTGTGAGGTAGGCCATGGACTTTCAATTCTCAGAAGAGCAGATCCTGCTGCGCGACACCACCCGCAGCCTGTTGTCGCGCAGCTACGACCAGGAGAGCCGCAACAAGGTCGCCGACACCGAGCTCGGCTGGAGTCGCGAGGTGTGGAATCAGTTGGCGGAGATCGGGATTCTGGGTCTCGGGTTCGACGAGGACGCCGGCGGGCAGATCGAGATCCTAGTGGTGATGACGGAAGTCGGCCGCCATCTGGCGCCGGAACCGGTCGTCTTCGGTGCGCTGGCACCGGGCGGGCTGATCGCCGAACTGGGCACCGACGCACAGCGCGGGCTGCTCGACGAGGTCGCCGGCGGCCAGCGGATGCTGGCTTTCGCTCACGAGGGCACCACTTCGGCTGCGCGACAAGGTGATTCATGGACGCTGAGCGGCCGCAAGAACCCCGTGCTTGCCGGTGACAGCGCCGACACGTTGGTGGTGAGTGCCGCATTACCCGACGGCGGCACCGGGCTGTTCGTCGTCGACGCGGCTGCGACGACCAGGCGCCCATACCGCACCTTCGACAGCCGCCGCGCAGCGCAGATCGACTTCGAAGAAACGCCGGCGGAGCCGCTGGGTGATGCGGTCGACGCGTCGGAGCACATTGCGGCCGCGCTGATCCGGGCGCAGTCGGCGTTGTGCGCCGAAGCCGTCGGCGCGATGGAGGAGGCGCTGCGGTTGACCACCGAATACCTCACCACCCGAAAGCAATTCGGCGTGACGCTGAACAAGTTCCAGACGCTCACTCAGCGGGCGGCCGACATGTACGTGTCCCTGGAGATGGCCCGCAGCATGAGCCTGTACGCCGCGATGTCGATCGCGGACGGCCGGCTGGATCCGGTGGTTGCGTCGCGCGCCAAGCTGCAGATCGGCCGGGCGGGCCGACACATCGGGCAGGAGGCGATCCAGCTGCACGGCGGCATCGGCGTGACTGCGGAGTATCCGGTCGGCCACTACACCGCCCGGCTGACCGCGATCGAGCAGACGCTGGGCTCGTCCACGGACCACCTGCGCAGGCTCGTCGAGCACGTCGGCGACTACGACATCGTGACGTTGTGACCGTCGCGCCGAGCGTGAGCTGGTGGCGATATTTCGGCGGCGGTTTCAAGGGTTCTATGCAACAGCTGTTGGTTTGAACGGGTTGCAGAGTAGTTCATCGAGGGCCTCGGCCGGGGTTTTCCAGCCCAGGGTCTCGCGGGGTCGGGTGTTGAGCTTGGCCGCGACGTAGTCGAGGTAGTCAGCCGGAAACACCGACAGGTCAGTGCCTTTGGCAAAGTACTGGCGCAGCAGGCCGTTGGTGTTCTCGTTGGTGCCGCGTTGCCATGGGGAGTGCGGATCGCAGAAGTAGATGTCCAGATCGCTGGCCTTGGCGATCTGGGCGTGGTTAGCCATCTCCTTGCCCTGGTCCCAGGTCAGTGTCTTTCGCAGGGTCGCGGGCAGGGCGGCCATCTTCGCCACGATTGCCTCCTGCACAGCCTCGGCGCCATGTCCGTCGGGCAGATGCAGCAGCATGACAAACCGGGTGGCCCGCTCCACCAGGGTGCCGATGGCTGAGCCCGAAGCAGTGCTACCCAGGATTAGATCGCCCTCCCAATGCCCGGGCACGGCACGATCAGCGACGGTGGCCGGGCGATCGCTGATGTTGACCATGTCCTTGATCCGGCCGCGACGTTCATCGGGACGGCGATGTGGTTTGCGTACCGCCCGGCCGGTGCGCAGGCAGCGATGTACTTCGCGGCGCAGATTCCCTTTGCCCTGAACATAAATCGCCAGATAGATGGTCTCGTGAGACACCCGCATCTCCGCATCATCGGGGAAATCGATGGGCAGCCGCCGGGCGATCTGCTGGGGGCTGTGCTGTTCATTTTCCAACCGGGCCTGCACCTCGTCATGCAGACGACTGTTGGTGGCCAGCTTGCCCGGCCGGCTGCGGCGCGCATTGCGCCACGCCTGGGCATGGGCCCGGCTGGCCCGATACCTCGGGGTCGGATCCCAGCCGCCACGCCAACGGGCACCGAAGCGATACCGCGACCGATAGCGTCCCGGTCCCCGAAATGAGCCATTGCGGTTGATCTCGCGCATCACCGTCGACGGGGCCCGGTCTAGCCGGCGCGCCATCGAGCGGATCGATTCACCCCGCGCGATCCCATCTTGAATCTCTTCACGTTCCTCCAGGCTCAGCCGAGGTCGCGAACGCGGGGCAATTTCATCTGGGAAAGTCGGTTTCACCCCGCCAGCATCAGCAAACCAACCCCATCCGGTCCGCCGCGACACACCCACGGCCACCCCGGCGTCCTCAACAGACCTGCCCGCACCGATCAGATCCCAGAACTGCCGACCCACAAACGGATACCGCGACACCCTCATCAACAACCCCTCACCTAGAGGCTGTTGCAATCACCCCTTGAAACCGCCGGCCGATTTTTCGCAACCAGCTCACGCTCGGCGCGGGAGTTGCACAGACCAGCGAGCGTTCAGTTGACCAGCCGCGCGATCGACCGCAGCGGAATCGACAGCCACGTCGGGCGGTGCCGCGCCTCGTAGGCGGCCTCGTACACGGCTTTGTCCAACTCGTACGCCGACAGCACGGTCGCCGAGTCGCGGGGATCGGCGCCGGCCACCGCGGCGTATCCGTCGCAGAACGCGGCCTGGTTGCGTTCCACCCACTCCCGCGCCCGGGCGGCCAACTGCTTGGCCGTGTCGCCGTCGTGGTCCACCAGCCGCTGATAGGCGGCGTACTCGTAGGACCGCAGCATGCCTGCCACGTCGCGCAACGGCGAGTCCGGCTTGCGCCGCTCGTCCAGCGGCTGCCCCGGCTCCCCTTCGAAGTCGATCAGCAGCCAGGTCTCCGGTGTCCGCAGCACCTGGCCGAGGTGCAGATCGCCGTGGATGCGCTGCACCGTCGTCGTCTCGCCGACGAGCTTGTGGAACCGCTCCTCGATGGCCGGCGCGAACTGCTGCAACTCCGGCACCGAAGCCGCCGCTGACGTCAACCGCCCCAGCATCACGTCGACCGGGAAATCGGCCGTCGAGGTGCCCAGCTCGGCGGCCAGCGTCGCGTGCACCGACGCCACCGCCTCACCCAGCCGGTACGACTCCCCGGCGAAGTCACCACCGACCTCGTACGCGTAAAGGTCGCCCTCCGCGAACAGATCACGCGTGCTGGCCGTCGCCATGTCCCAGCCTTCGGCGGAGTTCGCCGCGAATTCGGTGACCATGCCCAACGGCCAGTCTTGCCCGTCCAGCCGCATTTCGATCGAGCCGAGCAACGCGGCGACGTGCGGATTGCCCGCCCGCGCGAGCACCCGGTTCAGCTCGATGTCGGGGTTGATCCCGGGCGCGATGCGGCGGAACACCTTGAGGATGGCTTCCTGCTCGAAGATCACGCTGGTGTTGCTCTGTTCGGACTCGAACACCCGAGGGGCAGCGTCGACTGGCAGCCTCGCGCCGGGCTCCTTCGCGAACCGGACGTCACCGCGGGTGGCGTCGGCGTCGATCAGCGACACCAAGAAGTGTGCAGCGGCGGGGTCGTACAGCGCGTCGTACCCGGTGTGCTCCCCCTCCGGTCCGGACGACGTGCCGATGGTCGCGACGTGGCTGTACTCGTCGGGCGGCGGGCAGTCCCACAGCACAATCACCTGGTAACGCTCGGATGAGCCGTCGGTGTAGGACACGTCGACGAGAACCAACTCGAGGTCCTCGCGCAGCGGCACCACCCGGGCAGGTTGCGCCGCTGCCAGCTCCCGACTGCGCCCCGCGTACCAGCGCTGCCGGGGAAGCCATTCGGCAAAAGGCAGGTTCATGTGTTCCTCGCGCAAGCTCATCACCGATTCTCCTCGAACATGCGCAGCTGGAACCAGTAGAAACCGTGGCCCGGCAGTGTCAGCAAGTACGGCAGGTGCCCGATCCGCGGGAATTCGACGTGCCCGGTCAGCTCGACCGGCGTGTAGCCGTTCCAGTGCTGCAGATACAGCTCGATCGGCTGCGGAAAGCGCGACAGGTTGTTGACACACAACACCAGGTCGTCTCCGTCTTCGCGCAGGTACGCCAGCACCGACGGGTTCGACCCGCCCAACTCCTTGAACGTGCCGGTGGCGAACGCGGGGTGGCGGCGCCGCACCGCCAGCATCGTGCGGGTCCAGTTCAGCAGCGAGGTGGAGCTGTCCAGCTGCGCCTCGACGTTCACCGACTGATAGCCGTAGATCGGGTCCTGGTTCGGTGGCAAGTAGAGCCGGCCCGGGTTGGCCTTCGAGAAGCCCGCGTTGCGGTCGGGCGTCCACTGCATCGGAGTGCGCACGCCGTCGCGGTCACCGAGCCAGATGATGTCGCCCATCCCGATCTCGTCGCCGTAGTAGATGACCGGCGACCCTGGCAGAGACAACAGCAACGCGGTGAACAGTTCGATCTGGTTGCGGTCGTTCTCCAGCAGCGGAGCCAGCCGACGACGGATGCCGACGTTGGCCTTCATCCGTGGGTCTTTGGCGTATTCGGCGTACATGTAGTCGCGCTCTTCGTCGGTGACCATCTCGAGCGTCAACTCGTCGTGGTTGCGCAGGAAGATGCCCCACTGCGCCATTTCGGGAATCGGCGGCGTCTGGGAAAGGATCTCCGAGATCGGGATCCGCGACTCGCGCCGCACGGCCATGAAGATGCGCGGCATCAGCGGAAAGTGAAATGCCATGTGGCATTCGTCGCCGCCGGTGGCCGGGTCGCCGAAGTACTCGACGACGTCGGCCGGCCACTGGTTGGCCTCGGCCAGCAGCACCCGGCCGGGGTATTCGTCGTCGAGCACCTTGCGGCAGCGCTTCAAGAACGCGTGCGTCTCCGGCAGGTTCTCGCAGTTGGTGCCCTCCCGCTCGAACAGGTACGGCACGGCGTCGAGTCGGAAGCCGTCGATTCCGAGGTCCAGCCAGAACCGCAGTACGTCGATCATCGCCTCTTGCACCGCGGGGTTGTCGTAGTTCAGGTCGGGTTGGTGCGAGAAGAACCGGTGCCAGTAGAACTGCCGACGGACCGGGTCGAATGTCCAGTTGGACTCCTCGGTGTCGACGAAGATGATCCGCGCCTCGGAGTACTTGTCGCTGGTGTCGCTCCACACGTAGAAGTCGCCGTACGGCCCGTCCGGGTCGCGGCGGGATTCCTGGAACCACGGGTGGGAATCGGAGGTGTGGTTCATCACCAAGTCGGTGATCACCCGGATGCCACGCCGGTGTGCTGCGTCCAACAGTGCGACGAAATCCTCGACAGTGCCGAAGTCGGGCAGCACCTTGTAGAAGTCACGGATGTCGTAGCCGCCGTCGCGCAGCGGCGAGTCGTAGAACGGCGGCAACCACAGGCAGTCAACGCCCAGCCACTGCAGGTAGTCGAGTTTCTCGGTCAGGCCGCGCAGGTCGCCGGAGCCGTCGGCGGTCGCGTCGTAGAACGCTCGCACCAGCACCTCGTAGAACACCGCGCGCTTGTACCAAGTCCGGTCCGGCGGCAGGATCCGCGCGTGCCCGAAGTCCTCGGCGGTGGGATGCTCTACGAGTCCGTCTTCGACGTGGCTGCCCTGCGAGCGATGAGTGCCATGATCCGGATCGCCGACGTCGTGTGTCATCTGCATCAGAATCTCACCTACCCGGACACGCGCAAACCCAACCCCGGCCGGCGAAAGCCATTGCGCCGCCTACTGCTCGAATTCCAGGTGGTGCCGGATCTCCTCGGCGGCGGCTTGTAACGTCCGCGAGACGATGCCGCGCCCGACGAGCTCGCCGAACCACGCAGTGCCCCATCCGGTCAGCGCGAACGTCAAAGACAGGGTGATACGGCATCCGAGCTCGTCGTCGTCGACATGTGCGTCAAGCGAATGCCGCGTTCCCGACAGTGATCGCCACCTCAGCTGCCGGTTCCCCGCTTGCGTCACCAGCACTCGACCGCCGAGATAGATTGTGCCGCTTCGCATGAACACGTCCCATAGTTGGCCTTCGTCGCTGTCGCCGACGAACATGCAGCGCTTGAACGTCGACACTGCCGGAACCAGCTTGTGCATGTCGGTGAGGAACGCGGCGGCTTCGTCGGCCGGGCATTTCACCGTCTTGGTGACGGAGACCGTTTGCGCCATCGCCTCACCTGATCATGGGAACGACGGTTTTGCTTGCCAGCTTTGACAATCCGACTTGCATCACGCTGGTGACGTAGTCGTAGGCGAGGTCCCAGTCGGGGTGCTGGCCGAACCGGTCCTGCATGTCGATCGGTTCGAGCACCTGCATCCGGATTTTCGCGGGAAACGGAAAGTGCGGCAGCGGCAGCGGTGACAAGCCCCACGGCATGCTGAATGTCAGCGGCAGGCTTTTGACCCGCAGCAGCTTGTCGAGCCGCAGAGCCTTCGCGGTGCGCCGGCCGTCGTTGAGCACGAACAGCGTGTCGTGTCCGCCGGTGGCGACCACCGGCACGATCTTGACGCCGTTCTGGTGAGCCAGCCGCAAAAAGCCCTTACGGCCGGAGAACACGATCTTGTGCCGATCACGCCACGGCCGCAGCGCCTCGACGTCACCGCCCGGGTAGACCAGCGCGCACCCGCCACTGGAGAAGATCTTCTCCGCACACGAGTTGTCGGCCGGGACGACGCCGAGCTTGCGTGTCAGCGGGCCGATCCCGGGCGC
This sequence comes from Mycobacterium sp. NGS35, assembly GCF_059812855.1. Taxonomy (NCBI): domain Bacteria; kingdom Bacillati; phylum Actinomycetota; class Actinomycetes; order Mycobacteriales; family Mycobacteriaceae; genus Mycobacterium; species Mycobacterium sp. NGS35. The sequence continues at coordinate 155,550 of NZ_JCALDL010000009.1, forward strand.
CTTGGTGATGGTGTCGTGTGCGAGCGCGTACAGCGGCCGGCCTTCGACCGTGAAGTAGGTGTTGTAGGCGAGCAGGAAGACGAAGGTGTCGGGGGTGGCACCGCCGCCGCTGTGGTTGCCGACGAACAACACCGGCTCGTCGGGCACATTCTCGAAGCCGTCCACTTCGGCGCGGAACCACACCGTCGCCGCAAGCCAGAGCGTGGGCAGCACGTTGCGGATGAACTCGGGGTCGCGGCCCCGTAACTCCTCGGGAACGTCCACGACAGCGTGCCGTGGTTCAGCGATTGGCCGTCGACGCCTGCAACCGCGACAGGTTCTCCACCGACTTGCGCACGTCGCTCTTCAGTACGCGCGCCACCAGCGAGCCCACCGGACCGGACAGCACGCCGCCGCACAGGTCAGCGCAGAGGTGGAATTCCGAGCCGCGGCGGTGCTCGGCGATGGTCAACGTCAGCGCGATCCGCACCCCGCCGAAACCGTGGCCTTTCATCTCGATACACGACGGCGGGTTGAACTGGGTGACCTTCCAGTGGATGGTGTTACGAAAGCCCTTGACTTTGATGCACGACGACACCTCGGTGCCTTCTTCGATGGTGTCCGGCACCTCGCTTCGCCAGCCGCCGAAGATGGTCAGCCACTCGTCGAAGCGGTTGAGGTCCGACGCCAACTCCCACGCCTGTTCGGGGGTCATGTCGGCGGCCACCGACACGTCAACTTTCGCCATCGCAAGCTCCCTTCGCTGCTGTCCCCGTACCCAGCGAATCGCCGCTCTTAACCGCCGAGCTCACGGACCGCCACGTCCAGGTTTTCCGCCTGCTCGGCGAGTTCCCGCTCCGACAGGTCCCGGCCACCGGTGCGTCTGAGCAGCTCGTCGCGTGTGATGACCTCCAGCGCGCCCCGGTATTGCTCGGAGTCGCGCTGCTCCCGACCCAGCACTTCGGTGCGGCCCTCGATGAGCACCAGCGCCGCGTCGGGCTGCTCGGCGTCGAGCAGCTTGCGCACGTCGTCGACCGAAATCGTCATGACTTGCCCCGTCCTGTTCGCTGCTGCAGCTGGTCGATGAGGTCCGACGCCTGCGCCTTGGTGAGGTCGTCGGGCACTTGCTCTCCGGCTTCCTGCGCCAGCGTGTTGAGGTAGCTGCGCTGGGCTCCGGTCATCGGTTCGTCGCCGGTCACCCAGTCCGCCGGGTCCTTCTCCGGATTCTCCGCGGGCGCCCTGTCGGCATTCTCGGTCATTACCCACACCCTTCTGTCAGTGTCCGGGGTAGGGATGCCCGCCAGTTCTGTTTGGTATGCGTCAGCTGGTCAGTACTTGTGGTGAGAGTTCTTTGAGCATGGCGTTGGCCCAGCGCATCTGCCGAAGGGTCTGCGGGTGGCATTGCGCGGTGAGCGCCAGTAGGTCTTTGTCCTTGGTGGCCTGCGCGGCTTGGCCCAGCAGTTCCCAGTCCAGCGACACCCCGGCCGCTGACCGGTGTGCGCGGCGCAGGTCCGCCAGCAGCATCAGCGCCGGTTCCGGCCGTCGGCGCAGCGCCTCGCTGATCCTGGTCTGCAGCGCCGAGGTGAGCGACGTGGTGCGCGGATGCGCCGACAGACGCACTCCGTGGCGCTTGCCGTGCTCGGCGAGTTCTTGGATGTGCTGCTGCGACCACCCCGCCAGGTCCAGCGCCAGGTGGACGATGTCGCTGTCGGCGTGGTGACGCGCGGCAATGCCGTGCAGTGTCTGCGCAAGTTTACGTTCTGAGCGGTGCAGCTCGTGAATTGCCAAGCCGATCTTCATGATTGGGCCTTTCGCACACCAGCCGCCGCAGTCTTGAAGATCGGCTGCTTGGACACCGGGTCCCAGTCGGTGAGGGTCATCTCGTTGGCGGCGCGGTGGTGGACGTCCTCGTCACCGGACTCGTCGACGTCCCAATAGCCGTAGTGGAACGGCAGGAACACCACGCCGGGCCGGATCTCGGTCAGGCGCACGGGCGCGACGACGCTGCCGCGCGCGGTCTTCACCTCGACGACGTCGCCGTCGGCGATGCCGGTGCGTTCCCCGTCAGTGCGCGACATTTCCACCCACACATCGGGTGCGGCTTGCTGAAGTTGTTGTGCTCGTGCGGTTTTGGTGCGGGTATGGAAATGGTAGACGGTCCGGCCGGTGATCAGCGCGTACGGGTACTCGCTGCTCGGCCGCTCATGCGGCGGCATGTACTCCGCGGCCTTGATGATCGCCTTGCCGAACGGGTTCATCGCCCGGTATTCGGTCGGCTCCAGCGGCGCACCTGTGATGAGGTCCTTGCCGTAGGCCTCGCAGTAGTCGGGCTTTGCCCAGAACGCGCCGTCGGCGTAGAGGCGTTCGGTGCCATCGGGATGCTCTGCGTTGCAGGGCCATTGGATGCCGCTGCGGCCGCGTAGCTTGTCGTAGGACAGGCCCGTGTAATCACAGGGCCGGCCTTCGGTGCACTTCTTCCACGCCTCGAACGCCGACTCCGGATCGTGCCACGGCAGTAGCGGAGCGCCGTCCTTGTCGCGAAAGTCCATCCGGCGCGCATAGTCCAGGAAGATGTCGAGGTCCGGTCGCGCGTCACCCGGCGGGTCGACGGCCTTCTCCGAAAGGTGAACGGTGCGATCGGCATTCGTGAATGTGCCGGTCTTCTCGCCCCACGCCGCCGCCGGCAGCACCACGTCGGCCAACTCGGCGGTCTCGGTCAGGAAGATGTCCTGAACCACCACGAACAGCCGTTCCTGCGCAAGGATGTCGCGGATGCGGCTGAGTTGCGGCAGCGACACCGCCGGGTTGGTTGCCGTGATCCACAGCATCCGCACGCTGCCTTCCTCGGCGTAGCGGAAGATCTGCATCGCGTGTGTCGGCGGCGCGTAATGCGGAATCTGGATCGGGTCGATGTTCCAGAGCCGGGCGAGCTCTTCGATGTGAGCGTCGTTGGCCCAGTTGCGGAATCCGGCGAGATCTCCGTCGGCGCCGCATTCGCGGGTGTTCTCTGCGGTGGGTTGTCCGTTCATCTGCAGCACTCCGCAACCCGGTTTGCCGAGCATGCCGCGAACCAGGTGGATGTTGTTCACTTGCACCGATGCCGCGGTCGCCTGATGCGACTGGTAAAAGCCCTGCAGCACAGTCGACATCAGCCGCTGGGCGGTGCCGATCAGCCGGGCGGCCTCTCGGATCTTCTCGGCGTCCACCCCGCAGATCGATGCGGCCTTCTGCGGCGGGAACTCCTCGACCCGCTTGCGCAGTTCCTCGAAACCGACGGTGTGTGCGTCGATGTAGTCGCGGTCGATCCAGCCGTTGGCGACGATCTCGTGCAGCAGCCCGTTCATCAACGCGACGTTGGTGCCCGGCAGCGGTGCCAGGTGCACGGTGGCGTGCTGTGCGACAGGAGTGGGCCGCGGGTCGACGCAGATGATCGCCGGCGGCGACGGGCCGGCCAGCCGGTCCAGCATCCGCATCCACAGCACGGTCTGCGTCTCGGCGACGTTGTGCCCGTACAGCGCAATCACATCGGCGTGGTCCACGTCGGTGTAGGAGCCGGGCTGGCCGTCGCAGCCGAACGACTCCTTGAGCGCCTCGGCGGCTGTCGCCGTGCACAGTCGGGTGTTGCCGTCGACGTGGTTGGTGCCGAGCGCGCCGTGCGCAATGACTCCCTGGGTGTAGTACTCCTCGGCGAACAGCTGCCCGGAGGTGTAGAACGCAACCGAGCTCGGACCACGCTCTTGCAGCAACGACTTACTGCGCCTGACGATCTCGCTCATCGCGGTGTCCCAGTCAGTCTCCACGAGCCGACCGCCGCGCCGGATCAGCGGCGTGGTGAGCCGATCCGGCGACGCGTTGGCCTGCCAACCGAACAAGTCTTTGGGATCCACCCGGCCGTGGTTGACGCGGTCGATGGCGCGGCCGCGCACACCGACGATGCGTCCGTCGCGCACCGCGATGTCGATGCCGTCGCCGTTGGAATGCAGCACCGCCGCCGACTGCACCCAGCGCTCGACCGTGTCCGGCGTCATCCCCTCGGCAAGGTAGGTGTCGACGCGTTCCGGCCACCGCTGCCCCGGTCCATACGGTGTCCTGCCGCCCCACGGGTTCGCGATGCGCTCCGCTGTCGCCACCGCAGAGACTTACCCGGCCGACATGCTGGATAACCGTCGAAAACTGGGGAAGTACTTCGCGGTGACAGCCCAACGACTGGAAACCATGCTGCGCGAACGCGTCGACGGCGAGGTGCGCTTCGACGACGCGAGCCGGGCCGCCTATTCCACCGATGCGTCGAATTTTCGGCAAGTGCCCATCGGTGTCGTGATCCCGCACACGCCCGAGGCGGCGGCCACCGCTGTTGCCGTTGCTCGCGAGTGCGGCGCTCCTATCCTCTCCCGCGGCGGCGGCACCAGCCTGGCCGGCCAGTGCACCAACACCGCCGTGGTGGTCGACTGGTCCAAATACTGCAACAAGCTCGAGTCCGTCGACGCCGACGCCCGTCGCTGCGTGGTGCAACCGGGCATCGTCCTCGACGATCTCAACCGCCAATTAGCAAGTACTGGTTTGCGATTCGGGCCCGAGCCGGCCACACACATGAACTGCACGCTGGGCGGGATGATCGGCAACAATTCGTGCGGCGCCACCGCGCAACGCACCGGCAAGGTCGTCGACAACATCGCACGCCTGGAAGTTCTGTGCTACGACGGCACCCGGTTCTGGTGCGGACCGACCACCGACGACGAGTACGCCCGCATCGAGGCGCGGGGTGATCTGCGTGCGGCGATCTACCGCCAACTGCGCCGACTACGCGACGAGTACGCCGACGACATCCGCGACGGCTTTCCGCACATCCCGCGGCGGGTGTCCGGCTACAACCTGGACTCGCTGCTGCCCGAGCACAGCTTCGACGTGGCCGGGCTGTTGGTGGGCAGTGAGTCGACGTTGGTCACCGTGTTGCGAGCGGAGCTGAAGTTGGTCGACGTGCTGCCGGAGCGCACGCTGGTGGTGCTGGGTTATCCGAGCATCGACAAAGCCGGCGACGCCGTACCGGCTGTGCTGCCGCACCAGCCGATCGCATTAGAGGGTTTGGACTCCAAGCTGATTCGCGACGAACAGCTCAAGCACCTCAACCCAGAGGCGTTGAGGAAGCTGCCCAAGGGGCCGGCGTTTTTGATGGTGCAATTCGGCGGTCACGACAAAGAGCACGTCGACCAGCGGGCTCACCGGCTGCTCGAGGCACTGGAAGGCGGCGACCACGACCCGACGGTCGCATTCCTCGACGACCCCGATCGTGAAGAGGAACTGTGGCACGTGCGCGAGGCCGGACTGGCCGCGACCGCGCATGTCCCCGGCCGTCCGGAAACATTTGAGGGATGGGAAGATTCGGCGGTCGCACCCGAGAAGCTGGGCGAATACCTGCGGCGGTTGACTGGGCTGTTCGCCGACTTCGGTTACGAGAGCGACACCGGTCCCAGTCTCTACGGACACTTCGGCCAGGGCTGCGTGCATACCCGGATTCCGTTCGACCTGTTCACCGCCGACGGGGTGGCCACCTATCGCCGGTTCCTGCAATGCGCCGCCGACCTGGTAAGCGAGTTCGGCGGCTCACTGTCCGGCGAGCACGGTGACGGGCAGACTCGGGGCGAGCTGTTGCCCAGGATGTTCGGCCCGCGGCTGATGGACGCGTTTGAAATGCTCAAGGGCATCTTCGACCCGTTCAACAAGATGAACCCGGGGAAGGTGGTCTTCCCCAGGCGCCTCGACCAGAACCTGCGACTCGGATCGGATTGGGCCCCAAAGGCTCCCACCGACCTGCACTTCCGATATCCGCACGACGAAGGCTCGTTCGTGCATGCTGTCAACCGCTGCGTCGGTGTCGGCAAGTGCCGCCAGCATTCCACCGATGGCGGTCAGGTGATGTGCCCGTCCTACCAGGTGACCCGCGAAGAGCACTACACCACGCGAGGCCGGGCCCGGCTGCTGTTCGAGATGCTCGACGGTCACGGCGATAGCCCGATCCGCGGCGACGGGTGGCGATCGGCAGCGGTCAAGGATGCGCTCGACTTGTGCTTGGCCTGCAAGGGATGCAAGACCGATTGCCCCGCCAACGTCGACATGGCCACCTACAAGGCCGAATTCCTGGCGCACCACTATGCCGGTCGGCAGTGGCGCCGGCCGCGCTCCGACCTGACGATGGGCTGGCTACCCGTCGCCGCCCGCATGGTGACTGCCGCGCGACTGGGGCCGCTGCTCAACGCGGCCGCTGCCTCGCCGAAACTGCGCCGGGCGGTCATAGCCGCTGCCGGGATCGAGGACCGTGACATCCCGCGGTTCGCGAATCAGACACTGCGGCAATGGTTTCGATCGCACACGCCGCGGGGCTCGGGTGAGCGCGGCACCGTCATGCTGTGGCCGGACACTTTCACCGACTGCTTTCATCCGCACATCGGCCAGGCCGCCATTGCCGTGCTCGAAGACGCCGGCTGGTCGGTCACCCTGCCGCCGAAGGCGTTGTGCTGCGGACTGACCTGGGTGTCCACCGGACAGCTCACCACCGCGAAGAAGGTTCTGTCGCGTACGGTGCGAGTACTCGCGCCGCACGTGCGGGCCGGCGGGCTGGTGGTGGGGCTGGAACCCAGCTGCACCACCGTCTTTCGCGCGGACGCGGCCGAGCTGTTTCCCGACGACCACGACGTGTTGCGGCTGCGCGACCAGACCGTCACGCTGGCCGAATTGCTCACCCGCCATTCGCCCGGCTACTGCCCGCCCGCCCGCCACGTCGACGCGCTGGCGCAGGTGCACTGCCACCAGCACGCGGTGCTCGGCTGGCAGGCCGACGAGGAACTGTTGCGTGCCGCCGGCGTGGACGTGCATCGCCTGGACTCCGGATGCTGCGGATTGGCAGGCAATTTCGGTTTCGAACGCGGCCATCTCGAGGTGAGCAAGGCATGCGCTGAACGGGTGCTGCTTCCCGAGATCCGCCGCGCCTCTCAGGACACCGTGGTACTGGCCGACGGCTTCAGTTGCCGCACCCAGATTGCCGAGCTGGCCAGTGGCCGTGAGGGACTGCACCTGGCCGAACTACTCGCCGACGGAAAGGGACAAGCATGCGAGCGATCACTGTCGAGCCGGGCCACCGTGGAACGCTGAAGGTCGCCGACGTGCCCGACCCGGAGCCGGGTGGGGGCGAGCTGCTGGTCGAGGGCATCGCGGTCGGCGTGTGCGGCACCGACAAGGAGATCGTCGCCGGCGAATACGGCTGGGCGCCGGCGGACACCCCGTGGTTGGTGCTCGGCCACGAATCGCTGGGCCGGGTTCGCCAAGCGCCTCCGGACAGCAACTTCAGGGAAGGTGACCTGGTGGTCGGCGTGGTCCGCCGCCCGGATCCGGTGCCGTGCGGTGCATGCGCGCACGGGGAATTCGACATGTGCCGCAACGGCCGATACCGCGAACGCGGCATCAAGGAACTGCACGGCTACGGCAGCCAGCAGTGGACCGTCGAACAGGATTACGCCGTGCGGCTCGACCCGGCGCTGCATGACGTCGGCGTGCTGATGGAGCCCACCTCGGTGGTGGCCAAGGCGTGGGAGCAGGTCGACGCGACAGGGCAGCGCAGTTGGTTCGAGCCGCACCGGGTGCTGGTCACCGGCGCCGGCCCGATCGGTTTGCTGGCCGCACTGATCGGCACGCAGCGCGGTCTGGACACCCACGTGCTGGACCAGGTCACCAGCGGGCCCAAACCCGAACTGGTGAAGTCGCTGGGCGCGACCTACCACCACGACGACGTCGACTCCGTCGCCAAGCAACTGCAGCCCGACGTCGTCATCGAGGCAACCGGCGTCGCGAGCCTGGTCTTCAGCGCCCTGCAGCACACCGACACCTACGGCATCACCTGCCTGACCGGGGTGTCGCCGACCGGCCGGAAGCTCAGCGTGGACGCCGGTGCGGTGAACCGGGAGATCGTGCTGGAAAACGACGTCGTGGTCGGTTCGGTCAACGCGAACCTGCGTCACTACCAGCAGGCCGCCGACGTGCTGGCGCGCGCGGACACCGGGTGGCTGGCGCGGCTGATCACCCGCAGGGTGCCGCTGGAGCGCGCCACCGAGGCGTTCGAGAAGCGAGACGGCGACGTCAAAGTGGTGATCGACCTCGACGGGCGCAACTGATGGCACCCAGCCGTATCGAGGACTACGCGCTGATCGGTGACCTGCACACGGCCGCGATGGTCGGCCGCGACGGCAGCATCGACTGGCTGTGTCTGCCGCGGTTCGACTCCGGGGCATGCTTCGCGGCCCTGCTGCACGACGAGTCGGCCGGACACTGGCGGCTCGCGCCGGCCGGCTGCGCAGCAGCGACCCGGCGGGGCTACCGCGACGACACGCTGATCTTGGACACCGAGTGGGACACCGACGGCGGGTCGGTGCGGGTCACCGACTTCATGCCGCCGCGTGGCGACGCCGCGGACGTGGTGCGGATCGTCGAAGGGCTGACGGGCACGGTGCGCATGAGCATGCGGCTGGTTATCCGCTTCGACTATGGGCACATCGTGCCGTGGGTGCGCCACGACGACGCCGGACTGACCGCCGTCGCCGGACCGGATGCGGTGTGTCTGCGGACGCCGGTGCCGGTGCACGGCCGCGACATGGCCAGCGTCGCCGAGTTCGACGTGAGCGCCGGGCAGCGGATTCCGTTTGTGCTCACCCATGTGCCGTCCTATCAACCCTGGAAAACGCGGGCCGAGGGCGAGCAGTCGCTGACCGACACCGAAAAGTATTGGCACGACTGGATCAGCCACTGCACCTATCGCGGCCCGTGGGAATCGGCGGTGCGCCGCGCGCTGATCACGTTGAAGGCGTTGACCTACCATCCCACCGGTGGCATCACCGCCGCGGCTACCACGTCGCTGCCGGAAGACCTTGGCGGCGTGCGCAATTGGGACTACCGCTATTGCTGGCTACGCGACGCGTCGTTCACGCTGCAGGCGCTGCTGGGCACCGGTTACATCGACGAGGCCAAAGCCTGGCGCGACTGGCTGGTGCGAGCCGTGGCCGGCGACCCGTCCAAGCTGCAGATCATGTACGGCCTCGACGGCGCGCGCCGGCTACCTGAGCTCACGCTCGACTGGCTGTCCGGCTACGAAGGCTCTCGGCCGGTGCGCGTGGGCAATGCTGCGGCAGCGCAATTCCAGCTAGACGTGTGGGGCGAGGTCTTGGACGGCCTTCACTTCGCCCGCGACACCGGACTGTCGGCCGAGGAGACCGCGTGGGACGTTCAGCGCGCGCTCCTGGATTTCCTCGAAAGTCATTGGCAGGAGCCAGATTCCAGTCTTTGGGAGGTCCGCGGTCCGCGGCGGCATTTCGTGCACTCCAAGGTGATGGCATGGGCGGGCGTCGACCGGGCAGTGCACACCGTGGAGTGTCAGGGGCTCGACGGCCCGGTGGACAAGTGGCGCGCGCTACGCGACGAAATCCACGCGGACGTCTGCGCCAAAGGCTACGACTCCGACCGCGAGACGTTCACCCAGTTCTACGGCTCGCGCGGGCTGGATGCCGCGTTGTTGCTGCTGCCCCGCGTGGGCTTTCTGCCGTGGACCGATCCGAGAATGCTCGGCACCGTGAAGGCGGTGCAGCGCCAATTGTCAAGCGACGGCTTTCTTTTGCGGTACCGGCCCGATGCCGACGGCGGGGTCGACGGGCTACCGGGACATGAGGGCGCGTTTCTGGCGTGCACGTTCTGGCTCGCCGACGCGCTGCACGGCATCGGCCGCCGCGACGAAGCTCGCGAGCTTTTCGAGCGGCTGCTGTCGCTGCGCAACGACGTCGGACTGCTCAGCGAGGAATACGACACGGGCAGCGGACGCCAGGTGGGCAACACCCCGCAGGCGTTCTCCATGGTCGGATTGGTCAACACCGCACGCCAGCTCACCGGGACGTCCGCGGAGACCGATTCTGATTGATTCTCGGCGATCCTGAAAGCAGCGTCGGCGACACTGGTGATGACGAGATGACGCCAAACTGCGCGGGGGGAGGTGGTGACGAGTGGCAGCGGTGCCCGATGCAGCCACGCTGGAGAGTGCCTTGGACATGGCTGCGCGAGCGCCTTCGGTTCAGAATTCTCAGCCGTGGCATTGGCGGGTCAGCCGGGAAGGTGTGCACCTGTACGCCGACCGCAGTCGCCAACTCGGCGATGCCGACTTCGACCGGCGGGACGTCCTGCTGAGCTGCGGCGCTGTGCTGGACCACTGCGTCGTGGCGTTCGCGGCACACGGCTGGCACACCCACGTTCGGCGCTTCCCCGACGTCTCCGACCGCGATCATCTGGCCCTGATCGAGATCATCGAGACGCCGAGCCCCGAACCCACCAGAGAGTTGGCCGACGTCATCGCACGCCGCCGCGCCGACCGACGGCGGTATGGCGAGGGCCCGCTTCCGCCCGGCACGCTGGAACTGCTCTATGTCCGCGCGGCGCGCCGTCGGGTCACCCTGGGCGTGGTTCCGCGCGTGAGATGGTTCCGCCGGGACAGCGTGGCGCTGCGCTACGGCGGGACAGCCGCCAGCGCAGACCCGGCGCATGAGGACGACGGTGTGCTGCTCGTGATGGGAACCGAGACGGACGACGATCTGGCGCGGCTGCAGGCAGGTGAGGCGCTGAGTCGGCTCCTGTTGTCCGCCACGGCATTGGGACTGTCCAGTTGCCCGCTCACCGACCCACTCAGGCAAACACGAGACCGTCTGGCGCTCGCATGTGAGGTGTTCGACGGTGAGCGTTATCCGCAAGCATTGATCCGGTTGGGTCAGGGGTCGCCCGACAGCGATCCGCTGCCCGAAATCGAGCGACTGTCGGTCGCGGAGACGACGAGCTGGGACAGCGGCATCCGTTAAGTGCAATCAGCCCGCGGTCGCCGGAGCGGCCATCTCCGCCCACAGCCTGCGGCGCAGCCGATCGAGTGTGCTTGCCAGCAGCCGCGATACATGCACCTGTGACTTGCCCAGCCGTTGAGCAATCTGGGTCTGGGTCATGCAGTCGCAGAACCGCATTCGCAGGATCTCGCGCTCCTGCTCTGACACTTGGGTGAGCAGGCCCGCGACCGCGACGCAGTCTTCGACGATGCTGTAGTGCGGGTCCTCGACACCGTGCAGCGACATCGTCGTGGCATCTCCGGTGTGGCTGCCGGGCAGCGCGGCGTCGAGGGACAACGGCCGGTACGCGTATGCGGCGTCCAGCGACTGCGACACCTCGTCGGAGTCGATGCCGAGTTCGCCGGCCAGTTCGGCGGCTGTCGGCGCGCGACCGAGCCGCTGCGACATCGGGTCGATAGCCGCACGCACGCGCAGATGGGTGTCTTTGAGCTTGCGTGGTACCCGCATACCCCACGTGTTGTCGCGGAAGTACCTGCGCACCTCGCCGAAGATCGTCGGCACCGCGTAGGCCAGGAACCGTCCGCGGTCAGGATCGAAGCGGTCCACCGCCTTGACCAGCCCAAGCCGGGCCACCTGCAGTAGGTCGTCGCCCGGTTCGCCGCGGCCGACGAATCGGTAGGCGATGTGGTCGGCCAGCGGCAGACACCTGGTGATCACGTCGTTGCGCCGGCGTTCGAACTGGGCGCTCTCGCGGGGGATGTCGGCCAACTCCTCGAGCATCGCCTCCACGTGGGAGTAGTCCTCGTCGGTTGATTGGGGTTGCGGCGACGGCGGCCGGCACGTGCGGTCGTGGTCAGCGGAAACATCCATCGAGAAGTAGCCCCCTTCCCAACACTACAGACCTGTCTGTAGCGTAGACTACCCGTACCGATCCGGTACAAACCTGAGAGAGGATTCGCTGATGAGCGTCACCCAATCAGCCGACGCACGTGAGCGGATCATCGCGACCGCGTACGAGCTGTTCACCCGGCGCGGCATCCGCGATGTCGGAGTCGACGAAGTGGTGGAGAAGGCCAACGTCGCCAAGACCACGCTGTACCGGCATTTTCCGTCCAAGGACGAGCTGGTGCTGGCGTTCCTGGAAGAACGCGAACAGCAGTGGACCGTCGACATCGTCGACCGGCAGTCGGCGCAACGCGCCGACGATCCCGAGGGCCAGCTGCTGGCGATCTTCGACGTGTTCCACGACTGGTTCCACCAGCGCACGGACTACGAGGCGTGCTCGTTCGTCAAAGTCTTGATGGAGATGGGCGCCGAGGGCCCGATCGGTCAAGCCTGCATCGCGCACCTCGACAACATCCGCACGATCGTGCGGCAGCGTGCGCAACGCGCAGGCCTGCGCGACCCGGACGAGTTCTCGTGGTCCTTCAACGTCTTGATGAAAGGCAGCATCGTCGCGGCCGCCGAAGGCGACTTGGAGGCCGCCCGGCGGGCCAAGACCATGGCGGTCTGGCTGATCGACGCGTACCGGCGCTAGGCCCGCCGGTACCGCTCCAGGTCGGCCTGGCGCACGCTGAGGCCGTGGCCGATGTCCGCCTGCTTCGGCTCGACCGTTCCGCCGGTCGGATCCAGCGTCCCGTCGAACGCCAGCGACTCGATCCGCACGTGGTCATGGAACCACTCGAGGTGACGCAGATTCGGCGTCGCAGCCGCCGCATGCACGTGCAAATGCGGGGCGCAGTGGCCGGACACCTCTAGCCCGTGCGCCGCTGCCACGGCGGCCGCACGCTGCCATTCGGTGATGCCGCCGCACCGCGACGCGTCGACTTGCAGGCAGTCGACTGCCTCGGCGGCGCACATGCGCCGGAAATAGGTGAGATCGCTGCCGTACTCCCCCGCCGCGACGTCGGCGTCCACGGCGGCGCGCACCGCGCGCAAGCCTACGAGGTCGTCGGATGACACCGGCTCCTCGAACCACGTGACGCCGAGCCCGGAGGCCTCCCGCATGACGCGCACCGCCTGCTTGCCGGTGTAACCGCCGTTGGCGTCGACGAACAGTGCAGCATCCCCGATCACCTTGCGCGCCAACGTCATTCGGCGAAGGTCGCGAGCCGTGTCACCACCCCACGACTCGGCGATCTTGATTTTGACTCGCGGTATCTGCCGCTGGTGCACCCAACCGCTGAGCTGCTCGGTGAGGCGGGCGTCGTCGTAGCTGGTGAAGCCGCCGCTGCCGTAGATCGCGACGTCGGCACGCACAGCGCCGAGGAGTCGGTGCAGCGGCAGGTCGAGCAGGCGGCCCTTGAGGTCCCACAGCGCAACGTCGACAGCCGAGATCGCATACCCGGCTACGCCGGGCCGGCCGGCGTTGCGCACGGACTTCACCATCGCGTCGAAGGCGCCGCCGACGTCGAACGCATCGTGTCCGCACACGACGCCGGCGAGTTCGTCGCGCACGAAGTTCGCGCAGACCGCGGGCCCGTATGTCCATCCGACACCCACTTGGTGGCCCGCGCGGACCGTCACGAGCACCAGCGTGGTCGACGTCCACGTGAACGTGCCGTCGGCCTCGGGCGCATCCGTCGGAATCGTGTACGCCGCGGCGTCCACCTCGCGGATTGCGGTCTCGGCCGCAACCGCGCTCATCGCTTCGCGGTGTCGCGGTGCGGTAGGAATTCCTGCGCCTTGACTTTGATGCCCTCCTTGAGAATCCCGAACGCGTCCTCGTCACCCTTCAGCACGGCCGTCGCGGCGTCTTTCATCTGCTCGAAGGTCGCATGCGGGGGCACCGGCGGGATGTCGGGATCGCAGTGCACGTCGAGCACGGTCGGCCGGTCGGCCGCCAACGCCTGATCCCATGCCGGCGCGATGTGGTCCGGCTCGGTCACCGTCACCGATCCGAAGCCCAGGCTGGCCGCGAACGCGGCGTAATCCACATCCGGAAGTGTCTGCGACTCAGGGAATTTCGGCGATCCACCCATTGCCCGCATCTCCCAGGTCACCTGGTTCAGGTCGTTGTTGTGCAGCACCGCGACGATGATCCGCGGGTCGGACCACTCCTTGTAGTAGTGGGCGATCGTGATGAGCTCGGCCATGCCGTTCATCTGCATCGCGCCGTCGCCCGCGAACACGATCGCCGGCCGGTCCGGATGGGCGAACTTCGCGCCGATGCCGTACGGCACGCCGGGACCCATCGTGGCCAGTGTGCCGGACAGCGATCCGCGCACGCCGTCGCGGAACTTCAGCTGCCGCGCATACCAATTGGCCGCCGACCCCGAGTCCGCGGTGACGATCGCGTTGGGCGGCAAGCGTTTCGACAGCTCCGCGAACAGCAGCATCGGGTTGATCGGGTCGGCTTCGACGCGGGCCTCCATCGCCATGGTTTCCCACCACCGGGCGACGTTGTCTTCGATCTTCTTGCGCCAGGACCGGTCCTCTTTGCGCTGCAGCAGCGGCAGCAGCTCCCGAAGCGTCGCGGCGGCGTCGCCGACGAGGTTGACCTCGTTGGGGTAGCGCATCCCGATCAGCGCCGGATCGATGTCGATCTGGACGCCACGGGCCTGGTCGAAGCCGGGCAGGAACTGCGTGTAAGGGAAGCTGGACCCGACAGTCAGCAGCGTGTCGCAGTCACGCATCATCTCGTAACTCGGCCGGGTGCCCAGCAGACCGATCGAGCCGGTCACCCACGGCAACTCGTCGGACAGAACGTCCTTTCCCAGAAGGGCTTTCGCGACGCCGGCGCCGAGCACGTCAGCAACCTGGGTGACCTCGGCCGCGGCGCCTCGCGCACCGCAGCCGATCAACATCGCCACCCGGCTACCGGCGTTGAGCACCTCAGCGGCGCGGCGCACACCGTCGGGGTCTGGTGTGACGACCGGCCATTCGAAGCCCACGCTCGACGGCACCATCTTGAACGCGTGCGACGGCGGCGAGTAGTCGAGCTCTTGCACATCGGCGGGGATGATGACGGCCGTCGGCGCGCGGCGGGTCATCGCGGTGCGGATCGCGCGGTCGAGCACGTTGGGCAGCTGCTCGGGCACCGTCACCATCTGGATGTAGTCGCTGGCGACGTCTTTGAACAAGCTCATCAAGTCGACCTCTTGCTGGTATGAGCCGCCCATGGCGCTGCGGTTGGTCTGCCCGACGATCGCGAGGACGGGCACGCGGTCCAGCTTCGCGTCGTAGAGCCCGTTGAGCAGGTGGATAGCGCCCGGCCCGGACGTCGCCGCGCAGACACCGATGCGGCCGCTGAATTTCGCATAGCCCACCGCCTCGAATGCACACATCTCTTCGTGGCGAGCCTGGATGAACTTGGGGTTGTTGTCGGCGCGGCCCCAGGCGCCGAGCAGGCCGTTGATGCCATCGCCCGCGTACGCGAAGACTTTCTCGACGCCCCAGTCGCGGAGTCGTTCCAGCACAAAGTCGGCCACCGTGGTCGATGACATCGGGACACCTCTTCTCGATTGAAGTCAGCTCGAGGAAGGTGTTACCCGGCAACTGCTCGGCGTAGACAGAAAGCCGAGGCCGCTGTGAGCCGGGGTATCGTGCCGACGTGACGCGCGATCACGGCGATCCGGGCGACGCGCCCTCGGTGCCGCCTCCCCTGGCGCCGGTCGTCAACCCGCGCCGACCGTCGGCTGCCGAGGAAGCCCGCACCATCGCGGCGTCCACCAACACCGCCACCTTGGCCACGCTGACCACGGGCGGTGATCCGTGGGCGTCGCTGGTCACCTACGGGCTGCTGAACGGCGCGCCGGTGTTGTGCGTGTCGCGGATGGCCGAGCACGGCCGCAACCTCGACCACGATCCGCGCGCGAGCCTGTCGATCGTCGCCCCCAGCACCGACGCCGACCCACTGGCCAATTCCCGAATCACACTGGCGGGCAAGGCTGAACGCCCGGTTGGCGACGAACTCGACGCGGCCCGCAGCGCCCATCTCGCTGCGGTGCCCGCGGCCAAGTACTACATCGACTACAGCGACTTCTCCGTGTGGGTGCTGCGCGTGCAGCGGGTGCGCTGGGTGGGAGGCTACGGCCGGATGGATTCGACGACGGGTGCGGAGTACCTGTCCGCAGCACCTGATCCGGTGAAGCCACTGGCCGCAGCGGCGATCGAACACCTCAACGCCGACCACGCCGACTCGCTGACCTCGATGGCACGGTTGCTCGGCGGATACCCCGACGCGCAGTCCGCCACCTGCACCGGCGTCGACCGCTACGGGCTCGACCTGAGAGTCACCACGCCCCGCGGAAGGGCTTATACCCGAGTCGGGTTCGCGTCAGCTATCGATTCGGTCGACCAATTGCGTTCGGCTGCAATTGAATTGGTCCGCCGGTCGTCATGACGTCAGCCCTCGTCGCCCAACAGGGTGTCGGCGGCGATGATCGACGCCGAGATCGCGGCCGGGAAACCGCCGTAGAACGCGACATGGGTGATCAGCGCTGAGATCTCGTCGTGCGTCAGCCCGTTGTCGACGGCGCGGCGCAGATGCGCGGGCAGCTCGTCGGGGCGGTAGAGCGCCGTCAGCGCGGCCAGCGTCGCGATGCTGCGGTCGCGCGGGCTGAGGCGTTCATCGGTCCACACGTCCGAATACAGCGGATCATTGATCAGCTCGGTGAGCTGGGGAGTGAAACGCCGCGCGGCCTCACGCGGAGACTCCGGATAGTTGGTCATCGCTGCTTTTCCAATGCCTTCGCGCACGCCGCCAGTATCGCGGCGAAGCTCGACCGCAGCAGTCGCGAGCTGACCGCCTCCATCAATTTGCCGCCGCCGTGGACCGGGTGGGTGTAGCTGCTCGTCCAGTCGACGCGTGTTCCGTCTTGCACGGGCGTCAGCGTCAGTGTTCCACCGTCGTGTGCAATGGGCGGAAACGCCCGCAGGATCAGATACGAGTAGCTGTGCGGCGGGTCGTAGCCGGTGATCCGCTCGCGAAACCACAAGCCTAGCCCGGTCACCTCGCGCAGAGCTCCTACGCCGGGCGCCGGTGAGTCGTTCGTATAGCCAGCCGTCAAAGCCAGCGGAGCGGCGGTCAGATTGGCTGGCTCGGCCAGCCAATCGAAGACCTCCTGTGGCGGAGCCGCGATTGTGCGCTGCACGTGTAGCTGGACCATGAGCCTCCTCGATCTTCGGTCTGCCCAGCGTGCGACGGTGGTCAACTGGCCGCCCACTCCGCTGATCTGCGGTAGCGTGCCAGTACAGTGCCACACCTACAGACGGGAATCGCGATGAGGTCACGTTCGGTCACGCGTTGGGCAGCTGTCGCGGGTGCCGGCGCACTGATCGCGATGGGCGGTCTGACCGCCGGTTGCGGCGGCAAAGGTGAGGAAAAGCCCTCCACCACAACGCCTCCCACCACGACCACCACCACTACTCCGCCGCCGGTGTCGCCGACACAGCACGACATCAGCCCCAACGGACCGAACCTGTTCACGCCCACGCCGGTTCAGCCCATGCCCACCGTGTCGACGCACAAGCGCAGTCACGAGTAGGTCGTAGGAGCGGTCGCGAAGCCGGCGCAGACGTCGAGGTCCGCGTGGACCCGCTGGATGCGGGTGTTCGGGGCCGTGGTTGTGTTGCTGACCGCCGCGTCCGACCTGCGTCCGTCATCGCCGGATTCACGTGTGGTCGACGGCCCACTGGCGTTATTGCTCAGCGCTTCAACCGATCTCGGGCACGCGTCCACCGGCGAGGTACAGATGACCGTCATGCTGCGCGACGCAAGCCGGCCGCGAGCGTTGGCGGCTTGGGCGCGCGACAACGCGCTGTCGGTGCGCTGGCGTCCGGGCGACACCTGGGCGATCGTGGAGGGCGCACCCAGCGCCGTCGCCGAGACGTTCGACGTCGCGGTGCACGAGTACCGCGGGCGGCGCGGTCAGGTGTTCTACGCGTCGCCGCAGCAGCCGTCCATGCCGGCTTCGCTGGACCTCGAAGTGAGCGGCGTCGGAAGGATCCTCGGCTATACACCGCACCACACGGCACGCCCGCCTGTGCCGCTGACCGGCCGCCAGCCGGGCCTGACCCCTGTCGAGCTGTTGACGGCTTACAACGCGAATGGCCTTGTTGCTCAAGGCTTCACCGGTAAAGGCGCCACCATCGTGTTCTTCGAATTCGACGGTTTCGACCAAGCCGACCTCGATACGTTCGCACAGCAATCAGGGCTGCCGTCCTTCGCACCGGTGCTCATCGGCGGTCAACCGGGCAAGCCGACCGGCGAGACCACGATGGATCTCGAGGTCGCCCATGCGGTCGCCCCGGACGCGCAGCTGGTGGTAATCAATGCCGTGCCCACACTTCAAGGCGACGGCAATTTCGAGAAGATTGCGGCGATGTTCGACGACGCCGATCGACGCTTCCCGGGCGCGGTCTGGAGCCTGTCGATCGGCTGGGCGTGTGACCGGTTGTTGACTGCCGCCGATCTCGCGCCGGTCCGCGCGGCGCTCGCCAAGGCGCAGGCCCGCGGTACCACAGCGTTCGCAGCCACCGGCGACAACGGCGGCCTGCAGTGCAAGGGCGGTGACGACTGGTCATCCCCGCCGGGGCCGAATGATATTGGCCTGGACGCGGTTTCGTCGTTGCCGGAGATGACCGCAGTGGGTGGCACGGCGTTGTCGCTCGACGAGAACGGGGGGTGGCTGGCCGAGCAGGCGTGGGTGAACTCGCCTCTGACAACCGGCAGCAGCGGCGGCGTGTCGGCGCTCTTCGCACGCCCCGGATGGCAACAGGGTGTCACGTCGGCGCGAGACGGCACCCACCGGCTGTCTCCCGACGTCGCCGCGGTCGCAGACCCGTTCACCGGACTGCGGATCGTGTTCGGCCAGCAGGTGCTGGTCGGCGGCGGCACCTCGCAGGCGGCACCGATCTGGGCGGGACTCGCCGCAGTGATGAACCAGTACCTGATCGCCAACAGCGGCCATGCGCTGGGTGCGCTGAACCCGCTGCTGTACCGGGTGGCGGCCGGGGCGTCGCGCCCGGCGTTTCGCGACGTGTCGCTCGGCGCGAACGCAGTGGATGTCGCCACCCCGGGATACGACCTGATCACCGGGCTGGGGCCGCCGAACGTGACGAACCTGGCCCGCGACATCCTCGACATCCAGAAGGGCGCGTGATGAGTACCGGCGAGGTGCCGACCACCGCGTGCCCGGTGTGCGAAGCCGACGTGCCCGCGGGCGCGTTCTGTGGCTATTGCGGCTCACACCTGAAGGCGCAGCGCGGTGACGGGCCGGCGTGGCTGCGGTTGCGGGCGTTCAGTGCGGCACCGACCCAGCACGTGTTGCTGCCGTCGGTGACGAGCTCGCTGTTCCCGCATCTGCACCACCGCTCTCAAGCGCCGTTCCGGATCGGATTGGCGGTGCTGGTGGCGGCGTTGGCCGCGTTCTCGGCGCTGCGGTGGCAGGCGCCGTTGATTGCGGTCAGCGTGCTCGGCTTGCCGCTGCTGTTCCATCTCTATCTGCTCGAGTCGCACACCTACCGCGATCTGCCGCGGCGCGTCCTGCTGTTCAGTACGGCTCTGGCGATCGTCCTGGGCGTCGGCTGGGCGTGGCAAACCGGCGCGGTAATCGCCCGCAGCTACGACGTCGCGTTTCGCACTGGCATGGAGTTCAAGCAGCCGCTGTGGGAGGGGCTTCTGATCCCGGTCGGCGGTGCACTGGTGATGCTGGTGCCGAGCGTGGCGGCGCGGCTGTGGAGTGTCGGCCCACGCGAGTCATTGGACGGCTTTCTCGTAGGCGCGATCACGGCGATGAGCTTCACCGCCGCTGCCACGCTCACGCGGTTGACGCCGCAGTTCGCCACCGGGTTGATGGCCACCAACCGCCCGATCATCGGGCTGATCGCCGAAGCCGTCATTCGCGGCGTGGCGATGTCCCTTGTCGCCGCGACGGCCGGCGGCATGCTCGGCGCGACCCTCTGGTTCACCAAACCCGTTCCAGCACACCAACATCGGGGTCAGGCGCTAGCGCATCCACTGCCCGCCACGGTGACCATACTCATCGCCTACGCGATCGTCGGGCTGACGGATGCGTCTCCTGCCCCCGAAACATGGCAATTGGTGGTGCATTTGGCGGTCGCGCTGATGATGCTGCTGGCCCTGCGGATGGTGCTGCACATGGCGCTGCTGCGTGAGACACAAGAGCCGGTGAGCTCCGAACCGCTGTTGTGCGAGCACTGCAGGCACGTGATCCCCGACATGGCGTTCTGCCCGCATTGTGGCGCGGCCATCCGCGCGTCGTCCCGCACGTCACGCACCGAAAGACGGCGACACCGGCCCGTGCGGATCGAGCCGCGCCCGGAGGGTCCGTGAGCGCGCCCGCATCCCTCGATCACTCGGTGCTACCGGGCTACGCGCTGCCGGCAGGCTCTTATGCGGCGGCGCCGGTACGGCACACCTCGCATCGCCGGGTGCTGGTGCAGCTTCTGGTCGGGGTGGCCGTGGTGATCGTCGGCGTGGTGGTGGCGTTTCAACTGCTCACCCCATCGGCACCGCGATACGTCTGCCCACCGGACTGCGGCCAGCCGCCACTCGGAAAACCGGTGCAACGGTTGCCGCGCTTCACGTCTGGAGACGGTGCATTCTCGGTGGCGTACCCCGGTCCGGGCACCGCCTACCGCGTCAGCATGAAACCGAACGGCGTGACCGCGGAGTTCACCGGCGGTGACGGCGGCACCATGCAGCTGTTCGGCGAGCCGGCACTGGGCCGGCAGCCGGTCGACATCGCGCACGAGCTGCTCGACGAGACCTATCCCGACGCGGTCAAGGACTACGAAATCCCGAACGCGATGGTCGGCTACCAGCTGGGCTACGGCGAGGTGGCTGACGTGTATCCACAAGACGCGGCGGGCAACTTCGTGCGGCTGCGCGTGCTGGTGATGGTCGCGGTGAAGCACGATCTGGCATTGATCGCCGCGGCCGTCGGTCCGTACCACCGCTTCACGCCGGACTTCAGCACCGGCCAGCCGTCGGGCGTCAATCTTGCGCTCGCGCTGGACATGGCCGCCTACGTCAACAGCTTCATGTGGCGGGGCGACCCGCCGCGCTGACCACCAGACGCGGCCGCAGCCGCTCCGGTGTGATGTCGGCGCCGGCGCGCACGTCGGCACTCAACTGCTCGGCGTGGCGCACCAGCCCGTCGGCGTCGATCCCGTGCGGCACCGGCCGCGCGCTCGATTTCAGCCGGGCCACCGCGCGGTCGAGCAGTGCGCTTGCGCCCCTGCGGTTTCCACGCTGGATATGGGTGATCCCGACCGCCAGTTGAGCCAGCCCCTGCCACAGCATGCGCTCTTGGGCGGGCCCGTTTTTCCAGGCCGCCTCCAGCACCTCGTGAGCGTTGAACGCGAGCCCACGGTCGAGGAGGTCTTGGGCGTAGCGCAGGGTTTCGGTCGGCGCGAGGTCGAGGTCGTCGGGGATGCGGGGCACGCCCTGGCTGCCGCGCGGGAGCGGCCGGCCCAACGCGTCGCGGGGACGCGCATTGCGGGCGTTGCCCGACTCGTCGCGGTCGCGTGACGGCATACCCGGTTGGTCCTTGTGCTCGATGGGTGCTTGGGGGAATTGTGGACTACACATCCGGTGGCAACGAAGCGCTCGGAGGGAATGCCGTGGCAGACAAGAGCAGCACAGCCAAAGGGGGTGGTGCCGCGCCGGTCGTGGACAGCCCGGCGGCCATCCGCAATGTGGTCCTGGTGGGGCCGTCGGGGGCCGGTAAAACCACACTCGTCGAGGCGCTGCTGGTAGCCGCGGGGGTGCTTCCGCGAGCCGGGTCGGTGGTCGACGGCACCACAGTGTGCGACTTCGACGACGCCGAGATCCGCCAGCAACGTTCGGTGGGGCTGGCGGTCGCGCCGCTGATGCACGACGGCGTCAAGGTGAACCTGATCGACACCCCCGGCTACGCCGACTTCGTGGGCGAGTTGCGCGCCGGCCTGCGAGCCGCCGACTGCGCGCTGTTCGTGATAGCCGCCAACGAGGGCGTCGACGAGCCCACCAAGATGCTGTGGCAGGAATGCGACCAGGTGGGCATGCCGCGGGCGGTGGTGGTGACAAAGCTCGACCACCCGCGTGCCAATTACGAGAACGCGCTGGCCGCCACCCGGGACGTGTTCGGCGACAAGGTGTTGCCGCTGTACCTTCCGGTGGACAACGGTTTGCTCGGGCTGCTGACTCAGCGCTGTTTTTTGTACAAGGACGGCAAACATGAAGTGCGAGAACCTGATTCGTCGTATACCGACCGGATCGGAGATGCCCGCGGCTCGCTGATCGAAGGCATCATCGAGGAGTCCGAGGACGAGTCGTTGATGGACCGCTACCTCGGTGGTGAGGACATCGACCAGGCGGTGTTGATCGAGGACCTGGAGAAGGCGGTCGCGCGTGGGTCGTTCTTTCCGGTCATTCCGGTCTGCAGCAGTACCGGCGTCGGAACGCTCGAGTTGCTGGAGGTGGCGACCAGCGGCTTCCCGTCACCGCTAGAGCATCCGCTGCCGGAGGTGTTCACGCCTCAGGGTGCCGCACGCACGCACCTCACCTGCGACCCGGCCGGCCCGTTGCTGGCCGAGGTGGTCAAGACGACCTCCGACCCGTACGTCGGGCGGGTGAGCCTGGTGCGCGTGTTCTCCGGCACCATCCGACCCGATGCGACGGTGCATGTCTCGGGTCACTTCAGTCAGTTCTACGAGCACAGCAGCCACGCCGACCACGACGAAGACGAACGCATCGGGCCGCTGTCGTTTCCGCTGGGCAAGCAGATGCGGCCGGCCCCGGCCGTCATCGCCGGCGACATCTGCGCGATCGGCCGACTCACCCGGGCAGAGACCGGAGACACGTTGTCGGACAAGGGCGAACCGCTGGTACTCAAGCCGTGGTCGATGCCCGAGCCGCTGCTGCCGGTGGCGGTGCAGGCGCACGCGAAGACCGACGAAGACAAGCTGTCGGTGGGTCTGCAGCGGTTGGCCGCCGAGGACCCGACTTTGCGTATCGAGCAGAACCAGGAAACACACCAGATTGTGTTGTGGTGCATGGGCGAAGCGCACGCCGGTGTGGTCCTCGACGCGCTCGCCAACCGCTTCGGGGTCACCGTCGACACCGTCGAACTGCGGGTGCCGCTGCGAGAAACGTTCGGCAGCAAGGCAAAAGGCCACGGCCGCCATGTCAAGCAGTCCGGCGGACACGGCCAGTACGGGGTCTGTGACATCGAGGTGGAGCCGCTGCCGGAGGGATCGGGATTCGAGTTCGTCGACAAGGTCGTGGGCGGCGCGATTCCGCGCCAGTTCATTCCCAGTGTCGAAAAGGGCGTGCGCGCACAGATGGAAAAGGGCGTTGCCGCAGGCTATCCCGTTGTCGACATCCGGGTGACGCTGCTCGACGGAAAGGCGCACAGCGTCGACTCGAGCGACATGGCCTTCCAGATGGCCGGTGCGCTGGCGCTGCGGGAGGCGGCCGCCGCGGCGAAGATCAACTTGCTCGAACCGGTGGACACGGTGTCGGTGGTGGTGCCCGACGATCTGGTGGGCGCGGTGATGAGCGACCTGTCCGGCCGACGCGGCCGCTTGCTCGGCACGGACAACGTCGGCGACAACCGCACGATGATCAAGGCCGAGGTGCCCGAAGTGGAGCTGACCCGGTATGCGATCGACCTGCGTTCGCTGTCTCACGGTGCAGGCTCGTTCACCCGCACGTTCACCCGTTACGAGCCGATGCCGGAGTCGGCGGCCGCGAAAGTCAAAGCCAGCGCCTGAGAGTGTGCGATTTCGGTGCGTTTCCCTGCGCTGAGCGCCGGTTTGCGCACCGAAATCGCGGTAGGGAGGTCGAGCTGTGACCGCTGTTAGCCCGTTTCGCATCGCGGTGCCCGACGACGTCCTCGACGACTTGCGACGCCGGCTCGCCCACACCCGGTGGCCGGAGCGCGAAACCGTCGACGATTGGAGCCAGGGCATCCCGCTGGCCTACACCCGGGAACTCGCCGAGTACTGGGCCGACGGGTACGACTGGCGCTCCCGCGAAGCCGCACTGAACCGGTTCGACCAGTTCACCACCGAGATCGACGGGCTGACCATCCACTTCATCCATCAGCGCTCCCGCAACGACGACGCGTTCCCGCTGATCATCACCCACGGCTGGCCCGGCTCGATTGTGGAGTTCCAGAAGGTGATCGAGCCGCTCAACGACGCCGGATTCCACGTGGTCTGCCCGTCGCTGCCCGGCTACGGGTTCTCAGGAAAGCCGACCACCACCGGATGGGGCGTCGACAAGACCGCCGACGCGTGGGAGACGTTGATGACCCGGCTGGGCTACGACCGCTACGGCGCGCAAGGCGGCGACTGGGGCGCCGCGGTGACGACGGCGATCGGCCGCAACGGCGCGATCAACCACTGCGTGGGGATCCACCTCAACTTCGCGATCGCTTTCCCGCCAGGCGATCTGAGTGATCCGACACCAGAGGAGAAGCAAGCGCTGAAGGCCATGCGCTACTACGACAAGTGGGATTCGGGCTACTCCAAGCAACAGTCGACGCGTCCGCAAACAGTCGGCTACGGGTTGGTCGATTCCCCGGTCGGGCAGCTGGCCTGGATCGTCGAGAAGTTCTGGGCGTGGACGGACTGCGACGGGCATCCGGAGAACGCACTGACCAAAGACGAGCTGCTCGACAACGTGATGACGTACTGGGTGACGGCGTCGGCCGCATCATCGGCCCGGATGTACTGGGAAAGCTACAACTACTTCGGCAGCTCAGGCCGCGTCGAAATGCCCACGGGCATAGCATCTTTCCCGAAGGAGGTCGTGCGCCCTCCGCGGCACTGGTGTGAGCCCAAGTACAACATCACGCACTGGACCGCGATGCCGCGCGGCGGGCACTTCGCCGCATTCGAGCAGCCGGACTTGTTCGTCGAAGACGTCCGGAAGTTCTTCGCGACGGTGCGCTAGGCGTTTGCCCTGAGTTACACCGAACGTGAGTGCAGAGCGAAATTTCGC